>JAGLBD010000031.1 GCA_018260425.1 Pseudogulbenkiania sp. | reverse complement strand
TAAAAAAAGGAGGCCGAAGCCTCCTTCTTGTCCGGGTCGGACCGTCCTGCTTAACGCAAGGAGTACAGGTCGCTGCGTTCCGGGATGCGGTTGCCGATCTCGCGGGCCGATTCGCCACGCAGCACCGACTTGATATCGTTGACCACGTCGGAGCGGAACAGATAGCCCCAGTGATGCACGATCGCTTGACGGGCTTCCGGGCTCAGGTCGTTGATATCGTGGATGCGTTGCGCCACTTCGGCGAAGCGGTCCAGATGCAGCTGGGTGAGCGGTGCCGGCGGCAGGTTCTTGGTGGTGTCGACCACCAGAGTGCGCGGCGGAACGGCGTTGATGTCTTTGGGACCATGACGACCAAGACGCTTGCTGCTGTGCTTGGTGGTTTCCGAGACCCACAGGGTTTCGTCGTGATGGTTGCTGTAGACGTGAACGCGTTCGGCCAGCTCGTTCAGGTGCGACAGGGGTTTGCCCTCGTCCAGCACATTCCAGTCGGCATCGGCGTTGAACAGCAGGATTTCGTTGAACAGGCTCAACTTCATGCCGTCGTAACCACCGGCGATATGGCAGAACGACTCCAGAACCTGGGTACCCAGCGAATGAACCGCCAGGTGCAAGCGGCGACCGCAGTACGGCAGCGGCTTCGGACCACCGAAGTTGACCTTGTAGAACGCACCGGCCTTGAGGAACAGACGGGCCAGAACGCCACCGCTGTTGAGGGCGGTGATCTGGTCGTGCTGATAGTCGCTGCGGCGACCGGCAGACGGCCAGGAGAAATAGATCAGTTGCGAAACCGGGCTATCGACCGGCTCGACGTACACTTGGTTCAGCTTGAGCAGATGGCGCAGCGAATCGACCCAGCCGTGATTGAAACCGTGCAGGAATACCAGTGTATCGCCCTTGCCTTCAGCTGACTGGCGCATCGCCTGATAGGTGTTGGAGAACAATTGGGCGGTGCCGGGCAAGTCATCGCTGCTGCCGCCATAGGAAGGCAGGTAGCTGGCGTCGAACTTGTCGCTGACGAAGGTGACGGCGGCACGCAGGTCGTCGTCGGTCGGGTCGATGATATTCGGTACGACAAACTTGGCGATACGGAAAGTCGGAAGCGTTTCGACGCTGTCTTCGTTTACGACCTCTTTGTCATCGCGCACTACTACTTCACGGTTGGTCACAATCCAGTGCGTCGTCATGCTTCCTCCTTGCAAAATTGTTACCCAGCTGGCTGCTAGCGTATTGGAATCGGGTGAATATTACCGCTATATGCTGTTTCACGCTCGCTATTGTCAACTGTTTTCATGCTTTTGTCCTTATCTCGTGTGGCGCTTCTGATGCGTCATCTGTGACGGTAGTATTACCATCGGAAAAAGACGGTGGATTTAGTCTTTTTTATTCATGGGTTTGTGAGTTTTTGCCGGGAGGGTGGAGGGAGAAACGGGTGAGAAACCGTACAAAAAGGACGTGACCCGAGTGTTGCAAACCAGCCCGTCCTCACCGGAAAGGCTGGCGTTAAGCACACTAAATATGCTAATGGGGCAAGATGGGAACAATTACCATTGACAGCAAGAGTGCCAGTTCGACGACCTCCACCCCGGCGCCCAGGCAGTCGCCGGTAATGCCGCCCAAGCGTGCCTGCAGCCAACGCCGGTAGGCCCAGAACACCGCAGGCGCCACCAGCAGTGCCGGCGCCGCCCAGGCGCTGGCCACCAGCAAGGCGCACAGCGCAATGCGCCGGGCCATGAACGGGACATGCCAGGCAAACCGTTCGGCCATGCCGGGGGCCAGTGGCGGCAGGGTCTGCCAGTAAAGAATCCCCAGCCGCGCCCAGGCCGGAATCAGCGCCACGGCCAGCCAGTCGTGCCGGCTGGCAAGTAGCATCAGTAAAATGGCTTTGCCACTGCATTGCAGGATCAAGGTCACCACGCCAAAGACCCCCAGATGGGGATCCTTTATCACCTCCAGCAAGCGCTCGGGACTGCGGTGCGCGGCACCCAGCGCATCGGCGACGTCGGCCATGCCGTCCAGATGCAAGGCACCGGTCAGCCAGATCCAGGCGCCCAGCATGACCCAGGCGGCGAGCCAGGGGTCGCGCAGCGCCGCCAGCCAGCCCGCGGCGGCGATCAGTCCACCCAGCAACAGCCCGACCAGTGGAAACCAGCGAGCCGCTTCCGCCAGCCATTCGGAGCGGAACTCCTTGAGCTGCGGGGTGGGGAGGCGGGTCAGAAATTGTATCGCGAGAATCAGCCGGGTCATGGTTCGAGCTCCAGTCCGGCCTGCCGGGCGGCATCCCAGTTCAGGGCGCTGTCCAGCGCATCGGCGACCCGGTCGATGGCCTGATCCAGCGCCTGTTCGGCCGAGAGCGGGGCATCAATGGTGCAGCCGGCCCAGGACAGTACCCGTTCCAGTGCCTGCGGGGTATCGAACAGGCCATGCAGGTAGCTGCCGAACACCTGACCGTCACCGCTCAGTGCCCCGTCCGTTCGGCCCTCGTCCAGCATGATGACCGGTGCGCTGGTGCAGTGGCTGGCGCCATGGTGGATTTCATAGCCTGCGACCGGCGCCGTGCGGCCGTCAAGCGTCAGGGTGCCGGCGACGTTGCGCAGGGTTTTTTGCCGGGCAAGGGTGGTCTGGAGCGGCAGATAACCCAATCCGGGACTGTCTCCGGCGTCCCCTTCCAGACCGTCCGGGTCGCTGATGCGCTCGCCGAGCATTTGGTAGCCCCCGCAAATACCGATCACCTTGCCGCCGTAGCGCAGGTGGCGGGCGATGGCCGCCGCCCAGCCACTGCGCTGTAACCAGGCCAGATCGTCACGGGTATTTTTACTGCCCGGCAGAATGATCAGGTCGGCAGGCGGTGGGGTTTCTCCCGGTCCGACAAAACGGAATGCTATGCCCGGCTGACGGCGCAAGGGGTCGAAGTCAGTATGGTTGGAAATATGCGGCAGGGCCGGCACGACCACGCGGAAGGTGCCGTGCGCGGTGGAGGTCTGCGGAATGGCATCTTCGGCGGCGAGATCCAGTCCGTGCAGGTAGGGCACCACGGCCAGCACTGGTTTGCCGGTCTTTTCTTCCAGCCAGTCCAGTCCCGGTTGCAGCAGGGCCAGATCACCCCGAAATCGATTGATGATGAAGCCGCGAATGCGCGCCTGCTCGCTGTCCGACAGACAGGCCAGCGTGCCGGTCAGGTGGGCAAATACCCCGCCGCGGTCAATATCGGCCACCAGCCAGACCGGGCAGTCGGCCTGTTCGGCAAAGCCCATATTGGCAATGTCGTTGGCGCGCAGATTGACCTCGGCCGGGCTGCCGGCGCCCTCGACAATCACATGACGGTAGCGGGCCGCGAGGCGATTCCATGAGGTGAACACCGCGTCCCGTGCCACGTTTTTGTAGGCATGGTAGTCCAGCGTACTGAGATTGCCGATCGGCTGGCCATGGATAATGACTTGTGCCGTGCAGTCGGCGGTGGGCTTGAGCAGGACCGGATTGTGATCGGTATGGGGCGGCAGCCGGCAGGCGAAGGCCTGAACGGCCTGCGCCCGGCCGATTTCTCCGCCGTCTTCGGTCACCGCGCTGTTCAAGGCCATATTCTGTGGTTTGAAGGGTGCGACACTCAGCCCGCGGCGTTCCAGCAGGCGGCACAGGGCGGTGACCAGGGTGCTTTTGCCGGCATCCGAGGTACAGCCCTGAATCATCAAGGTGGGCATGACAGTTCCAGTCGGTAAGGGGTGTCATGGGCGATCGGTGCGTCCAGACGATGTTCGGGGGGCAGGAGTCCTGCGTCGCCCAGCGCCAGCCGGATCAGCCCGGCGTGGGTTACCAGCACGGCTTTGGGCAGTCTGCTTGCGTAAAGCTGCCGGGCGGTGGCGCGCCAGCGTTCGGTCATGGCAAGCGCCGATTCGCCTCCCCCCGGGCGGTAGTTCCACGGGTCGGCCGCCCAGGCATCAATCTCGTCGCGCGGGATGTCGTCCCAAAGGCATCCTTCCCAGCGACCGAAGTCCAGTTCGGCGAGGCCGGGGAGAATGACCGGAGCCGGGTGCAGGGCACGGGCGAGCGCCCGGCAGCGTCGGGCGGGGCTAGTGAAAACCGGTAAGCCGCGCAAGCCGGCACTGTGGGCAATCGAGTGACGCAGCGCCGCCGCGTCGGCGGCCAGATCCAGTCGGCCATAACAGCGTCCGCCGGCACCGCAGGCTCTCGGGTGGCGTAGCAGGATCAGTTCCATGACGCATTGGTTTCCGGCAGGAACCAGCGACGCTCGCCGATCTGACACTCCCTCACCGGATAGCGATACAAGGCGGTGAGGTGGTCTGCGGTCAGAATCGCGTCGCGCGGGCCGGCCAGCCAGCGGCCATCGCCGAACAACAGCAAGACGTGGCTGGCGAAGGAGGCGGCATGGTTGGGGTCATGGCTGACGGTGACCAGCGTGCGGCCATTGCGGCGTTCGCTATCGAAAATCGCCAGTGCCTGCTGTTGATGGCGCAGGTCCAGTTGCGACAGGGGTTCATCCAGCAACAGCACCGGCGCGTTCTGCATCAGGGCAGTCGCCAGCGAGACCCGGCGGCTTTCCCCCCCGGACAATCCGGCGAGGTCGCGGCTGCCGAAACCGTCCAGATCCAGCTGCGCTAACCAGTGTCTGGCCTGCTCATGATCGGCGGCACTCTCCCATTCCCAGCGCCGGCGCCGGGCATGGGAACCACTCAAGACCTTTTCCAGTACCGACAGCGGGAAGGGGCTTTCATCCTGTTGACCCATCCAGGCCAAACGACGGGCCCGTTCGCGTGCCGGCCAGGTTTCCAGTGCCCGGTCGTCCAGCAAGACCTCTCCCTGATCCGGCGGGCGCCAGCCGGACAGCGTCGAGAGCAGGGTACTTTTGCCCGAACCGTTTTCGCCCAGCACCAGCCAGGCCTCGCCCGGGGCGAAACTGACATCAAGCTGGCGGCACAGCAGGCGGCCGCCCTGACTCAGGGTGAGTTTGCGGGTCGCAAGCACGGTCATCGGCCTCTCCTTTTATGTCTGAGCAGCACGATAAAGGCCGGGGCCCCGGCCAGTGCGGTGATGACACCCACCGGGATTTGCTGGGGCGCGAGAAGAATGCGCGACAGGATATCGGCCACCAGCAACAGGGTGCCGCCGCACAGGGCGCAGGCCGGCAATACCAGCCGCTGGTCCTGTCCCAGCAGCAGCCGCAACGCATGGGGGACGATCAGTCCGATAAAACCGATCATGCCAGCCGTGGTGACCGCCAGTGCGGTGGCGCAGGCGGCGGTAAAGTACAGCAACCATTGCAAGGGACGAATGCGCGCCCCTTGGGCATGGGCAGGTTGCAAGCCTTGACTGAGCAGATTCAGCTCGCGGGCAAACGGCCACAGCAGCGCAAGCAGCAGGGCGAGTGCCGGCAGTGACCACTCCCAGTGGGCACTGGCCAGGTCGCCGAGCAGCCAGAACACCATGCCGCGCAGCAAGCCATCCGGTGCCAGACTCAGCAACAGGGAGGTGACGGCACCGCAAAACGAGGCGAGCGCCACGCCGGTCAGCAGCAAACGGGCACGGTCAAGGCTGGCATCGCGGCCGGCCAGCAGAAACACCACCACAATGCTGGTCAGGGCGCCCAGGCCGGCACTGAGATTGACCGCGGCGGTGCCGAGTCCGCACAGCAAGGCCAGCAGGGCGCCGACACTGGCGCCGCCGGAGGTGCCGAGCACATAGGGGTCGGCCAGGGCATTGCGCAGCAGCACCTGCTGCAGGTTGCCGGCCAGTGCCAGCAGGCCGCCGACCGCCAGCGCCGCCAGTGTGCGCGGCAGGCGTAGCGCGATCACCACGTCACGGGCCAGCGCGCCTTCGGGACCGGGGCTCCAGAGTTGCCAGGGCCGATAGGCGGTACTACCCAGACACAGGCTAAGCAAGACAGACAGCACGGCAAGGGCAAGCAGGCCGCCGAGTACGCCGGCCAGTCGTGCCGGTGAGAGGGGCTGACGATGGATCATGGCTGTTTGCGTGCTTTGTCCACGGCACTGCACAGCACTTCGGCGCCGTCGATCATGCGCGGCCCGAGGCGGCTCAACAGATCCGGCGGCAGCAGGGTCATCGAGCCGCGAGCGACGGCGGTAATGCCTTTGAAGCGTTGCCAATGTGCCAGCCAGTTGCCTTTGACGCCGGGCTCGCCGCTGGTGAGGATCAGTTCCGGGTTGGCGACCAGCACCGCTTCGTCATCGATGGTGGGGACCTGGGTCGGTAATCCGCCAAACACATTCTCGGCGGCGCACAGGCGCATCGCGTCGGAAATGATCTGGTCACGATTGATGGTCATCAAGGGACGGTCCCAGACCTGATAGAACACCCGTACCGGTCGTTTGCCGGCGTTGGCGCTGGCCAGTTTCTGCAAGCGTCCCCTGAAGCGGTCGGCGGCACTGCGGGCACCGGGGGTCAGGCCGGTCAGGGTGCCCAGTCGTTCCAGTACGGTGGGAATGTCGGCCAGTTTGCGCGAGTCGTCGTGGAACACTGGAATGCCCAGCGATTCGATCTGCGCCAGCTGGCGTCCCGGATTGCCGCTGGGCCAGGCGACGATCAGGTCTGGTTTCAGTGCGCGTATCCGTTCCAGGTCAAAGCCGTTGTAGCCGCCGATACGGGGAATGGCGCGGGCCTCGGCCGGAAAATCGCTATAGCTCACCGCGCCGACGATACGGCTGCCGGCACCGATTGCGTAAAGGTCTTCGGTCAGGTGTGGCGCCAGACTGATAATGCGTTTGGCCGGAGCTTTCAGGGTCACGGTGGTGCCGCGATCATCCTTGACGCTGACGTCGGCGTGAGCCGCGAAACTGGTCAAGGTCAAGGTCAGGGTCAGCAGGCAGGCAATGTGTTTCATGGGCAAACTCCGAAAAGCGCGGCCGTGGCCAGCGGATTGCTGCTGAACCAGGCGTGCAGGTAGCTGGCGGTCAGGCTACCGTGGCGCCACACCGCTTCGCCCTGACTGCCGTGCCGTCGGGCCTGACCATGGCTGGCAGGCGTCAGTGGGCTTTCGAACCGCGAATAGTGAAAGGTGTGGCAGTGCAAGACCCCGGCGCCAAGGTCCAGACTTTGCAGGCCCAGCCCGCCCAGTCGGTTCTGCATCCTGGCGGCGCCGGGCAACAGTCCCCACAGGGTGTGGCGGTGGCCGTCTAGTGTGTCGAGCGTGGCGCCGAGCACCAGCATGCCGCCGCATTCGGCGAGGATGGCTTTACCCGCCGCATGATGAGCGGCCAGCGCCGCCGGCAGGGTCGGATGGCTGGCTAGCCGTTCGGCATGCAATTCCGGGTAACCGCCCGGCAGCCAGACGGCATCGGCCTCGGGCAAGGGCTCATGGGCCAAGGGCGAAAAGGGGATCAGTTCGGCGCCAAGCTGCTCCAGGCAGGCGAGGTTGGCCGGATAGATAAAGCAAAATGCCGCGTCCTGTGCAACGGCAATGCGTTTGCCGGCCAGTCGCGGAGGCACGGCCGGCAGGTCGGCGGGCTCGAAGGCCACTTCACGGGTCCAGTCGCGGGGGGCATGGCGGGACAGTTGCCCGGCGACATCCGCCAGAATGGCGCTGCGCTGCGCCTGTTCGGCGGGCAGTTGCAAGCCCAGATGGCGTTCACCGAATGCTTCACCGCGCTCGACGGCGGCAAAGGCCAGTCCGGCGGGCAGGCTCTCGGCCAGCATGGCGGCATGGCCACTGCCGGCGACCTTGTTGGCGATCACTGCGCTGACCGTGAGGCCGGGGCGGTAGTGCATCAAGCCGTGGGCCAGTGCGCCGAAGGTTTGGGCCATGGCCGAGGCATCGATCACCAGTGCCAGCGGCAAGCCGAAGCGTTGGGCAAGGTCGGCGGCGCTGGGGGTGCCATCGAACAGCCCCATCACGGCTTCCACCAGAATCACTTCATTGTCCAGCGCAGCGCGGTGCAGCAGGTGGCGACACGGTTGTTCGCCGACCAGCCACAGATCGAGGTTGTCCACCGGCTGTCCGCTGGCGTCGGCCAGCCACATCGGGTCGATGAAGTCCGGGCCACATTTGAATACCTTGACGCGGCGACCCTCGGCACGATGCCAGGCCGCCAGTGCCGCGGTGATGGTGGTCTTGCCACTGCCGGAGGCTGGCGCAGCAATCATCAGGGCCTGGCAGCGGGCCGGCTTGCCGGAATGGCTTACCATTCCACCCCTTTCTGGGCACGAATGCCGGCATTGAAGGCATGTTTGGGCACCTGCATGTCGGTAATGGTGTCGGCGGCTTCCAGCAGCACGTCAGGCGCACCGCGGCCGGTCACCACCACATGCTGCATCTCGGGGCGCGACAGCAGGTCGGTCATGATGCGCTGGCTGTCGACATAGCCATACTTCATCACGTAGGTCATTTCATCCAGCACCACCAGATCGAAACTGTCGTCGCGGAGCATGCGGCTGGCGATGTCCCAGGCTTTGCCGGCGGTGGCGATATCCTTTTCCCGGTCTTGGGTATCCCAGGTGAAGCCGTCGCCCATCACATGCCACTCGACACCGGGCTGGCGGGAGAAGAAGCCTTCTTCACCGGTATCGGTACGGCTCTTGATGAACTGCACCACGCCGACTTTCATGCCGTGTCCCAGTGCGCGCGCCACCATACCGAAGGCGGAGGAGGACTTGCCCTTGCCATTACCGGTCAGTACCAGCAACAGCCCGGTATCGATATCGGCTTCGGCAATACGCGCATCGATGTGCGACTTCTTGCGCTCCATGCGTACCTTGTGGCGCTCGTTGCGTTGCTGTTCATCGCTCATTGTTCATCTCCTTGGCGGCGTGCATCAGCCGCCGGGTAAAGTCATCGTTAAGTGCGCAGGGCAAGGGGCCAAAGCGCAAACCATTGCCCGCGTCTGCCAGACGTGTCCAGATATGCTGCCGCGCCAGTGCCGCTTGCCAGTGGGCCGCATCGCGGACCGGACACCAGAGCATCAACGGGTGATGTCCGGCGGGTGCCAGGCCTGCCGCGGTGAGTTGCCGCGCCATACAATCCGACTGCTGCATGAGTCGCTCGCGTTGCTGTCCTTGCCAGTCGCGGTCGGCCAGTGCCAGCGTTGCCGCCCAGTGCGCCGGGCCGGAGACCGCCCAGGGGCCCAGCGCAATGCGCAGCCGTTCCAGTAACTCGGCATCGCTATTGATGAAGCCCAGCCGGATACCGGCCAAACCAAAAAACTTGCCGACCGACCGTAATACGATCAAGCCGGGTCGGCCGTCGGCATCCAGCAGACTGTGGCGCTCGTCCGGATCGGCAAAGGCTTCATCGACGATCAGCCAGCCCTGTCGCCGTGCCAGCCGGGCATGCCATGCCAGCAAGCGGTGACGATCGCGTTGGCGGCAATCCGGGTTGTTCGGGTTGATGACGATCAGGACATCCAGCCCATCGATAGCGTCTTCCACGGCCTCGTCATCGGCGAGTTCTACCAACGTATGGCCGTGGCGGTGCCATTGCCAGCGATGCTCGGCATAGGCCGGCACGATCACCCCGACCCGGGAGCGGGGGCGCAATTGCGGGAGAAGCGCGATCAGCGCCTGACTGCCGGGGGCGGCCAGCAAGCGCGAAGTTCCATAATAGTCGCTGGCGGCCTTCGCCAGCGCGGCATCGCCATCGGGGAGGCGTTGCCAGACCCGGGCAGGAACGGCGGGCAGTGGATACGGCTCCGGCGCAATGCCGGAGGACAGGTCTATCCACTGTCCGGCATCGCCGCCATAGGTTGCGATGGCACGTTCCAGATCACCACCGTGCCGCGGTTCTCTCATGGCAAAAGCTCCCATGCCGCCAGCAGGATGACCAGCAGGGCGAGCGAGCGCCCGTACAGGGCGATGCCGCGGTGCAGGTCACCGGGCTGTGGTGCGGCGCCATACCCCAGTGGCGGTCGGGACTCGTCTTTGCCATGGTAGCGTGCCGTGCCGCCGAGTGTGAGCTGCAATGCCCCGGCGCCACTGGCCATCACCGGCCCGGCATTGGGGCTGTCCCATGTCGGGGCCTGCCGGCGCCAGGCGCGCAGTGCCGTACGGGTGCTGCCGCACAGCGCGTAGACCACTGCGGTGAGTCGGGCAGGCAGGTAGTTGAGCAGGTCGTCGGCGCGGGCGGCCCAGCGACCAAACAGCATGAAGCGCGGGGTCCGGTAGCCCCACATGGCATCGAGGGTATTGCACAGGCGGTGGGCAATGACGCCGGGAGCCCCGGCCACGGCAAACCAGAACAACGAGGCCACCACGGCATCCGAACCGTTTTCCAGCAGGGATTCCAGGGCTGCCTTGCTCACGGCACTGTCATCCAGTCGGGTGCAGTCGCGCGACACGATGCGGCTGACGGCACGCCGGGCGGAGGGCAGGTCTCCGTCGAGCAACGGGGTCTCGATGGCTTTGACATGTTGGTAGAGACTCTTGGCCCCCAGGGCAAACCACAAGGCGAGGCCATCGCCAACCCAGCCCAGTGTGAGGTGTAGTAAGACACCGAGCGCTACGCCGGGCAGAATCAGCAGTGCCCACGCCAGAGCCCCACGCAGCACACCGGCGTGCGGGGTGTTTAGACGGCGCTCGACGAGGTCGGCGAGCGCGCCGAAACCGACCAGTGGGTGCCAGCGGGCTGGCTCGCCGATCAGTGCTTCCAGGCTCAGTCCCAGAGCCAGAGCGGCAAGACTCATCGCTCAGTCCGGCCGGTCGCTGACGCCGGCTTCGGCAAAGGTGGCCATCTCGCCATGCAAGGCGCAGGCGGTTTGCAACAGCGGGAATGCCGCCGCGGCGCCACTGCCTTCACCGAGACGCAAGCCCAGTGACAGCAGGGGCAGGGCGCCGAGTTCGGCCAGCACCAATCGATGCGCGAGTTCGGCTGATTGGTGGCCGAACAGCAACCAGTGGGCGACGCCGGCATTGAGCCGGACCGCGGTCAGAGCCGCCACGCTGCTGATGAAACCATCGACCAGAATCGGCAGACCGGCTTGCGCCGCGGCGATATAGGCCCCGGCCATGGCGGCAATTTCACAGCCGCCCAGTGCCGCCAACGTGGCCAGCGGCGTGGTGCAGTCGGCGCGGCGCAAGGTCAAGGCCTGATCGATGATGGCGGCTTTGCGCTGGATCCCGGCGCTGTCCAGGCCCGTGCCGGCTCCGGTCATGTCCTCGGCCTTGCGGTCCATGAAATGGCAGGCCAGTGCACTGGCACTGGCGGTATTGCCAATGCCCATTTCTCCGGCAATAAAGCAATCGGCATTGGCGGCCAGCGCCCGCAGGGTGGCTTCACGGCCGGCGGCCAGCGCACTATTGACGGTGTCGGCATTCATGGCCGGGCCATCGAGCAGATTGGTGGTGCCATTGACGGTTTTGGCTTGAACGACGCCCTTGAGCCCCGTGGTGTCACCGGCGACGCCGACATCCACCACTTCGAAACGGGCTCCGATGTGGCGGGCCAGCACGCAGATGGCTGCGCCACCGTGGCTGAAATTGGCCACCATCTGGAAGGTGACTTCCTGCGGGTAGGCGGACACACCGGCGGCGGCCAGTCCATGGTCTGCGGCAAACACTGAAATCCACGGACGATTCAGGGCGGGCTTTTCACGGCCCTGCATCGCGGCAAGCCGGATGGCAACATTTTCCAGCTGGCCAAGCGAACCGGCCGGTTTGGTCAACTGTTGCTGTCGGGATGCCGCGCACAGGCGGGCGGTTTCATTGAGTTCGGCTACCGGAGCATGCCACCACAGGATTGTCATGAGTCATTTCCTTGTCGGTTTGACCATCATTGGAATGCCGGCTACGACCAGCGTAACCGTGTCGGCGCGGGCGGCAATGGCTTGATGCAGGAAGCCGGCTTCGTCGCGAAAACGCCGTGAAAGCGGGTTGTCGGGAACAATGCCGAAGCCGACCTCGTTGCTGACCAGCCGCAGCGGAGTGGTTCGGCGGGAAAGCCGGGCAAGGACTGCGTCCCGCTCGGCTTCCCAGGCTGATTCGTCGGCCTGGCACAGCCAGTTGGAGACCCAGAGCGTCAGGCAGTCCACCACCACCAGCCCCTGTGCCGCATCCAGCGCGGCCGACAGGTAGAGGGGGCTTTCCAGCGTGGTCCAATGCGCGGGGCGTTCGGCCTTGTGACGGGCAATCCGTTCGCGCATCTCCTCGTCCCAGGCTTCGGCCGTGGCGATCCAGCTCACCGGCCCGTCGTGGGCCAGTGCCTGTTGCAGCGCATAACGGCTTTTGCCGCTGCGCGCGCCGCCGAGAATCAGCTCGACCATCATTACTTAAGCGCCCAGCGCACGCTCAGCATGCCGTTGGTGCCCAGTTCGCCATAGTCTTTGGCGGTTTCGTACTTGCGATTGAACAGGTTGTCGACCCGGGCCAGTAACGTCACGTCGCGGTTGAGCTTCCAGCTGGCAGACAGGTTGGCCAGTGCATACCCCCCCATCGCCTGCAGGTTCTCTACTTCTTCATAACGACGACCTACCGCCTTCCATTCGGCACGGGCTTGCCAGCGATCGGCCTTGTAGCCGGCATACAGCATGGCGGTCTTCTCGGCGGTACGGGGCAGATAATTATTGTCGTTGACGCCGCCCGAGGTGTCACGCGCGTGCAGCCAATCGATCTGGCCGCCCAACTGGTAGGCGTTCAGTTGCCAGTCGGCGGTCAGGGTCACGCCGCGATAGTTCGCATTTTCGATATTGACCGGTTTGTACTGGCCACCGACCGATCGCCAGTTGACCAGATTGCGCACGGCATTGTTGTAAACCGTCAGCCGGCTCTGCAGGGAGCTGCCCTGGAAGGCCAGGAAGACTTCCTTGCTGAAGCCCTTTTCCGGCGGCAGGTTCGGGTCGCCAAGATTGGGATAGTAGAGGTCATTGAAAGTCGGTACACGGAAGCTGTTGCCGGTAGCGGTACCGATTTTCCATTGTTCGGTCAGCTGATAGCTGGCGCCGGCGTGGCCAGTGTTGTAGCTGCCGAATTGCGAATTGCGGTCATGACGGGCACTGGCCTCGATGCGCAGATCGCCGAAGCCTTGCAGGTAACCGATCTGGGCGCTGTTGGTGGTGCGCTTGTTCACGGTGTAACGCTGGGTTGCCGTGACCTTTTCTTCCAGCGACTCGACCGCCACCGTGACCGTGCCGTCTTTGATGGCGATGTCGTTTTGCCAGCTGGCCTGATTCTGGCGCGTGGTGATGTTGGATTTGCTGTCACGCAGATCGGTGGGTGATACCGGCTTGAAGCTGTCGATGCTGTCGACCGACGAAGCCAACTGCAGGCGCGTGGTCCAGTTATCCGTCATGGCATGCTTGATCCAGGCGCTGGTGCTGCCGGTCAGCCCCTTGTTGCGATGGTCGTAGGGAGCGATAAAACCATCGTATTGGTTGCGGGTCGAGGCGTAGAGCAGGTCGGTGCCGACGCTGGTCGTGCTGTTCAGCGTATGGGTGACCGAGGCCTGAACGGAGGTATTGCTGAAACTGTCCTTGTCCGGGTTGTAACTGTAATTGTCCCGGTTTGCGATGGCCGAAACCCCTTTAATGGTGTTGTAGGCCAGACCGAGGGAATACTGGGTGTTGTCGTGGCTGCCGGCGAGACTGGCCTGCAGTTCCCGGGCACCGAGGTTGCCAATGCCAGCCTGCACCATCGCGCTCAGGTCTTTGCTGCCTTTGCGGGTGAACACTTGCACGACACCGCCCGTCGCATCCGAACCGTACAGGCTGGCGGCCGGGCCGCGCAGGATTTCGATATGGTCGATCTGGTCGACCGGCATGTTCTGGATGGCCGGCGAACCGAGCGTGGCCGAGCCGCAGCGGCTGCCGTTGAGCAGCATGATGTTGCGATTGGAACCGCGAATCAGCAGGGTGCTGGGTTTGCCGGGGCCGCCGTTGCTGGAAATCTGGATTCCCGGCGCGCTGGCCAGTACATCGGCCAGCGACTTGCCCGGATGGCGATCGAGTTGTTCACGGGTGATGATGGTCACATCGCCGATCACCTCGCGTTCCGGCTGGGGAATGCGGCTGGCTGTGACCACGACATCGGCCAGTCGGGTCGTGTCGGTATCGGCGGCGCCGACGGTCATCGACACGGCGATGGCCGGCAGGGCAAGGACAAAAGGGAAGGCTCGGTTGTTGCGGTGGGACATCGTGTTCTCCATGGGCTGCGCCCGCTGCGCAGCTGGCTTGCGGGGGTGCGGCAGGGAGAGACATGGGACGGGGGAACGGGACAGGGGTGCTCGTCTACCCGCAATCGTGCACCCTGCCGCGCGTCGTATGACCTGCACCTCGAGGGCGCAGGAGATTCAGGCCGGTATCCGGGCTCGCAAGATTTGATCCTCCGCCTTCCCGCGAGCCATCGCAGTGGCATGCCTGGGGATCCGCGCTTGCTTACCGTTGCAGGGGCAGCACAGGTCTTTCACCTGTTTCCCGTTCAACCAGTCTTGAAACTGGCACCTGAACGGCGGAATTGTAGCGGGAGTCGCGGGGGCTGACCAGTGAATATCGCCGAACAGCACAATGCCCGGCGCAAGGCCGGGCATCGGGAATGAGTGCCCGCCTAGCGGGCTATGCCTGAGACAGATGCAATCCTGTATCTCTTCGGTGACTGGAGACCCAAGACCCTTGCGAGTCAGGGGGCAGTCCCTAGTGACCATCGCTGATGGTGTGGCGGGTAGCTGTTCCGCCCTCAGCAGGCATGGCGTGCATCATAGGTCAGTTACTTGTCATTAAGGAACCGTTAAAGCGAAGGTTGATTTCGTAAATGCGACGTTTAAGGCAAATGTCTTGACGTGATAAAGGTCAGTCATGTTGTCGTACTTGAGTTGAAATTTGATTTTCATCAAACTTCAATTAAATCAATTGCCTGCTGGTATTAATAACGGTGCGTAGCCAAGACTGCGTAGTTTGGCCTGGCTTTCTTCCGCTTCGGCACGCGAACGGAACGGACCCAGATGAAGGCGGGTTTCGGTATGCACCTCGATGCCTTTGCTGCGCAGTTCTTCGACCATTTTCTGGGCATTGCCCATATTGCTGAACAGGCCGAGCTGTACGTTATAGCCGAGCGAGCTGCCGGACGGACGCGCCTTGGGTGCCTCGGCGGCAGGGGCGGGCGCGGGCATGACCGGTTCGCGCACCGCTGCCGGCTGTGCCGCAGTGTCGGCCTGGGGGCGGGATACCGTGGGCGTGCTGGTCCGTGCTGCCTGGGGGATGGCGACGGCCGGTGCCGGGTTGCTGCGCGGCGCCGGGCTGGCCGGGGTTGCATGCTGCTGCACCGGATGTGCGGCGGGGGCCGGGGTGTTTGTCACGGTGCTCTGGGTGCTGACCGGTCCGCTGGGCAGTTTCACCGCGGGAGTGACCTGCATGCCCGGGGTGCTGGCAAGATCGGGACCTTGCGGAGCGCCGCTCGGGGCGCTGGCGGTGTCAGGTACGGGCGCGCTGGCGACCGTGGTGGCCGGTTCGGGGGCGATGGCGGCGATTTTACCGCTGGCCGGCTCGGCGACCGGCGCAGGTGCCGCTTTCTTGCCGCCTAGGCTGTCCAGCAAGGGAATTGCAGCCAGCGCGACCACGGCCAGACCGGCCGCAATGGCCAGCCGGGTCTTGATGCGCGTGCCGCTATCTTCGTCATCGTCGTAACGATCTTCGGGGGCGGGGGTCGGATTTTCTTTCATGGCCATTGATTTTGTGCACCATCGCCTTGAAAAGGCTGGTAAAATGCCCGGTTCCTAAAAATTGGGTAATACAACGCGGTCAGAATACGCTTTGTTTTTCTAGACTTGTTGTCATCATTAACTGGAGATTTATATGGCAATTGAACGCACCCTGTCCATCGTTAAACCGGACGCTGTTGGTAAAAATGTCATTGGCAAGATCTACGACCGCTTCGAGTCCGCCGGTCTGAAGGTCATCGCTGCCAAGATGAAACAGCTGTCCCGCGCCGAAGCCGAAGGCTTCTACGCCGTGCACAAAGAACGTCCTTTCTTCAAGGATCTGGTTGACTTCATGGTGTCCGGCCCGGTCATGATCCAGGTGCTGGAAGGTGAGGGTGCCGTTGCCAAGAACCGTGACCTGATGGGCGCGACCGATCCGAAGAAAGCCGACGCCGGTACCATCCGCGCCGACTTCGCCGATTCGATCGATGCCAACGCGGTTCACGGCTCCGACAGCGCTGAAAACGCTGCCATCGAAGTAGCGTACTTCTTCGCTGCTTCCGAAATCTGCGCACGCTGATTCTGTTTGACTGGCCAGTGTTGTCCGTTTCGGCGGGCAGCGCTGGCTGCACGAGGTTCCCCCCATGAAAACCAACCTGCTCGACTTCAACCTTGATGCCTTGACGGCCCACTTTGCCGAGATGGGCGAGAAGCCGTTCCGCGCCCGCCAGATCATGCGCTGGATGCATCAGATGGGTGAAAACGATTTCGATGCGATGACCGATATCGCCAAGACCCTGCGTGCCAAGCTGCACGACAAGGCCGAGGTGCGGGTGCCGGCATTGATGGTGCAGCAGGAGGCAACGGATGGTACCCGCAAGTGGCTGCTGGACGTCGGAACGGGCAACGGTGTCGAAACCGTGTTCATTCCGGAGGACGATCGCGGCACTTTGTGCGTGTCATCCCAGGTGGGCTGTGCCCTGGAGTGTACGTTCTGTTCGACCGGACGGCAGGGCTTCAACCGTAACCTGTCGACCGCCGAAATCATTGGCCAGCTGTGGTGGGCCAACAAGGCGATGGGCATCACCCCGCGCAATGAGCGGGTGGTGTCCAATGTGGTGATGATGGGCATGGGCGAGCCGCTGGCCAACTTCGACAATGTGGTCTCGGCGATGCAGATCATGCTGGATGATTACGGTTACGGTTTGTCGCGTCGTCGTGTTACTCTGTCTACCTCGGGCCTCGTCCCGCAGATGGACCGCTTGCGCGATGCCTGTCCGGTGGCGCTGGCGGTGAGCTTGCATGCACCGAACGATGCCATCCGCGACGAGATTGTGCCGATCAACAAGAAATACCCGTTGAAAGAATTGATGGCGGCGTGCGAACGCTACCTTGTCAAGGCCCCGCGGGATTTTGTGACCTTCGAGTACGTGATGCTTGACGGTGTGAATGACAGGCCGGAACATGCAAGGCAGTTGATTGAACTGACGCGTGATGTGCCGTGCAAGTTCAACCTGATCCCGTTCAATCCGTTCCCGAACTCCGGGTACGACAGGTCGAGCAACAACGCCATCAGGATTTTCCGTGAAATCCTGCAGGAAGCCGGCTATGTCGTGACGGTGCGCAAGACGCGTGGCGACGATATCGATGCCGCGTGCGGGCAATTGGCCGGTCAGGTGAAAGACAAGACGCGCCGTCAGGAAAAATGGATCCGCATTTCGGAGGAAGGCAAAGAATGAAACGCTGGCAAATGTGCTTGGTCGGGTGCCTGATGGCTAGCTCGCTGAATGCATTTGCCATCGCCGCCGACGCCGTGCCGGAACTGGCGCAGATACGTGCCCAGCTGGCGGTTGAATATGCCAAGGTCGGTAGCTACCGTTATGCGCTGGATGCCGCCAACGAAGCCGTCAAGGTGGCGCCTGACTATGCGGAAGGCTTTTTGTCGCGGGCGTGGGTTTACTCCCTGTTGGGGATGAATGCCGAAGCCGACAAGGATTACCGCGAAGCATTGAGACTCGACCCGAACAATGCGTCGGGCAATAATAATTACGGCCTGTTCCTTTGTGATCAGGGCCGGGCGGCCGACTCGCTCGTCTACTTCCAGCGTGCGCTCGGCAACCCTCTTTACACGACCCCGGCCATGGCCTGGGTCAATATGGCGCGCTGCAACCTCAAGCTCGGACATCGTTCCGAGGCCAATGACAATCTGCTGTCCGCCCTGGCGGTCAAGCCGGATTATGTCCCTGCGCTACTGGCGCTGGCCTCCTTGCATCTCGAGCTCGGGAACGTCAAACTGGCATCCTTTTACTATGACCGGTTGACTGGCACTATGGATTCGCTCGGACCAGAGGACCTGATGACAGGTATCCGGCTGGCCCGACTGAGTGGTAATCGCGTCCGGGAAGAAGCACTGGCAGCCCGGCTCAAGGGGCGCTATCCGGATTCCAGACAAACCCAACAGCTGTTGAGTGGAACCTGAGGATGGAACAACAATCCGAACATAATGTTCAGACTGCTGCAGTGAGTGTCGGTAGTGCCTTGCGGACCGCCCGCGAGTCGGCCGGCCTGAGTCTTGGCGAAGTCGCCGACCGTCTCAAATTATCGATGAGGCAACTCGAAGCGATCGAGAACGACAACTTCGACGCCCTTCCGGGGGCCACCTTTGTCCGGGGCTTTGTGCGCAATTACGCACGCTTCCTGGAGATAGATCCGGCTCCGTTGATGACGGCGCTGGACGGACATTTTCCGTCGGCCGTCAAGGAAGTGGCCAACCTGTCGCGCGAAGAGCGCGAAAGCGAACCTGAAGCCCCGTCGGAGAGCTCCGGCGGCTCAGGCAAGGCCATGGTCGGGCTGCTGGTCGGCGCGGTAGCGGTTTCGGTGGCTTTCTGGGTCTATTCCGGCCGGGAAAACCATGAAAGCACACAGGAGTCACAAGCCCTGCTGGCCGCCTCCGAAGCCATGGCCTCCCAGTCCATGGCCGAAACATCGGCCCCGGTAGCCAGCAGCATGCCGGTGACGACCGAAGCCTCGGCACCGGTGGTCGCCAGTGCGCCGGCCGCCAAGGTGGCGCCGCTTGCCGCCAGTGCGCCAAAAGCGGTGGTGGCAAGCGCTCCCAAGGCCGTTGCCAGTGCCCCGGTAGCGCACACGGAGGCTAGTGCGCCGCAGGGAAGCCAGGGCAAGGTGGTGGTGAATACCAGCGAGGAAGCCTGGGTGTCGATTACCGATGCCAGCGGCAAGAAGTTGCTGTATAGCACCCTGCAGCCGGGGGCGACCCGTGAAATCAGCGGTCAGGCACCGTTCCGTGTCGTGCTGGGTAACGCCGCCAAGGTGACGATCAACTACAATGGCCAGGCTGTTGATTTCAGCGACAAGATCCGCAACACGACGGCCAAGATAGAACTCAAGTAGGTACAGGTGTCATGGATAGCGTGAATATCGCGCGACGCCCCACTCGTCAGGTACGGGTGGGGCATGTTGTTGTAGGTTCGGACGCACCGGTGGCGGTGCAGTCGATGACCAATACCGATACGGCCGATGCCGAGGCAACGGCCCTTCAGGTGGCCGAACTGGCCGAAGCCGGTTCCGAACTGGTGCGTATTACCGTCAATTCGCCGGAGGCAGCGGCGCGCGTCGCGGAAATTCGTCAGCGTCTTGACGATATGGGCTGCAACGTGCCGCTGGTCGGCGATTTTCATTTCAATGGCGATCGCCTGCTGCGCGAGTTTCCGGACTGTGCCGCGGCGCTGGCCAAATATCGCATCAATCCCGGCAATGTCGGCAAGGGCGCCCGCGGCGACGACAAGTTCGCCTTCATGATTCGCGCGGCAGTCGAGTACGACAAGCCGGTGCGCATCGGCGTCAACTGGGGCAGTCTCGACCAGTCGCTTGCCGTTCGCTTGATGGATGCCAACAGCAAACTCGCCAAGCCCTTGCCGCCCGAAGCGGTGATGCGCGAAGCGTTGATCGTCTCGGCGCTGGAAAGTGCGGAAAAGGCCATCGATCTGGGGCTGTCTCCGGACAAGATACTGCTGTCCTGCAAGGTCAGCCATGTCCAGGATCTGATTACCGTGTACCGGGATCTGGGCAGTCGCTGCGATTTCCCGCTGCATCTGGGCCTGACCGAAGCCGGCATGGGATCGAAAGGCATTGTCGCCTCGACCGCTGCGCTGGCGGTGCTGTTGCAAGAAGGGATTGGCGATACGATCCGCATCTCGCTGACACCGTTGCCCGGTGAGTCGCGGACCCGTGAAGTGGTCGTTGCGCAGGAGATTCTCCAGACCATGGGCTTGCGTTCCTTCACCCCGCTGGTCACTGCCTGTCCGGGCTGCGGTCGCACCACCAGTACCTTCTTCCAGGAGCTGGCCGACCGCATCCAGACCTTCCTGCGCGAGCAGATGCCGGTGTGGCGTCTGCAATACCCGGGCGTAGAAGACATGAAGGTCGCGGTGATGGGCTGCGTGGTCAATGGCCCCGGCGAGTCGAAGCTGGCCGATATCGGCATTTCCCTGCCGGGTACCGGAGAAGTTCCGGTGGCACCGGTCTATGTCGATGGCGAACGCGCCATTACCCTGAAGGGCGATGGCATTGCCGAAGAATTCAAGGCGCTCGTGGAAAACTATGTGACCACGCGCTACGGAGTGGGTGGCAGCAAGCGGCGCGAGGGAACGTCCCGCACGATTCCGATCCGCCCGGTGTGACTCCGGCCAACCGAATAACCTCAAGCAAGAAACTGCAGACATGGCACAAAAAATCCAGGCCGTCCGGGGCATGAATGACATTCTGCCGGGCGAATCCGCCCAGTGGGAATACCTTGAAACGGTGCTGCGCGGACTGTTGTCCGATTACGGCTATCAGAATATCCGCACTCCGATCGTCGAGGAGACCGGGCTGTTCGTGCGCTCGATCGGTGAAGTCACTGATATCGTCGAGAAGGAAATGTATACCTTCACCGACTCGCTCAACGGCGACAGCCTGACGCTGCGTCCGGAAGGAACGGCGGGCACCCTGCGCGCGGTGGTCGAGCACAACCTGCTCTACAATGCGACTCAGCGTTTGTGGTATCTGGGCCAGATGTATCGTCACGAACGTCCGCAGAAAGGGCGTTATCGCCAGTTCCACCAGATGGGTGTCGAAGCGCTGGGCTTTGCCGGTCCGGATATCGATGCCGAACTGATCATGCTGAGTGCCGATCTGTGGCGTCGTCTGGGCATTGCCGACAGCGTCGAGCTGCAGATCAATACCCTGGGCAATCCGGCTGAGCGTGCCGCACACCGCGAGGCCTTGATCGCCTATCTGGAAGGCTTCGTCGAACAGCTTGACGAGGATGGCAAACGCCGTCTCTATACCAACCCGCTGCGGGTGCTGGATACCAAGAACCCTGCCTTGCAGGATATCTGCAATGCCGCCCCGCGTCTGACCGACTATCTGGGCGAAGAATCGCGTGCCCACTACGAGGGCTGGAAGCAGATGCTGGATGCCGTGGGTATCCGCTATGTGGAAAACCATCGTCTGGTGCGCGGTCTGGACTACTACAACCACTCGGTATTCGAGTGGGTGACCACCGAACTCGGCGCGCAGGGTACCGTGTGTGCCGGCGGTCGTTACGACGGCCTGATCGAACAACTGGGCGGCAAGCCGGCCAGCGGCATCGGTTTCGGCATGGGACTGGAACGTATCCTGCTGTTGCTGGCGGCCCGCGACTTGCTGCCAGCTGCACCGGCCGTGGATGTCTACTTGCTCCAGCAGGGCGAGGGTGCGGCGGTTGCCGCGCTGAAGGTGTCGCGTCAGTTGCGCGATGCCGGTCTGTCGGTGATCCAGCATTGCGGCGAGGCCAGTTTCAAGTCGCAGATGAAGAAAGCCGATGCGTCCGGCGCCGGGTTTGCCGTCATCATCGGCGAACAGGAAGTGCGCGACGGAACGGCCCAGCTCAAATCGCTGCGTCGTGAAACCGAACAACAAACCGTAGCGCAGGACGGCCTTGCCAGTGCCATCCTCGCGCTCAAAGCTTGACCTTAAGGAGAGGGCGCAATGGCGTTCGACTTGGAAGAACAAGAACAGATTGATTCGATGAAGGCTTTCTGGAACCACACCGGCAAATGGATTGCCGTGGTGGTGGCCGGTCTGGCCCTCGGCTACGTCGGTTACAAAGCCTGGACCCTTCACGAACAAAGCCTCGCGCGCGAAGCGGCGGTGGCGTACTCCGCCCTTGAGAAAAAAGCCATTGCCGGTGACCTCGCCGGCTTGCGCAAGGATGTCACGGCGATCGAAACCGACTACGTCAAGACCTCCTATGCCAGCCGTGCCGCATTGCTGGTGGCGCGCGTGGCTAATGACAAGGGTGATACCGCGTTTGCCCGTACCCAGCTTTCCTGGGTCGTCGAGCATTCTACCGAACCGGGCCTGAAATCCGTTGCCTTGCTGCGTCTGGCGGCGATCGAACTGGATCAGAAAAACTACCCTGCAGCGCTCACGGCGCTGGGTCGCGAGCATGACGCGGCCTTCGATGCGGAGTTTCTGGACCTGAAGGGCGATGTTCAATTCGCCAAGGGTGACACCGCTGCGGCTCGTGATTCGTATAAATCGGCAGTAGCCAAGTTGTCTGGCGACTCGCCGTCGCGTCCCTTCATCCAGACCAAACTTGAAGCCCTCGGAGGCTAATCCATGCGCCAACGTCTTCTGATCTCTGCCTTGTTGTCTACGTCACTGCTGGCGGGTTGCGCCAGCTGGTTCGATTCCTCGAGCGCACCCAAGCCGACACCGCTGCGCGACATCGCCTCGCTGCAAGCCGTCAAGGCCAAGTGGACGTCGACCGGGCTTGGCCAGGTTGCTCCCGGCTTCAGTCCGGTCTATGACAAGGGTAATGTGGTTGTTGCCGACCGCAATGGCCTGGTGCTGGTGCTGGATGCGCTCAGCGGCCGAGAAACCAGTCGTTTCGAGCTGAAACGGGAGCTGGTTTCGGGTGCCGCCGTCGCCGGCGAGCGTATTTTGCTGGGAACGGGTGAGGGCACTCTGCTGGCCATCGACCGTCATACCGGCAAGACCCTGTGGGAAACGCCGTTGACCAGCGTCACGCTGGAAGCGGCGCAGGTGGGTGGCGACACCGCCGTAGTACGCACCAATGACAGCCGCCTGACGGGTATCAGCGTCAAGGATGGCAGTCTGCTGTGGTCGTCGACGCGTTTGCAGCCGCAACTGACGGTACGCGACACCGGCTCCATGCAGGTGGTCGGTAACGAAGCGGTGATGGTCGGCATGCCTGCCGGCAAGCTGGTGGTCACCAGCCTGGCGTCCGGCACGACCTTGTGGGAATCGGCGGTTGCCAATCCGCGTGGCGCCACCGAGCTTGAGCGTGTCACCGATGTGGTCAGCCGCCCGGTACTGAACGGCAATGATGTGTGTGCCGTAGCGTATCAGGGGCGTGTTGCCTGCTTCGAAGCGCGTACCGGGAATCTTTCCTGGGCGCGGGAAATCTCGTCCAGTCGCGGTGTCGCGATGGATGTGAAAAATGTCTATGTCACCGGTGAAGACGGTACGGTTTCGGCCTTTGATCGCACGAGCGGCCGTAATGTCTGGAAACTGGAAGATTTGAAGAACCGCAATGTCTCGGGCCCGGTCATGCTGGGTCGTTATGTCCTGGTTGCCGATGTCGATGGCTACGCCCATCTGCTGTCCAATGAAAGCGGTGCCATTGTCGGCCGCGTTCGCATGGACGTCGATGGCTGGACGGGACAACCGGTATCCTTGGGCGACTCCGTGCTGGTACAAGGCCGCAACGGACGCCTGACGATGCTGTCACTTTGATGAACTGAGTCGTAATGAAACCAACTGTAGCACTGGTCGGCCGTCCCAATGTCGGGAAGTCGACACTCTTCAACCGCCTGACCCGCAGCCGCGATGCGCTGGTGGCGGATCAGCCCGGCCTGACCCGTGACCGTCACTACGGTCACGGCCGGGTCGGTGAAAAACCGTATCTGGTCATCGACACGGGCGGCTTCGAGCCGATCGTCGATGAGGGCATCCTGTTCGAGATGGCCAAACAGACTCTGCAGGCCGTGGACGAGGCCGATGTGGTGATCTTTCTGGTGGATGGCCGCAATGGCATCACTCCGCAAGACAAGGTGATCGCCAATCGCTTGCGTCAGGCCGACCGTCCGGTTCATCTGGTGGTGAACAAGGCCGAGGGCTTGCAAAGCGCCATGGCCGGTGCCGAGTTCCACGAACTGGCGCTGGGCGAGCCGGCGGCGATTTCCGCAGCTCACGGTGATGGCGTGCGTGAATTGATGGAAATGGTGCTGGCGGACTTCCCGGATGCCGTTGACGAAGAGTCGGTGCGCCACCCGAAGTTTGCCGTGATCGGTCGCCCGAACGTCGGCAAGTCGACGCTGGTCAATGCGATTCTCGGCGAAGACCGGGTTATCGCCTTCGACCATCCCGGTACGACTCGCGACAGCATCTATATTGATTTTGAGCGGGAAGCCCGCACCTATACCATTATCGACACCGCCGGTGTGCGTCGTCGCGGCAAGGTCAATGAAGCCATCGAGAAGTTTTCGGTGATCAAGACCATGAAAGCCATCGAGGATGCCAACGTGGCGGTGCTGGTGCTGGATGCGCAACTGGACATTTCCGAGCAGGACGCCACGATTGCCGGTTTTGCCCTGGAAGCCGGTCGTGCACTGGTGGTCGCTGTGAACAAGTGGGACAATCTGGAACTCGAGCAGAAAGAAACGGTCAAGAGAGATATTGCCCGTAAACTCGGTTTCCTGGATTTTGCCAAATTCCACTTCATTTCCGCGAAAGAAGGTCGTGGCATTGCCGATCTGTTCAAATCGATCGACGAAGCCTACCGTGCGGCGATGGCCAAACTGGCAACACCGAAATTGACACGTGTGCTGAAAGTGGCTGTCGAACGTCAGGCTCCGCCGCGTTCTGGAGCCATTCGCCCGAAAATGCGGTATGCTCACCAAGGTGGCATGAACCCGCCAATTATTGTAGTGCATGGTAATGCGCTTGATGCCGTACCGGACAGCTATACCCGTTACCTCGAACACACCTTCCGTAAAGTGTTCAAGTTGCAGGGCACTCCGTTGCGCGTACAGTACAAAACCGGCGACAACCCTTTCGATCTGGAAAAGGAAAACCGGGGCGGACGAAGCGGTAAAAAATAGTACACAGGGATGGTTTCTGCTAAAACTACTAGCGTGCCATCCGGGTACCAAGGTCATAACCCATTACAACAATCACCGATTCGGAGAATAACGAATGAGCTCTAAAGGGCAAATGTTACAAGACCCGTTCCTGAACACACTGCGCAAGGAACATGTTCCGGTATCCATCTACCTGGTTAACGGCATTAAACTTCAGGGACAAATCGAGTCGTTCGACCAGTACGTGGTACTGCTCAAGAACACGGTTACCCAAATGGTGTACAAGCACGCCATCTCCACCGTCGTTCCTGCCCGTCCGGTGAATATCCCGCACGAGCATTACACGGGTACCAAGAGCGACCAACCCGAGGCCTGAGCCCGGACGTCTTGAGAGGCTGGCCAGCCCGTTCCGCGAGGAGTGGGCCGTCAGCCTTTATTCTTTCAGGGAAGTCATTGCAACGTGTTTGATCGTCCGGATGTCGGAGACAGGGCCTTGCTGGTCTGTCTGGATTTCGGTGATGCCGATTTCGAAGAAAATGTGGCCGAGTGCGCCGATCTGGTGCGCAGTGCCGGTGTAGCAGTGTTGGGCGTGGTGACGGCCAAGCGCCAGCGTCCCGATGCGGCGTTGTTCGCCGGCAAAGGCAAAGTCGAGGAAATCGCGGCCGAAGTGCGCGGCCTCGAGGCCAATGTGGTGATTTTCAATCACGCCCTGTCACCGGCGCAAGAGCGTAACCTCGAGCGTGCACTGCAGTGTCGGGTCATTGACCGCAACACCCTGATTCTGGATATCTTCGCGCAGCGGGCACGCAGCCACGAGGGCAAATTGCAGGTCGAACTGGCCCAGCTGTCCCATCTGGCGACCCGGCTGGTGCGTGGCTGGACTCACCTTGAGAGGCAAAAGGGCGGTATCGGCTTGCGGGGTCCGGGTGAAACCCAGCTGGAAACGGACCGACGATTGCTGGGCAACCGGGTCAAGATGCTCAAGGACCGTCTGGCGCAGGCCCAACGGCAGCGCACCACCCAGCGTCGTGGGCGCAATCGCTCCGGCGTCGCCTCGGTCTCCATCGTCGGCTATACCAATGCCGGCAAGTCGACCTTGTTCAATAGCCTGACCAAGGCCCGTGCCTACGCCGCCGACCAATTGTTCGCCACGCTGGATACCACCAGCCGCCGTCTTTACCTCGGCCCGGACAGTGCCGTGGTGATTTCCGATACGGTGGGCTTCATTCGCAATCTTCCCCATACCCTGGTGGCGTCGTTCCGTGCGACGCTGGAAGAAACCGTGCATGCCGATCTGTTGGTGCATGTGGTCGACTCGGCCAATCCGATGCGCGACATGCAGATCGATGAGGTCAACAAGGTGCTGGCCGAAATCGGCGCCGACGAGATTCCGCAACTGCTGGTCTGGAACAAAACCGACTTGCGCGGTTTGCCGCCCGGTATCGAGCGCGATGCCGACGGCTGTGTCACCGCCGTGCGGGTGTCTGCCCTGACCGGGGAGGGACTCGACTTGCTGCGCGAGGCATTGGCCGAGCGAACCGCGCGCAGCGAGCCGGAAATTTCTCTGGCCGGTCTGCAAGTCTGGGACCCTCTGGCGTGATTGTGTTGCCCTGACGCAACAGTGCTGCAAGGCTATCTATGGCGTGGTGTGGCACCTGCACGAGAGAAATACGGCGTCAAGACTTAAACCCGGAGCGATTTCGCGTTAGAATGCTTTTTGTGTCGTTGGTACGGCAGGTTTGCGTGCGCAAATGCTGACCCTTCAAGACACTGACAATCCGAATTTTCATGACTGGCCGGTCACTGCGACCGGCCAGTTTGCCGACAACAAGGCGGGGACACTTCCCGCCTTTTATTCTGTTTTGACTACCATGCGCAACTGGTTGTTACCGGAACACATAGCTGACATTTTGCCTGCGACCGCACGGCAACTGGAGTCGGCTAAATCCGCCATGCTCGAACGCTTCCGCGCGGCAGGCTACGAGTTGGTGATGCCGCCTTTGGTCGAGTATGCCGACTCCCTGCTGCTGGAAGGGGATACGGCACTGGAAATGAAAACCTTCAAACTGGATGACCCGTACTCGGGTCGCCAGCTGGGATTGCGTGCCGACATCACGCCGCAAGTGGCGCGTATCGATGCTCATTTGCTGGCATCGCGTACCGGTGTCACCCGTTTGTGCTATGCAGGTAGTGTCGTGCATTCCCGCGCCACCGGTCTGACCGCGTCGCGTGAACCCTTGCAAGTCGGCGCCGAGCTTTACGGTTATGCCGGGATCGAAGCCGACCGGGAAATCATCACCCTGATGCTGGATACCCTGGCCGGCGTGAATGTGGCAGGGGTACGTCTGGATTTGGGCCACGCAGCGATTTTTCGGGGTCTGGCGGCGGCCGCCAACTTGCCGGCAGAGGTTGCCCGGGAGTTGTTTGTCGCGATGCAGTCCAAGGATGTTGCCTCGGTCGGCGTGCTGGTGGCTGACACGCCCGAGCCGTACCGCTCGGCGTTTCTGGCGCTGCCTGAATTGTATGGCCCGGTCAGTGTGCTGGAAAAGGCGCGCACGCGCTTGCCGTCGCTGCCCGAGGTCGAGTTGGGTCTCATCCAGCTCAAGACGCTGGCCAATGAACTGGCCAGCGATGTTGAACTGAGCATTGATCTTGCCGAGCTGCGTGGTGATCTCTACCACACCGGCCTGATGTTTGCCGCGTATGCGCCGGGCTGGCCCGACGCCATTGCCCGCGGCGGTCGCTATGACAACGTGGGTCGCCGCTTTGGGCGGGCCCGTCCTGCGACCGGTTTCAGCCTGGACCTGCGCGATTTGCTGCGCATTCTGCCGGAGCGGGATCAGGCGCTGGGCATCCGTGTCGACGCACGTCATGCGTTGTCGGCACGTCAGGACATCGAGACCCTGCGCAGTGCAGGGGAGGTTGTCGTAATCGATTACCTGGGCGAGTCTGCCGAGGCACTGTACTGCGACCGGCAGTTGGTGCCCGTTGATGGCGGCTGGCAGGTTGTTCCGTTTTAATGAATTGCGAATTTGACTGAGAGAAGAGGTTTTTCCATGTCCAAGAACGTTGTCGTGATCGGTACCCAGTGGGGTGATGAAGGCAAGGGCAAGATTGTTGACTGGCTGACGGATCACGCTCGCGGCGTGGTGCGTTTCCAGGGTGGCCACAATGCGGGTCACACTCTGGTGGTGAATGGCAAGAAGACCGTTCTGCGCCTGATCCCGTCCGGCATTCTGCGTGAAGGTGTCGAGTGCTTTATCGGCAATGGCGTGGTGCTGTCGCCGGAAGCGTTGCTCAAAGAGATCGACGAGCTGGAAACCGCCGGTGTCAACGTCGCTTCCCGCCTGAAAATCGCTGAAGCCTGCCCGCTGATCCTGCCGTATCACGTTGCTCTGGACCTGGCTCGCGAAGAAGCCAAGGGCGCCGGCAAGATCGGCACCACCGGTCGCGGTATCGGCCCGGCCTATGAGGACAAGATCGCCCGTCGCGCCATCCGCGTGATCGACCTGTTCGATCCGGCACGCTTCGAGGCCAAGCTGAAAGAGAACCTGGCGTTCTATAACTTCCAGCTGACCCAGCTGTATAAAGCCGAAGCGGTGGATTTCCAGACCGTGTTCGATACCACCATGAAACTGGCCGAACGCATCAAGCCGATGGTGGCCGACGTGTCCCGTACCCTGTACGACATGAACAAGGCCGGTGTTCCGCTGCTGTTCGAAGGCGCACAGGGCACCCTGCTGGACATCGACCACGGCACCTATCCGTTCGTCACCTCGTCGAACTGTGTTGCCGGTGCGGCGGCTCCGGGCGCCGGCGTGGCTCCGCAAATGCTCAATTACGTCCTGGGCATCGTCAAGGGTTACACCACCCGTGTGGGCTCCGGTCCGTTCCCGACCGAGCAAGAGAACGATATCGGCATGTTCCTTGCCAAGCGCGGCAATGAGTTCGGTTCGGTGACCGGTCGTCCGCGTCGTTGCGGCTGGTTCGATGCGGCAGCGCTGAAGCGTTCCATCCAGATCAATGGTGTGACCGGCTTGTGCGTGACCAAACTGGACGTGATGGATGGTCTGGAAGAGATCAAGCTGTGCGTGGGTTATCTGATCAACGGCAAGCAGGTCGATATTCTGCCGTTCGGTTCCGATGCCGTGACCGATTGCGAACCGGTTTACGAAACCCTGCCGGGCTGGAGCGAGTCGACCTTCGGCGTGAAGCGCTACGAAGAACTGCCGGCCAACGCCCGTGCTTATCTCGAGCGTATCGCCGAGATTTGCGAAGCGCCGGTCGATATCATCTCTACCGGTCCGGATCGTGAAGAGACCATCGTGATGCGTCATCCTTTCGGTTTGTAAGCCGACCGGAGGAAAAAAAGAAAGCCTGGCACTGCCAGGCTTTTTTGCATTTTGGAGGCTTCAAGAATCGCAACGAAACGTCAAGCGGCTGGTATAGGGGGTCTCCTCGACGAATACCCCGACTACGGGCTTGAGAAAAAACGGCGTGAGGATTCGTGCTCCCTGCAAGGTCTTGTTGAGCGTTTCATCCAGCTTGCCTTTGTAGAAGTCTTCCTTGCGGATCACGATGACACTGCTTGCGGTCTTGGCGCAGTGTTCATTGGCGGAGTCGATGGTGACCTTCTCGGCTTCTTCCGGCGAGTCGGCGCTGAATTGGGCCATCATGGCCGTCTCATAGCGCAGCATGGTTGCCTTGGGAGAGGCACAGCCACTCAAGCTACTGATGACAAATAGTGAAAAAATAAGCTTAGTGTATTTTAAATCCATTTGTTAATAAACCTGCAGTATTATTAACAAAGAGTTTAACATGGTTGAGGTTGTGGGGGTGTGGCGGGAGGCGAGACCGGACTCGGTCTGTGGGATACTTGCCGTGCGGTCAGCGGAGACCACACGGCAACGGGGGATTATTTCTTCTTCTTGCCCTTCACGACCACCGTGCCGCCCAGCGACTGGGTGCGGTAGCTATTACCACCTACGCCGTCAGCTTCGAACATCAAGGTGACCGGAACTGGCTTGCCGCAGACGCTATAGGTCCAGGTTTCCTGCCAGTTGCCCTTGATCAGCGAGAAGTCCTTGAGCAAGGTCGCATTGACCGGCAGGTAGACGGCGCCTGCCAGCGGGCTGCTGACCGCCGTGCTGGTCAGCTTGACGTCGCGGGGAGCCTCGCAGCTGCCTTTCTTTAGCATGCCATCTGCACGGGCACGTGCAGCTGCCGTATCCAATGCAGTCGCCGACACGCCTTTCCACGACAGCGGGCCGACTTCGCTGGTGCCGAATTTGGCCGACTCTTGCAGGGTGGTCTTGTAGCCTTGCTGACGCTCGTTGAGTTTACCGATCTTGTCCATCAGGGCCAGAATGCGGGCATTGTTGCCCGGGGCGCTGCTATTCAACAGCACGGTCAGTGCGGCTTGCAGAGCATTGGCATCGCCTTTCTCGGCGGCCAGCGACAGCATGGTGAAGGCTTTGCTATCACCGCTACGTTCTTCAATGCTGCGTTTCTTGAGCTGCTCGAGGCGGGCCGTATCGATTTTGCCGTTATCGTCGTAATAGCGGTTGGCCGGGTTATTGATGTAGGCGTAGAACACCATGAACTGACCATCGACATCGCCCTTGGCGGCCGACTTTTCAGCCCATTTCTGTGCACGGACATAGTCGGGCTTCTCGGCGGTCAGGTAGCCGTTGGCGGCGATCACATAGGCCTTTTCATTGCCGGCTTCCGCTGCCTTGTCGAACCACTTGAGTGCTTCGGCCGGGTTCTTGTCGACGCCGAGACCCTGCGCGTAGAGCACGCCCATGCCGTACAAGGCATCCGGGTTATTTTGATCGGCGGCTTCCTTCATCAGCGGCAGCGCTTTTGCATAGTCCTTTTTGGACACGGCGCGCATGGCGTCGTTGTAGTCGGCCGACGCCATGCCGGTGGCCATGGACAGGGTGAGCAGGGCGGCCAGGTAGGTCAAACGGGGAGTCATATCGATCCTTTTCTCATGTTGTAGGCGCAAATATACCGCAAAAATGCCAGGAACATTGACAACAACATAGTCTTACTGGATAACTGAAAGAGTTTTAATCCACAACGGGGAATACTATGCGCCCAAGGCACGTTACAACGGCACTCCTGTTTGCCGGGAGCCTGTCCGGCTGCGCCTCGTTGGGAGGCTCCGACAGTCAGCGTTTGTTGCAAAGTCAGCTGATTCCGGGCATGTCCAGCGATGAAGTCGTGGCCGTGCTTCGTTCCCATAACTACCAGTGCACCGGTACACGCCCGATGACGTGTTCCAAGGACGTTTCGCGCATGGGCCTGTTCACTTGCAACGAAAAAATCAATGTCGTGTTTGATGCCGAAACCCGTACCGCACGGCAGTATGTGCTGCCGCGCAAGGTCTGCACCGGTCTGGGTACCCTGACCATGAATTGAGCCAGTGTCCGGCTTTGCCGGACCTGTTAGCCATCTGTCGGTTGTTTCTGCCGGATCCAATCACTATTCCTGAATGAACACGTGTTTATATCCCCTTCATTCTTCCTCTTGTAATGACATAAGTATTTTCTGCTAGAGTAGCAGGTCAGTTTGTCCAACTGACCATAACACGCTACTTCAAGGAAAAACCTCATGCAGTTGATTTCCCTGTTTACCGATCCTCGTCAGGTTTTCACCGAGCTGGATGCAAAACCCCGTGTGCTGTTGCCTTTTTTGCTGATGGTCGTGCTGGCGGTCGCCGCCTTGTTGCTTTACTACGTGCGTGTCGATGCCGAGTGGATCGTGCAAGCGACACTGGCGGCTGGCGGCCAGCTTAGTGGCAAGGACCTCGAACAAGCCGTCAAATACACCTCGCTGAATACCTTGAAGTGGGGTTCGCTGGCCGGGGTGGTGATTGGCTCTGGCGTGGCCTTGCTGCTGATGGGCACCTATTACAAACTGGCCGGCAAGATTGCCGGTGTGGAGCGCAGCTACCGTCAATGGCTAGCCTTTCAGGCGTGGAGCACCTTGCCCATGATCCTGTCCAGCATCGTGATGCTGGTCGGCGTCGCCCTGATGGGACCGCACACCTTGCTGATCGATCTGCAATTGACGCATATCGACCCCTTGCTGGTGACTCTGGCACCCGGCAACCCGTGGAAAAACCTGTTGGCCTCCATCGATCTGGTCAGCCTGTGGTCCATGTTCGTGGTGTTTACCGGCTGGCAAGCCTGGGGTGGTTCCCGTCGTGGCGGCATCATTGTGGCAGTTCTACCGTCCCTGTTGATTTACGGTATCTGGGCTATCGTGCTGGCCATGAAACATTGAGGTGCGGGCCATGCTGAAAAAGATAAGCCGGAAGTGGCTGATACTGGCGCTGGTGGTCGCGATCATCGCCGTCCCGGTGGTACTTAAAAGCCGTTCTGGCGGTCGGGCGGTCGAGGTGGATATCCAGACGGTGGCCGAGCAGGAAATTCGCCCCTCGATTCTGGCTTCCGGAGTGATGGTATACCGCAATCAGGTCGACTTGACGGCCGAGGTAACTGCCAGGGTCAAGGAAATCCATGTCAAAGAGGGGGATGCCGTCACGGCAGGGCAGCTGTTATTGCGGCTGGACCCGGCCAACTACCTTAATGAAGTCAACCGGGATGTGGCCGGCGAGCGTCAGGAGTTGATCGGCATCGAGCGGCAGAAGGTTGCGCTGGAACTGAAACGCATCCAGTTCGAACGGACCCGTAAATTGTTCCAGTCCGGCATGGTCGGGCACTCGGTGTTTGATGCCGACCGTAATGCCCTGCAGCTGGCCGAGGTCGAACTCAAAGCCAGCCAGGCGTCGGCGAAACGTGCGGAAGCGACCTTGGCCGAAGCGCGTGACCAGTTGGCCAAGACCGAAATCAGGGCGCCGATTGCCGGTCGGGTGGTCGTGCTGCCGATCAAGGTCGGCGAGGTGGCGATTCCGTCGACGTCCAGTCTGGCGGGCGCCCAGCTGCTGAGTATCGCCGATACCTCGGCCACCGAAGCCGAAATCAAGGTGGACGAAGGCGATATCAATCGGGTGGTGCTGGGGCAGGATGTCAGCGTGTTCGCCGCTGCCTGGCCTGACAAGGCGATCAAGGGCAAGGTCAGTCGCATTGCCCAGTCGACCACTGTGGAGAATGGAGCCAGAGCCTATAAAGTGACGATCGGTCTCGCGGTCGATCCGGCCATGGCCCTGCGCTCCGGAATGAGTTGTCGTGCCGAGTTGTTCCTCTCGGATGGCCGCAAGCATCTGGCCGTACCGGTGGAGGCGGTCATCAGCGAGTCGCACGAAGACAAGGCCGATAAGGACGATAAGGATGATGCTGCGGACACGAGTCCCAAAAAGCCGGTCGACGAGAAGCGTTATGTGGTCGTTGTGCGCGATGGCAAAGCCCTGCGTGTGGCGGTGACGTCCGGGGTATTCGATGATCGCTGGCAGGAAATCACTCATGGCCTCAAGGTAGGCGACCAGATTGCCGTGGGCCCGGGCAAGAGCGTACGTGCCCTTGCCAATGGTGACCGTGTCACTCGCCTGAGTCCGGGGAAGAATGCCAAATGACGGCCATGATCGAACTGGTCGACATCGTCAAGAGTTATACGATGGGGGCCGAGGCATTTCATGCGCTCAAGGGCGTGTCGCTGTCCATCGAGCGTAACGAGTATGTGGCCCTGACCGGCCCGTCCGGCTCGGGCAAGTCCAGTCTGATGAATTTGCTCGGCTGTCTGGATACGCCGTCGTCTGGCGTCTACCGCTTGAACGGCATCGATGTCTCCACCATGGATGACGACCATCTGGCCGGGATCCGCAATCGCCAAATCGGCTTTGTCTTCCAGAGCTTCCATTTGTTGCCGCGTCTGACGGTGCTGCAGAATGTTGCCCAGCCGCTGATCTATCGTGGCCTGCCTCCGGTGCAACGTCTGGCGCAAGCCCGCGAGTCGCTGGAGCGGGTGGGCTTGGGAGGCAAACTGGCACATCGTCCCAACCAATTGTCGGGTGGCCAGCGTCAGCGGGTCGCTGTGGCTCGGGCGTTGGTGGGGCAGCCGGCCATTTTGTTGGCCGACGAACCCACCGGGAACCTGGATACGCGTACTTCGGAGGAAATCATGGTGCTGTTCGATGCCCTGCATGCGGATGGCCAGACAGTGGTACTGGTCACCCATGAGCCGGATATCGCGGCGCATGCAAACCGGGTGATTCGTATCGTGGATGGTCTGATTGCCTCGGACTCCAGACAGGAGCCGGTATGTATTTCCTGATCGAAGCGTTCCGCTCTGCGTGGCAAAACCTGATTGCGCATCGTTTGCGAAGTTTTTTGACGACACTCGGCATTGTCATCGGTACCGCCTCGGTGGTGACGGTGGTGGCGCTGATGAACGGGTTCGCCGATTCGATAAAAAACCAGTTTGCCGATCTGGGCGGCAGCGCCTTGACGGTGTCCGCCGAGAACAGCTACGACAATTTCCGGACCGGCAATATCCATCGTTTGCGAGTCACGGACATCGACCTGTTGCGCTACAACGTCGAAGGTGTTGCCCATGTCGCGCCGAACATGAATATCGGTTCGCTGGGCACGGTGCGCTATCGCGGGCGTTCCAGCAACCCGAGCATCTTTGCCACCACGGCTGACTACGTTTACGTGGAACGAAGTTTTCCGAGGGTGGGGCGTTTTCTGGTGGATAGCGACGACAAGGGCCGCCGTCGCGTGGTGGTGTTGGGCGCCAAGCTGGTCAAAGACCTCAAGATGCCGGAAAACCCGGTCGGCGAGTTCATCCAGTTGGGGAATGAATGGGTGAAAGTGATCGGGGTCATGGAGAAGCGTGGCGAAGTGTTCGGCATGAGTCAGGACAATTACGCCATTATTCCCTTTGATCTCGGGCTGGCACTGGGGGGGCGCAGCCATGAACCCAACTTCGAGATATCGTTTACGGTGGATAGTATGGACCGCGTCGACGAAATCCGTGAGCGGGTGGAGCGCGGCCTGCGGCGTGCCCACCGGCTAAAGTCGGGCCAGGACGATGACTTCAAGGTCGCTGCGGCGGACCAGTTGCTCAAGCAGTTCGACCAGATTGCGTCGATGGCGACGCTGGTGCTGGGCGGGATTGTCGGCATTTCCATGGTGGTGGGCGGGATCGGCATCATGACCGTGATGCTGGTTTCCGTGACGGAGCGTACCCGCGAGATCGGCATCCTCAAGGCGATTGGTGCGACACGTCGCGATATCCTGATCCAGTTCCTGATGGAAGCCGGTTTGCTTTCCATGCTGGGAGGTCTGGTCGGGATTGGCGTCGGCGTCGGCTTGGCGCACCTGATTGCTGCGCTGATTCCGGATTTCCCGCCAGCGACGGTGCCGGTCTGGGTGGCGGTCGGGGCGGCGTTGTTCTGCGGTGTGGTGGGTGTGGTGTTCGGCATCATGCCGGCATCGAAGGCCGCCAATCTGGATCCTATCGAGGCATTGCGCTACGAATGAGCGACCGGAATGCAAAAACCCCCGCCGGGTGACCGACGGGGGTTTTTTGAATTGGTGCCCAGGAGAAGACTCGAACTTCCACAGTGTTGCCACCGCTAGGACCTGAACCTAGTGCGTCTACCAATTCCGCCACCTGGGCTCGCTTGCTTGCGAGAGACGTACTTTAACCATGTTCATTTTCAGTGTCAATACCCTGTAGTAAAAATCCGGGGCGTGGCATGCGTGCCGCCGAGATTCATCGTGATACACTGGGCGGCTGACGCTTTGAAACGGAGTTCCGGATGTCGTCCGCCCCCATCGTTCGCAGTTTGCTGGAAAGCGACCTGTACAAGTTCACCATGTGGCAGGCTTTGCTGCACCAGCATCCCGGCGCGCGTGCCGAATATATCTTCCATTGCCGCAACCGTCCGGCGTATCCGCTTGCCGATCTCAAAGAGGATGTCGAGCGCGAGCTGGATGCTCTGTGCGAGATGACCTTCCGCCAGGATGAGCTCGATTACCTCGCCGACCTGCGCTACATCAAAAGCGATTTTGTCGACTTCTTGAGTCTGTTCCGTTTTCAGCGCCGTTTTATCGAGGTGAGCGTGGACGGGGAGTTGCTCTGCATCCGTGCCAGCGGGCCGATGGTGCATGTGATGAGCTTCGAGATTTTCGTGTTGTTCATCGTCAACGAGCTGTATTTCCGCAAACTGGTCAGTGACCCCGATGCGGTACTGGCCGAAGGCCGTCGTCGTCTGGCGGACAAGATCGCGCTGGTGCGGGAGGGTTTGTCCGATGGCGGGCAGCATTTCCCGTTCGAATTCTCGGATTTCGGCTTGCGGCGCCGCTACTCGTCGGCCTGGCATGATGAAGTCCTGACCACTCTGGCGCGGGAGCTGCCGGAGTACTTCAAGGGCACCAGCAACGTCTGGTTGGCCAAGCAGTTGAATCTGGTGCCGATCGGTACCATGGCGCATGAGTACCTACAGGCCCATCAGGCCTTCGGCGTGCGCTTGCGCGACTTTCAGACGGCGGCGCTGGAAGGGTGGGTGCACGAGTTCCGCGGCGACCTGGGTATCGCCTTGACGGATGTGGTCGGGATGGATGCCTTCCTGCGGGACTTCGATCTTTACTTTGCCAAACTGTTCGATGGCCTGCGGCATGATTCAGGCGACCCGTTTGTCTGGGGAGACAAGGCGATCGCGCACTATGAAAAACTGCGCATCAAGCCGCTGAGCAAACGTTTGGTGTTTTCCGATGCGCTGACCATGGAAAGTTCCCTGGCCTTGTACCGCTATTTTGCCGACCGGATCCAGACCGGCTTCGGCATCGGTACCCACTTGACCAATGATATGGGTCTGACGACTTTGAATATCGTGATGAAGATGGTGAGTTGCAACGGTCAGGCGGTCGCCAAGTTATCGGACTCAGAAGGCAAGACGCTGTGCAAGGATGAAACCTTCCTGGCTTACCTGCGGCAGGTGTTTAGCCACGGTACGACGTAAGTCGGCAGGGGAGAATGAAAAAAGCCGATGGCGAATGCGCTATCGGCTTTTTTTGACTGTCTGAAAACAAAAAAACGGCCTAAGCCGTTTGTTTTGTTGGTGCCCAAGAGAAGACTCGAACTTCCACACCCTTGCGGGCGCTAGGACCTGAACCTAGTGCGTCTACCAATTCCGCCACCTGGGCATCGCTTGCTGCGAGACACGAACTATACGTAGGTACGAATCGTCTGTCAATACGCTGTTACGATTTTTTTGCTTTCCGGCGGGCCAGCACGAGCGACACCATGCCCAGTCCCATCATCGCCCAGGTTTCCGGCTCGGGAACAGCCGGGGTGTTGACCGGGATGAACGGGTTGTTGTTCACCTGCAGGCTGCCCCAGGTGCCGCCGGAGAAGTTGTTCACGATCACATTGCCCTGGATATGGCCGTTCTGACCGCTCAGGGTAGCGAGCGGCGCCAAAATGCTGGCGTGGGGGCTGGTGCCATTAATGGTGATGGAGCTGGCTTCATAGAAGTTGAACAAGGCCCGGCCCTGATAGCTGTTGAACAGGCTGGAGGTGTCCAGATTGCTCAGGGTGGCCGAGGTGCCGCTGATATTGAAAATCAGGGTCGAGTTGCTGTTGAAGCCCGAAACCAGTCGCATGGCGTTGGCACTGGACAGTTGGGATGCGCTGAGGTTGATGAACTCGACGTTGCTGCCGCTGCCAGTGAAGTTGAGTCCGCCCCATTGCTGGCTGGTGCCGGCGGTGGCCTTGGTTTGCGACAGTTGGCTGGACAGTTGGGTCAACTGGGTCTTGGCGGCGTTGAAATCAACCGGGCTGCTGCCGTGCGACGGAGCGGCGAGGTAGGCGGGGGCGCTCCAGCTGCCGCCTGAGTAGCTTTTGCCATTGATGCTGCCGCCGCCATTGGTCCACGACACATTGCCCCCCGCTACCAGGCCATAGCCGTTCACGCTTTTGTTGGTGGCGTTGATGCTGTAACCGCCGGTGATGGACACATTGCCGCCTGCCGCAACCGCGCCTTCGACGTCGCTATTGCTGACGCTGACATTGCCGAAGGCGAACAGGCCGTATTGGCCGGCGCTGCCAAGGCTGATCAGGCTGGCATGAGCGGGAAGTGCCAAGGGCAGCAGGCTCAGTGCGATCAGGCATTTTTTCATGGTGTCCATTCCCCGGGGTTTATGTATTCGTTGAAAACACTATACCGGGATGCTTGAAAAAGCGTGGGGCGGATTCCCGTCAAACGGGGCGGTTTGGCGCTGTCGTTGCGCTTTTACGACGCGGCTACGTGCTTTTACTTAGTTCGGGGAGGGTAAAACCTACGCAAAGCTACGTAACTACAGGGGAAAACGGCAGGGTGGCACGGTGATTTGCTGCAATGCAATATGAGTAGATGCTTTATGCTTAAAGTTTATTAGAATATGGTGAATAAGTGACTGTTGTATAACGCTTAATTGGTAGGGTCTATGTAGGAAAATGCTTATATTGCAGGGAAATGAAAAAAAATGCCGTTTCGTCTTGCATTGGTGAAATTCATGGGGTATGTTCGGGACTGACGATGCCGCTTTTTCCTTAGTCAATACAAGCATTTGGCATCGCAAGGGATGTGTGCAAACCAAAAAATTCTGGAGTGGCTTATGTTGTTGTATGTGATGACTGTACTGTTTGTGGTAGGTATGGCCTGGCTGATGGTCTGGTACATGCGTGTTCAACACATCTTTACCCGTCATCCGACGTTCGAAGAGTACGTCGAGAAACATCCCCATGCCCGCACCATGCGCCATCACGGCGCTGACTGTGTGCACTGCGGGAGCGACAATGTTGGCCTGTGGGGTCTGGGTGGTCGCAATGACCATCGTCGCCTGATGGCCTGTGGCAGTTGCGGAACCGGCTTGTTCCGTCGCGACAAAGGCAATGTTTTCGTGATGCCCTTGCCGTTTTATGCCATGCTGATGGATGAGTGAGCGAAGAGCGCAGGGGGCCGTCGGTGGCGGCTTCCTTGCGTTGCGCTTGCAGGCAGCCCTGAAATGCAAAAAGCTCACTCGTGTAGAGTGAGCTTTTTTCAATCTGGTGCCCAAGAGAAGACTCGAACTTCCACACCCTTGCGGGCGCTAGGACCTGAACCTAGTGCGTCTACCAATTCCGCCACCTGGGCCTGTTGTTTGCTGTATGATAAGTCGTACAGCGCTGCAACGAGAAGCGCATTATAAACAGCTTTCAGAGGATGTCAATGGCTGTGAACCAAAATAAAGCAAAAAAAGTCTCCCTACGCCAGCAAGACCCGTATCTGGAGCGCGAGAAGCTCAAATATCCCAACCCTTTGCCGAGCCGGGAGTTCATTCTCTCCTTGTTGGCCGAGCAGGGGGTTCCGTTGTTTCCCGCCGAACTGGCAGAACTGTTGTCGATTCTTCCTGAAGAAGAAGGTTTCTTCGATCGTCGTTTGCGTGCGATGGAGCGGGAAGGTCAGGTCATCATCAATCGCAAGGGTGCCGTGTGTGTCGCCGGCAAACTTGATCTGATCAAGTGTCGCGTGCAAGGTCACCGCGATGGCTTTGGCTTTGCGGCGCCGACCGAGGCTGAAACCGACGATCTCTTCCTGCCCGAGCGCGAGATGCGCAAAGTCATGCATGGCGACATCGTGATGGTGCGGCAGGTCGGCATCGACAAACGCGGCCGGGCGGAAGGCTCGGTAGTGGAAGTGCTGGATCGTGCGGTGAAGCAAGTGGTAGGGCGTATCTATCATGAGCGAGGTGTCTGGCTGGTGGTGCCGGAAGACAAGCGCATCAGTCACGATATCCTTCTGGAGACCGGGGGCGAGGGCACGGCGACGCATGGTCAAGTGGTGATGGTGGAAATCGTCAGTCCGCCGGAGAGCTATCGTCAGGCCATCGGCCGGGTGGTTGAAGTGCTGGGCAATTATGCCGATCCCGGGATGGAGATCGAAATTGCACTGCGCAAGCATGATCTCCCTTATCGTTTCCCGGATGCCGCGCTGGAACAAGCCGAACAGACCCCGGTCAAGGTACGCAAGAAAGATCTCAAGGGTCGTGTCGACTTGCGTGAGCTGCCGCTGGTGACCATTGACGGTGAAACGGCCCGTGACTTCGATGATGCGGTCTATGCCGAGAAAAAAGGCAAGGGCTTCCGTTTGGTGGTGGCGATTGCGGATGTGAGCTACTACGTCACGCCAGGCGATGCGCTGGACCTCGAGGCACGCGAGCGCGGCACGTCGGTGTACTTCCCCCGTCGCGTCATTCCCATGCTGCCCGAAGCGCTGTCCAACGGAATCTGCTCGCTGAATCCCGATGTCGAACGTTTGTGCATGGTCTGCGATATGACCGTGACGGCGAAGGGTGCAGTCAAAGGCTATACCTTCTATCCGGCGGTGATGAAGTCCAAGGCCCGTCTCACGTATAACCAGGTGTGGGAATGGCTGGAGCAGGGTAGCGACAACCCGGTGATGCCGCAGATCAAAACCCTGCACGAGCTGTTCAAGGTGTTGCTGGCGGCGCGCGAGAAGCGTGGCGCCATCGAGTTCGAATCCAGCGAAACCCGCATGGTGTTCAATGAAGAAGGCAAGATCGACAAGATTGTTCCGGTGCTGCGTAATGATGCCCACCGCTTGATCGAGGAGTGCATGCTGGCAGCCAACGTCTGCGCGGCGGACTTCATTCTGCAAAACAAGGCCAAGTGTCTGTTCCGCGTGCATGAAGGCCCGACGCCGGAGAAGCTGGAGAACCTGCGGGCTTTCCTGCGTCTGTCCGGTCTGGTGCTGGGCGGCGAGGACAA
>JAGLBD010000084.1:5695-12014 GCA_018260425.1 Pseudogulbenkiania sp. | reverse complement strand
TGAAAACACTAAGCCCATGAAATAAAAAGAAAGATGCATTTCACCCGTCAAGCCTGAGGTCTCGCGCTCTCCCGCGACAGTCGCCATCACGGGGCCGAATTCATTTCAACCGGCACCAAACCAGCGGATAATGTGCGTCTTTGCCGCTCTTTTCGGAGTAACGATTGCAGCCTATCTGGATTTTCGACCTCGACAATACCCTGCACAATGCCAGTCACGGCGTATTTCCCCGCATCAATCAATTGATGCTTCTCTATATCATGCGCCATCTGGGACTCGGACAGAATGAGGCCAACGCCTTGCGTCAACGTTACTACCAGCGCTATGGCGCCACGCTGCGCGGAATGGCACTGCACCACCAGGTCGATCCCACCCGCTTTCTCGAAGAAACCCATCCCTTGAGCGCACTGGAACCCGAACTGCTCATTCAGAGTGAATCAGCCAGAGTGCTATCCCGGCTGCCGGGTCGCAAGCTGATGCTGTCCAATGGACCTCAAGCATATATAGAGAGAGTGGCGGAACGGATGGGGCTCAGTCGCCACTTCGAAACGATGTACGGTATCGAGCGAGTCAACTACATTACCAAGCCGGACCCTCGGGCCTTTATTACCCTGCTCGGCCGGGAAAGGTTGAACCCCCGACACTGCATCATGGTGGAAGACAGCCTGGACAACTTGAAAACGGCACGACGTCTCGGCATGAAAACTATCTGGATCTCTCCCGAAGTACGGCGTCCGGACTGGGTTGACTACCGGATCAGAGAGGTTGGCGAATTACTGAGGCTGCCGGTACATCACGACAGATAAAGAAAAGGCCGGGCAACGTGCGTTGACCGGCCTTTATGCGAAGCATGTCGAATTCGACGATTATTTCAGTTTGATCTCTGACCAGACCTTGTTCAGATCGCGACGTTGCTTGGCATTGATATCCTGCAGCTGCTGCAGACGGGACAGATCGTCCTTGCCCGGGAAGATAGCGGCGTTCTTCACCAGATCGGCCTTGATGTACTTCATCGCGCTCTGGTTCGGATTACCCGAGCCCATGTCGTTGGAGACACCCGCTGCATTCTGGCCATCCATCATGAAATTGACGAACTTGTAAGCCAGGTCTTTGCGCGGAGCATCTTTCAGCACCACGAAGTTATCCACCGAGAGGGTGTTGCCTTCCTTCTGCAGATGGAAATTCACCGCAAATTTACGGCCTGCCTTCTTGGCATCCTGTTGAGCCTGATACATATCGTTGGAATAACCGAAGGCAACAACGATATTACCTACCGTCAATTCCTTGATATACGACTGGTTATTGAAGGCGGCCCAGAACGGCTTGGCCTTGAGAATCACATCACGCGCCGCTTTCCAGTCTGCCGGGCTGGTGGAGTTTGCCGACTTGCCCAGATACATCAAGGCAGCCGCCATCAATTCGCGCTGTGAATCCAGCACGGTCACCTTGCCCTTGATCTTGGCCAGAACAGCCGGATCAAAAATCAGCGCCCAGCTGTTGTTCTTGTCGAGAATGCCCAGTTCTTTCAGGCGGGTCTCGTTATAGCCCAGCAGCGTCGTGGTGGTTGCATACGGGATGGAGTAGTCGTTGGTCTTGTCATAGAAACCGGACATATAGCCCGGGTTCATGTTCTTGATATTCGGCAGTTGCGCTTTGTCGAGCTTTTGCGCCTTGCCCTGACCAATCAAGGTTTGAACGGCAAAGCCGGTCGGAACGACCAGATCATAGCCCTTGGCACCGGCCGCCAGCTTGGCCAGCATTTCTTCGTTGTCACCGTAGTAGTCCTGCACCAGTTTACACTTGCAGTACGCTTCGAACTTCTTGGCGGTAACATCGGACAGGTAGTTGTTCCAGTTGTACAGGTGCAACTCATCGCCGGCGAACGCCTGACCGGCAGTCATCATTGCAAGCGCAAGGATCAGCTTCTTCATGGTATTCCTCTATCTCTGTGTATCGTTGTGGTACTACATGAAAAAGAAAGACCGGAACGCCCCTACAGTATTCCGATCTTCCGGTCACTAGCCCTTGGCGCGCAGCGCGGAAGGCGATACCCGCGATGCGATGACGATCAGGGCAAGCGTCAACAACATCAAGAGCGACGACACCGCATTGACTTCCGGTGTCACGGCGATCTTGATCATTGAGTAGATTTCCAACGGTAAGGTAGAAGCTCCGGCACCCGCCGTGAAAAAGGTGATCACAAAGTCATCGATCGACAAGGTGAATGCCATCAACGCACCAGCGATAATACCCGGCTTGAGCAAGGGCAAGGTAATCAGACGAAACGCCTGAAACGGTGTAGCCCCCAGATCCCTGGCGGCCTCGACCAAACTGTCGTCCATCCCTTGCATGCGTGCCCGCACCACAATCGCAACAAAGCCGACACAAAAGGCGACGTGCGACAGCAGAATGGTAAACAGCCCCAGTTCCAGAATACCGATAAGCTGGTTAATCAACACAAAGAAGATCACCAGACTCACCCCCATCAACAACTCCGGAATGGCGAGCGGGGTCAGCACCAGAAAGGGCAGCAAACGCAATTTGTAGCGATGCAATGCGATACCGGCCAGCGTACCCAGCACGGTTGCCGCAACACTGGCCAGCAGTGCGATGATCAGTGAGTTGGAGGCCGCCGTCAGCATCTTGTCGTTGGCGAACAGCTGGTGATACCACTTGAACGTGAAACCAACCCACTCTGCGTTGAGTTTGGAGTCGTTGAAGGAGAACACCACCACAATGACCAAGGGCAGATACAAGAACAGGTAGGTCAGACTGGCCGAAGCCCATAGCCAGCGAGATTGTTTCTTAGCCACGCTTCTTTCCTCTCCGCGCAATCAGGGAACCGATCACGGCAATGCCCAATACACCACCGGTCAACATCAGCGACAATACCGACCCGAAAGGCCAGTCACGGGTGTCGAGGATTTGCTGCTTGATCAGATTACCGATCATGATCGAATCGGTCCCCCCCAGAATATCGGGAATGGCAAACATCCCCAAAGCCGGAATGAACACCAGTGCCGATCCGGCAAACACGCCGGGCAGCGACAACGGCCAGGTGATCCGCCAGAATCGTTGCCAGGCGCTGGCCCCCAGGTCCTGAGCCGCATCCAGCAATGCCATATCGTGCTTCTCAAGATTGGCGTACAAAGGCAACACCATGAACGGCAAGTGCACGTAGACCAAACCCACAATCACCGCAAAGGGGGTAAACAGCAGTCGCACCGGTTCGATACCAAAAATGCCCAGAAAGGTGTTCACCGCATGGGTAAAGGCGGATTGAGGCCCAAGGATGATCATCCATGCATAAATCCGGATCAGGAAGTTCGACCAGAATGGCAGGATCACCATCAGCAGCAGCAGGTCGCGATAGCGCTTGCCGCTCCGCGCAATCAGCCAGGCCAGCGGATACCCCATCAAGATACACACTGCCGTGGTCAGAATGGCATACCCGGCCGACTTGATGAACAACTCGATATACAACGGTTCTTCAACCAGACGATGGAAGTTCTCCAGCGTCAGATTGAGCACCTGCTTGCCGTTCTCTTCAATGAAGATTGGCGCCAAACCACCGTAATCACCGGGATAGCGGAAGGCGGCAAACGCCATGATCAGCGTCGGCACCAGGAAAAACACCAACAGATAGGCGAGCGGAGGCCATGACAATGCCCACTTGCCGAGACGGTCACGCAGATCCATGCCCTTACTCCGTCAGGAAGCTGCCGGCGTCAAAACGCCAGGCGACTTCAACCTCGTCATTGTCGTCAAAGAACTTGGCGACACCCGGGATATTGTTGGGCAACATGGTTTCCACCAGAACACCCTCGGCGACCTCCACCATATAGATGGTCACATCGCCAAGATACAGGCAGTCATGTACCCGTCCCTTGAAGTGGGCTTCTTCCCCGGACGCCACGACGGTCTTGTCGATGCGAACCTTTTCCGGACGGAGCGCCAGCCAGCCGCTTTGGCCAACCTTCGCCGCAGGCGTCGTTTGACAGCGAACATCGCCGCAACCTTTCAAATCAACGGTCATGACCTGACCATCGATCGACTTGACGGTACCTTCCAGCACATTGCACTGGCCGATAAAGTCGGCAACGAAACGGTTTTTCGGGAAACCGTAGATCTTTTCCGGAATATCCAGCTGCTCGACCTGCCCGTGGCTCATCACCGCAATACGATGCGACAAGGCCAAGGCCTCGCCTTGATCATGGGTGACATACACAAAGGTAATGCCGACTTCTTTTTGCAGATTGATCAGTTCGATCTGCATGTCTTCACGCAGTTTGGCATCGAGCGCCGACAGCGGCTCGTCCAGCAACAGCAGACGGGGGCGGTCCACCAGTGCGCGGGCGATCGCCACGCGCTGGCGCTGGCCACCGGACAGTTCATGCGGGAAACGGTTACCGAACGCCGTCAGACGTACGTCTTCCAGCAATTCGTCAACCTGGGATTCGATACGCGCCTTGTCCCATCCGGCCATCTTCAGCGGGAAAGCCACATTGTCGCGAACCGACATATGCGGGAACAGGGCGTAGCTTTGGAAAACGGTGTGGACCGGGCGCTTCTCGGGAGGAACGCGGGACATGTCCTGACCATCGAGCAGAATCTGCCCTTCGTCAGGTTGCTCGAAACCGGCAAGCATCCTCAGCAAAGTGGTCTTGCCGCAGCCGGAGGGCCCAAGCAAGGTAAAAAATTCGCCAGCTTCCACGTTCAGGCTGACGTTGTTCACGGCGGTATAGTCGCCGAACCGTTTCACAACATTCTTGATTTCAAGAAGAGACATTGCGTTCTTCCCCGCCCAGTAAAAAGGGCGCCATTGTAACAAAAATCAAACGATGGGAAACCCTGAAATTCCTTGAGAATTCAAGGACTCAGGCAATCTGCCGCTCCCGTCGCCCCCTTTTTCACCCCACTGCCGGTAAGTGGCTCATTTCGTTGAAGAAACCAAAAGTTAAACAAAAACGAGCCAAGGTTGAAAAATAGTAAATTACGTCAAAAAAAACGATGCATTTTGGCAACACTTCACAAACCGCAAACTGGTGCCGCCTGCATTCCGGCTTGTTTACCACTGTCCCTGATGGAAAAACAGACGGAATCGCTCCATCCATGGAGCAATATTCATGCCTTTTTCTTCAAGCCATTCAGAGTCGTAGTAACTATTCAGGTAGCGGTTACCATCATCACATAACAAGGTCACCACCGAGCCCGATTTACCTTCTGCCGCCATGGCGGCGATCAACTCGCACACGCCATAAAAGTTGGTGCCGGTCGAACCACCGCACTTGCGGCCCATCACCTCTTCCAGGAAGTGAATAGCGGCATAACTGGCCACATTCGGCACTCGAATCACCTTGTCCACCACGGTAGGAATGAAGGACGGTTCGACGCGGGGACGACCGATACCCTCGACCCCGGAACCCCCTTCACAACGGCAATCGGTCTCTCCGCTGTAATAGCTATCGTAAAACACCGAGTTTTCCGGATCGACGACACAGATCCGTGTGTCGAGGCGTTGATAACGGACATAGCGGCCAAAGGTCGCCGAGGTCCCGCCGGTTCCTGCACCACAAACGATCCAGTCAGGCACCGGATTGGGTTCCAGTGCCATCTGCCGAAAAATCGTATCGGCAATATTATTGTTGCCCCGCCAGTCCGTCGCGCGTTCGGCATAAGTGAACTGATCCATGTAATGGCCCTTCAGTTCGTGTGCCAAACGACGGGACTCTTCATAGATCAAAGCAGGATCGGCCACCAAATGGCAACGACCACCGTAGAATTCGATGGCACGAATCTTTTCCACCGAGGTACCGAGCGGCATCACCGCAATGAATGGCAAACCCAGCAAGCGGGCAAAGTAGGCCTCGGACACGGCTGTGCTGCCACTCGAGGCTTCGATGATCGTGGTGCCCTCGGTAATCCAGCCATTGCACAGACCATACAGAAACAGTGATCTGGCCAGGCGGTGCTTGAGACTACCGGTCGGATGCGTGGACTCATCTTTGAAATACAACTGGAACTGCGGGAAGGCGGGCAACACCAAAGGAATCAGGTGCGTGTCGCTGGACCTGTTGAAGTCGGCTTCGATATGACGAATGGCCTGCGATACCCAATGACTCATACAACCTCCTGATTGCGTTGAAGGTCATTGTACCGCTACCAATAAAAAACGCACCCATCGGGTGCGTTTTCAGACAATCGCGGTAAATCAGAACTTGGTGCCAACACCAATACCGTATACCCACGGATTGATTTTCAGAGTACCAAGATCCGCGCCGCCGCTGGTGACTTTGGTCTTGATATCGATTTTCTTCAC
>JAGLBD010000084.1:0-5595 GCA_018260425.1 Pseudogulbenkiania sp. | reverse complement strand
GCAAATGCGAGCTTTTTCATGTAGGGTTCTCCAGCGTTGGTATTTAGCAAATCGCACTGCCCGGAAGCCATCATTGACTTTCTATCGGGGCAGCAGTAGCGTGCGACATCAACACCGCAAGATTAGATAAAGCGCCTCCCTAAAACTTTGCGCCAGATCATGTAAAAGTCATGAAATACTCCGATTTACGCGACTTTGTCGCACGCCTTGAACAACAGGGCGAACTCAAACGCATTCAGCACCCGGTGTCTGTCGATCTGGAAATGACCGAGATCGGTGACCGCGTATTGCGTGCCGGTGGTCCGGCACTGTTATTCGAATCACCGCAGCGCCACGGCAAATCCTTCGACTATCCGGTGTTGGCCAATCTTTTTGGCACACCCTCCCGCGTCGCGATGGGCATGGGAGCCGACTCGACCGACTCCCTGCGGGAAATCGGTCAGTTGTTGGCCTACCTGAAAGAACCCGAGCCACCGCGCGGCTGGAAAGATGCCTGGGACAAATTGCCCTTATTGAAGCAAGTCTTGTCGATGGCGCCCAAGGAAGTCACCCGCGCACCCTGTCAGGAAATCGTCATTGAAGGCAATGATGTCGACCTGTCGAGCTTGCCAATCCAGCATTGCTGGCCCGGCGATGTCGCCCCGCTGATCACCTGGGGGCTGACCGTAACACGCGGGCCCAACAAAAAACGCCAGAATCTGGGGATCTATCGCCAGCAGGTGATAGGCCGCAACCGGGTCATCATGCGCTGGCTGGCGCATCGCGGCGGTGCGCTCGACTACCGGGAATTCCGCCAGAAAAACCCGGACACCCCCTACCCGGTTGCCGTCGTGCTGGGCTGCGACCCCGCCACCATTCTCGGTGCTGTCACGCCGGTTCCCGACACCTTGTCTGAGTATCAGTTTGCGGGTCTGCTGCGCGGCAGTCGAACCGAATTGGTACGCTGTATCGGCTCGGACCTGCAGGTGCCTGCCCGGGCAGAAATTGTCCTGGAAGGACACATTCACCCCAATGACATGGCTCTGGAAGGTCCATACGGAGATCACACCGGTTACTATAATGAACAGGATCACTTCCCGGTACTGACCATTGATCGTATCACCCTGCGTGAAAACCCGATCTATCATAGTACCTATACCGGCAAGCCTCCTGATGAACCGGCCATTCTCGGTGTTGCACTCAATGAGGTCTTCGTCCCGATCCTGCAAAAGCAATTCCCGGAAATTGTCGATTTTTATCTACCGCCGGAAGGGTGCAGCTATCGCATGGCCGTCGTCAGCATTCGCAAGCAATACCCGGGACATGCCCGCCGGGTCATGATGGGATGCTGGAGTTTCCTGCGCCAATTCATGTATACCAAGTTCATTGTGGTCGTCGATGATGACGTCAATACCCGTGACTGGAAGGAAGTGATCTGGGCGATCACCACCCGCATGGATCCGGTGAGAGATACGGTCCTCATCGAAAACACACCGATCGACTATCTTGACTTTGCCAGCCCGGTTTCCGGTTTGGGAGGAAAGATGGGGCTGGACGCCACCAACAAGATGCCGGGTGAAACCACCCGCGAGTGGGGCACGCCCATTGTGATGGGCGACGACGTCAAGCAACGGGTCGACACGATCTGGGCAGAACTTGGCCTGTAATTCGGGCGGCTCAACGGCCGACCTGTTATCATCACGCGTTTTCTCAATTTTGGAGCAGTCATGTCGCAACGCAATCCGAATTCCAGCAATCGCCTGAAACGTCTGAAACCGCGTCAACGCAAAAAAATGCGCGTTGGCGAATTTCGTGAACTGGGTTTCCACCTGATCGCCACCTTCAAGGATGGCGTCGCTCCGGAAGCCCAGGACAGCCTGCTCGACGGCTGGCTGACGGCAGTCGATGATGCCGACGTCAGCTTTGGTGGCCACTTCGATGGCGCCAATCGCCTCGAAGGCGTGGTTTTCCCGGTGGGCGGCGTCAAAATCACCGACGAAATTCGTGCCTCGATGGTAGAGTGGCTCAAGGCACGCAGCGAGATCGCTGCCGTGGAAGCCGGTGAATTGATCGATCTGTGGCACAGCGCCTGATCCAGCCGGACAGAACACACCAAACGGGAGCCTGGCTCCCGTTTTTTACGGATAGCTTGCCATGACGCGAGAGAGTGACGGCACACACCTTTTTCACCAAGCCAACCAGCTCTACGGCGAAGGCCGTTATGATCTGGCTCTCGACCTCTACTTCAAGGCAATGGAACGTCTTCCGGACTCCGCCGAGGTCAAAAACAATCTGGCGGTCCTCCTCAAGCAGCTGGGCGAAACCGCACTCGCCGAGCAATGCCTGCACGAAGCCTTGTCGCTACGACCTGATTACGCCGACGCCTTGAACAACCTTGGCAACCTCTACCGGGAAACCGGGCGCATCCAACTGGCGGCAAGGTGTTTCCATCAAGCCTTGCAATTGGCGCCGGGCAATCCGGTACTCTGGAACAATCTGGGTTTTGCCTGCAAGATGGCCAACCAGTTCGATGATGCCATCACCTGCCTGACACAAGCCCGCACTCTCCCGGAGTGTCCTGCCGAAGCCTCGTTCACCTTGGCGATCGCGCTGTTGCAGACCGGTCATCATCGTGCAGGCTGGGAACTCTATCAACAGCGCTGGTCGCTGCCCGAACTGGCCAAACGACGCGCGCTTCGGGATGCACTCGCCCCGGAATGGCAAGGCGAGAATCTTGCCGGTAAAACCCTGTTGGTTTGGGCCGAACAAGGACTCGGCGATACCCTGCAAATGGTTCGTTTTCTTCCCGCACTGGCAGCACAATGGCCCACGGCTACCCTGCTGCTCGCGGTCGACGCGCCGCTACAGGAGCTGCTTGCCGGACAGCACCCGGCCATCACCGTGTGCGGTCTTGAGACTCAACCGTCAGCGGACTTTCATCTGCCAATCATGACCCTGCCCTGGCTCTGGCTGGAGCATGGCTGGACCCCGGTGCCTCCCGCTCCCTATCTCACGGCCCCGTCCGCTCGCACCGCAACCGGCAAACCGGCAAAACCGCGCATCGGGATTGTCTGGGAGTCCGGCAACGGTGGTGTCTCTATTGTGCCGGATCGGGAGCAAGCTTCACGCAGCCTGCCCGTAGCCGTATTGAGCCGCTTGCTGGACTTTCCCCGGGTAGAGTGGGTGTCTCTGCAATATCAGGGAAGTGCAACGCTGGCAGGCATACCGATTACCATCACCGATCCGACCGCGACGATACGTTCTCTGGCCGATTCAGCCCGCCTCATTCAAGATCTGGACATGGTGGTCAGCGTCGACACGGTTGTCGCTCATCTGGCGGCGGCCATGGGGAAACCGGTGCTGACCATGATGCGTTTCGCCGGCGGCAATCTGTTCCCCGCCAGCGGTGAATCGTTTCCGTGGTATCCGACCATGACGGTACTGCGACAAGAGACGGCCGGGGAGTGGTTACCGGTCATCGAGCAGGTGCATCAACGGATTTCCGCCATGCACAATGATGCCCCCGGGCACGTTTGACTTTATAATAGGTCCTCGCCCATTAACCTGACATGCCATGCCATATTTACGATTGATGTTCCGGGGATTTTTGATTGCGGTTCTGCTGATGGTTCTCAGCACCGCTTTCGTGGCCTGGAGTATTGTCGATTACGGTTCGGCCGATGATGGTGAAATGGCCGATGCAGCGCTCGTGTTGGGTGCAGCCGCATGGGGAGACAAACCGTCCCCCGTGTTCAAGGAACGTATCAAGCATGCCGTCGAACTCTACCGCTCCGGCAGGGTTCGCTGGATCGTCTTTACCGGTGGAACGCCAGTGCCAGGCTACCCCTCCGAAGCCGAAGTCGGTCGAAGTTTTGCCCTGAAAGCCGGGGTACCCATGACCGCAATGCTGGCGGAAACCGAGTCCCGTACCACCTGGGGCAACCTGGAAAATGCCAGAATGCTGGCCGAGCCCTTCGGCATCCATCGTTACTTGCTCGTCAGCGACCCCTGGCATATGCGCCGTGCGGTATTGATGGCGCAGGATCTCGGGCTGAATGCCCATCCCTCGCCGACGGATTCAAGCCGCTTCCGGACCTTCTCTGCCCGCTGCGGTTTTCTGGTCAGGGAAACCTGGCTGTATATCGGTTACCGGATCTTCCGGACCTTATCCTGAGCCCAGCATCCCGTTGCAACGACCGTCACGACCGATGTCCATCCACGCAGACAGGCAGACGGAGTGACTACGCTCAGTGAAGCGCTGTGCAATTCTGGCAAACGGTTCCAGTTCGTCAACATCGCCAACACTATCCAGAACTTTGCCACACAAACGAAATTGCTCATCGCTGCTATCGTGCAGCAAGGTCAAGGCATCGGCACAGGACCGACGACCGACCCGCTGAATCTTGTCGGTCAGTTCACCCTGCCCCGACAAGACCCGACAAGTATAAAAACACTGCGAGCGGCAGTATGCCTGCATGCTGCGCCACATGGCAAAACCGCTGCTCACCGGCAGTGAACTACAGGTTATCCAAGCATGAAGCAAGGTCATGACAGCCTCCATTGTGCGGTGCACAATGATCACTATAGGCTGCGTTCCCCTCCTTCGGCAAGTCCCTTGACCTTTACCCAATCGCAGGTACTTTCCGCCGCATGAAACTCATGCACGACCTGCTGCATCAAGGCGAAGGCCCGCTCGGCATCCAGATTTCGGCAAGCCTCCTGCAACTGCGCCATAAAACCGGCCAATTCTGCCTCTTCCAGATGGTACTCGTTGGCCCGCATGATGCGTTCATGGCTGGTCGCGAGCACATTGTCGCCAATCAGCAACTCTTCGTAGAGTTTCTCGCCGGGCCGCAAGCCCGAATAGCGGATCTCGATATCGCCGCCCGGGCATTTCTCGTCCCGCACCTCGAGTCCGGACAAATGCACCATGCGGCGGGCCAAATCGGCGATACGCACCGGCTGGCCCATGTTCAGCACGAAAACATCTCCGCCTTCACCCATGGCCCCCGCCTGGATCACCAGCTGAGCCGCTTCGGGAATGGTCATGAAGTAACGGGTGATGTCGGCATGGGTCACGGTAACGGGTCCCCCTTGCGCAATCTGCCGCTTGAACAAAGGCACCACAGAGCCGGATGAACCCAGCACATTACCAAAACGCACCATGACAAAACGGGTTTGACTTCCCCGGGCATTGCGCATTTGCAGACACAGTTCGGCCAGCCGTTTGGTCGCCCCCATCACATTGGTCGGGCGTACCGCCTTGTCGGTGGAGATCAACACAAAGGTCGCCACCGAGCACGCCTCGGCGGCACGTGCCGTGGTATCGGTACCGATCGCATTGTTGACGATACCGGCCACCGGGTTGTGCTCCACCATCGGCACATGCTTGTAAGCGGCCGCATGATAAACAGTTTCGACCCGGAAGGCCCGCATCACCTGAACCAAACGATCGTAATCCGTCACCGATCCCAGCAACGCCACCCGCTCCACCTCGGGAGCCACGCGACCCAGCTCATGGTCGATGGCGTACAAGGCATACTCGGAGAGTTCGAACAGCACCAGCAGGCTTGGACGATAACGGACTATCTGGCGGACCAGCTCGGAACCGATCGA
>JAGLBD010000083.1 GCA_018260425.1 Pseudogulbenkiania sp. | reverse complement strand
CGGCAAGAGTGGGGCGGCTTTTATCTGGACTCAGTCGTTGGGTTGGGGGACTTTCTCGAGGTCGAGGCCAGCGTGTCGGCGGATTTTATCTCGGGCATTAATTATGTTGTAGAAAAGCTGGATGCGATGATTGCTGATGGCATGATTATGCCCATCGATACCGGCTACAATGCGCTGTTCTGGAGAAACAAGGATTATGAGATATATCTCCGTTGTCCTTATGTCATGAAAAAAGATATCGTCCCACAGTTGTGATGAATAGCGCCATGGCTGTTGCTCCAGACGGGGGTGATAGTCTTGGCATTTTTTCTAACACTGTATTCTGATACCTATCCGTTGAAATAGAACGATATGACTTATGACTTACGTAACGCCGAGCTTGCCGTGCTAGCAATGTTCCGCGAAGCGCTGCAATCGTGGCGGTGGGTGGACGAGAATCAGCCTGGATCAGCACGAATCAAACCACTTTTCGAACGCTTACCGGATTGTGCGGCGTATGAAAATTTTAAACGGACGGAATCCGGTGCGTATTTGGCTGAGGTTGCCGAGGCGCTAGAGGAAGGAATGAACGACGACTGGATGCCGGATCACCTGTTTGGCCTTCGGCTCTCACAAGCCAAGACGTTCTTGCAAAGCCTCGCTGATGCGTTGGAGCAAGGTGACTTTGCTCCGGCAATACCAAGTATCAGGGATCGTTATTCGGAGTTACGCCGTGAGTCATAACAGGCCCTTCGGCATCATATGCCAAGACATTTGCCGATCTTGAGTCTCACACTGATTCGGAGCGTGGCTGTGGCTACGTGAATAGCCCCGAGTTGTACTGCCAGCTTTATGTGTACTGCAGTCGATCAAACGAGAGGTGCTGAACAGCTGTAATGGTCGACGACCTGTCTCTGATGCAGGGTGCCAGCAGATCGGCCAAAGCAGTCTGTCCTTACGTTGCCTTGCATGACTGATTTACACAATAAACCGGACAGGCTCCCCCCTTGGAGTGGGGCTGCAGACCGCATAATCCCAAGGCTGTTTTCACACAGCCTTGGGCCTAAGCTGCCATGAAGTCTGAGAGCTGTATCTGGAGCCACTCGGCTAGCCTTGACTCCACGCCATTCAATTCTTCTGCCCCCATCCAGATCAAGCCATAGTGGCTGTCATCAGGCTCAAAACCCGCAGGGGCGAGCAAACGCCCTCGTTGTACATCGTCAACCGCCAAGATGTACGGGCTTAATGCCACCCCAAGCCCTGCCACTGCGGCCTCCACAATCAGGGCGTGATGGTCGTAATAGCGAATTTCGTTGGGGTGGGGAACGGACGGGTGCTTTTTGAGCCACTGAGCCCATGCTTCGGGGCGTGTCTTCGAGCCCAGTGCCAGATAGTTGCCTTGTTCAAACATCGACACCACCTCCGGCTGCATGACAGGGCCAACCTGCTCAGGGAACAGGCGCAGTACCCGCCAGGTTTCCGGTAGGGCAAAGTCCAGGCGGCGAATCGCCAGATTGACGCGATCCTTGTGAAAATCTACCGGACCACCGCCCACAGCCAGATGCAGCGCGATATCTGGATGCTGCAGCTGAAAATTCCCAAGCCGGGGTATCAGCCAGCGCATGGCGACCGAGGGCTCGCAGGAAAGTACCAGGGTGTTTTGTTCGCCATGGGAGGCGCGCAAGCTTTGCACGGTGGCTTCCAGCTCGCCAAAGAAGCGGCCCAGGGTGAGGTTGAGTGTTTCACCCGCCGGGGTTAGCCGCAGTCCGCGCCCGGATTTTTTAAACAGGGGGACGCCGATGTCATCTGCCAGCTTGTTGATGCGGCGGCTGATTGCGCCATGTGTCAGTGCAAGCGCGTCAGCCGCCAGTCGAACAGAGCCTAGTCTGGCTGTCGCCTCGAAGGCTCGCAGGTCATCGAGGGAGGGAATGTCTGAGCGGTTCATTGGTGATAATTTATCACTAATTAATGGCAAAAACTATCGATTTTTATATTGTGTTTATGTTTCGATAATTGATGCATGGACACCAATGAAAATCTTGAAATATCGGTTCTGGCCGATGATCTCACCAGTGCGGCAGACGGTGCTGCGCCATTTGTCGATGCCGGGCTGCACGCCAGTTTAGGCCGGGGGCAATTACCTTCCAGGCTTACCAGTGTGATCGCCGTTGACAGCGGTGCACGCTCAGCCAGCCGGCAGGATGCCGTCGCCACTGTCACCCATCTTACCCGGCAACTGGCTCCACGCGCGCTGCTGTACAAGACGGTGGACTCCACTCTACGCGGTCATGTAACGGCCGAGCTGGAGGCCTGTTTCAAAGCAAGCGGCCGCAAGACGGTGGTTTTTTCCCCGGCATTTCCGGCGGCCGGTCGGACAACTGTTGGTGGCATACAGTATGTGGATGGCGTGCCGGTGACCGAGAGTGTCTATGGGCGCGATCCAGTACACCCGGCACGGCATTCTGCTCTGGCCGCACTTATTCCTGATTGCATACCCCATGTCATCTTGCTAGATGCCAGCACACAGAGCGAACTCGATGCTCAAGTCGCTGCCGTGGCGGATGCCGAATCTGTGTTGTGGGTAGGTTCTCCGGGCATGGCCATGGCCTTGGCAAAGCGTTTTGCGCCGAGAGACGCCGCTCCGCCCCTCCCGCCGGTCATACCGGGCGACCCTCTGGTTGTCATCGGCAGTGCCAATCCGCGCAGCCAGCAACAGGCTGATCATTTGCAGCGGAATACTGGGGTAGCGCTACTGCGCGCACCGCTACGTCGAGAAAGTAATCCCGCTGCGGTTCTGCAGCACCTTGCCCGGGAAGCGGCATACACACTGAGTAACCCGCGCTTTGGTGCATTGATGGCCACGGGTGGCGACACCATGGCGGCGATCCTCGATCTGCTCAACATCCGGGAGTTCGAAATCCTGCAGGAGCTGGCACCTGGCTTTCCGCTTGGTCACGCCATCTTGCCGTCAGGCAGGACTCTGCTGCTGGCCATGAAGGCAGGTGGCTTTGGCCGCGATGATGCACTGGAACACGCGCTCATGCGGCTGAGTGCCTTTACCTCCCCCCTCCGAAAGGATCATTCATGAGTAAACGAACCCCTCCATTGGCGATCACTATGGGTGATTCCTCCGGCATCGGCCCGGAAATCGTGGCAAAGACGCTGCTCCAGCAGCAAGAACGGGCCATTGTTTATGGCAGCGTGGTCGTCATGCGCGACATTGTGCAGCGGCTGGGCATCGACATTGCGATCAGGGAAATCAGCAGCCCGGAAGATGCCTGCTTTGATAGAAAAACTATCGAGATCATCGAAACCTCGCGGCTTTTGCAAGCGCCGCTTATCGGCAAAATCAGTGCTGCGGCGGGACAAGCTGCTTTTGATGCGCTGATTGCAGCCATTGCTGCAGCAAAAAGCGGTGCAGTCAGTGGCATTGTGACTGCGCCGATCAACAAAGAAGCAATGGGCCTCGCCAATATCCGCTACCCAGGGCATACGGAAATCCTGGCGGATTACTGCGGGGCCAAACACGTGGCGATGATGCTGGCCAACGATGACATCCGTACGGTGCTGGTAACGATTCACGTCTCTTTGCGACACGCCATCGAGCAAGCCGATTTCAATGCGCAGTTGGCGGCAATCCGGCTGGCATGTGAGGGATGCAAGGCTCTGGGTATTGCCAATCCGCGTATCGCTGTGGCTGGGCTCAATCCGCATGCCGGTGAAGGGGGCCTGTTCGGTGATGAGGAAATTCGCATCATCCGCCCCGCCATTGCAGCGGCGTGTGCTGAAGGAATCGATGCCAGCGGGCCCTATGCCGGCGACACTGTCTATATGCATGCGCGGCAGGGGCGGTTCGATATCGTGGTGGCCCAGTACCACGATCAGGGCTCGATTCCGGTGAAATACCTGGGGCTGGACAGGGGGGTGAACATCACGCTGGGGCTGCCCTTTGTCCGCACCAGTCCCGACCATGGCACGGCATTCGATATCGCAGGGAAAGGCATTGCTGACCACGCCAGCCTGGTGACAGCTCTGGACTATGCCAAGCAGCTGGTGGCTGTGCAAACCAAATCTGAATAATTGTGAAAGGGTAATATCATGGGACTCCGCTTCATCTTCATGCTGACACGCAATGACCGTACTGTGGCTGACGCCGAGCAGCAGCTTCAAACCGCACTTGGCCTGGGTATTCGCCATATCGGCTTCAAGGACATCGGCCTGCCGCTTGAGCAATTGCAGCGACTGAATGCAGCGATCAAGGCAGGTGGCGCTACTTCTTATCTGGAAGTGGTATCGCTGGACCGGGAAAGTGAAATCACCTCGGCCAATGTTGCTGTTACCATTGGTGTAGATATGCTACTTGGCGGCACGCGGGTGAATGATGTCCTGCCCATCATCGCGGGCAGCGGCATTCAGTATTTCCCGTTTCCGGGCCGTATCACCGGGCACCCCAGCGTATTGGAAGGCACTATCGATGAGATCGTCGCCAGCGCTAGGGAGATCTGTGCCCACGAAGGGGTACATGGACTGGATCTGCTGGCCTATCGCTCCAAAGAAAATGTCCCAGCCTTGATGACGGCTGTTTGTTCTGCTGTTAGCAAGCCGGTTTATGTTGCAGGCTCAATAAGTAGCCCGGACAAGATTGCCATCCTCAAGACAGCTGGGGCGGCCGGCTTCACTATTGGTACGGCCGCGTTGGATGGGCAATATCCTGCCGATGGCAAGGATGAGGCCAGCCAGCTGACAGCCATCCTCCGTGATGTGGCGGCACTTAATCAGCACCTTTCGCCCATGCACAAAAACAGGCTGTCCCACGCTGCAGAAAGCATGCCATACGTGCAATCCAGCAAGATGAAAGTCCATATAAACAATATGCATATTTCGATGACCTCAGCCGAAGCTGGCGCAAGCTGGTCGTTCCGCAAGAGTGTTGATGAATTTTTCTTCGTGCATCGTGGCCGTTTGTTGATGAAATTGCGTGACCGGGAAGAAGTGGTAGAGGAGAGCGAATTCATCGTGGTGCCGCACGGTGTCGAATATTGCATGGCCGCGCTGGATGGCCAGCCTTGCGAAGTACTGCGGATTGATTCTGTTGGTAACTAGGCTGCTGCTAATGCGATAGCAGCCATCTTTCCTCCTGTATTCTAAGGACGGCTGTGGCCTAACTGCCGCCGACCTGGCTGACGCAACGTCAGTTGGTCGGCCGAAGCTGACGTTCAGCGTTCGGCCTGAATTGGGCGGCTAAGTGTAAGTTACCTGCCGTTCGGTTTCTTAAGGCCGTCAATGGCGGTTGTTGTCATTAGTGAGGGAAGGAATCCGACCCTAAGCTGACTTGGAGTTGTATGGCCAATCACGCTCTACTGCGATCGCTTGCGTCGCCGGAGCTACACCATTTACTTCTTAGCAGCTTTATCGATCTGCGATCGCAATGCGGCACCAACGATGCCACTCAACACGCTTCCTACGACCGGAATAAGCCCAAGCGCGATCGCACCGGCTGCAACATCCCACTGGGCGGTACCTACGGGCTCACGCTCGATCCCCTTCTCGGCAGCAACTTCCTCCGCCAACGCAACCATGTTGAGGATTTCGGACGGCGATATTTTTAGAGCGTCGGCAGCCAATTTAAGTTGATCTGTGGATAGCGAGCTTTCGCCCTTTTCAATACGCGACCACGTTGAGGGGCCAATGCCTACAGCTTTAGCTAGGTCGCTTTGCTTAAGTCCTGCCGCTGTTCTAATTTGCCCCAGCACAGCTCCAAGAATTGCGGCGTAGGTAGTAACGGTTTTCATCTCAGCCATAAATCACCAGTTTGGATTGACACTACCAGTCTAGGGCAATTCGCACATGGTAGCAAATGGCTATTATCGCAATAATGCATAAAAAAGGTATTTGCATCATATGCAATTTGCCATTACAGTGAGTGTATCGGTCAAGTGGCCGTAACCCAATCACTTCCCCCCATTGGGAAAGCCCTCAAGCGAAAGGAACGAAAATGACCAACGGAAAAAGCCTTGAACAGGACGCCAATGCAATCCTGAAGAAATACGTGCTGGCTGCCTGCGCTACGGGCGCGGTGCCTGTACCCGCAGTCTCGGCGGCTATCATCGCCGAGAACAGTTTGATGATCAATCAGATTGCTAGCCTCTATGGCTGCGAGATTAGCCTCAGTAACATCACTGCATCTATCGGATTGATGGGCTCCGTCAATCTGGTTGGTAGGACCGTTTACATCGAGGCAGCACGTGCTTTGAGTTGGGGGGGGATATTCTTTGGGGCGCCTATTTTGATTTCCGCACTGGGCGCCGCTACCGCAGGTCTGCAAACCTATTTGATTGGGCTTGTCGCGATCGAGAGCGCTAAACGTGGCGGTAAAATACTGCCCAGCAACGTTGTTAAAGGTATTTTCCAAAAAGGCAAAGATGACTTCGATGCGTTTCGTAAGTCAGCCTGATGTGATTTGATCAGTTGCCCCGTCTACCAGCGACGCATGTTGGCTAGCCGGGGCTTGCAGCATGCTTAGCGATCTGCTGAGCCAGTAGGGCCTCACGCAATTTTCACGACAACACACTTTGTCTTGCTGATGTGAGGTGACCCCCTTACTCAGGAGCCGGCGCGACAGCCCTGGAACTATGGTGGTCAAGTTTTTCGGACACCAAGATAGGTTGCAGGAAATCCAGATGATACCGCTCTTGGCCAATAGTAGACCTTCGATACGTTAGCGGGCAATGTCCGCAATGGCCGAGAAGCAGACAAACGGCTTGTTTTGGCCATGTGCTCCGCCCAGATTCATGATGATGGACGTGTCGCCAGCTGGCGAAGCTCCCGGGTTCATGCGTGCTGATGAAAATGTTGTATACCTTCGGCGCTATCTGTCACTCGTTCAGCATCTTTAATACGAATTTTCCTCTTTCGGCGATGGAAGGGTAGGGATCCAACGCAAGCCGCTCAGCCAGTGTGATCGCAGTAGGCCCAAGCTGGGCATAGTCGCGGATCACCATTTCTCCCGCCACGCGCCGAACAAAAGGCGAGCGATCATGGATGGCAGACATCAAGGTCGCCATAAATGGATTTCCCGTCTTGAGTGGGCGGGTGGCGATAATTGGGCACTGCTTGCCCTTGCAATAGCGGATATCTGTCCATTGCCAGGTTCGTCCGGCAACCCAAGTCATTTTTCCTTCCAGCAAGCAACGGTATGCTTTGGCTCTTACCGAGGGTTGAACAGCATACCGGGCAATCTCACTCAGACCATCATCAAAAGCGTCCGTGCGACCGACTTGGGCAAGAATCGTGGCCATGGGGCCCGCGCTTGATTGCGTAATCTTTCTCATCAGTGCTGACCGAATAGCCTCAACGGACAAGATCTCCGCAAACACCGGCCAGTCTTTATCTTCCATACGTTCCCACGTCATCCAGTGCGGCAGTATGGCGCACAGGGCATCAGCAACAATAGCCGGATCAGCCGTTTTTGCGAGAGATGGCAGGGCTTTACGCGCAGCTTCCCGGACTTGCGGAACCCAATCATTGAGGCGACGAATGGCCAAAACAAGAAAGAACAGGTTGGGTGCGGGGCCGGATAGCTTGCACAAGGCCTTTTCTCGCTGAAAGCCGTTGCCACTGCATAAGTCTATCCAAGGTAAATCAGGTGCTGTTCTTGACCAAAATTTCCAGTAAAAGCGTGACCGGGAGTTCTGTGCGGACAATGTTTCCCATCGGAACAGGTTTTCCCATAAATCGATGTTTTTTATCGATAATGCTGAGGTCGCCGTGATAAGTCCGGCCATCGCCCTGGTTTGAGAATGCCTCGTGCTGGCCAGTCGCATCGAGTCTCTGAGGGCGGATACCACCTCATCTTGGTGGTCCAGCTTGCGGTGGGTTATGTCGTAGTAAATTGTCATTGTTTGGGCCGGGGGTGAAGAAATGCCGGTAATGTGTCTCAAAGACTCTAGCCCGATCCAGTCCTGCGGGGATGTGCTCGCACAATAAATCGTCAGCGACCCGATCGGCCGACATGCAGAGAGGAAACGTAAACCACTCCACCTGTAGGCCCATCGATTGATACCGTTGATGCGACGTGACCAAAACCCTGTCATTGAATGGGTGGCGCTTTAGTCGGTAAGCCGTTTATTGATGGCTTTGGCCTTGCTCAGATCGGTTTGCTGCCAGTCGTCGTAATCATCCAACGCGTGGTCAGTCTACGATAGTGACACGGGGCGTGCTTCAGTTTTGCTCCTTTGTGTCATCGCTCAGCAACGTCCCTGAGTTGAGCAATCGATTCCATCAAACGATTGGCATTAGTAGGGGAGCGCAGCAAGTACAGCGTTTCCTCCATGCTACGGTAATCGTCTAGTGACATAAGAACGGCATGTGGGCCACGTCGACGGGTAATCATCGTTGGCGTGTGGCTAGCGCACACGTCGTCCAATACCTGCTTGAGTCCGGCTTGGGCTTCTGTGACAGTCAGTACGTTCATTTCTTCTCGTTCTGGCCTCATTGTCACGAGCAGAACGGTCTCCGTTTCCGATTCATCTCAAAGAAAAAAGCTATCCCTCCTGAAGGGGGGCGGCACCTGACAGCGAATACGCCGCCTCAACAAAGCCGTCGGTTGAACAGGAGTGGCGTGCTCGTTCGTTAACGCCGTTTAAATGATGGAAGCCATCGGTCGTAGCGTCATTTCACCGGACAGGAGTTCACGAGTGGGGCTTCCTTGTCGTTATCAAATTAAAAGGTCACCACTGTTGAAGAGCTTTTGCGATGCGGCAGAATCGGCCCCGTGATCTCCAGCGCTTGTTGAAGAGCTTTTGCGATGCGGCAGAATCGGCCCCGTGATCTCCAGCGCTCAATACGGCTTCGTGCGGATCTGCCGGTCATGTACACGGGAGAGCAGTAACAAGGCCGAGCAGGCTCCGATCAGCGCGCAGAACATGTCCGACTGGGTGTCCCACGGGTCACCCTGAGTACCCAGGAATTCATCTGCCCCTTGTCCCATGACGAGGGCCGAGGCCCATTCGAGCAATTCGTAACTGGCGCTGATGGCCAGTGCAATGCAGACCGTGACGAAGGCCAACATTTTTCGTCCGGCAACATGCCGACCTCGCAGCAGGATTTCACGGATGACCATGGCCGGCACGAATCCCTGGAACAGGTGCCCGATCTTGTCGTAGGGGTTGCGCACGGTTCCCAGTAGATGAGCGAGATCGAAGCCGAGTGGCACCCGGGCATAGGTGTACTTGCCGCCCAGCATCAAGACGCAGCAGTGCAAGAAGATCAGGGCGTATACCAGCGGTGTGAAGGTAAAGCGGCGGTAGGTCAGAACCAGAAGCGGAACCGCGACAAGCACCGGAGTGACTTCAAGCAACCAGGTGATCGGGTCATACGGGTGGTAGCCCGATATGGCCAGCAATGCGACGAGCAGGAAGAGTCCGGCACGGTAGGGGGTGTCGGGATGCATGGTTGACTTTGTGGAAACTTGGGTTGGCCAGTATGGCAGAACATCGGTGCGGTTGCACAAATCGGGGCTTCGCTGGCCAGCCCATGATGGCAAAGACGTATCGTGGCTCTGTGCAAGCGGTGACATTGTAATGACCCAGCTGTTTCTGCTCAGGTCAGGCTGCTAATTCGTACATCTTGACCGGCGTTTTCATCTCCAATGCCTGATGGGGACGCCGATGGTTATAGAAACCAATCCAGTCTGCAATGACTCGGCTGGCATGCGTCAGGCTTTCGAAGCGGTGTCGATGTGCACACTTCCTTCAAGGTCCTGATTACACGCTCCACCATCCCGTTCTGTTCTGGCGTATACGGCTTGATGAACTCCTGCTGCAGGCCATAGCGCCTGACCAGTGCCGTATAGTTACGGCTGGTGAAGACCTGACCGTTATCGCTTCTCAGCAAGAAGGTCTCCGGTACACGCCCCAAGCAGCCAAACCGACTGATGAGGGCATGCTCGAGCGCGGATTCTGCTGTCTTCGACTTGCCGCTACGTGACAAATGCCAGCCCAGTAACTCCCGGGTGCAGCAGTCAATCACCAAGGCCAGATGGCTCCAGCCATCTTTTCCTGCCCAGATACGGCACAGATCAGTGGCCCAGCGTTCATTTGGCCGTTGCGCGACAGAGGGCAATGCCTGGACACGCGGGCGAAAGCCCACCGGGCGCTTCTTTACTGCCCGCCCTTGGGCTGGAAGATGCGTTGCACTGTGTTCTTGTTGACGCCCAGAAGCCCCGCAATCGTGCGATAGCCGAAGGAAGGATTCTCCTCGATCATCGCCTTGATTGGTGCCACGAAGTGCTGCTGGAGCTTGGTTGCCGTCTTCTGCCAGTCCCTGTCTGACGGACTCGACTACTTGTCGTCCTCGCCCAACAGGGGCTGCACAATTTTCTGGCGCGCAGCTCCAGCATGGCTTCACCGTAGGCTTCCTGAAGATCCTTGATCTGTTTCTCGTACTGCTCGCGAATCTCCATCGGCTTGGCCCGCAGCGCATTCTCCATGCCACGCTTGGCTTCGTCGACCCATTCCTCGACTTCGGATGGTGTCAGATCGAAGGTGCGAGAAGCCTCGGCGACCGTGGTCTTGCCTTGAATGATTTCCACACCCGTGCGGCTTTGCGCTTGGCGGTCCAACGCTTGATTTCGTCTTCGCGGGTCTACTCATCACATACTCCTGTGTGAATTATGACCTGAGCAGAGATTCAGTGGGTCATTACATGGAATTAATCAGCATGAAAGTCATCAGGCACTAACATGTGCAAGTTCCATTTCACCAAAGTGCTAATCTTTGCCATCCCGACGAAGCGACGCGGAAAGTGATTCATCCAGGTAATCACGCTGAGAACGCATTTATCGAAAATTTCAATGGATGGTTCCGTGAAGAATGTTTTGGCCAGTCGGTCTTACGTGATTTGCTGTGTGCAAGGTAGGCGATTGAAGTATGGCGGCAAGACTGCAATCATGCTCGTCCGCAAAGTGCTTTGAGTTTCCTTGCCCAAGTCAAATTAAGGGGTAAATGCTTACCCCCGTCAAGTCGGATTGCTTCTTGCCAGCAGAGAGAAATTCAGTCGCTTTAAAAGTGCCCTTGCCCAGATACTTGCAACAAATGCCACAAGGTAACAGCCAAGAATGAGTAGCAAAGGAAGAAAATAGCGGTTGATTTGAGGTGGTTCTTAGTGGCGAGCTTTATGTCTCGTATGTACTTTAAATCAAGAAGCAGCTCCTCTTGCATGATACCTTCTTCTAGTTCTGTCTTGATTGTATATTCCAACTCTTTCGTGATCTTATAGAATGGTCTCTTGTCAATTAGTTTTGAGTATATTCGATGCGAGAATAGAATGAATGTGATAACTATTGCATACATCTGAGATGGTGGATGGACTACCCCCCAGCAACCTAGTGTTGCTAGAAAAAGCCAAACGCCCTCTTTGTTGAGCGATGCCCTGTAAGCATCAATGTGGGCTTCATAATCACGGAGCTTCTTTTTTATCGCTTCGTTCTTTTCTGCTTGTTCCATACGCGTATCATTGATTAGTGATGACTAGTTTTTGAATTTGTTGATCTTGTGCGGGCTTATGTGCAAGGTCGGGTAAAGTGCCTAGTTACACCTTGGCAGAGATTTTTCTGACAAGCTCGCCAAGTTCTGTTGAGGTAAAACTGTTGTCATTTCTCCAAGTGGTCCCGCTGCTTTTTTGTACACGAAGACGACCCTCGTCATTGATAATTCTGTAGCTTGGCGTTCCCCGCAAGACTGGACAGCCATCCTCAATTTTCCAATCAAGTGTATCATGGCGAGCTTCGTGCAGTTTTGCCATGAACGAAGATGCTGTTTGGAATCGATTGTCTGATTTTAAGTGGCTGGCTTTCCTAATAATTTTCACAAGGCTATTGGGGACCCACGGCGGTAAAGAGGAAAAATCTAAGAGCCTCCCAGAACAAATTCGCATCTTTATGCACTGATCAACAAACGCATCTTCGTCAACGGGCGTACCTAGGCGGCATTTTTCAAGGTAGTTGTCGCGTAAACCTGTTTTAGGCCACGGCTGACT
>JAGLBD010000009.1:54451-80631 GCA_018260425.1 Pseudogulbenkiania sp. | reverse complement strand
GGTGCGTTCCAGGAAGGCGCTCAACGCTGCCGCGATGGTGTCGGGACTGCCGACAATGGCTTCCTTGAGCATGCCGTTGACCGAGGCTTGCTCGCCTTCGTTCCAGCGCCCGTTCATGCTTTCCACCGGGGGAACCAGATGGATGGGTTGACCCCGCACCAGTGCCAGAAAGCGTTGTTGCAGACTGGTAAACAGGTATCTGGCCCGCTCGTCGGTCTCGGCCGCCACCACCGGAATGCAGGCCATGGCATAGGGTTTGGTCAGCACGTGCGAGGGTTGAAACAGTCTGCGGTACAACTCCAGCGCTTCCATCAGTCCTCGGGGAGCGAAGTGGGCGGCAAATGCATAGGGCAAGCCCAGCTGCGCCGCCAACTGGGCACTGAACAGACTGGACCCTAGCAACCACACCGGCACATTGCTGTCGACGCCGGGAATCGCACGTACCTTGCTGCCGGGACTGTCCTTGCCGAGATAAGCGCGCAATTCAGCCAGTTGTTCCGGAAAATCTTCCCCATTGCTCAGCCGGTCGCGCCGCAACGCCCGGGCGGTGAGCGGATCGGTGCCGGGAGCCCGGCCGATGCCAAGATCGATACGTCCGGGGTAGAGCGCCTCCAGTGTTCCGAACTGTTCGGCCACCACCAATGGCGCGTGGTTGGGCAACATGATGCCGCCCGACCCCACCTTGATGCGTGTCGTTCTGGCCGCCAGTTGCCCCACCAGCACCGCCGTCGCCGAACTGGCAACGCCCCGGAAGTTATGGTGCTCGGCCACCCAGAACCGCTCGAAACCCAGCGACTCGGCACGTTCGGCCAAGCCCAGCATTTGCTGCAAGGCATCGCCCACAGAGCCCCCTTCCTGCACCGGGGCAAGATTGAGCAGGGAATACGGAGTGTGTTTCAAACGGTTCATCACGGTGTCCTGGGTCAAGGCTTCAAATAGCGCGCATGAAAATGCAGATGCTCTTCGATAAAACTCGCCACAAAGTAATAACTATGGTCATAGCCCGGCTGGCGACGCAGGGTCAGTGGCCAACGGCGACTTGCCGCCACCGCTTCCAGCTGCTCGGGTTGCAACTGCTCCCCCAGAAAAGGATCTTGCTCGCCCTGATCCACCAGCGTCGGCAACGGCTCGGCCGTCGCCATCAACTGGCAACTGTCCCAGTCGTTCCAGAGCGCCACATTATCACCAAGGTACTGTGAAAACGCTTTGCGACCCCACGGCACCGAGCCGGGATTGACGATGGGCGCAAACGCCGACACCGACACATAACGCAGCGGATGGCGCAGAGCCGCTACCAGCGCACCGTGCCCGCCCATCGAATGGCCGCTGATCGCCCGCCGTGTTCCGACCGGGAAATGGGCTTCCACCAGCGCCGGCAGCTCCTCGACCACATAGTCATGCATATGGTAGTGGGCACTCCATGGCGCTTCGGTGGCATTCACATAAAAGGCCGCACCCTGTCCGAGATCGTAGCCCGGGTCATCGGCGACACCCTCGCCACGCGGGCTGGTATCGGGAATCACCAGAGCGATGCCCAGCTCCGCCGCGATACGCTGCGCGCCCGACTTCACGGAAAAGTTCTCGTCGCTGCAGGTCAACCCGGACAACCAATACAACACCGGTACCTTCTCCCCACCGGCCGTTTGCGGCGGCAGGTAGATCGAGAAGGTCATCACTCCCCCGGTCGCGGTCGAGCGATGCCGATAGCGCTTCTGCCAACCACCGAACAGACGATGGCACTCTACCAACTCCAACGATACGCTCACGTCGGCTCCCTGTTCGTCACTTGGCAAAATGAATCACCGAACGGATCGACTTGCCTTCATGCATCAGGTCGAAGGCCGTATTGATCTCGTCCAGCGCCATGGTGTGGGTGATGAAGTCATCGAGACGGAATTCACCCTTGAGGTAACGCTCGACATAGTCCGGCAGCTCCGAACGACCCCGCACGCCGCCAAAGGCCGAACCACGCCAGACCCGGCCGGTCACCAGCTGGAACGGACGGGTGGCGATCTCGGCACCGGCTTCGGCCACCCCGATGATCACCGACTCGCCCCAGCCCTTGTGGCAGCATTCCAGCGCCGAGCGCATTACGTTCACATTGCCGATGCACTCAAAGGAAAAGTCCACACCACCATCGGTCATGGCCACGATGACCTCCTGAATCGGGCGGTCGTGATCACGCGGATTGATCAAGTCGGTTGCCCCCAGCTGGGTGGCCAACGCAAACTTGTCGGTATTGATATCGATACCGATGATGCGGCTGGCGCCGGCCATGCGGGCGCCGATCACCGCCGACAGCCCGATCCCCCCCAAACCAAAAATCGCCACCGTGTCGCCCGCCTTGACCTTGGCGGTATTCATCACCGCGCCCATACCGGTGGTCACACCGCAGCCGAGCAGACACACTTCTTCCAGAGGGGCTTCCGGATTGATTTTGGCGAGGGCGATTTCCGGCAATACGGTGCGCTCGGCAAAGGTCGAAGTGCCCATATAGTGGTAAATCGGTTGGCCATCCTTGTAGAAGCGCGTAGTGCCATCCGGCAGCAAGCCCTTGCCTTGTGTGGCACGGATCGCCTGGCACAGATTGGTTTTGCCCGACTTGCAAAACTTGCACTCGCCGCATTCCGGGGTATAGAGCGGAATGACATGATCGCCGACCGCCACACTGGTCACGCCTTCGCCCACCGCCTCGACCACCCCCGCGCCCTCATGGCCAAGAATGCACGGGAACACCCCCTCGGAATCCTTGCCCGACAAGGTGTAGGCGTCGGTATGGCAGACCCCGCTGGCAACGATGCGCACCAGCACCTCGCCTTTTTGCGGCGGCATCAGATCCACCTCTTCGATGGAGAGCGGCTGGTTGGGAGCCCAGGCGACGGCGGCACGGGTTTTGATCATTTGCATCGAAAGTCTCCGGAAACAGAAATAACGCAGGTCTGCCATTCTAGGTATTACCAGAAGCAAGATAATCTGGCTTAATGGAAAGATATTTTTACCAAATGGCAACAATCATGCAGTGGGAAGGCATCGTCGAATTCACCATGGTCGCAGAGCAGGGCAGCTTCACGGCCGCCGCCCGGCGGCTTTCCTTGTCAGTCGCACAGGTCAGCCGCCAAATCTCGGCACTGGAAAACCGGCTGGCAACCCGACTGTTCTACCGCACCACCCGCCGCGTCACCCTGACCGAAGCGGGCCAACTGTTCTATCGCCATTGCCGTCCACTACTGGATGGCCTCAACGAGGCCGAACAAGCGCTTTCGCGGGTCAGCGATACGCCGACCGGCCATCTGCGCATCACCGCGCCGGTCTACTACGGTGAAACGGTGATCGCTCCGCTCCTGCATCGCTACCTGCAAACCTATCCGGGCGTCAGTGCCGAACTCACTCTGGACAACCGCAAAATCGATCTGGTGGCCGAAGGCTACGACCTGGGTATCCGGCTGGGCCCGATGGACGAGTCATCGCTGATGCTGCGGCAACTCGGTAAACGCACCCACCATGTCTGCGCCTCACCCGACTACCTGGCCAGCCGCGGCGAGCCTCATACCCTGGGAGAATTGTCCCGTCACCACTGTCTGCTGGGCACGGTACCGGTCTGGCGTTTTCAGGAAAACGGTCACACCCGCGAAATCCACTTGCATGGCCGGCTGCGCTGCAACAGCGGTGCGGCACTGCTCAATGCAGCCTTGCTCGGGCTCGGTCTGATCCAGTTGCCCGGCTATTATGTCGACGAACATCTCGCCACCGGCCGGCTGGTCAGCGTGCTGACCACCTACACGCTGGAAGACGGCATCTGGGCCACCTGGCCGCGCAGTCGCTACCTGCCGGTCAAGGTCTCGCGCTTGCTGGATGCCCTGCAGGACGGCATTTCATGCGACAAGCAACCTTAAAACCACACTAAAGGCTAAAAGTAGTTCATCGGCATTGTTCATATCCAAACTCCATGGCATAAAACATCCTCCTGCCAGGGATGATAAAAAATGGAGACAACCATGATTTCAATGCCTTACCGTAGCCTTGCGAGTACGATTTTCTGTGTCATGCTGACACCGGCACTGGCCGCCCAGACGGTCTTGCAGGCCGGTGCCGTCGCCGCGCCCGACCGGTATGGCGCGGAAGTGGCGGCTCATGTTCTCAAGGCAGGCGGCAATGCCGTGGATGCCGCCGTGGCCACCGCATTCACCCTGGCCGTGACCTATCCGGAAGCCGGCAATATCGGCGGCGGCGGGTTCATGACGCTGTATGTGGAAGGCAAACCCTACTTCCTCGACTACCGCGAAGTCGCCCCCCGTGCCGCCAGCCGCACCATGTATCTGGACAAACAGGGCAAGGTGATCGACAACCTGAGTCTGGTCGGCGCACGAGCTGTGGGCGTGCCCGGCACCGTGATGGGGCTGTGGGAAGCGCATCGCCGCTTCGGCAAACTCAAATGGGCCGAACTGATCGAACCGGCCGTCCACTATGCCGAAAACGGATTTGTCGTTGCAGAAAAGCAGTACCAGTACCGGGATGAAGCCGAAAAGCTGTTCGCCGGCAAAACCAACTTCAGCCAGTATTTCGGCAAGCTCAAAACCGGAGAAACGTTCCGGCAACCCGACCTGGCCCTGACGCTGAAGCGGATTGCCCGGCAGGGCCCGCGCGACTTTTACCAGGGTGAAACGGCGCGTCTGCTGGTGCGCCAGATGCGCCACGACAAAGGGTTGATCAACGCGGAGGATCTGAAACGCTATCGCGCCCGCTGGCGCGAACCGATCAGCATCGAGTGGCGCGGCAACCGCATTTACACCGCTCCGCCCCCTAGCTCCGGCGGCATCGCCCTGGCCCAGCTGCTGGGCATCAAGGAAGCCCGCGCCGCCGACTTCGCCAACGTCGAGCACAACTCGCCACGCTATCTGCATTTGCTGGCGGAAATCGAAAAACGTGTCTTCGCCGACCGTGCCGACTATCTGGGCGACCCGGACCATTCCCCCGTGCCGGTTGCCGCCCTGACCGCCCCGGACTACCTGCGGCAACGCGCCGGCGAAATCAACCCGGTGACCATCTCGCCCACCCCCGATGTCAAACCCGGTCTGGAACGCCACCAGACCACGCACTTTTCCATCGTCGACCGCTGGGGCAATGCGGTGGCCAACACCTATACCCTCAACTGGGACTATGGCAGCGGTGTGGTGGTGAAAGGGGCTGGCTTCCTGCTCAATGACGAAATGGATGATTTCAGCGCCAAGCCCGGCGTCGCCAATGCCTTCGGTGTGGTCGGCAAGGATGCGAACGCCATCGCCCCCGGCAAACGCATGCTGTCCTCCATGAGTCCGACCATCGTGACCCGTGACGGGATGGTCTCGCTGGTGATCGGCACCCCGGGCGGGTCACGGATCTTCACCTCGATCTTTCAGGTGCTGAACAATCTCTACGACTTTGGCATGTCCTTGCAGGAGGCGGTGGCCGCACAACGCATCCACCATCAACTGCTGCCCAAGGACACCCTCTACTACGATAGCTATGCACCGTTGACCGGCAGCGTTGCCGACGAGCTCAAGGCCATGGGCTATACGCTGGAAGACCAGGGCTGGCTGATGGGCGATATCGAAGCGATCCGCATCGTGGACGGTCGCCCCGAAACCGCCTCCGACCCACGCGGGCGCGGCACGGGTCGGGTGGTCAAATAAGCCTGCGTCGCATCAGGATCATTATCCGGAGCAAGACGGCTCGAAAGATCGTCCCCATTGGCATACACTGCTTTTTTGCCAATGGGGATGTTCTGATCGTGCGACACCGATTGCGCTACCTGCCCGTCAGCCTGGCACTGCTGCTGGCCGCCTGCTCGACCCCGCAACCTTTACCGGCACCGGCCACCCCGGACGTGGTGGCAACAGCGGCTCCGGCCGAAGCCCCCCGCGTTGCCCCGCCCCCCACCATGCCAATCGTGAAACCGGCAGAACCACGCCCGGCCGCCAAACCCGCGCAGGCCACCGTTGCGCCATGGAGCAATGAACACGAAGGCGCAGTCTTGCTGGATAAACTGCTGCCACACGGCATCCCTGACCGGGCCGGCTGGCACCGGGATGTCATGGGGGCCTTCACCCACCTGAAACTGCCCTATGCCCCGCAGTATTTCTGCGCGGTGCTGGCGGTCGCAGAACAGGAATCCGGTTTCGACCCTGACCCGGTCACCCCCAATCTTGCCGCCATCGTTCGGGGCGAGATCGAAAAACGTCGGCAGAAGTACCTTATTCCCACCATCGTGGTTAACGCGGCACTCGCCAAAACCTCTCCGGACGGACGCAGCTACTCGGCACGCATCGATGCACTGCGCACCAAGCGCGAGATGAATGCGCTGTTTGAGGATATGGTGCGGGAGCTCCCCTTCGGGCAAACCATTTTCGAACACAAAAACCCGATCCGCGACGGCGGGCCGATGCAGGTCAGCGTCGCCTTTGCCGAAACCCAGATCCGTGCCTGGCCCTATCCTTACCCTTACCAGAACCTGCGCGACGAGGTGTTCACCCGCCGTGGCAGTGTCTATTTCGGCACCGCCATCCTGTTGCAGTACCCGATACGTTACAGCGACATGGTCTACCGTTTCGCCGACTACAACGTCGGACGCTATGCCAGCCGCAATGCCGCTTTCCAGAAAGCCGTGGCCGTGCTGTCACACCGCAAACTGGCACTGGACGGTGACCTGATGCTCTACCAAAACAAGATGGAACGGGTGATCTCGGATCAACCGAGCGAGACGCTGAATGCCTTGCTGCCACTGGCCGACACGCTGGGCATGAGCCGCAACGACATGGTGCGCGACCTGAAACTGGACAAGTACTTCGGGTTCGGACAAACCCGGCTCTATCAACAGGTCTTTGCCCTGGCTGAACACGCCGCCGGCAAACCGCTGCCGCGCGAGGCCATTCCGCAAATCGTGCTGGTCAGTCCCAAGATCACCCACCACCTGACCACCGAATGGTTTGCCCGCAAAGTCGATGGCCGCTACCGTAGCTGCCTGGCACGCGGCGGCTTCACCCCATGACCGACAAGGAAACACCCCCCATGCTTCCCCACACGACACTCAGTGTACAAGGTATCCCGCTAGACATTTCCGGGCAGGGCAACTCGACAATTCTCATGCTGCACGGCTGGCCGGATACCGCTGCCGTCTGGGATGCCCAGGTCGCCGCTTTGGCCCCGCATTACCGTACGGTACGCTTTACCTTGCCGGGTTTTTTGCCCGGTTCGCCGCGCTGCTATCCAAGCCTTGACGACCTCATCGCGCTGCTGGACGACATCATCGCCGCGCTGGGTGACCAACCGGTGACGCTGCTCCTGCATGACTGGGGATGTTTTATCGGCTATCACTACGCGGCCAGCCGCCCCGACAAGGTGCGCGCCATTGCCGCCATCGACGTGGGAGACACCCGCTCGGCGGCCAGTGAGTGGTCATTCGGGGCAAAGATGGTGGTGCTGGCCTACCAGCTTTCGCTGGCACTGGCCTGGCGCTTGCCGAGCCGGGCCGGAGATGGTCTGACCCGTCTGGTGGCACGGGTACTGCGGGTACCACGCAGTGGCAAGGATCTGCATGCCGGCATGAACTACCCCTACCACCGGGTCTGGCTGGCGGGTCGTGCGCGCTGGAAACCGCTGGCCCGCGTCGAGCCGCACTGCCCGATGTTCTTTGCCTGGGGCACGCGCAAACCCTTCATGTTTCATGCACAACGCTGGATCGACCGTTTACGGCAAAACCCCGCCAATCGTGCCGAGGGCTTCAAGGCCGGTCATTGGGTCATGCAGGATGCGGCCAAGGCCTACAATCACGCCTTGCTCAACTGGCTGTCCAGTCTGGACACCCCGCATTGAGCCCGCGGCTTGCCGAACAGGTAGCCTTGCCCGAAATCGCAACCGTCCTCGCACAACATGGCCAGTTGCTGCGGGGTTTCAATCCCTTCGGCAACAATGCGCATCCCGAGCTCGTGCCCCAGCGCAATGATGGCGCGAATCACCCGGTGCTGCCGGTCATCGCCGATGCGCGCCACAAAACTCCGGTCCAGTTTGAGCCGGTCGACCGGTAGCATGCTCAACTGCGCCATACCGGAATACCCGGTGCCGAAGTCATCGATCGCAATGGTCACGCCGTGGTTGCGCAGCGTGGCGAGAATGGCATTGGCGGTGTCGGCATGAGTGATCATCGCACTTTCCGTCACCTCGATCTCCAGTCGCGTTGGCGGAAAACGGCACTCGGACAGCACTGTCAAAATCCGTTCTGCCGTGGAGGCATCGGACAGTTCGAGCGCCGAGATATTGAAGGACAAGGTCAGGGAGTCCGGCCAACTGCGCGCTTCCCCGCATGCCAGAAACAGCAGTCGCTCCGACAAGCGGGCGATCATGCCGTCTTCTTCGGCAATGGCGATGAAGCGGGCAGGAGAAATCCAGCCCAAGGCCTCATCGTGCAGTCTGGCCAAGGCTTCGAAGCCGGCAACGCGTCCACGCGCCAGATCGATGATGGGCTGGTAATACACCTTCAGCGAATCATTCACCAGGCTGTGCCACAGGGCACGACTGATCAGGCGGCGCTCCTCGAGGTGACGCCCCATGCCGATATCGAAAAAGCAGATTCCACCGTGCCGTTTCGCTTCCTGCAAGGCGATATCGGCCCGCCGCAACCAGGCCGAATGATCCCCCTCGATACCCGAGTGACTGGCTGCGCCAATGACGGCCGGTATCACCCGGGGAATGCCGGCCACCCGCACCGGCATGGACACGCAGTCCAGCAAAACCCGCAGCCGTTCTTTGGCATTCTTCGCCGGCAGACACACACCGAACTCGTCACCGCCAAGCCGGCACAGACCTTCAGCCGGCAGCACGGCCTTGCGCAAACGTCCCGCCAGCTCACGCAACACCGCATCGCCTTGTCGGTAGCCATGCACCTGATTGATCTTGCGAAACCCGGCTAGATTCAGGATGGCCAGCACCGCTCCCTGCCGTGTCGCCTCACTGGCATACCAACGTGCCAGAATGCGGCGATCCGGAATCCCGGTCAGCACATCGGCATACGGTTTGCAGAACCATGCCTTGCGCAATGAGCGACCGAGATGACTCCTCTGGAGAAAACGCATCTCCGCTTACACCTGATACGCCTGTACCTCCTCGACAACCCCATGAACCTGCTCTTTCAGCGAGTGATTGAGCTGCTCGGCGTGACGTGCCGCCTCGGCATTCTGCCCGGCCTGCAACGCCACCTGCTCGACACGTCGGGCCAACTCGTGGCTGGCGGTACTTTGCTCGGTGATACTGTCGCTGATTTCGCTGACGAGACGCATGGCATTGCCGGTGGTAGTCCGAATCTGCAAGATGGCCTCATTGGCCACATTGGCCTTGTCGACATCGCCGGCCACCTGGGTTGCCATGGTTTCAATGGTGGCCACCGCCGTGTCGGTCGAGCTCTGCATGCGCTGGATCACGTCATTGATTTCCTTGGTTGACTGCGCAGTCCGCTCCGACAACTTGCGGACCTCGTCGGCCACCACGGCAAACCCACGCCCCGTCTCACCGGCACGGGCCGCTTCGATAGCCGCGTTCAAGGCCAACAAATTGGTTTGCTCGGCAATATCCTTGATCACGCCCAACACCACGGCAATCTTGGTCGCATCGCTTTGCATCAGTTTTACCTGCGATGCCGTGGTATTCATCTGGGTCGCCATGGCGCGAATGCTATCAATGGTCTCCAGAATCGCCTCGCTGCCACGGTTCGCTGCATTACCGGCTTCAGCGGTTTGTCCGGAGGCCTCGCGGGCACGCTCTGCCACCATATTGATGCTCACGGTCAATTGCTCCACCGCCGCAGCCATATCGGCGGCCGCATCGCTTTGGGTCGATGAGCCATGGGCAATACGGGTCGCACTGCCAGCCACGTCGTCCATGCCGCGATCCACGTCTCCCAGCGCAGCGAGGATATGACCAAAACTCTGCTGCAATGTGGTCAGCAAGCGGTTGAACGCATCGGCAGTCTGGCCCAGCTCATCGGGCTGGAACACTTCGGCACGCTGACGAAAATCCAGTGACTCGGTCACGGCACCCAATGTGGACGCAATCGCCTCGACGCTGCGGCGCAGGGAAACAAACATCCGCAGGGCCATGGCCGAGGACACCAGCAGGATCAGCAGGGCGGTACCGAGCAGAATCAGGCGTGACCGGCTGTACGCGGTCTGGTTGTCTGCAGAAAGGTCAGCCGCCCGGTGGTAGTTGAACTCGATATGGCGGTTCAAGGCATTGCGCAAGTCGTTGGCGGCCTTGCCCAAATCCCCTTTGACCAGATAGGCCTGGGCTTCGGCGGTCTTGCCTTGCCGCGACATGGCGAGGAAGGGCTCGCGCAGGGAACGGTAACGCGCCAGTGCTTGCTGGTCATCGCTCAACAAGCGCTTGTCTTCGTCATTGCTGACCAAACGGTCGGCATAGTGCGCAATGGCCTCGTCGACCTTGGCATCGTTATCGCTGATTACCTTGTCTTGGGCGGCCTTCTCTTCTGCCGTGGTCAGGATGCTGTGGCGATAACTGGCCAGACGGGTATCGGTCAGCCCGCCCTTGGCCTTGTCCAGTGTCTGGACACTGGGGAAGACATTCAGCATGACTTCATCGAAGCGTTGATTGGCTTCGCCAAGTTGATACAGCCCCAGCAACGCTGTCGCAATCAATGCGAGCAAGGGGAGCGATAACACCAACAACATTTTATGGGTTAGTTTCATAAGACAGGTCCAGACCAAAACTAGAGAGTAGAAACGCGCTCAGCAGCGCACCGATGGGGCATGTTTTCTCATTTCGCGCGGGGTGCTGCCGAACCAGCGCAAACAGGATTTGTGCAAGGAACTCTGGTTGGCATACCCCAGCGTCTGGGAGATCACCCCCAGGCCCATCCGGGTATCCAGCACCATTTCCGAAAACAGCTGTTTACGGCAGGCATCCTGCACCCCGGAAAAGGTCAGACCCCGCTCCGCCAATTTGCGTTGAAAGGTCCGCGCCTGCCATCCGTAACTGGCCGCCAGAGTATCGAGAGAGCAATCATCCATCTGAATGGACAAGCGGATACGATTGCGCACGTCACGGACAAAGTCATACTCGCGCCGGCGATGCATCAATAAGCGCTCTTTGAGCTGGTAGTAGGTTGCATAACGATGACCGGGCAGTGGCTGGCGAAGGGTATCCAGGGAAAACTCGATGACATTCAATGGCTGGCGGAACTGGACAGGAACGTTGAAAAACCGCGAATAGATGGAGGATTTGGCCGGTGGACTATGTCGAAACCCCACCATCAATGGCAAGAACGTCTGGCCCGTCACATGATGCAAGATGCGGCAGATCACCAGTATCGAGTATTCGACAACCTGAATGATATTGACCTGGACATCGAGATTGATATCGAAGTAGAGACGCGCCCGCCCCGCCGGCTCATCGATATCCAGCCGCGTACACAGCGCATGGCTCAATAAGGGACTAAACAGTTCGAAGTCACGTAACGCATCCAGTGCCGTCGGAGCGGTCTCGGCAATATGAAAAAACTCGCCGATATCTTGCAGAGAACGGGTCTCGGCCATATGCAAGCCGATGCTGGGCTGCCGGCACAAGCGGGCAGCATGGTCGATTGCTGCCGCGGCCTGAGCGAAAGGAATCGGCTGATTGCCTCGTTCCAGCCATTCAGGGTTAAGGCGATGGTAACGAAGAAAATTGTCAACGTCTTTGTCATACGCTTTGAGCAATACAGGCAACGTCTGCAGCAGAGCAGACCGGACAAACGCAGACATTGTTTCTTTTCACCATTAATGACAATAGGATATTTTACTTTGCTATATATTTTTATTCTCTAATGTGTGATTGAGAGTAACGTAGATAGAAGGTTGGCTCTATATCCATAATTTAACTTTGCACGACATAGGCATAGCGTATTTTTGACTTGGCACGACACATTCAAAACCGGCCGTCGTCACGCCGGGTTTTGCGCAATGCACGCGGTGTCATGCCGAACCAACGCAGACAGGCCTTCTGCAAGGTACTCTGATGTGCAAAGCCCAGATGAAGCGAGATGACGCCCAAGGTCAAACGGGAATCGTGGAGCATTTCGACAAACAACTGGCGGCGAACCGCATCGACCCGCTCGCTGAACCCTGCGCCATCCCTGGCCAGGCGGCGCTGGAAGGAGCGAACTCCCGTCTGGTAAAGCCCGGCCAGGCGCTCCAGACGGCAGTCTCCCGTCAGAATCAACAAACGAATGTGGTTTTGCACATCGGCAGCAAAATCAAAGGACGCCTGGCGGGAGCGCAGCAAGAGGTAGCGCTTGCGCCGATAGAGATGGCGCGACCTGACCGCCAGCGGGGCAGAGGCGGCGGTCAGATTGAACTCAAGGCAATTGACGGTATGGCGGAACGTCACCGGCGCCTGAAAATAGCGGGGGTAATCCAGCTGGTGACGCGGCGGGCTATGGCGAAACGACACGGCAAGCGGCGTGACCTGCTGCCCGCTGATCGTCATCATCATTCTGGCCACCAGCGCCAGCAGATACTCGGTAAACTGCACCAGCCTTCCGGGCTCCGCCAATGAAATCTCGACGCATAGCGTAACCCGGTCATTCTCCTCGTCCCGCTCCAGCATCGCAGCCAGCGAGGGACTGAGCAATGGGCACAGTTCACAGAAATCCCGCAAGGCATGCATGACACTCGGGGCCATTCGGGCCAACGCAAAATACTCCCCGATATCGTCAAGATAGCGTGATTCCGCCATATACAGACCCAGTGCCGGCAAGTGACAACACTCGGCCGCCGCCTCGATCACGGCCACCACCGGCAACATCGGCACTCTGGCATCGGGTTGGTCGATGACCGCAGGGTCTAGCCCCTGTGCCTGCAGCAACCGTCCGACATCAACCCCTTCTTCACCAAGAATGGCGCGCAACGGATGGAGCAAAGAGGCGCGTATCGTTACCGCCATGAAAAAATGTCCTCGTTCTCGTCTGGCAATCCTCCCGACGATGGACGGGCACAGGATGCGACACGGGCCCTAATTCCCCGTGCGTCCAGTTACTATAGACAAGCTGGCTATTTCAAATAGCTCTTCAATATCCCGACCACCTGTTCAAGCTCGGCCAGGCGTTGCGCTTCGTCGACGGCTGCCGGGCCGAGATGCTCGCGCAAGTGCCCCTCCAGCACCGTGGTCATCAGTCCATTGACCGCCCCGCGAATCGCCGCGACTTGCTGCAGGATCGCCGCGCACTCCTCGCCCTCCAGCAAGGCCTTTTCCAGCGCATCGGCTTGGCCGCGAATACGCCTGACCCTCGACAACAGGGCCTTTTGATCGCGCACGGTATGCGACATGTCATTTCCTCATTCATGTTATCTATACTGGGGTATAGTATATTCAGCTCTTCAATTCAGGTATCGACGCCCATGCCACCGATCGCAGAACTGCTTCAACAAGGCTCCACCAACCTGTGGCTGTTCATCCCCTCGGCCATCCTGCTTGGGGCCTTGCACGGCCTCGAACCCGGCCACTCCAAAACCATGATGGCCGCCTTCATCATCGCGGTGCGGGGAACCATTGCCCAAGCCGTTATCCTCGGGCTGTGCGCAGCCTTGTCACACTCGTTGGTGGTATGGCTGCTGGCCGGGTTGGCGCTCCAGTTTGGCAATCATCTGATCGCCGAACAAAGCGAGCCGTGGTTCATGTTGCTCTCGGGGGGCATCGTCATCGCGGTGGCCCTGTGGATGGCCTGGCGTACCCGGCACGACCTGCACCATCACCACCATCACCACGATGACTCCCATCACGATGAGGATGACTGGCAGGATGCCCATCAGCGACACCACGCCGAAGAGATCCAGCGCCGTTTCGCCGGACGCGAGGCCAGCACCGCCCAGATCGCCTTGTTCGGACTGACCGGTGGTCTGATGCCCTGTCCTGCCTCGGTGACCATTCTGATGATCTGCCTGCATCTGAAGCGTTTCGCCTTGGGCGCAGCGCTGGTGCTGTCTTTCAGCGTCGGGCTGGCGATCGCACTGGTCGGGGTCGGAGTGATTGCCGCCTGGGGGGCCGCCCATGTCGCAAAACGTAGCGGGCGGTTCGACACACTGGCGCGCCGGGCTCCGTATCTATCCAGTCTGTTGATGCTGGGGGTCGGCGCGTTGATGCTGCTGCAAGGGATGGCCCACCTGCCGGCCTGACAGTTACGTCGCCTTGACGGTCAAGGCGGCGGGGTTGATCACACCAGAGTGGTCACCGGCAAAAAATGCCAGCAGATTGTCGAATGCACTGCGGAAATAGAGCTGATAGCTGGTCTTTTCCGCATAGCCGATATGGGGTGTGCACAGCACATTGGGCATGGCCAGCAAAGGATGGTCCGGGGCATAGACCGGTTCGGATTCAAAGACGTCCAGCGCAGCAAAGCCAGGGCGTCCCGCTGACAAGGCCGCCTGCAGCGCACCGGCCTCCACCAGTTCGGCTCGACTGATATTGACGAACAGCGCCGTCGGCTTCATGGCGGCGAGATCGGCCGCGCCAATGCCGGCGCTGGTCTCGGCGACCAGCCGCTGATGAACGCTGAGGACATCCGCCCCCGCAAACAAGGCCTCGCGACTGACCGCCACTTCATAGCCCGACTCGCGGGCTTCACGACGGGCACGTTCGCTGCCCCACACCAACACCGTCATGCCGAAGGCCGCGCCGAATGACGCCACCTTCTTGCCAATCTTGCCAAAACCCAGAATGCCCAGCGTCTGACCGGCAACGGTCTCGCCGATGGCCGTTTGCCACTGCCCGGCCTTCATACCGTTCACCGCATCGACCAAACAGCGACGCGACGCCATAATCAGCAGCCAGGCCAGCTCGGCAGGTGCCGTCGGCGAACCGATGCCTTCGAGTACGGCGACACCGGCCCGGGTACACGCGTCGAGATCGATATTGCGCGCCACCTTGCCGGTCTGGCTGATGACTTTCAGTTGCGGTGCCGCTTGCAGAAAGGCGGCATCAATGCGGGTGCGCTCGCGAATCAGAATCAAGGCATCGGCCGTGGAGAGTTCGCCGGCAGCATCGACACGTGCCAGATCGCCCAGCGCACGCGTGGTCACTCCGGGTGTGTCATGCAAAAAGGCAATCGCGTTGCTGGCCAGGGTATAGTCGTCGGGAATCAACACGGACAGGCTCACAACAGGCTCCGTTCAGTCAGTGAATCACCCCGCCATGATACGCGGATTGCCTGCATTGCAGTGGCCGCTTCACTGTTCGGGAAGACGGCGACACAAGGCCAGATTGGTGCGGGTTGCCTTGAGAATACCCTGATACAACTCGGCGTCGGTCGGTGGGTAATTGGCGAGGACCTCTTCGTCTGTTTTTGCCGCATCGGCGACCAGCGGTTCCAACGCGGCAAGGCAGGCGGCACGGTCTTTGGCCTTGGCACTGGCCAGCGCCAGATCATTGCGTACCCAGCCGGTCTCGATCCAGTCCATGGTCTTGCTGCAGCGCGCCAGCAGCGGGGCCAACACCGCCTGTGCCGGTCTCCATGACTTTTGGTCATAGCGCTGTTTGAAGGTTTTGCGTGTCGCGGCACGCCGCCGGTCGGTACAGGCCTCGTCAACCGCCAGATAGCGACCTTCGAATCCGGCGCGCATGCCGCACCAGTCACGGCACGATGCCTCGCCGTTGTTCTTTACCTCCACATCACGTCCGACCGGTGTCAGGGTCACCACGCAGGCCGGCGCGGTGTCATCGAATTGCGCGGCTAGACGTGCCTTACCGTGGGTCATCCCGCCAGACAGCTGGCAACTATGGCCGTTGCCACCCAGCGCATTGATGTTGAAGGACTGCCCCGCGCCGGACTTCTTGACGGTCAGATGTCCCCAGCCTCCCGCCGTAATGTATTCGCCGGGAAGCGGCTCCGCCTGCACCAAAGAGACAACACCGGCCAGCAGCCAGCACACGATTCGCAGTGACATAAAGGACTCCTGTTGTCGTCCGTTCTCGTTCCAGGAATGATTTCCGGATCAGAGCGGACAATCATCGCTTGAGTAATGACGCGGTATCCGGTCATGCCGGGCACTATCATGAAAGCGCTCCAGCGCCTCGGTTTCCGCACGAATCGTATCATGGGCATGCCGAGTCATGCCTTGCCACCAGAAAGAACGTACGCGTGGCAAAACAGTGAAGGGAAATCGCATAGCCCGAAGCGTCTGATCGTCTTGGCGAGCTGCTGGCTTCGTTGTTCAGCGACATGACCGCTGGCTAAAAAAAAGACCGGCAAAAGCCGGTCGAAGGGGCACAACACAGGCTGTAAGATCACTGTCGGGTTCGGTTCAGCGAATACAGCACGCCGCCGATCAGCAGTGACAAGGTCACCGCCAGCGAAACCGGTGAAGAAATATGCCAGCTGGTCAGGTGCTGATCGTGCAGATAGGTCAGCCCGACTTTGACACCAATGAAAACCAACACCAGCGCCAACGCATATTTCAGATAGTGGAAGCGGTCCACCATCGCCGACAGGGCGAAGTACAAGGCGCGCAGACCCAGAATCGCAAAAATGTTCGAGGTATAGACCAGGAACGGGTCCTGGGTAATGGCAAAGATCGCCGGAATACTGTCCACGGCAAACACCAGGTCGGCGGTTTCCACCAACACCAGCGTCAGCAGCAACGGTGTCGCCCACCAACCGCGAGCCATGCCGTGCTGCTCGCCCCTGACCATAAATGCCTTGCCGATCAGGGTCGGTGTCAGCCGCAGGTGACGACGCAACCATTGGTAGAAACGGTTGTCGTCCAGAGCCGGATGCGCATCGTCGGCAAACAGCATCTTTACACCGGTCACGATCAGGAACAGGCCGAATACCAACAGCACCCACTGGAAATTCGTCACCAGCACCGACCCCAGGCCGATCATGACGGCACGCATCACGATGACGCCCAGAATCCCCCAGAACAGCACCCGGTGCTGCAAGGACCGCGGAATGGACAAGCTACTGAAAATCAGTGCCATCACAAACACGTTGTCCATCGACAGGGACTTTTCCACCAGATAGCCCGTCACATACTGGATGCCGGCATCGGTGCCGCGGTACCAGGTCACCCAGCCACCGAAGGCCAGACCCGCCGCGATATAGAACAACGACAGCTTGAGGCTCTCCGCCACGCTGATTTCATGTTCGTCCTTGTGCAATACCCCCAGATCGAAGGCCAGCAAGGCAAAGACGATCAGCATGAACATCAGCCATACCCACAAGGGATAGCCAGCGCAGGCACTCATCAAAAATTCCATCACCTTGCCCACTCCTTAGCGCACAGCGCGCGATGACAGGGCTTCGATACGCGATTCCAGGCTCGGGTGACTGGCAAACAGCGCCATCAGGCCCGGGCGACCGGAAATGCCGGAAGCGGCCATATTGGACGGCAGCTCGCCGGACTCCATTCCCCCCAGACGACGCAGCGCGGCAACCATCGGCTCCGGACTACCCAGCAGGTTGGCGGCGCCGGCGTCGGCACGGTATTCACGCTGACGCGAGAAGTACATCACAATCGCCGAGGCCAGAATGCCGAAGACGATTTCGCAGACGATCACCGTCACGAAGTAACCGATCCCGGTGCCGTTGGACTCTTCATCCTTGTTCAGGGCTTTGTCGACCAGATAGCCGACCACGCGGGCCAGGAAGAACACAAAGGTGTTCACCACGCCCTGAATCAGGGTCAGGGTCACCATGTCGCCGTTGGCGATGTGGGCCACTTCATGGGCCAATACCGCCTCGACTTCTTTTTCATTCATATTGGCCAGCAGACCGGTCGACACCGCCACCAGCGAATTGCTGCGGCTCGGCCCGGTGGCAAAGGCATTCGGCTCACCCTCGTAGACCGCCACTTCCGGCATCGGCAAGCCGGCACGGGAAGCGAGCTTCTCCACGGTGAACATCAGCCAGCGTTCCGTCTCGTTGCCGGGCGTCGTGATGACGCGGGCACCGGTCGACCACTTGGCCATGGTTTTGGACAACAGCAGGGAAATAAAGGCTCCGCCAAAGCCCATCAGCGCGGCAAAGCCGAGCAGGGTGAACAGATTCAGGCCATTCCCGGTGATAAAGCGGTTCAAGCCGAAGAGCTGTGCGGCCACGGAAAGGACCAACATGATGGCAATGTTGGTGGCGATCAGCAGTATCACGCGTTTCATGAGAGTAATCCTCGGTTGATGACACCATGAAGCTTAGTCGATCTTGAGCAACGAATAAATCGAAGTTATCCTGACTATTCATACGAAAATTTCGAATCATCATGAACCTCAATTACAAACACCTACATTACTTTTGGGCGGTAGCCCGAGAGGGAAGTGTCAGCGGTGCGGCACGGACGTTGGGGATGAGCGCACAGACCGTCAGCGGGCAAATCTCCCGGCTGGAACAATCGCTCGGTCACGCCCTGTTTACTCAGGAAGGGCGACGCCTGGTCCTGACGGAAGCTGGACGCGTTGCTTTGCGCTACGCCGATACCATCTTTCAATTAGGCGAAGCGCTGGAAGATACCTTGCAGCAAGGCACCCTCGAACGCAGTGTCAGGCTGACGGTCGGCATTGCCGACGTGGTGCCTAAAACCGTGTCGTGCCGTTTGCTGGCACCGGCGCTGGAAGGCAATCAAGGCGTGCGGCTGCGCTGTCTGGAGGGAGATTTCGATGAGCTGCTGAGTGATCTTGCCTTGCACCGGCTGGATATGGTGCTCACCGACCGCCCCGTACCGCCGGGGGGGCAGCACCAGTTTCGCTCGATGCTGCTGGCACGCTGTCCGGTCATGCTGTTTGGCACCGCGGCGCTGGCCGAACGCTATCGTGAAAATTTTCCGCGCAGTCTGGACCGGGCACCACTCCTGTTGCCGACCCGGGGCAACGTGCTGCGCAGTCAGCTTGACCAATGGCTGGACAGCGAAGGCCTGCGCGTCGATATCGTGGCGGAATTCGACGATGGCGCCTTGCTCAACACCTTTGGCCAGCAGGGTGCAGGGCTTTTCCCGGCACCGGCCTTTGCGGCCGACGACATCGCGGCCTCGTTTTCTGCCGATCTGATCGGCGAGGTGGAAGGCGTATTCGAGAACTACTACGCCATCACCCCTCCACGCAAAATGCAGCATATCGGCGTGGAACGCGTGCTGGCCGCCACCGGCAATAGCCGGTAACAGTGGGCTCTGGCTGATGAGGTGTGGCAATCCGTACACAAAGGGAAGCAATGACTAGAGCAATTACTTAACATTCGTCATATTCATTGATATTGTCACCTGCAATAAAGAATAAAAAAGCCGTACCACACCACGAGGAGACAGTCGCAATGAAACGTTTAACGCTTTGGTTTACCACGCTTTTGCTGGTTTTTTCCGGCATGGCAACGGCGGATGATTACACCCACACCCGCTATCCCATCGTTCTGGTTCATGGTCTGTTCGGGTTTGATACCGAACTGGGCGTGGATTATTTCTATCAGGTCCCCGCCCAGTTGCGCGCCGGCGGTGCGCAACTGTTTGTCGCTCAGGTTTCCGCCGCCAACAGCAATGAAAAACGTGGCGAACAGTTGCTGGCCGAAGTGGAGCGCATCACCGCCATGACCGGCGCCGGGAAGGTCAACCTGATCGGGCATAGTCAGGGCGGCCCGACCATCCGTTATGTGGCGTCGGTCCGCCCGGACCTGGTCGCCTCGGTCACCTCGGTAGGAGGCGTCAATGGCGGCTCGCGAGTGGCCGATCTGGTGCGTGTCGTCGCCCCGCCCGGATCCACCACCGAAGCGATTGCCAACAAGATTGCCGGTTGGCTGGCCGGTCTGATCGGCAGCCTGTCCGGTCATCCCGGACTGCCACAGACACCGACCGCCGCGCTGGACTCGCTGACGACGGCCGGAACCCACCGCTTCAACAAAGCATTTCCGGAAGGCGTGCCTGCCACCCGGTGCGGCGAGGGCGCCTACAGTGTGAACGGGGTACGCTATTACTCGTGGAGCGGCACCTCGCCCCTCACCAATATCCTTGACCCGCTGGACGGTGCGCTGGGTCTGCTTGGCAGCTTGCATGGCGAAGCCAACGACGGTCTGGTCAGCCGCTGCTCCAGTCATCTTGGACAAGTGATCAAGGATGATTACCGGATGAACCATGTCGACGAAATCAATCAGAGTTTCGGCTTGGTCAGCTGGTTCGAAGTCAATCCGGTGACCTTGTACCGCCAACACGCCAACAGACTCAAGCAAGCGGGCTTGTAATGCGTTGGGCATGGATTGCTGTCGCCACAGTCGTGTCGCTCGCGGCGGCATGGTACGCCATGCCCGACGCCCGTGAAGATGCGCCCCCCCACCAGCCCGTCCCTTCGCAACAGGGTACGGTGGCCGACGGCTCGGTCCGCAGCATTCAGGGGGTGCTGCGGACCGACGAAGGATTACGTCGGCTGTTCGACTATTATCTGGCCAGTCTGGGGGAGCGGTCGCTTGTCGCCACCCGCGCCGCGCTTGCCGAGCAGCTGGCCCGCACCCTTGATCCCGCCCAGACGCAGTCGGCACTGGCACTGTTTGACCGTTACCTTGGCTATCGGCGTGCGCTAGGCACGCTATCTGCACCGGACAAGAGCGCCGCCGGTCAACTCGCCGCGATGCGTCGCCTGCGCAAAAATTACTTTAGTGACGCCGAGGCACAAGGCCTGTTCGGCAACGAAGACCGTTATAACGATTTCACTCTCGCGCTGACGGCACTGCGGGCGGACGCCTCGCTGGATGCTGCCACCCGCACCCAACGGATCGCCGAACTGGAAGCCGCCTTGCCCGCGGATCTCCGCGAAGCACGCCGTGCACCCTTGGCCCATCTGGCGTTGGCAGCACAAGAGCAGGCCTTGCGGGAGCAGGGGGGTAACGAGGATGAGCTGTACCGCTTGCGCAGTCAGGCCGTTGGGCAAGCCGGCGCCGACAGGCTGGCCGACCTTGACCAACGCAACGAGGCTTGGCAAAACCGGATCAGGGACTGGCATACCGAGCAGGCCAGACTCAATGCTGATCCGTCATTGCCACCTCCCGAACGCGAGGCGGCACTGGCAAAGTATGTCAGCGAGCACTTCGACGAACGGGAGCGGCGTCGCCTTGCCGCGTTCTAGTCCATCATGACGGCTGTTTCGCCGCCCGCAAGGACTTGGGCAGATGGGTAAACTCCAGCGGTTTCAGCGAACCGTCCAACACGGGGAACTCCGTCGGTGTCGGGGCATGACAACGCCGAAATGGAGAGAGGCAAGGGTCCGCCGGATCAGGAATGCCCATCCAGTCGCGCATCAGATAGTAGTTCCAGTAGCCCGGCCATAATCGCTCGACATGGCCACTCCGGCGCCATGGTTTTGGCACCCGGGGACTGAACCACATCACCATAGGAACCTCATAGGCTTCCTGGCTCGGATTCGCCAAACCGTGAAAAAACCGGTCACGGGGCTGCGTTTCCCACTCTTGTCCGTGATCGGAGAAGTACAGTAGCGACGCCGGGTGGGTACTCAGTTGCGCCGCAACCTCGCCAAGCAACTGGTCGGTATAGCGGATCGAATTGTCGTAGCAATCAAGGCTGGACGGTTTGTCGTTGCCAAACCAGGCAGCGTTTGCCGGGTAGCGTTGGCAGGCATTGACATGGCTACCCGTCAAATGCAGAACAATCAGCTTCTTGCCGGGCTGCTGTAAAGCCTTGCCCAGCAATGGCAACAGCGACTCATCATGACCCGCACTACTCCATTGATGCTGACTGGCCCCCAATGCGATACGCGTTATGGCGTTGTCGTGAGGGCCGAACTTGTCCTGACGGCTGAACCAGAAGGTCTTGAATCCGGCCTGCTCTGCCGCTTGCACTATCGTATCGAATGAGGGGGCAACCCCGTGCCCGTTCTGCCGGCGCGACACCCCGAGCGGTACCGCATGAATGGTGACAGGCGCACCGGCAAAGGCGTTGTCGAAAATCAGCAACGCCTTGCGCTGCGCATCGGCCCAAGGCGTGGTTTCACGAGGATAGCCGTATAGGGACCACTGGCGGCGCCGGGCAGACTCGCCAATAACGATGACAAAGGTCTCGATCGGTGTCTTGCTGAAATGAAAGCGGTAGTCGATATTCGCCTTGACCGGCTGCACCCGATCCTGATCATGCAAGACATTGACGAACTCGGCGACATTGTAGAGCGGCGTCCGGCGGAGGATCTCGGATTCTGCCGGAAAATGGGCATCACGGTATTTATCGCGATAAATCACATATTGTGCGCTTTGTAGAAGCAACATCAGCACGGCCAAGCCCGCCAAACCACGCAACGGCATCAAATGAGCAATCGTTGCAATCCCCCCCAGCATGACAATCACTCCCGCCAGCGCCGCCACCAGATAGCCTATGTTCTGTGTCAGCATTTCGACGGATTCTGCAGGCGTCGTATTCAGGATGCTGTCGGCAGCTGAAATGGTGAATTCACCGTGATACAACTGGGAACTGACTACCGTCAGGGAAAGATTCGCGATGATGGCGATAGCGATGACGATGCTCAACAATCTTAATGCGCGATAACGCCAACCAAGCGCCAACGCCATCATCCAGAGGAAGCCAAAGAAAATAATCTTGATTTGGGTGGTGCCAAACGAAATGTCCGGCTGCAAGGCAACAGGAATAAACGCCAAAACAGCGGCAACCAGCACAGCCGCAAGAACGCGCACAATCATGACCAGCATTCAGCAATGGTTAACGATGCGGATTATATCTCCAAGCAAACGTCACATAAATGCAAAAACAGCCCAATGACTAAAAATACTTTTAGCATACTTATAAAACATATTTAATAAAATGATTTATAAGTGGCTCACGACAAAACCATTTCGACCGCTGTCGACCAAAGGACATTACAGCCACCGATCCTCACAGGTAAAACACACGCTCAGCCATTGACTGCTCTCGTCCAGCTCAAGACGCTGGCACAGCTCGCGCCGAAAAGCATCCTGCGCTTCGACGCCGGCCAGCGACGAGTCGGGACGGATTTTAAGATTGATATCCAGAAAATAGGTTCGGCCGGACTTGGCCACCGACGAGGCATGGCGACTCACTCCATAACGGGGCAACAGCTCGGCCAATGCCGCCTCCAGTGCCTGACTCATGTCATCGGGCGCGATGAAGAGGATTTCCCGCAAATTACTACGAATCACGGTCAACGGTATCGCCAGCGACATCAGCGATAACCCGACCACCAATGCGGGGTCGATATACGGCAACCAGTGCGCGTAGCGGCTACCTTCCATCAGCAATGCTGCGAGAAAGCCGATCCCGATACCCAGACTCAGCAAGCCATCCACCAGCCATTCACGGGCATCCACGTCGACGAGTGAAGACGCCAGTTTTCTGGCCATAACTTTTTCGTAACGGTACAGCGCAAAACACACCACCGTCACCGGCACTTCGTACCACAAGGCATTGCCGGCATCCACATGGTGGCCCCCCGACGCCAACGTCATCGCCGCCGTCACCAGTGCGTACAAACAGACCAACAGAATGACCAGACCATTGAACAAATTGACGACTGGTTCGAAACGCGAATAGCCAAACTGAAAGCGCTCGTTTTCCGGGCGGGTGACCAGATAGGAAACCAGTATGCCAAGGCTGGTCATTCCGGTACTGATCAGGGTGAAAAAGCCATCGAACAAGATGGACTGGGAGCCGATAGCGACCCCGAAACCGATGCCCAGCACGGCCAGCACCACCGACGCGACCAACGAGACCAACAGGGCTCGTTGCTCGGCATTCAGGACAGGCAGGCGAGCAAGCAGGGAAGACATGATGATGGCCGAAAGGAGTGAATCATTCCGGCATCGTGGCAATAAACCGTCTCAAAAACAAGAGGACATTCACGACGCAAAGTCGTAAGGACCGCCGGTCGCCAATGCGCGACGATAGGCGTCGCGTGCCTGGCAACGCTCGACAAACTCCGTCAGACGGGGATAGCGCCCAGCCACCAGAAAACCGCGTGCCCGTGCTGCTTCCAGCACAAAACTCAACTGGATGTCCGCCGCCGTCAAGGCAGCGCCGGCAAACCAGCCCTCGTCCGGCAAACTATCCTCCAGAAAGGACAGATGGCGACGGATCTGCGGCACCAGCCAACCTTGGGAAACACCCTGCCCAAGCAGGTGTCCGAAAGGACGTAACAACCAGGGAACCGGTTTTTGTCCCAAACGGGAAAACACCAGACTCATGACCAACAGAGGCATTGCCGAGCCCTCTGCATAATGAAGAAAGTAACGATAGCTCAGCCAGTCGGAACTCTCGGCCGGGGGCATCAAACGTCCCGACCCATAGCGGCTCAGCAGGTAATCAATGATGGCGCCGGACTCCGCCACCCGCAGCCCCTCGTCATCGATCACCGGTGACTTGCCCAGCGGATGAATGGCAAACAAGGCCTCCGGGGCCAGCATGCTGACCGGGTCGCGGTCATAGCGCTGCACGACATACGGCACCCCCAGCTCTTCCAACAACCACAACACACGTTGCGAACGCGAATTATTCAGATGATGGACCACAATCATGCTAGCTCCAGAGACGTGTCAGGCAAAACGCACAGAATGAGCCTCATCATGCACGACCTGACCTGACAAGAACAGCAGCATGAGCCATTTATGAAAGTCCGGATCCTCCCTCCTCTCCTACAGTGCCAGGACATAGACCCACAGGACTAAACTAGAATGAAACTCAGCAAGAGTCTCCACACGCCCACCGCTACCGACATTGGCACGGGATTGCAATGGCAGCACGCCAGTGTCAACAACATCGCCGGTGTCACTAACAGCACCTTTACACCGAGCACGCCTCGCCTCGGCACAAACTCGAGGAATGTCATTCCGCGGATTGAGAATGGCGAATGGCTGGTCGCACGACAGGATTCGTGGAGTTCATTGGATTCTTCACCCGTCGAGCAACCCCTGGAACAGGCGCGATCCCCTCTCGTCTTTCATCCGGTAACCGATGAGGCTCACAAGACAAAGTCCAGGTCGCGACTGAAGAACTTTATCCATCACCTTTTTCATCCGATGAAATACTTGGCACGCCGTAAGGCGGAAAAAGCGGCAGAGAACATCAAGGTTATGCTGGCTGATCCGGACATTTTACTGAAAAAGAATGGCCATGAGGCATTGAACGAGACATTGAACAAGGCATTGCTGCGCGAAGCGGCGAAATTCCTTTCCGCCGTCAAGACATTGCGGCCCAAGACAGCGGTGTCCGACACCCCGCAGTATCGTGCTCTAAACGAACTCCTCATGAAAAAATTCCCGATGGGAATGTTGCTTAACCCAGAATTGACCGGGAAATGGCACACCTTGCTCCCCGACTTCGCCAACTTTGCGCAAGACTTCCGTCTGCGCGTAACGCCATGCACTGACCTCGCCATAGAGTTCGAGGATGAGGTCACGAAATGTCCCGAAAAACATCTCTTCGAGTGTGTTCCGGACTGGTCAACACGCTTCGACGAAAAGGCCACCACAGCCAGGGAGAATGCTCACGGGGGGTTATTGCCGCGCCTCGAGGAATACCTGAGCAAAGCGAAACAGTACTTGCAAGACATGGATCCAGTGGTGACTCGCCTCTGAGCCACATGAGAAATAAGCCGGACGTCAGGGGTCCGGCTTTTTCTCCAAACGGGAAAACACCAGGCTCATGACCCGTCGGGGCGGGCGGAGTCGTGTGACTCCGCCACCACAGCACGCGTTGCGAGTGTGGAATATTCAAAATAGGGACTCCCCTGATCATGCATGGCCTCACCCGTGCAGCACAGGTGAATGAGCTATTTATGAAAGTCTTGGTCGCCTCCCTCTCCTACAGTGCCAGGATATAGACCCACAGGACTAACCTAGAATGAAAATCTACAATCGCGACCCCACTCGCCGCACTGCCGACAATGGCACGGGATGGCGGCCAGCCGGTGCCGCCCGCCACCCCACCCAAGTCACAAACAGCACCTTTACACCAAGCACGCCGCACCGTGGCGCAGACTCGAGGACTAGTTTTCCGGCGAACGAAACGCGCTGTTGGCCGCTTGCACGTAGCGATTCGAGGGACGCATCGACCGCCCCGGAACAGACGCCGGCCCCTCTCGAATTTCGTCAGGTCTCCGACGGGGCAGACAAGACAACGTCCAGGTCGCGGCTGAGGAGATTTATCAATCACCTTTTTCATCCG
>JAGLBD010000009.1:0-54351 GCA_018260425.1 Pseudogulbenkiania sp. | reverse complement strand
GGCGGCAAAGGCGGCAAAGGCGGCAAAGGCGGCAAAGGCGGCAAAGGCGGCAAAGGCGGCAAAGAATATCAAGGTCACGCAGGCTAATCCGGAAGTTTTCATGCGCGAGGATAGCTATCTTGCATGCAAAGCAGCCTTGCTGCTAAAGTTGAATTGCCCCCCCACGCATAATCTTGTTCTAGACCAACGCTTCATGCAACATGTCCCGCTGGGAGTGTGGCTGAGCGAAGACTTGAACAGGGAGATTGACCCACTGTTCATCCCGGGCTTCGGTCAGCCCTTCGCGTACTTCGCGTAATGCACTGACCTCGCCGTAGAGCTCATGGAAAAGGCCAAGCTCCGTCCCTAGCGTTTCTCTCCGGGCACGGATCAGAAAGCTTCGACGAGCTGGCCACCACCGCCATGAAGAATGCTCCCAAGGGGTTATTGCCGTGCCTCGAGGAATACCTGAGCAAAGCGAAACGAAACACTACTTGCAAGACATGGATCCAGTGGTGACTCGTTTCTGAGCCACATGAGAGATAAGCCGGACGTCAGAGGTCCGGCTTTTTCTCCAAACGAGAAAACACCCGGCTCATGCCCCGTCGGGGCGGGCGGAGTCGCGTGACTCCGCCACCACAGCACGCGTTGCGTGCGTGGAATAGTCAAGTAATAGGGACTCCCCCTGATCATGCACGGTCTCACCCGTGCAGCGCAGGTGAATGAGCTATTTATGAAAGTCTTGGTCGCCTCCCTCTCCTACAGTGCCAGGATATAGACCCACAGGACTAAACCAGAATGAAAATCCACTATCGCGCCCCAGCTCCCGACACTGCCAACATTGGCACGGGATGGCAGCCAGCCGGTGCCCCCTGCCAACCCACCCAAGTCACTAACAGCACCTTTACACCGAGCAGGCCATCAGACTCGAGGAATATCTTTCCGGGGAACGAAACGCGCTTTTGGCCGCTTGCACTTAGCGATTCGTGGGACGCATCGACCGACCCGCAGGTCAATCCCGCCCCGGAACAGACGTCGGCCCCTCTCGAATTTCGTCAGCTCACCGACGCGGTACACAAGACAACGTCCAGGTCGCGGCTGAGGAGATTTATCAATCACCTTTTTCATCCGGGCAAATACCTGGCACTCCGTAAAGCGGAAAAAGTGCTAGAGAATATCAAGGGCATGCTGGCTGCGCCGACCATTTTTATGATTGACGGTCGCTATGATGCATTGAATAAGGGATTGCTGAGCGACTTTGCGCAGTTCATCGCCGCCGGCAAGACTTTGCAGCCTAAGCAAAAGCTCGACGGGACAGGGGATGACTACACCACGCAGTGTCGTGCTTTAGGCACACTCCTCATGGAAAATACCCCGGTGGAGATGTTGCTGGACGAGACATTGACCGAGGGCTGGCGCACCGTGCTTCCCGCCTTTGCCGAGTTCGCCAAGGACTTCCGTCTGCGCGTCGCGCCATGCATAGGCCTCACCGCAAAGTTCATGGAAGCTATCCAGCTCAATCCCGGTGAGTTTCTCTCCGAGTGTATTCCGGACTGGTCGATACGCTTCGACGAGAAGGCCACCACCGCCATGAAGAATGCTCCAGAGAGGCTATTGCCGCGCCTCGAGGCTTACCTGAACAAAGCGAAACAACACGTGCAGGCCTTGGACAACTCAAGGGTTATTCACTTCTGAGCCCCATGAGCGAGAGGGTGGACGTCAGGCAACGCGTTTGATGTTCGCCACTCGGCACCGTCCGGCAAGATACGACTGAAACCCTGCGTCGGCCAGCAGGGTTTCACCGATCTGCACGGCATTGAGCGCCGCCCCCTTGCGCAGATTGTCGCTGACGATCCACAGGTTGAGGCCGTGTTCGACGCTGCGATCTTCGCGCAATCGCGACACCAGCACCTCGTCACGCCCTTCGGCATAGATCGGCATTGCCGACGAATCACCGTTGCGTTCATCGCGCAACACCAGGCCGGGCGCACTGGCCAGTGCCACTCGTGCATGGGCCAGACTCAGTGCCGAATCGAACTCGATCGATACCGCCGCACTGTGGCCCACCATCACCGGAACACGCACGCAGGTGACCGCCATGCGCAACTCACGTCCCAGCACGCGCCGGGTTTCGGCAATCACCTTGTCTTCTTCACCCGTGCTGCCATCGCCCTGCAAGGCGCCGATACACGGCACCACATTGAAGGCCACCGGGGTTGCCTCCTGGCCACCCCAGCCATCCGGCCAGGACATTGAGCGCCCGTCATAGCACGCCTTGCGACTTTGCCGGGCAAGGGCATCCAAGCCTTTGCGCCCCGCTCCGGAAACCGATTGGTAGGTCGACATTACCACGCGGCGCACATGGGCCAGCCGCTCCAGCGGCGCCAGAACCAGGGTCAGCGGAATGGCCGCACAATTGCCGACCGGAAGGATCTTGCGGCGGGCCCAATGACGGATGTCGGCACCATTGACCTCCGGAACGATCAACGGCACCTCGGGCTCCAGACGGAATGCCGAACTGTTGTCGATCACCACGCAGCCGGCTGCCGCCGCTTTGGGGGCAATCTGGCGAGCCACGTCGGCACCGGCAGAAAGAAACAGGATATCGGTCTGACGGAAGTCATGTTCGAACAGGTCGCCTACCACATGGGCTTGCCCGCCGCCATGGACGATCTGTCCGACGGAACGCGTCGAAGCCAGCAACGTCAGGGAATCGAACGGAAACCCCCGCTCCAGCAAAATTCGCAGCAGTTCCTTGCCGACATTGCCGGTTGCCCCGCCGATAGCGATTCGCACACCCATGAAAGACATCCTTTTGTTTGATGGTGGAAGCTTATGCCTTGAGCCCCTCCCCTACAAACGATATGATCTCACCTCAGCCATTAAAAAAACTCACAGGTGTGCCATGACGCTTCCCCCACTGAAAGCCCTGGTCGCCTTCGAAGCGGCCGCCAGACACCTCAATTTCACGCTGGCGGCCCGCGAGGTGTGCCTGACCCATGGCGCCATCAGTCGCCAGATCGCACAGCTGGAAGACCACTTTGGTCGTCCCTTGTTCGTCCGTCAGGCGCGCGGAGTGGCCTTGACCGATGCGGGCCAGAAGCTGTTTCGCCATGTCTCCACCATGCTCACCGAACTGGCCGCGCTCAGCGACGAGCTGCAAGTCTCGACCACCCCCGCCGTCGTGCGTGTCAGCCTGCCGCCCTCGTTCGGCGCCCACTGGCTGATGCCGCGCCTGCCGGAGTTCTATCAGGCCTTCCCTGACATTGCCATCGAACTGTCCGCCTCGTTCGAAGAGGCGGATTTCACCCGTGACGCCTTTGATTTCGAGATCCGCTATGGCAAAGGCGACTGGAACGCCGTCGACTGCGAGCGCTTGTGCCGCGAGCAACTCGGTCCGGTGTGCCACCCCGAGGTCAGGAACCGGCTGGGCAACTGGGACGATGAGCGACTGGGTGTGCCCTTGCTGCACGACGTGAATCATGGCCATTGGGAACAATGGCTCGGGACAGTGGGGCGTCCCCAGTGGCTGAACAGCGGGGGGATGATTTTCAACGATGGCAACCTGCTGATCGAAGCCGCACTCAACGGCTTCGGGGTTGCGATGGGACGTTCATGTCTGGTGGAGCATCTGGTCCGTTCGGGACGTCTGGTGGAGCCTTTCACGACCCGGGTCGAGTCACCGCTGGCCTATTATCTGGCCCGACCGCCACGCCCCTTGCACCGGGCGGCGGAGCGGGTATGGAACTGGCTACTGGAACAGGCGGGCGATCCTGCGCTGCCCGCCTGATCCCGACTCATGGCCGTGGCGCCAGACAACGCCCCAGGAAGTCATCCACCTTGCGATAGTACTCGTACACAGTGTCCGGATTGCGGAAACCATGGCCTTCGCCCTGCTTTTCCAGCCACTCGAAGGACTTGCCGGCACTTTTCATGGCGGAGCGCATGCGATAGCCCTGTTCAATGGGCACCCGCCAGTCGTCGGTTCCGTAAGCCATCAGCACCGGAATGCGAATCCGGTCAACCTGATAATAGGGCGACACCGCCTTCAGGTCGTCCTGTTCAGGATCCCCGATCATCGACTTGGCATCGTAGCCATACCAGCCCTCCAGCCACCAGCGTCGCCACGGCCGGGAAAACATCTCGGGAATATCGCTGACCCCGACATAGTCCACGGCACACTGAAACAACTCCGGCGTCTTGACCGCGCCCATCAGGGCCGCATAACCGCCATAACTTGCCCCGTAGATGGCCATGCGGCGCGGATCGGCAATCCCCTGTTTGACCAGCCAGTCGACCCCGTCGGTGATGTCGTCCTGCATGGCCCGGCCCCATTGCTTCCAGCCGGCACTGGCATGCCGTTTGCCGAACCCTCCCGAGCCGCGGTACTGCGGCTGCAATACGGCATAACCGCGGGAGGCAAAAAACTGTACCTCGGGATTCCAGTCCCAATCATCCCGCACACCGTAAGGACCGCCATGCACATTGACCACCAGCGGGACATTCTTGCCGGTAGACCCGACCGGCAAGGTGAGATAGGCCGGAATGCTCAGCCCGTCCCGCGCGACGTAATGCACCATGCGCGTGGTCGCCATGGTTTCCGGGTCGATCCACGGACGGGCACGAAACAGCTCTTCCATTTTGTGGGTAGTTTTGTCCAGCAGATACCAGATCCCCGGCTCACGGTCCGACCAGGAGGTGACCAGAATGCGTTTGCCACCTGACTGCAACAGATTCACCCGGTCAGGCAAGGCTTTGTCGACACTGCGCTGCACTTCCGCCAGTTCTTCGTCGAACCAGTACGTATGTTGCCGGTCGGTGGTATAGGTCACACAGGCCAGTTGACCGGTGTTGCGGTCGAATAACAGCGAACCGGCGTCCACATCCTTGTGCGCGAATACCACCTTGCCAAGCTTGCCGGTGGCCAGATCGAACTCATGAATGGCTTTGGTGGCCGACCCGGCCGAACTGGTCACATACAAAGTGGTATTGTCCGGGCCAAACGCAATCGGCTCCGGCCCGGAATGCGTCACATCGCCAGACCAGAGCGTTCGCCAGGGGCTCTCTTCACTGTCGCGGTACCAAAGATGATAGGTCTGCCGGCCATCCTTGACCTCCGGCACCAACTCCATCCGGACCACATGATGACTATCCAGGACCCGGCCGGTCGCCTTGGGGTGCAAGTGACGCGACACCGTCTCCATTTTGCCGGTGCGGGTATCCAGCCGATAAGGTCGGGAGTCCTGATCGTCCAGATCGTTCGAGTCGACCAGCACATCATCCGAACCATCGTTCAACAGGGAGTGCACTTGACGGTAGCGATACGTTTGTCCCTTGCGGATCTGCTCGGCCAGTGTCGCGGCCAGTTTCTTGAAATGACCACCGTCCTTATCGACGGCAAACAGTCCCCCCCCTCTGTCATCGCCATCGCCAAGCTGGTTATCACCGATACTGAACACCAACCGGGTGTTGTTGACCCAGGCCGGTCCGCGGATATCCCAGTCTTCCGACGCGGCGACCAATGCCACCTTGCGGTCGCTCAAGGTCATGACGGCCAGCGCGACACGTCCTTTCACGGGCGCAAGAATGGCCAGCGATTCGCCATCCGGGGACAGAACGGGGTGATGGAATTGCGGCTGCCGAAACAAGGTCTCCACCGGAAGGGGGCCAGGTGAAGCGGCGGATACCGGCGTTCGCGCAAACGCGGCCATCGCCATGATCAAGATAGAGCGAACAAGAAAACTTTTCATTGGGGTTTCAGCAAGCATGTAATGACATTGTAATTTCCTGTCAGTCTATCACTCTGTTCCTTCGGGGGAAACGGGTGAAAAGTCGCGATTGACTCCGGTCAATGAGTCACGCTGCCTTGCTTGAGGATAAGCAACTATTCCAGCATCATGGCAACATGGATAACCTTGCTCCCTCCGACCCCTGTTCATCACTACCGGAAACGTCTGCTGCCATCTGGATACTCGGTAGGGATCATCGCATAGAGTTCGCCAATCCGCCTGCGGTCCAACTCACCGGTATGTCCGCCGCCCGGCAAACCGGCCTGCCGGCCGATGCCCTGTTTCACCAGGACGGGCCATGGCGCGTGCGCAACCGGAGCGGCGAACTCCTGGATTTGCACATCACGCACCAATCGTTGCCCGATGGCCGGCACATCCTCTGTGCCATCCCGGATGTACCGGATACGACACGCGAGACCTTGCGACTGAGTGAAGAGAAATTTCGCCTGATGTTCGAGTGCGCACCCGTCGGCAACATTCATTTTGATGCCGACGGTGTCATTACCGACTGCAATGAACGGTTTGTGACCTTGCTGGGTTCCTCCCGTGCCGCACTTCAGGGTCTGCCCATGCTGAGCTTGCCGGACCCACGCATGAAAGACGCGGTGCGTACCGCCCTGATGGGGCAGGTCAGTATGTTCGAGGGCCGCTACCACGCCTTCACCGGCAACCGCACCATCGAGATTCGCGCCCTCTTTTCTCCCCTGAAAGACTCCGCCGGCAAAGTCAGCGGCGGCTTGTGTCTGGTAGAGGATTTCAGCGAACGCCAACAGGCAGAGGAGCAGTTGCTTGCCTACCGCCAGCGGCTGGCATTACTGGTCGAACAGATGGCGCTGGGCGTCATCGAATGGGATGAACAGTTCCGGGTCGCAGACTGGAATCCGGCCGCCAGCCAGATTTTCGGTTACACCCGCGAACAAGCCCTTGGTCAGCATGCCTTCTTTATCCTGCCGGACAGTGAAAAGCACCAGATCGATGAAAAGGTACTGGCGTCCTTGCTGAAGCAGCGCGGCGGTCACCGCCATACCAATACCAACCTGACCCGTGACGGACGACTGATTACCTGTGAGTGGTACAACACCACCCTGGTCGACAGCAGTGGCAAAGTACTTGGTGTCACCTCACTGGTCATGGATATCACTGAACGGCGCGAGGCCGAGCAGCAAATCCGCTATCTCGCCCACTTCGATCCCCTGACAGGACTGCCCAACCGTACCTTGTTGACCGACCGGGTAGGCCAGGCACTAAAGGATGCCCAACGAGAGCAGCGACCGCTGGGCTTGATGTTTCTCGATATCGACAATTTCAAGAACGTCAACGATACGCTGGGGCACAGTGTCGGCGACGCCCTGTTGACCGAACTGGCCAAACGCTTCGCCACGGTGCTGCGAGAAGCCGATACCGTATCGCGACTGGGGGGTGACGAGTTCATTCTGCTGTTGCCGGGTGCCGACAGCGATGGTGCGGCGCATGTCGCACAGATGTTGCTGACCGAAACCTCACGGACCTGCCGCATCGGTCTGCACGAATTCAATGTGACGGCCTCGATCGGTATCGCGTTGTACCCGGCTGACGGCGATAACTTCGAGACCTTGTCCCAGGCAGCCGATATTGCGATGTACCGGGCCAAGCAGGAAGGGCGCAACACCTTCCGGCTCTTCGAGCCACGCATGCAAGAACGTGCCGCGCACCACCTAGCCATGGAAAACGCCCTGCGCCGTGCGCTGGAGCGCAACGAGCTGTCACTGCACTACCAACCGCAACTCTGTCTGCAAACCGGGACGGTTTATGGTGTGGAAGCCCTGCTGCGCTGGGAGCATCCGGAATTGGGCTGGATTCCTCCCGCTGACTTCATCCCGCTGGCCGAGGAAAGCGGTTTGATCATTCCGCTCGGGGAGTGGGTCATGCAATCGGCCGCGCGCCAGATGGTGCGCTGGAGAGCCGAGGGACTACCGCTGCACACCATGGCGGTCAACCTTTCCATGGTGCAATTCCGGCAAAGCAATCTGCCGGCACGGGTGCGCTCCATCCTGACCGAAACCGGTCTTCCCGCCTGCCATCTGGAACTGGAACTGACCGAGAGCATTTCCATGACCCAGCCTGAAGCCGCCATCGCCATGACCCATGCCCTGCATCGCATCGGCATCAAGTTGTCCATCGATGACTTTGGTACCGGCTACTCCTCTTTGGCGTATCTGAAACGTCTGTCGATCGACAAACTGAAAATCGATCGCTCCTTCGTCGCCGAACTGGACATGGACAGTGACGATCAAGCCATCGTTTCCGCCATTGTCAGCCTGTCCCGGGTCATGGGACTGCGCACCGTCGCAGAAGGCGTGGAAACCGGTACCCAACTGGCCTTGCTGGAAAACCTGGGCTGCGATGCGGCGCAGGGTTATCTGATCGCCCGTCCATTGCCTGCCGGAGAAATGACGGTCTGGTTGCGTACCATGCTGCAGCACGCCGCCATCACTCCCCCTCTGGCAGAGGCAGAATCATCGTCTGCTTGATGGGCTCCAGCAGCACGGTGGACTTGACGCTGCGCACCAATGGCAAACACATCAGCCGGTTCATCACGAAACGCGACAACGACGGCAGGTCCGGCACCACGATACGCAATAGATAGTCTGCCTCGCCGGCCGCGGCATGGCACTCCAGCACCTCCGGCAAACCGGCAATCGCCTCGGCAAACTCGCGCAACGAGTGCTCGTTGTGACGCTCCAGACTCACCGAGGCAAAGGCCATCACCGACAAGCCCACCAAATCCGGTCGCAAGGCAATGTGATAGCCCTGAATAACCCCTTCTTCCTCAAGTCGTTGAATGCGCCGGCCGATCTGTGACGCCGACAAAGGTATGACGTTAGCAAGTTTCTGGTGGGTTGCCCGGGCATCTTTCTGCAGTTCGTCCAGAATCAGATAGTCAAAGCGGTCACAACTGAATTTGCGCATATCAAGCTTATATATAACGATTAATGCGTGAATTATGCGAAATTTATTACTAGCAGGCAAACTTTGCGGCCAATCCGCACGCAGGAATACGTACACTTACAGGATACTTATCCACCGACCGGATTGTCCGACATGAATGACCGCAGCGACTTTGTGGTACCCGACATTACCACCCGAAAAAATGCCGGCCTGAGCCATGCCGCCGACTACACACTGCCCCAGCCGATCGAACGCTACAGCCAGGCCGACCATGCCACCTGGGCAACCCTGTACCGCCGCCAGTGCGCCATGCTGCCAGGCCGGGCTTGCCAGGCATTTCTCGATGGTTTGACGACGCTGGACATCGATGCAGACCGGATCCCCGACTTCGAGCGTCTCAATATCAAGCTGCAGGCCGCCACCGGCTGGCAGCTGGTGGCCGTGCCCGGGCTGATTCCGGATGACGTGTTCTTCGGCCACCTTGCCGAACGACGTTTTCCGGTCACCTGGTGGATTCGCGACCCCCACCAGCTCGACTACCTGCAGGAACCCGACGTGTTCCATGACCTGTTCGGCCATGTCCCGCTGCTGGCCAATCCGGTCTTCGCCGACTATCTGCAAGCCTACGGCAAAGGCGGCATCAAGGCGGCCGGTCTGGGAGCCTTGCCCATGTTGGCCCGACTGTACTGGTATACCGTGGAATTCGGCTTGATCCGCAGCCCGGAAGGATTGCGCATTTACGGCGCCGGCATCGTTTCCAGCCGCTCCGAATCGGAATACTGTCTAGACAGTGCCAGCCCCAACCGGATTGGTTTCGATCTGTCGCGCATCATGCGCACCCGCTATCGCATCGATACCTTCCAGAAAACCTATTTTGTCATCGACGACTTTGCCCAGTTGTTTGATGCCACGGCGCCGGACTTCACACCGTTGTACCAGTCACTGGCAGGCCTGCCGACGCTGGGCGCCGGGGAGATCATTGAGCAAGACACCGTACTCAATGCCGGCAACCGCGAAGGATGGGCCGATACCGGGGATGTCTGATTGGCTAAGCCAAGCCGGCTCGACTAGGATAAAAGTGGAGGCATGGGCCATGTCCCGGCCTCCCTTTCTCTTTCCGCAACGGACAGGCTGGAGTGGGCAATGAACAATAACAAGGTACTGGTCATCGACGATGATCCACTGGCTTTCGAGATCATCAAGGGAACACTCAAGGACTCGTTTACCCTGCTTCATGCGCCAGATGGGGAACAGGGACTTGCCATGCAGCAGGAACATGAACCGTTCCTCATCCTGCTCGATATTGAAATGCCCGGCATGAACGGCTTTGCCGTCTGCGAAACCCTGCGCGCCAAACCCTTGCCGGAACAACCCTATGTGATTTTCATTTCATCGCACAATACCAGCGAAGAACGGCTGCAGGCCTACTCGTCCGGCGGCGACGATTTCATTCTCAAGCCGCTTTCGCCCCGTGAGGTGCAGTTCAAGACCCAGTTGGCCAGCGAAACCCAACAGGACATCCTCAAGCTGCAAGCCTCGGCGCAGGAAGCCATGACCGCCGCCATGAGCGCGATCGGCGAGATCGGCAGCATGGGTGTCATCCTCAAGCTGTTCCGTCAGTTGTTTGTCAGCAATGAAATGACCGAGGTGGTGAACGCCCTGCTGGAAGCCTTGCACGATCTGGGTCTCAAGGGGGTGGTGCAATGCAAGGATGATTCGTCCCAGCTGGTGCTGAATACCGAGGGCCGTTCAAGCCAGATGGAAAAAGTCTTGCTGGACGGACTGGCCAGCGACGAACGCCACGTGGTGGATTACGGCACCCGGACCGCCTTCAATTTCCCGGCGGCGCTGGTATTGGTCAAAAACATGCCGGTGGACGATGAGGAACAACTAGGCAGGCTGCGTGATCTGATCGCGCAGATGACCGAAGGTGCATCGGGCCGCCTGGCCTCCATTGCCCGGGAAAAGCGCAGCTCGAATTCCGACAACATTCGTTACTACCATGCCGATGTGCTCAACATACTTGGCGACACCCGGCGCAGCCTGACCGACGTCTCCCACGAACTACTGTTATCGCCGGATCAGGAAGACGCCTTGCTGGAAGTGATCAGCGAGGCGACCCGCCGGATCAATCATTCACTGCAAGCACTGACCCGGGGCTGAGCGGCTTGCCGCGACTGCGGGCTATCGCCAGTCCGATGGCGGCCCCCAGCACCAACAGACTGCCAAACCAGCTGGATGGCGACAGGGTTTCACCGAGAAACAGCATCCCCAGCGCCACGGTCACCACTGGCTCAAGGGTCGACACGATAGCGGTGAGCGTCGGTCCGATACGGCGCAAGCCCATCAGCATCGCCGCCACGGCCACGACCGAACTGAAACCGGCCAATGCCAGCAGAGCGGCCCAGCCCTGCAGGGAATGCGGCGGAGTCAGGCCACCCTGCCACTGCGCCAGCACGCCGTGCACCAGCGCACTGGCAGACACCACCACAAACGTCGATCCCAGCGGGTCGGTGCCGGTGGCGAAGCGGCTACCGATCAAAATATAGATTGCATAGAGACAGCCCGACAGCAGCGCCAGAGCGATCCCGGCAGGCTGGCCACCTTGAGCCGCCTGGCCCAGCAGCATCACCAATCCGCCGCCACAAACCACCAACGCCAGGCGCTCGGCCATGCCGAAGCGGTCCAGACCCAACAAGGCCGCCAATACCGCGACCATCACCGGATAGGTGTAAACCATCAGCGCCACCATGCCACTGCTGGCATAGCGCAAGGCCGCGAAATAACACCAGGCCAGCGCCGCAAACAACACCCCAAGCAGGATGAACCCGATCAGGTCGCGTCCCTTTGGCAACTGACGGCCTCCCACGGTGACCCAAACCCCCAGCACCACGGCGGCCAACGCAAAGCGCCAGGCCAGCAGTGCGGACGTACTCATACCTTCCGCGTAATCAATGCGGGCAAACAGAGCCATGCTGCCGAAGCCGGCGGCTGACACCATCACCAATACGGGGCCCAGCCAGCGTTGTGCAAGAGCGTTCTTCATTTCATGCCATCCTGATTTTTTCTCAGTCTAGGGGCTTGCCGCAACCGTCGGCAAACTGATAGTTTTCGGTCTATGCCATAATAATTTTCGGGCTAGATGATGAGTCGTGCCGACCTGCCACCCCTGTATGCCTTACGTGCTTTCGACGCGGCAGCACGCCATGAGAGTTTTGCGCTGGCCGCCGTTGAATTGTGTGTGTCTGCCGGGGCGGTTGCCCACCAGATACGCCAGCTGGAAAGCTGGCTTGATGTCGCGTTGTTTCACCGCCTGAGTCGCGGTGTGCGCCTGACTGACGCCGGGCAACGCTATGCAAACCGTGTCGGCACCTTGCTGGACGAGCTGGCCGAAGCCTCAACAACATTGCGCCATGAAGGCCGGCAGAGCCATGTTGTCACGGTCAGCGCCATGCCCTCGCTGGTCACCCGCTGGCTGATGCCGCGTTTGCCGGAGTTCATGGCACGCCACCCCGACATCGAAGTGCGGGTGCTCGCCTCGACCCGCCCGAGCGACCTCGCCCGCGATGCGGTGGATGTGGCGATCCGGCTGGGCTCCGGGCCCTATGGCGATCTGGACTGCACGGTGTTGTTCGGCGAAGACTTCGTCGCGCTGGCCAGTCCGGCATTTCTGAAACGCTACCCGGTCAGCGCACCTGGGGACCTGTTGCAGGTACCGTTACTGCACGACGAGCTGGTTGCCCGGATCGAGAGGCAAATCGACTGGCGGCGCTGGCTGTTGGCGATGGGCGTCGCAGTACCGGCGCGCCTGCCTGGTTCACTGTTTTCGCACACCTATCTGACACTGGAAGCGGCGGTGGCCGGACAAGGGGTGGCCATTGCCAGTGCACCGATGCTCGGCTCTCTGGTCGAACACGGCTTGGTGCAGGTGTTATTTGACGGACAGTCGGTACCGGGGCCGTACCGCTACCATTTATTGCGTTTGCCGGAGGCGGGGTATCGTCCATCGGTCGAGGCGTTTTGTCGCTGGCTGCACGATGCGGCCAAGGAGACGACATTGTGTTGAGAGGCATTATCTACGGCTTGGCCGCCGGTGCATTGTGGGGAATGGTGTTCATTGCCCCGCGCCTGCTGGAAGGCTGGTCGCCCGTGCTGCTCTCGGTCGCCCGCTATCTGGCCTACGGACTGTTCGCCGTTGCCATGATCGTGCCGCTGCGCGCCTCACTGGCCAAGCGGGTAGTTCGCGCCGACTGGCTCGCGCTGGTCTGGCTGAGCCTGGCCGGCAACAATGTTTATTATCTGTTGTTGGCCGGCGCGATCCAGATGGTCGGGGTCGCCCCCACCTCGCTGATCATCGGCATGATGCCGGTGCTGATCACGCTGGTGGGCTCGCGCGAGCACGGCGCCATGACGCTTCGTTCGCTGGCGGGTCCGCTGGTGCTGATTCTCGCCGGTATTCTTGCCATCAATGTGGATGTTTTCAGTCACGGCACGGCCTTGAAAGACGGTTCGCTCGCCCTGCGGGTTGCCGGCATGGCCTGCGCCTTCGGGGCACTGTTTTCCTGGACGATCTACGCGATCGGCAATGCCCGCTACCTGACCCGTCGCCCGGTATTCAACAGCCACGAATGGTCCTTGCTCACCGGTGTCGTCACCGGGGCATTGGCCCTGCTGAGTGTGCCCCTGCTAGGGCTGGCACAGCTCAGTGGTGCCTTTCACCCGGCAGTGGGCGAGCAGGGCATTGCGCTGTTTCTTGCCGTCACCGCTGCCGTGGCGATCGGCGCGTCCATCATGGGCAACGGTTTGTGGAATGCCGCCAGTCGTCGTTTGCCCATGACACTGGGCGGGCAGATGATCATCTTCGAGGTATTGTTCGCCACGGCCTACGGCTTTCTGTACGAGGGCCGCTGGCCGCGGGATCTGGAATGGCTGGCGCTATGCCTGCTGGTGGCCGGGGTCAGTTGGTCAGCGCACAGCCACCACCGTCGTGGCGGCATCGCGCCGGTATGAGGGCTTACCGAGTACTTCGCACAAAGGCCAACAGCAAACGGTAGTCTCCCTTATCTGCTGCACGCAAGGCGGTTAAGTACGTCGATCGGGCATGATCCGCGTTAACCAATGTCCCGCCACTGCCCCACGAAAACGGTTCCTGGTTCATGCTGCGCAAGAGCGCATCTGCCATCATTCGTGAGTGACGACCATTGCCGTTTGGAAAGGGATGTACCCACACCAGTTCGCGGTGAAATCGTACGGCCAGCTCATCCGGTGGAAATGTACCGTTATCAACCCACCACCGAGTGTTATCGAAAAGGTTTCTCAACTTGACACTGACCTGTGTCCAGTCGCATCCGATGTTCTTATCTGATTTACGGAATGTTCCTGCCCACGTCCAGGTGTAGTCGAACATCTTCTTGTGAAGATTGCGACAGAACGCTTCACTGAGTACCTCGACCTTGCGTTGTTGACGGACCCATCGCACGGCTTGCAGGATGTTCTCCTGCTCCCAGTCATTCAAATCACCCTTGGTGGCAAGGTGTACCGGAATCAGTCCTGCCAGCTCGTCAGGGTCGAGAGGCGTCTGGCCATCCTGTTCATCCAGATTTATCGCCATAAATCGGACCAGCGGCCCCGGAGTAGCTCCGCCGTTCTCTGCTCAACCTGTTTGCGCAGTCGCTCGACTCCCGGACGTTGATCTTCCAAGGTCATGGTATGCGCGACACCACCCACTTCCTGCAGGGCGATAGCGCGTGCCCGGTTTTCGACCACTTGCGTCAGGGGCGCTCTGGGCACCACGGCATAGACCAGCTCGCAGTCCAACCCGTCGGCCAACTTGCGCAGTTGGCCAAGGGTGATTCGCCCCTCGGCTTCTGCCAACTCTGACTTGTGCAAGCTCGAACTGGCAATACCTACCCGTTCGGCTTGTTGTCGCCCGGTTAAACCTAGCGACTCTCGGATAGCCTTCAGCCATCCACCGGATGGTGGCCGACGGTTCATTAAGCCCGAGTATGCCTCAACCGCCGCCTGAACCTGCTCTAGCCGGAGTTGTCTCATTCTGGAGTCCATTTTGCTAGCCTATAAGCGATCAAAACACTAGAAAATATTAGCCTATAGTGAATCAATTTTCAATATTTTGATGCACTATAATGCATCAAAATATAGCGATCTGTTTCATTATAGTGAAACAGAAACACCAACCATGCCACGCCATGACCACATAGGGAAATTCATTCCATTGCGTCATTAATGGCACTCAATGGCGAGAATTTGCTGCACGACACGCCGGAAGTCATGGGACATGTGTGGGCCAACCAGCCGACCTAAACTCACCGCACGATGAAAGACGAGCAAAGAATTGGCCGCATCGTTGCACACGATGCGGCCAATTTGCTTTTGAAGCTACCCCGGAGTGTTCACTTGCAGCAGATTGCGGGGGAGGCAGATGCCTCGAGAGATCAGGCTAGAACAAAAACTGTGCGCAGAGAATGGCGCCACCCAGCGCGATGCGGTACCAGGCAAACCCCTTGAAGGTATGGCCGGCGACAAAGCGCAGCAGAATGCGGATCACGATCAAGCCGGAGAAGAACGCGGTGATGAAGCCGACCGCGATGGCGCCGAGCTGGCTGGCATTGATCAGGTCGTGGTGCTCCCACAAGTCCTTGGCCGTGGCAGCGAACATGGTCGGAATGGCCAGAAAGAACGAAAACTCGGTGGCCGTCTGACGCGACATGCCGCCCAGCATACCGCCGATAATGGTCGCCCCCGAGCGTGAGGTGCCGGGAATCATGGCAAGGCATTGGGCAATACCGACACCCAGCGCCTGCCGCCAGCTCACGTGGTCACTATCGGTGGTCACCGGCGTGCTTTTGCGGTTTTCCACCAGCAGAATGATCACCCCGCCAACCACCAGAGCAATGGCAACGCTGAGCGGATTGAAAAACAGTGCCTTGATCTTCGAACCAAACAAACCGCCAATCACCACCGACGGCAGCAAGGCCGTCAGCACGGTGGCCGAGAAACGCACCGCACCGGCGTCGCGGCTCACCAGACCCGCCAGCACCGAACCAATCTTTTCCCGGTACATCCAGCATACGGCAAGAATCGACCCCAACTGAATCACCACTTCGAATACCTTGCCGCTGCCGCTGTCGAACGACAACCAGTCGCCGATCAGGATCAGGTGGCCGGTACTGGAAACCGGCAGGAACTCGGTCATGCCTTCAACGATGCCCAGCAACAGGGCTTTGAACAGGTACATCAAATCCATTGGAAATCCATCACATGAGTTAGGTTAGCGCTTGGTCAGTCATTGTTCCGGTGAGTTGCGGGCCGGTCAATGAAGAATTACTAGACGACCGGTCTAATATATGGTTAGAATGGCAACTATCGTGATGCAAGGATTGAAGCAATGATGAATTTCACCTTCTGGAATCCCACCCGGATCGCCTTCGGCAAAGGACAGATTGCCCAGCTGGATTCCTTGATCCCGGCCTCGGCCCGGGTCTTGATCCTGTTTGGCGGCAGTAGCGCCGAACGCAACGGTACGCTTGGCGAAGTCCGCACCGCACTGGGCAAGCGGGAAGTGGGCGAGTTTGGTGGAATCGAAGCGAATCCTGCCTATGAAACCCTGATGCAGGCCGTGGCACGCATCCGTACCGAGGGCTGGGATTTTCTGCTGGCCGTGGGTGGCGGTTCCGTGATCGACGGTACCAAGTTCGTGGCGGCCGCAGCCGGCCTGCAGGGCGACCCGTGGCAGATTCTGGAAACCCGCGGCGGGATCATCAAGTCGGCCATGCCTTTCGGTACCGTGTTGACCCTGTCGGCCACCGGCTCGGAAATGAATAGCGGCGCGGTGATTACCCGCCGCGAAACCCGGACCAAACTGCCGTTCATGAGCGACAAGGTGTATCCGCTGTTTTCGGTGCTGGATCCGGAAAAAACCTTTAGCGTCCCACCGGATCAACTGGCAAACGGCATTGTCGACGCCTATGTTCATATTCTCGAACAGTACCTGACTCGACCAAGCGGCGCGATGGTACAAGATGCCTTCGCCGAGAGCCTGCTGGCGTTACTGATCAAAACCGGCCCGGCCGCCATGCTGGATCCGACCGATTACACCTTGCGGGCCAACCTGATGTGGATTGCCACGCTGGCCCTCAACGGCCTGATCGGTGCCGGCGTTCCCCATGATTGGGCAACCCACGCGGTAGGTCATGAACTCACCGCCTTGTACGGCGTTGATCATGCCCGGTCACTGGCGCTGGTCTTGCCCGGCATGCTCAAGGTACGTCGTGCCGCCAAACGGGAAAAACTTTTGCAGTATGCCCGCAACGTCTGGAAGACCGAGGGCGACGAGGAGGCGAGCATCGACCAGGCCATTGCCGCAACCGCTGCCTTCTTTAACCAATTGGGTGTTGCCACCCGTTTAGGCGATGTGGGTCTTGATGCCCGCGTGATCGACGAGGTCACCGCGCAATTGACCCGCCATGGCATGACCGCTCTGGGTGAAGACCAGGACGTCACCCCGGCCATGGTACGCGACGTACTGACTGCTGCTCTCTAAAAGGAAATTGCCATGAAAAAAATTCTTGTTGTACTTACCTCCCATGACACGCTGGGCGATACCGGTGCCAAAACCGGTTTCTGGCTGGAAGAACTGGCCGCCCCTTACTATGCTTTCCGCGATGCCGGCGTCAGCCTGACACTGGCCTCTCCGGCCGGCGGCCAACCGCCGCTCGACCCGAAGAGCGATGACGAAGCCTTCCAGACCGATGCCACCCGTCGTTTCAAAGCCGACCCGGCCGCCCTTGCGGATCTGGCAACCACCGTCAAATTGGCCGATGTCGCCGCCGAAGACTACGATGCGGTGTTTTACCCGGGCGGCCACGGCCCGCTGTGGGACCTGGCCGAAGATCCGCGCTCCATCGCCTTGATCGAACAGTTCTTTGCCGCCGGCAAGCCGGTATCGCTGGTCTGCCATGCCCCGGGCGCATTGCGTCACACCCGCCGTCCCGACGGTCTGCCGCTGGTGACCGGGCTGCGCGTCACGGGCTTTTCCAATACCGAAGAAGATGCCGTTCAACTCAGCGATATCGTGCCGTTTTTAGTGGAAGACATGCTCAAGGCCAATGGCGGTCAGTATGAGAAAGGTGCCGACTGGCTGCCTTTCGTCATTACCGACGGGCATCTGGTTACCGGACAGAATCCGGCCTCCTCCGAAGCGGTTGCGCACGCGGTACTGGATTTACTGGCGTAAGCCGAGCCATGCCCTTTCGTGAGAAACGGCAGCCCAAAGAAAAAGCCGCGGCACGGTAAGGTGCAGCGGCTTTCTTGCGTGGATTCAGATCACTCAGAATGCCACGTAAGGCCCACCGCCCAGCGGCGTTGTCGCGCCGTCATGCGAGGTGTAAACCGTGCGGCCGAAATAGAACGGCAAACCCCAGTCAAAGCTGAACGGCATGCTCGACAGCGAGCCGCCCACGTTGACATAGGCGTTATTGCCCGAGGTGAACAGATCCGTCGCGCTGCTGATGGAGAAGGCCAGCGTGATCTGTTTGCCATTGCCCCCCTGGATCATCGCCGTTTTCGACAGCGGGCTGACCGGGCAGTAGAAGCCCTGGGCGTTGCTGCCGCACTGCGCGATGCTGTCCGGGAAGAATAGTCCGTTCGAACCACTATCGATAAAGCTTTCGTTGAGGGTATTGCCGCCATAGGTGGTGGTCAATTGACCATTGCCATCCACGGTGTACACCGTAACGGAATTGGCCGGCGTGTTGTTGCTGCGCGTGCCAATGCCGAAATACAGTCTGCCCGAGGGGCTGTAAGAGCCGGTCAATGGCACCGCCGGCAAGGAAATCACCGTTCCGTTGTTGTCAGTGGCAAATGCCGTGACCGGATTGATCACTTGGCGGGCCACCGGCAGGACTTGCTGTGTACAACTCGCACCGTTGCACACCCAGTAACGGGACTGGCCCGGATTCGCCGCACACCCGGAGCCACAATCCGCCACCTGATGGCCAATACCCAGAATACCGTTGGCTTGCAGCTTGCTCGGGACATCAAGCATCCGGCCTTTGCTCTGACAGAGGCCGGGCGGCGTGGCAAACGAGGCCGGGCTCACCAACTGCACCGGAATACCGGATGCCAGCTCATCGCCCAGTCTGACATCGGCAGAGACCAGCGGACCCCACATATACCCGGAAGCGAAGGTGTAGCATTCGGCAACGGCCTGACCGCTGGTCGACGCATCGGTGCTGGTGATTTGCGGCAAGGGGGAGACGACCTTGCTGCTGAACAGACGTAAACCGATCGAACCGGTATCGAGCAGGACATTGTCGATGGTCTCGCACTGGCTGGTGCCCGGCACGCAGACTTTGACCGAGACAAAGGCCTGGTTGACCGACGTCGTACGTCCCGTCAACAAAGGGTCAGGATTCACGGTCAGCGGAACATAGTTGACGAACGACGCAACCGGGGGAGTCGGAGTAACCGAGGTGGCACTACTCGACGAACCACCACCTCCGCCACCACCGCCTCCGCAGGCTGTCAAAACTACCGCCAGAGATGCCAACAGGCAGGCGAGTCTGGTTTTCATGTTGGATCCTTGCATTACTGAATGACCTCAGCCGAAACACCGGCCGGCAGCTGGGACTTCAACCAGGCACGCCCACGGAAACGGTTGCCGCGCCCCGATGACTGCACCACCAAATCAGAGTTATTCACCTGCACGGAGCGCGAGCTTCCCTTGCTGGAGCCCAGGGCGTTGACATACTCGGCAAAGTAGCCGGCACCGAGCAAGGCCGAGAGATCGGGAATATCCGCTCCCGTCCATGCCACACCGAATACCGTGCCGTCCGGTTTTGCATATTCACGAATGGCGATACCCGCCGCGTCCTGTGAATGGCGCACGCTATACCCCGCCGAATGGCTCACGGCCGCGGCAACCACGGCGCGGCTCTGGCTTTGCTGCACCACGGTCAGTTTCTCGCCCAACGCAGCATGAACGTGCGGTATCGCGCATACCGCCACGATGGCCATGCCCAAGATGATTCTCATAGCAATGTTCCTGAAAATGTCGTCAACACCACGGATTCAACCGCCCGGTGTGGCACGGGAAAAGCGCGATGCCTGCGTTAATTCTTACTCAGCTTACGAAGAAATTTTAAATAACTTAATTTAACTATCACATAGAATTAATACCAATTTCATATCCAATGCTACCATTAAGCACCTTGACACAACAGGGTCTTTGCACGCTATGATCATGACCATGTCAAGCCCCGCCATGTCCTTCCTGCCAGTATCGCTCCGGTCGTGTTGTCGCACGCTGCCGGCGCAGCGGGCTGCCTGACAGATTCTTGCATTTCCCGCCCCTGCTTCCCGGCCACAGCCTTGTTCTCACGCTGTGGCCTTGTTGTTTTTTGCCTTTCCGGAGCCGTTATGGAACTTTCGCTTTACGATACCTGGACACGCAGCATCCGCCCGTTTACACCATTGAACCCCGGGCAGGTCGGTCTGTATTGCTGTGGTCCAACCGTGTACGACTACGCCCATATCGGCAATCTGCGCACTTACCTGTTTGAGGATAGTCTGCGCCGGGTCCTGCATTTCAACGGTTTTGCTGTCCGGCACGTGGTCAATATCACCGATGTCGGCCATCTGGTGTCCGACGCCGACGATGGCGAAGACAAGATGGAAAAAGGCAGCCGTCGAACCGGTGACTCGGCCTGGCAGATCGCGGCACGCTATACCGAGGCGTTCATGGCGGACTGGCGGGCATTGAATCTGCTGGAGCCCACCCTGTGGTGCCGTGCCACCGAGCATATCGCCGAGCAAATCGATTTTGTGCAGACCCTGGAACACAAGGGCTATACCTACCGCACCTCGGACGGTATCTATTTCGACTCGGGCAAGGATGCGGAGTATGGCTATCTGGCGCGTCTGGATATCGCCGGCCTCAAGTCAGGCGCCCGGATCGAAGGCGGCGAAAAACGTCGCCCGACCGACTTTGCCCTGTGGAAATTCAGTCCGCCTGAGCAACAGCGGCAAATGGAATGGGACAGCCCGTGGGGACGCGGTTTTCCGGGCTGGCATATCGAGTGCTCCGCCATGTCCGCCCGCTACCTCGGCCCGTGGTTTGATATTCACTGTGGTGGCGAGGACCATATTCCGGTCCATCACAGCAATGAAATTGCCCAAAGCCAGGCTTGCCACGGCACCCGGGCGGCCAACTTCTGGATGCACGGCTATTTCCTCAAGACCGATGACGGCAAGATGTCCAAGTCCAGTGGTGAATTCCTCACTCTGGCGCGGCTGGTCGAACGGGGCTTTGACCCGCTGGACTGGCGCTACCTGTGCCTGACGGCACACTACCGCCATCAGATGGTCTTTTCCTGGCAGGCGCTGGAAGGCGCCGCCACGGCGCGACGACGACTGACGGAGGCGGTTGCCCGCCTGCCCGAGGGAGGCAAGGTCATCGACACCGAACTCGCGCGCTTCAGGCATGCCATCAATGACGACCTCAATCTGCCACGGGCACTGGCATTGGCATGGGAGGTGCTGGGCAGCGCAGGTGACCCGGCCGATAAACGCGCAACCCTGCTGCAGTTCGATCAGGTACTGGGCCTGAGCCTGGGCGCTATCTGCGAGGTCGCGGTGCCGGAACAGGTCAGGGCATGGATTGCCGAGCGGGAAACGGCACGAAGTGCACGAGACTGGGCCGCAGCGGACCGTCTCAGAGAGGCGATCCGTCAGGCCGGCTACGAACTGGAGGATGGCACTGACGGCGTGCGCGTGCGTCTGGCACCAAACCTGCATCAGGAATGACGCAGGGCGGGAGTGGAGGGAGGCCGATGGGTGTCGGCCTTTTCCATTTTATACCTTAAAACAAAACGGACCACCCGCAGGCAGGACGAGAGGCGCCTCAGGCCACGTCTTCCAGGCTAAACATTTCCGCCTGGTCATCGTAGTTGAAGATCTCCGCATAACGTCCCCAGTTGATCACGGAGTCGAGCGTTTCTTCTGCCGCATCATCGGACAGGAAATCCTCCAGCTCCTGCTTGAAGCGTTCGCGCGGTGCCCGCAGGCCGGGGCGCTCGTGCAATACCCCGGCAATGCGGGAGACCAACGGCACGGTGCGTACCAGTTGCTCGGCAAACAGTTGTTTGCGTTCCTGGGTATCGTATTCGCCGAACAGTTTGCCGAAATGGGTCAACAGAATATCGCCCTCCGACAGCTCGGCAAAGCCCAGATGCTGCAGGAACTCGGCCACCGGGAACAGATCGTCCACTTCCAGATGCAGACGCTGGGCAATTTCCGGCAAGTCGGCACGACCATTGTAAGGCTCTTGGGCGAGGGTTTCGATCAGACCCGCCAACAAGTTGGTCGAGACCTGCGGCAGCCAGCTGCCCAACTCCAGACCGGCCTTGCGCGTCGGGTCGGCCGCCGGGCGCGCGGTCATCTTGGCATAGATGTCATCGACCAGCTGACGGAAGGCCGGATCCAGACGGTTGCGCGGATGCGGGAAGGGCACCGTGATCTCGGCCACCATGCGGCCCGGATTGGACGACAGCAACAGAATGCGGTCGCACATGAACACGGCTTCTTCGATATTGTGGGTCACGATCAGGATGGAGTCGATCGGCAGATCGCCGTCATTCCACAGGTCGAGCAGGTCGGTCCGCAACGTTTCCGCCGTCAGCACGTCCAGCGCAGAAAACGGTTCATCCATCAACAGCAAGGTCGGATTGACCACCAGGGCACGGGCGAAGCCGACCCGTTGCCGCATGCCGCCGGACATCTCGCGCGGATAGGCACTTTCGAAACCGTCCAGACCGATCAGGTCGATGGCTTTCAGGGCACGTTCGCGACGCTCCTTGGCCGGTACACCGAGTGCTTCAAGACCGGCTTCAACGTTTTCCAGAACGGTCAGCCACGGGAACAGGGCGAAGGTCTGGAACACCATGGCCACCCCTTCGGCCGGACCCTTGAGCGGCTTGCCGCAGTAATTGACCTCACCCTCGGTCGGCTTGATCAGGCCGGCAATGATGCGCAGCAGGGTCGACTTGCCCGAGCCGGAGCGGCCCAGCAAACCCACCACTTCACCTTTTTTCAGGGTCAGGTTGACGCCATCGAGCACGCGCTGTTCGCCTTGGGCCTTGTGGAAGCCCACGCCGACCTGGCGCACACTGAGAATTTCGTTCGGGGTCGTAGTAGTCATAAGTAAGGCCCGCAATTAGTGAAGACGCAGCCGGTTTTCAGCGTAGACGTACATGGGACGCCACAGCAACCGGTTGAACATCACGACAAACAAGGACATGACGGCGATACCGAGAATGATTTTCGGAAAATTGCCTGCGGCGGTATTCACCGCGATATAGGAACCCAGCCCATGGGCTTCCAGACGGGTATCACCCCACGACACCAGCTCAGAGACGATACTGGCGTTCCAGGCACCGCCCGACGCGGTAATCCCGCCGGTAACGTAGTACGGAAAAATCCCCGGCAACATCACTTTGCGCCACCACTGCCAGCCGCGAATGCGGAAGTTGGTGGCCACTTCCTTGAAGTCGTTGGGATAGGCGGTGGTGCCGGCAATCACGTTGAACAGGATGTACCACTGCGTGCCGAGCACGATCAGCGGACTCAGCCAGATATCCGGATTGGCGTCGAAGTGCACAATGCCGACCACGAAAATCGGAAACAGCAGGTTGGCCGGGAAAGCCGCCAGAAACTGCGCCAGCGGCTGAATCTTTTCCGCGAGGCGCGGACGCAGGCCGATCAGCACGCCAAGCGGCACCCAGACCAGCGAAGCGAGAATGATCAGCACCACAACGCGAACCAGCGTGATCAGGCCCAGACCCAGCACCTTGAGCACTTCGCCGAAGCCGACACCGGTCGCAACAAAACTGCCGACACGCCACATGACAATCAGCGTGCCGATAAAAATGGCCGAACCCCACAGAATATCGCCAAGACGCTCGTTATACGGCACCGCGGCCGACACAACGTCTTCCCGGGAACGAGCGAGACGCGACCACACCCCCACCATCAGGCACACTCCCAAGGGAATAGCCTGCACGGGCTCATTCCAGTGAAGGGCAAACCACAGGGCGGTCAGCCCCGTCGCGGCACACCATGCGGCAAAGCCGGTGACTTTCAAGGGATAGCGGGCCAGTGTCGTCAGCAAACTGCCCAGCGGACGCAAGGAACGCTGGATCAGCCGGGTACGGCGCACCAGATCGAGCAACCATGACTCCGGCTCGGACTCGCCGCGGGTGTCTTCCAGACGGAACTTGTCAGCCCACGCCACCAGCGGCCGGAACAGCAATTGGTCATAGGCAATGATCACCAGCGTCATGGTGAGAATCACCCAACCCACCGCCGAGAGGTCCCGGCCGGCAATCGCCGCCGCCAGATAGGAGCCCACTCCCGGCAGGGTCACGGTATGCTCGCCGACGGTGATCGCCTCGGAGGCCACCACGAAGAACCAGCCGCCGGACATGCTCATCATCATGTTCCAGATCAGGCCGGGCAAGGAAAACGGCACTTCCAGTTTCCAGAAGCGCTGCCAGGGGGTCAGCTGGAAGTTTTTGGAGACCTCGATCAGATCGCGCGGCACGGTGCGCATCGACTGATAGAAACTGAAGGTCATGTTCCAGGCCTGACTGGTGAAAATGGCGAAGATCGCCGCACATTCCGCACCTAGCACCCGCCCCGGGAACAGCGCCAGGAAGAAGGTCACGGTGAACGAGACATAGCCCAGCACCGGCACCGATTGCAGGATATCGAGAATCGGCACCAACACCTTTTCCGCACGGCGACTCTTGGCCGCCAGCGTACCGTAAGCGAGGGTGAAGATCAGTGCCGCGATCATCGCTGCCAACATGCGCAAGGTGGTGCGCATGGCATATTCAGGCAAATTGGCCGGATCCAGCGAAATCGCCTGGGACTGGATGGCGGACAGCGGCGCCATGGTTTCCTGGAAACCCGTGCTGCCCAAGACAATCAACCCGATGATCAGCGGAAAGGCCAGGAAATCCCAGCGGTTCGGCAGCAAGCGGCGTGCCGAGGCATTGATCACGGGTGGCAATATTGTTCTCATCTGCTGAAAACCCCTAATGGCCTCCATCGCCCGTTCCCGACAACCGGGAGCGTCGGCACTGGAGTCGCCAAGTTCACACACCACAAAACCGGCAGGCGGAGGCGTATCCGGCTGCCGGTAACGGATGTTACCGATTAAGTGTTAAGCGACGGTCACACTCGGACCCCCCGTCGCGCAGGACAGGTTCGCGCCGCTATTATGCCACTCATTAGTCCTATTGCGCTTGAGGCAACGATGCTCCTGAAGCGGGCGGTTTGCCGGTGTCGCGCTGCCATCCCCCACCCAGAGCCCGGATCAGGCTGATGTTGGCGGCAAGGCGTTGGGCCTGCATGCCGTAATAACTGCGCGCGGCAGTCTCGGTGGTGGTTCTGGCCACCAGTACCGAGAGCCAGGGCACCGTGCCGGCTTGATACTGGCTGACGGTAATGGCCTCGGCTTCACGGGCGCTTTGCCAAGCCTCGGTATCATAGCGGGTCGCCGCTTCCAGCTGGGTACTGGCCGACAAGGCGTCCTCCACATCCTGCAAGGCCGTCAACACGGTCTGGCGATAGAGGGCGGCATTTTGCTCGTAGCCGGCCTCGGCACTCCGCTCGGCCGCGCGGCGCGCGCCACCATCCAGCAAGGTCAGCGCCAGAGCAGGGCCCAGCGACCAGGCTCGCGCCGGGGCGGTGAACCACTCGGCACTGCGGCTGGCCTTCCACCCTCCCGATGCCGATAGCGTCAGATCCGGAAAAAAGGCGGCGCGGGCCAGACCGATCCGGGCATTGGCCTCGGCGACACGGCGCTCGGCCGCGGCGATATCCGGACGACGCTCCAGCAAGGCACCCGGCACACGTGCCGGAATCGCCAACGGCTCGGGCAAGGCCGCCGGCAGGGTCAAGACCAGATTGGCCGGAGCCTGCCCGGCCAGCACGGCGATGGCATGCTCGTACTGTTCGGCCTGCAGGAGTGTGGCGGCCCGCTGTGCCTTCAGGGTATTCAGTTGGGAATCGGCTTGCAGCAGATCGGCGCGCGAGGCAACACCGGCCTCGATCCGGTGTTGCACAATGCCGCGTTGCTCCTGCCAGGCCGCAATACTGGCCTCCAGCGAGGCTTGCTGGCGGCGACTGACCTGCCATTGCAAATAACTGGTCGCCAGTTGCGCCCGCGCACTGAGTCTCACCGCCGCCAGATCCGCCTCGCTGGCGGCCACTTCGGCGGCCCCGGCTTCGACGCCGCGGGACAACTTGCCCCATAGGTCCGGCTCCCAGGAAGCGGCCGCCGACAGTGTCGCGGTATCCGCCGTGCCGGCTCCGGCACTCTTGCCACGTGACGAGGACGCCGTCACGCCGAGGGTCGGGTAACGGGCAGCATCGGCCTGGTCATACAAGGCGCGGGCCGCCTTCAGCTTCGCCACCGACTGGGCAACGGTTTGATTGTCGATCGCCAGCCTGTCCTGCAAGGCATTCAACTGCGGATCACCAAATGCCGTCCACCAGGCGGCATTGTCGACCTCGGCCGGAGCAGCGACCTTCCATCCTCCAGCCGCCTTGAAACCGGCCGGCAACTCCATGGCAGGGCGCACATAGTCAGGGCCGACCGAGCAGGCCGTCAACAGCGTAAGACACAGACCTGAGGTCATCCAGCGCAACATCATTTTCATTCCTCGACATGACGCGCCTGTGGCGCACGACGCCATAGGCGCCAACCGCGCAGGCGATCAAGATACAAATAGACCACCGGGGTGGTATAGAGCGTCAGAATCTGACTCACGACCAGACCGCCGACAATCGCGATACCGAGCGGCTGGCGCAGTTCGGCACCATCGCCACTGCCCAACGCCAGCGGAATCGCGCCGAACAAGGCCGCCATGGTAGTCATCATGATCGGACGGAAGCGCAGCAGGCAGGCCTCGAGAATGGCGTCGTGCGGCGACATGCCCTTCTCGCGGGTCAAGGTCAGCGCAACATCGACCATCATGATCGCGTTTTTCTTGACGATGCCGATCAGCAACAACACGGCGATCAGGGCAATGATGCTGAATTCGGTATTGCACGCCATCAGTGCCAGCAAGGCCCCCACACCGGCCGAGGGCAGGGTGGAGATGATGGTCAGCGGGTGAATATAACTTTCATACAACATCCCCAGCACCAGATACACCGCCACGATGGCCGCCAGCACCAGCAAGGGCATGGTACGGAACGAGTCCTGAAAGGTCTTGGCGGTGCCCTGGAAGCTGCCGGTAATGGTGGACGGCACGCCAAGGCGCTGCATGGTGGCCTGAATCGCCTCGGTCGCATCGGACAGCGATGCCCCCGGGGGCAGGTTGAAGGTGATGGTGGTGGCGGCAAACTGGCCCTGATGATTGACCGCCAGCGCCGTATTGGTCGTGGTCACCCGGGCAATGCTGGCCAGCGGCACCGCGCCATGCGCGGCCGTCATCAAATAGATGTGTTTGAGCGCGTCGGGACTTTGCCAGTAGTCCGGTGCCAGCTCCATGACCACGCGGTACTGGTTGAGCGCTTCGTAGATGGTCGAGACCTGCCGCTGGCCGAAGGCATCGTTCAAGGTCGAATCAACCTGACTTTGCGTCACCCCCAAACGCGCCATGGCATCGCGGTCGAACACCAGCGTGGTTTGCCGACCCTTGTCCTGCTGGTCGGAGTTCACATCGGTCAATTCCGGCAAGCTGGTCAGCGCCTGGCGGATGCGCCCCTCCCATTGCCGCAAGGTGGCAAGATCCTCGCCTTGCAAGGTGTACTGGTATTGGGCATTGCCGGACCGACCCCCGACCCGGATATCCTGCACCGCCTGCAAGAACAGGTTGGCGCCCGGCTCCCGTGCCAGCCGCTTGCGCAAGCGGTCGATGACCTGCTCGGCGGTCTCGTGGCGTTGCGACAAGGGCTTGAGGCCGATGAACAGGTTGGCGGTATTGCGCTGGCCACCACCGGTGAAGCCGCTAACGACATCAACGGCCGGGTCCTTGCCGACAATCGCCATGAAGCGTTGCAAGGTGCCCTTCATCGCCTGAAAGGACATCGCCTGGTCGGCGCGCAACTGGCCATTGAGCCGGCCGGTATCCTGCTGCGGAAAAAAGCCTTTCGGTATCACCACATACAAGGCGACATTCAGGCCGATCGTCGCCGCCAGCAGCACCATCATGAACCGCCGGTGGTCGATCGCCCAGTCCAGCGAACGCCGGTAACCTTGCTGCACGCGGTTGAACGCGCGCTCGAGACGCGACCCTTGCCGGCTACCGGCCGGCTCGCGCCGCAGCCAGCGGGCACACAACATCGGCGTGGTGGTCAGCGACACCACCAGGGAAATCAGGATGGCGGCCGACAGGGACACGGCAAACTCGCGGAACAGGCGACCGACAATGCCGCTCATCAACAGCACCGGAATGAACACCGCGATCAGCGACAAACTCATCGACATCACCGTGAAGCCCACCTCGCGGGCTCCGGTCAGTGCCGCTTCGTGAGGCGACATGCCGTCTTCGATATGCCGGGCAATGTTTTCCAGGACAACGATCGCATCGTCCACCACAAAACCGGTGGCGATGGTCAATGCCATCAACGACAGGTTATTGAGACTGAAGCCGGCCAGATACATCACGGCAAAGGTCGCCACCAGCGAGACCGGCACGGTGATCGCCGGGATCAGGGTGGCCCGGCCGTTGCGCAGGAACAGGAATACCACCAGCACCACCAGGGCAACCGAGATCACCATCGAGCGCTCGACCTCGAACAACGAAGCGCGAATGGTCGGGGTGCGATCCAGCGTGACGTCCATCTGCACTGATTGGGGAATCGCCGCCTGCAAGGTCGGCAGCAGGGCGCGGATACGCTGCACGGTGTCGATGATATTGGCCCCGGGTTCCCGGAAAATGATCAGCAACACCGAGGGTTTGCCATTCACCGAGCCGGCATTGCGCAAATCCTGCACCGAGTCGCTGACATCGGCGACATCGGCAAGCCGGATCGCTGCGCCATTCTTGACACTGACGATCATCGGCAAATAGTCGGCCGCCTTGCGCGCCTGATCATTGGCGGTAATCTGCCAGTGCCGGTCGCCACTCTCGAGCATGCCTTTCGGACGACTGACATTATTGGCCGCAATGGTGTTGCGTACGCTGTCCAGCGAAATCCCGTAGTGGTTCAAGGCCTCCGGACGCAGCTCGACCCTGACGGCCGGCAAGGAACTGCCGCCCACATTCACCTGCCCGACGCCCTTTACCTGCGACAGTTTTTGCGCCAGCACCGTGGATGCCAGGTCATACATCTGCCCCTGGGTATGCGTGGAAGAGGTCAGCGACAACATCATGACCGGCGATTCGGCCGGATTGACCTTGCGGTAGGTGGGGTTGGACGGCAGGTTGGAGGGCAAGGACGCACGCGCCGCATTGATCGCCGCCTGCACATCGCGCGCCGCACCGTTGCTGTCGCGATCCAGATCGAATTGCAGGGTAATGCGGGTCGAGCCGAGGCTGCTGGACGAGGTGATCTCGTTCACCCCGGCAATGCGTCCCAGACTGCGTTCCAGTGGCGTGGCCACCGAGGACGCCATGGTTTCCGGACTGGCACCGGGCAGGGATGCCTGTACCGAGATGGTCGGAAAATCGACCTGCGGCAACGGCGACACCGGCAACAAGCCGAATGCCAGAATACCGGCCAGCAAGAGCGCCAGCGTCAGCAAGACCGTGGCGACCGGACGCCGGATAAACGGGGCGGAAGGAATCATGCCGCGCCCTTTTTGCCGAAGCGGCGCGACAGCCGGTCAAACGCCAGATAAATCACCGGCGTGGTGAACAGGGTCAGCACCTGGCTGACCAGCAAGCCACCGACCATGGTCACCCCCAGCGGCTGGCGCATTTCCGAACCGACCCCGGTGCCGAACATCAACGGCAGGGCACCGAGCAGGGCCGCCATGGTGGTCATCAGGATCGGACGGAATCGCAACAGACAGGCCTGATAGATCGCGTCGTGCGGACTCATGCCCGCGTTGCGTTCGGCGTCCAGCGCGAAGTCGATCATCATGATCGCGTTCTTCTTGACGATACCGATCAGCAGAATGATACCGATAATCCCGATGATGCCCAGATCATTGCCGCTAAGCATCAGGGCCAGCAGCGCGCCGATGCCGGCCGAGGGCAGGGTGGAGAGGATGGTGACCGGGTGAATATAACTCTCGTACAACACCCCCAGCACGATATACATGGTGATGATCGCGGCAAGAATCAGCCACAAGGTACTGGACAGTGAGGCCTGAAACGCCAGGGCCGCCCCCTGGAAGCGGGTTTCGATATCGGCCGGCAAACCGATGTCCTGCTCCGCCTGGCGAATGGCCTTGACCGCTTCGCCAAGCGAGGCGTCGTGAGCCAGATTGAAGGACAGGGTGGCGGCCGGGAACTGGCCAAGGTGGTCGATGGCCAGCGGTGCCAGCCCTTCCTCGATCCGCGCCACGGCAGTCAACGGCACCGGCGTTCCACCGCCGGTCGGTGTAATGTACAAGCGGTTCAAGCGAGCCAGACCGTCATCGCCGGGACGCTCCTCCAACACCACCCGATACAGACTGGTCTGGGTATAGATGCTGGAAATCAGCCGCTGGCCGAAGGCGTTGTACAAGGCGTTGTCAATCTGCGCCGGGGTTATGCCGAGACGCGCCGCCGTGTCGCGGTCAATCACCACTCTGGCCTGCAAACCCTTGTCTTGCAGGTTGCTGGCCACATCGGCCAGCTCCGGGGTTTGTTTCAGGCGAGCCACCAGCTTGGGTGCCCATTCGGCCAATTCGTCCGGATGGGTGGCCTGCAGGACAAACTGGTACTGGGTACGGCTGACCTGGGTTTCGATGGTCAGGTCCTGCACCGGTTGCATCCACGGGCGAATACCTGCCACTGTGGCGGCACGTTCCTGCAGACGCGCCAGCACTTCCGGCATGTGGGCACGCCCGGAGTCCAGCGGTTTCAGATTGATCTGCATGCGTCCGCTGTTCAGCGTGGCATTGGTGCCATCCACGCCGATGAATGACGACAGACTCTCCACCGCCGGGTCCTTGAGCAAGACATCGGCCAGTGCCTGCTGGCGCTCGGCCATCGCTTCGAAGGAAATGGTCTGCGGCGCTTCGGTAATCACCTGGATCGCCCCGGTGTCCTGCAAGGGGAAAAACCCTTTGGGCACGGCGATATACAGCAGCGCCGTCATGGCCACGGTACCCAGCGCCACCAGCAAGGTCAGGCGCTGATGGCGCAACACCACCTGCAGCAAACGGCCGTAGCCGGCAATCACCGCCTCGAAAAACCGGCCGCTGGCATGATAGAAGCGGCCCTGCTTTTCATCGGGGACGTGCTTCAGGAAGCGCGCGCACAGCATCGGCGTCAGGGTCAGCGACACACAGGCCGAAATCAGGATGGACACGGCGAGGGTAATGGCGAACTCGCGGAACAGCCGGCCCACCACATCGCCCATGAACAATAGCGGGATCAGTACCGCAATCAGGGAAAAGGTCAGCGAAATGATGGTGAAGCCGATCTGTTCCGCCCCCTTGAGCGCGGCCGCCAGCGGGGCTTCCCCTTCTTCGATATAACGGGCAATGTTTTCAATCATCACGATGGCATCGTCGACCACGAAACCGGTGGCGATGGTCAGCGCCATCAAGGTGAGATTGTTGATGCTGAAGCCGGCCAGATACATCACGCCAAAGGTCCCGACCAGCGACAATGGCACAGCGACACCGGGAATCAGCGTCGCCGGCACGTTGCGCAGAAACACATAGATCACCATCACCACCAGCGCGATGGCCAGCATCAGTTCGAACTGGACATCCGACACCGAGGCCCGGATGGTGGTGGTGCGGTCACTGACCAGATGCACCTCGATGGCACCCGGCAAGGTCTCCTTCAACTGCGGCAGCAGCGCCTTGATGCGGTCGACGGTCTCGATGACATTGGCACCGGGCTGACGCTGCACATTGAGGATGATGGCGGCCTGTCGTCCCGACCAGGCGGCCAAACGATTGTTTTCCGGGGCACTGATCACTTCGGCAACGTCCGACAGCCGCACCGGCGCACCGTTCTTCCAGGCCAGCACGATGTTGCGGTACTCGTCCGGCGAGCTCAATTGGTCGTTGGCATCAATGGTGGACGCCGTATGCGGCCCGTCAAAGCTGCCTTTGGCCTGATTGACGTTGCTGCTGTTGACCACCGTGCGGATATCGTCCAGCGTCAAGCCACGTGCCGCCAGCGCCCGTGAATCGGCGCGGATTCTCACTGCCGGGCGTTGTCCGCCGCTGATACTGACCAGACCAACGCCGGGCAAACGGGAAATCTTTTGCGCCAGCCGGGTATCCACCATGTCCTCGAGCTTGGGCAAGGGCAGGGTTTTCGAGGTAATGGCCAAGGTCACGACCGGCGTATCGGCCGGATTGACCTTGTTGTAGACCGGAGGCTGCGGCAAGTCGGCGGGCAACAGGTTGTTGGCGGCATTAATGGCCGCCTGGACCTCCTGTTCGGCCACATCCAGCCCGATATCCAGACCGAACTGCAAGGTGATCACCGATGCGCCGCCGGAGCTGGAGGACGCCATCTGGTCGAGACCGGGCATTTGACCGAACTGGCGCTCCAGCGGTGCCGTCACCGAGGAGGTCATTACTTCGGGACCGGCACCGGGGTAGAGGGTCACGACCTGAATGGTCGGGTAATCCACCTCGGGCAAGGCCGACACCGGCAGGAAGCGGTAACCGACCAGGCCTGCAAGCAAAATGGCCACCATCAACAACGTGGTCGCCACCGGCCGTAAAATAAACTGGCGGGAGGGATTCATCAGCTCAACCGGCCTTCCGCTTTTTGCCCGGATGTGCCGCCGACCCGTCGCGCTTGTCCGCTTCGCCTGCGCTGACCGGATTCACCTTGCGGCCATCACGCAATTGGTCCAGGCCATCCAGAACGACCCGTTCACCCGCCGTCAGTCCTTCACGGATCACGATGCGCTCGCCTTCGGCCGGACCGGTCTTGACCGGTCGCTGGCTAACGGTATTGTCGGCGTTGACGACGAACACATAAGCACCGGGTTTGCCGCGCTGCACCGCCACGGCCGGCACCACGATGACATCATGCAGCGTCGCAAGGGTCATGCGCGCATTGACGAAACGGCTGGGAAACAGCACCTCGTCCTTGTTGTCGAAGCGCGCCTTGAGTTTGACGGTGCCGGTGGTCGTATCGACCTGATTGTCCATGGTGGCCAACACCCCGTGAGCCAATACCGTGGTGCCGTCGCGATCCAGTGCATCAACGCCCAGCGGCGCATTGCCCGCACGCGCCTTGAGCAACTCCTCCAGCCGGGTCTCGGGAATGGAGAACAGCACATTGGCCGGCTGGACCTGAGTGATGACCACCAGACCATTGGCGTCCGAGGCATGGATCATATTGCCCTCGTCAACGGTCTTCAAACCGGCTTTGCCGGACAGCGGGGCGGTAATGCGGCTATAGGTGAGCTGCAATCGGGCGGCGGCCAGCGCACCCTCGTCGACCTTGACCGTACCGGCCAACTGACGAACCAGTGCTTCCTGGGTATCGACTTGTTGCTGCGAAGCGCCGTTTTGTCCCAGCAAGGTTTTGTAGCGGGTCAGGTCGGCCCGGGCATTGGCCAATTGCGCCATGTCGCGCGCCAATTGACCCTCGGCCTGAGTCACTTGCACCTGGAAGGGGCGCGGATCGATTTCCGCCAGCAACTGTCCGGCTTTGACATCCTGTCCTTCACGGAAGTGCAGCTTGAGCAATTGGCCATCGACACGACTCTTGACCGTCACCGTGTTGTTGGCCAGCACCGTGCCCAACGCATCCAGCATGACTTTCAAATCGCCCTTGCCGGCAACCGCCACCGAAACGGTCGGGGTTTGCTTACCCTTGCGTCCCGCCATATCGCCTTTTTCACCGGAAGAGTGCGTCCACCAGCAGATGCCGGCACCCAACACAACAATCAGGATCAGATAAGGTAAATGGCGTTTCAGGGAACGGGGAGCAGAAACCGTGGAAGTTTCCTCAGTCTGGACGGGCTTGGACATGGCGAAGGGTGTCGTTTCTATGCAGGTTGACAGGGGTCGCCGGTACGGGATCTGGGTTCCGGACCGGCGTGGTGCCATCATAGACGCATATTAGTAACCAAAGTTTTACAGCTGACAAAAATTTACACAGTCATTAATTAATCAATACAAATAGGTCTAATTCAGCCTCGAAAAGAACCGGATTTCATCAACGCCGGATAGCGGTGCCATGGCCAGCAAGCGCTCGCGTCGTGCATCGCCGCTGTCGGGAAGGGTGATATCCACCTCGAGACGTCCCTCCAGATAGTGCGCACGCACATCGTCCAGCGCGAAGGGGGCATCGGCAAAGCGCTGGTTAAGCTCGGCCAGCAATACTTCGCGGGCCGGCAAATGAAGGTTTTCCGGGCCGTCGGCGGTATCGGCATCGATATGGATGGTGATGTCGGCCACGGCAAAGCGTTTCATGACGCTCTGGCGGGCCTGCAGGGCAATTTGATGGCCTTCGGAAACACTGATGTGGCTGTCCACCAGCAAATGGGCATCGATGATGGCCAGGTCGCCGGTCTTGCGGGTACGGATATCATGGACATTGACCACGCCGGGCGTCTGGGCCAGATGGGACCGGATCGCTTCGACATCTTCGGCATCCAGCCCGCGGTCCATCAGGTCCTGCAAGGCGTCATAGGTAAAATTCCAACCCATGCGCGCCACCATGAAACCAACGATGGCGGCGGCCAGCGGGTCCAGCAACGGCCAACCCAGCATGTTGCCGATAATCCCCACCGCCACCACCAGCGAAGACGCGGCATCCGAACGGGCATGCCAGGCATTGGCCACCAGCATGCCGGACTTCACCCGGTTGGCCACCGCCAACATGTAACGGAACAGCCCTTCCTTGGCAAACAGCGTGGTTGTCGCCACGACCAGTGCGTACCAGTGCACGCGCGGGATCAGGGTCGGGTCGGCGAATTTGTTGGCGGCGCTCCACAGCATGCCGCAGCCGACGACCAGCAACAGCACCCCCAGGGCCAGCGATGCGGCATTTTCAAAACGGGAATGTCCGTAGGGGTGATTGCTGTCGGCCTCGAGATGACTGAAACGGTTGGCGATCAGCACCACGAAGTCGGCAATCAGGTCCGACAGCGAGTGGATACCATCGGCGACCAAGGCGCTGGAATGGGCAAAGATACCCGTGGCGATCTGGACGACCGTCAGGAAAACGTTGACGACGACACTTACCAACGTGCTTTTGGTGGCCGCGGCCTGGCGTTCGGAGCTGGTGACCTCTTCGGCCGCCACGACATGATGGTGCTTATGACTCATTGGTGTGTCTCACTAAACAATACGGAAACGATACATTCCCGATTTTGGCGGCATTAGACTCCCTCATTCTCCTTAATGCAATCTTAAGGAGGGATCATGACACTTTTCAAGTGGGTGAAATTGGCAGACTATGCGCCTTTTCCCCATTTCTCACTGGAGTACTTCCCCATGCCGGTTATGGAAGCCGTCCTGTTCGCCATCATGCAGGGCATTACCGAACTTTTCCCGATCAGCAGTCTGGGTCATGGCGTGATCCTGCCCGACCTGCTGGGTTGGCAGCTGCATCCCCGCAATGAGGCCTTCCTGCCTTTCATGGTCGTCCTGCACCTCGGCACCGCACTGGCGCTGTTCCATTTCTTCCGCAAAGACTGGTTCAAACTGATCGGGGGTTTTCTGCGCGCCGGCGGACGCGAGACCAATGAGGAAGCCCGCCTGATGTGGCGTCTGTTCATCGGTACGGTGCCAGCCGGCCTGATCGGCCTGCTGCTGGAAAAGAAACTGAAAGTCCTGTTTGGCACCACCGACATCATTCTCGTGGTACTGATGATCAACGGCGTGATCCTGATCGCCGGTGACGGCCTGCGTCGCCGCACCTCCGGCAAAACCCTCGCGCAACTGTCGCCGCTCAACGCCCTGCGAATCGGCTTTGCCCAGGCGCTGGCCCTGATTCCCGGCATTTCACGCTCGGGCGTGACGCTGATCGCCGGGATCAGCACCGGTCTGGACTATGCCTCTGCCGCACGCTTCTCCTTCTTGCTGGCCACACCGATCATCGCCGCCGCCGGGATTCTCGAAGTCCCGAAAATGCTCAAGATGGGCGCCAGCATCGACCTGACGCTGGTGGGAGTGTGCGGCATCCTGTCCGGCACCTTCGCCTGGCTGAGTACCTGGGTGTTGATGCGCTGGTTCAACAAGCACGAAGTGCAGGCCCTGCGCCCCTTCGGTATCTACTGTATTCTGCTGGGCGCCGTGGGACTGGCCCTGCGTTTGCTCTAACAACGGGGGGTCCCCACCGGGTCATGCTGTACAGCTCTGCCGTTGCACGGCATGACCTTACCCCATCACGCGCGTCACCCCCGATAGCGCCAGTGTTTCCATCAGCCAATCGCGGAACGCCCTGATTTTCGGCAGGCTGGCCATTTCTTCCGGATAGATCAGGCAATAGGACCATTCGGTTTCCAGAATCACCGGGAAGGGCACCATCAACCGTCCCAGCCGGACATCCTCCTCGATCATCGACAGCTGGGCCAATGCCACCCCCATGCCGCGCGTGGCGGCATACAAGGCGAATTCCAGCGCATCGAAAGTCAGCCCTTCTTCACTGCGCACCTTGCTGGCACCGGCCAATTCCAGCCACTGCGCCCAGCTATTCTGGCCGCGCCAGGGATGCAGCAGGGTGTAATGCCGCAGGTCGTCCGGTTCGCGTAACGGCGGCCGACCCTTCAGCAGGTCCGGAGAACACACCGGCACCAACAACTCCTGGCTGATGGTTTCCAGCACCATGCCCGGATGCTGCTCTCCCTCCCGGACCCCCTGGATCGCCAGATCATTGCGGCTGCGGTCAAACGGCATGCCATCGCCCAGCAGGGTTTCCAGATGCACGGTGTAGTCGGGAAACCGGGTCTGGAAATCCGGCAGGTTGGGCAACACCCAACGCATGGCCGGGGTTGCGGCAACCCGCACCCGGATATCCCCCTGACGCACCCGCAAGGCTTCACTGGCCTCGCGAATCTGCTCGAAGGCGGCACTGACCGGGCCCAGCAGGGCCTCACCCTCCGCCGTCAGCGCCAGACTGCGAGGCTGGCGGATAAACAACGCCAGGCCGTAGAACGCCTCGAGGCTCTGGATCTGGCGACTCACCGCCCCTTGCGTGAGGAAGAGCTGGTTGGCGGCTTTGGTGAACGACAATTCGCGGGCGACGACCAGAAATACCCGCAAGGCATTGAGCGGTGGCAGCTTCATGATTTATCCATGAGTTTTTTTCATGCGAGGCATGATGATAACTGGCTTTTCAGTGACGGGGTGGCTCGCGTATTCTGCTAAAAACCACCGATAAATCAATAACGGATCGTTCTTTATGCTAAACATGGCCAAAGTCCCCTTTTTCAGCCGCTATTTCCCCAGCCTGGCGGAGCAATGCAACAGCATCATGGACGAGGTACGTCCGCTGTGGCATCTGGCCGTCCCGCTGGTTCTTTCCCAAATCACCTGGACCGGCATCCTGTTCATTGACTCGATCCTGATGGGCCAACTGTCTGCCGATGCGCTGGCCAGTGGCGCTCTGGCATTGAGCACCTTTTTCTTTCTCTATGTCCTGGGGGCCGGCATCGTGTCCGCGGCCGCCAATCTGGTCTCGCTGGCGCATGGCGCAGGCAAACGCGACGAGGTCATCTCGGCCACCCGTGCCGGACTCATCGTCACGCTGCTGACTCCGCTGCTGCTGGGCATCGTGCTATGGAATGCCGAACCGTTGATGCTGGCCCTCGGACAACCGCCGGCCACCGTACGCGATGCCATCGGCTTTCTGCATATCCTGATGTGGGGGCTGCCGTTCGGCTTGCTGTTCCTGACCTTGCGCGGTTTTGCCTCGGGCATCGGCAAGGCAGGACCGGTCGCCTATATCACGGGCGGTGCATTGCTGCTCTCGCCGGGGCTGGGCTACGTGCTGTCGCAAGGAATCGGTTCATGGCCCGGGCTCGGCCTGACCGGCATCGCCATCTCTTCGACCTTCACCTATGTCTTTCTGGGTCTGTCGTTTGCCTGGCTGGTGGCCTGTGCCGAACCCTATCGCAGCTACCATATTTTCGGGCGATTCACCCGGCGCGACTTCGCCACCCTCAAGCCCTTCATGAAGCTCGGGTTTCCGGCCGGAGGCACCATGGGGCTGGAAAGCGGAATGTTCACCAGTTGTGCCTATCTGATGGGCGCGATTTCCGCTGCAGCACTGGCGGCGCACCAGAGCATGATGCAATTGGTGATCGCCAGTTTCATGATTCCGGCCGGCCTCACCTTCGCGACATCGATCCGCGTCGGACAAATTGCCGGGGCCGGTGACTACCGGGCGGCGGCCCGGGCCGGTATCGCCGGGCAGTTGATGGGGATTCTATGGACCTTGTTGACGACCGTGGTGCTGTTGCTGGCGCCCAATGCCTTGATCGCCTTGTTTCTGCCGGATGGTCGCGAGGGGGTGGAAGCGGCACGCCCGATTGCCCTGACATTGGTGCCGGTCGTCGCGACCATGCTGGTGCTGGATGCCTGGCAAACCATCCTTGGCGGCTGTCTCAGGGCGCTGAAGGATGCCCGTGCGACCATGGTGATCTTTGGCATAGGCTGTTGGGGCATTGCCATTCCGCTGGCCTGGTACCTGTCACGCCACGGCATGGGGCCGAGCGGCGTCTGGGCAGGCATGTCGGTTGGCTTGCTGGTGGTGACCGCACTGCTGCTGATGCGGTTCCGCACCCTGACCCGCCAGCTGGGTTCCGGACTGCGCACCCTCTAAAACAGCACAGGCGAGCCCGTAAGGTCACTCGCCTGTGTCATGTCCAACGCGGTTAGCGTGACTTAATCAGCCATCTGCGCCAGCAACTCGGCCTGATGCTCGGCGGTCAATGCCGAGGTCAGGTCGGCCAGATCGCCATCCATGACCTGATCCAGCTTGTAGAGCGTCAGGTTGATGCGATGATCGGTGATGCGTCCCTGCGGAAAATTGTAGGTACGGATGCGCTCGCTGCGATCCCCCGATCCCACCAGGCTCTTGCGGGTTGCCGCTTCTTTGGCCTGAGCCTCGCGCAAGCGTGCGTCCATGATGCGCGCCGCCAGCACCGACAAGGCCCGGGCCTTGTTCTTGTGCTGTGAACGGTCATCCTGACACTCCACCACGATCCCGGTCGGCAAGTGGGTAATGCGCACGGCCGAGTCGGTTTTGTTGATGTGCTGTCCACCGGCTCCCGACGCCCGGAAGGTATCGACGCGAATATCGGCCGGGTTGATTTCCACCCCTTCGACTTCGTCGGCTTCCGGCATCACTGCCACGGTACATGCCGAGGTATGGATACGTCCCTGAGTCTCGGTGGCCGGAACGCGCTGCACCCGGTGTCCGCCCGACTCGAACTTGAGCATGGAATACGCGCCGAATCCGACAATGCGGGCAATCACCTCCTTGTAGCCCCCGAGGTCTGACTCGGAGGAGGAGACGATTTCCACTTGCCAGCGATTGCGTTCGGCAAAGCGGGTGTACATGCGCAGCAAGTCGCCGGCAAACAACGCCGCTTCATCACCGCCGGTACCGGCACGGACTTCGAGGTAGATATTGCGCTCGTCGTTGGGGTCGCGGGGCAACAGCAGCTTTTGCAGGTCAACCTCGAGCGCTTCCAGACGCGCGCGGCTTTCGGCAATTTCCAGTTCGGCAAACGACTTCATATCGGGATCGGCCAGCATTTCACCTGCCGTCTCGATATCGGACTGGCACTGACACCAGGCTTGCCAGGCTTCGACCACCGGGGTCAGCTCGGCATGCTCGCGGGTCAGCTTGCGGAAGGCGTCCATATCTCGGGTCGCTTCTTCCTGGGCCAGGAGGCGGGTCACTTCCTCAAGGCGCTCGGCCAGTTGGGAGAGTTTCTCCGCTATCGACGATTTCATCAGGACTCCGGATTGATTCGGTAAAGACGCGCCACCGCGTCGATGAGCGCATCCCGCTCGGCGCCCTTGCCGGACGACAGAGCCTGGGTCGGCGCATGCATCAATTTGTTCGTCAGCTGGACAGACAGGGTCTCCAGCACTTTTTCAGGGGCATCGCCCTTGGCCAATTGTTTCATGGCCGCTTCCAGCGCCTGGCGCCGTACCCGGTCTGCGTCATCGCGCAAGGCACGGATCATCGGCACCGCATCGCGGCGGTGCAGCCAGTCGATAAACTCGCCGACCCGGGCATCAATGATGCCCTCGGCTTCTGCCGCAGCGGTCTGACGGGCCTCGCGACCCACCTCGACAATGCCGGCAATGTCATCGACGGTATAGAGAAACACATCGGCGAGGTCACCGGCTTCGCGCTCGATGTCGCGCGGCACGGCCAGATCCAGCATGAACATCGGCCGGTGGCGACGCTCGCGAATCGCCCGTTCCACCAGACCCTTGCCGACGATCGGCAACTGACTGGCGGTCGAGGTCACAACCACGTCATAGCGCGCCAGTACATTGGGCAGGTCTGACAAGGCAATCGCATTGCCGCCAAACCGTTCGGCCAGTAACTGGCCCCGTTCGACGGTCCGGTTGGCAATGGTGATACAGGCCGGGTTGCGTGCCGCAAAGTGGGTGGCCACCAGCTCGATCATTTCGCCGGCGCCGATGAACAACACATTCAGCTCGGCAATGCTCGGGAAAATCTGCTCCGCCAGTTTGACGGCGGCGGCCGACATCGACACCGAACTCGCGCCGACACCGGTCTTGCTGCGAACTTCCTTGGCCACCGAAAAGGTTTTCTGGAACAGGGCGTTCAGCATCGACCCCAAGGTGCCGGACTGCTCGGCCTGACGCACCGCATCCTTGAGCTGCCCGAGAATCTGGGTTTCACCCAGCACCATCGAGTCCAGCCCGGAAGCCACGCGGAACGCATGACGCGCCGCCTGCGCCGGGTCCAGTTGGTACAGGTAGGGGCGCAACTCTTCCAGCGGCACCCCGTGGAAGTTCGCCAGCCAGGCCAACGCCGCATCAGGGTGGTTGGAACTGCTGTAGATCTCGGTACGGTTACAGGTCGAGACGATTACCGCCTCGGACGCCGCCCGGGTATGAACCAGACTGGTCAGTGCATCAGGCAGCACCTGGGCCGGGAAAGCCAGTTTTTCCCGGACGGTAAGCGGAGCTGTCTGATGATTGAGACCGAAGGCAACCAGATGCATGAGCAGAAAAGGCCGCAAAGTAAAGAGCTTATTCTAGCCTAAATGCCCCTCCCCGTGACAGCCTGCCTCACTCTGCCGCGGGATAATTCTCTGGATGAAAATGCCTCTCGATCAACTCGATAAGGATATGCAGTACTTTGATGTGCAATTCCTGCACCCGGTCGGCAAAGGCGCCGGCCTCGGTCACCACCGTCACGTCGGCCAGACTTTCCAGCACCGATCCGTGCCGGCCGGTCAATACGATGACCGGCATGCCGGCAGCGCGGGCACTGTTGACGGCCCGCAGCACATTGGCACTACTGCCGCTGGTGCTGATCGCCAGCAAGCAATCGCCCTTGCGGCCATGGCTTTCCACAAACCGCGAGAACACCGCCTCGTAGCCATAGTCGTTGCCCACGCAGCTCAAGTGCCCCGGATCCGAAATGGCCATCGCCGCATAGCCACGGCGGTCGTTGCGATAGCGCCCGGTCAGCTCCTCGGCAAAGTGCATGGCATCGCACATCGATCCGCCATTGCCACAGGAGTACACCCGGCCATCGGCTTCGAACGTCTCGATCAGCAACCGCGCGGCCGCCGCAACGCGCTCAAGCGCAACCGGATCGGCAATAAACCGGTCCAGCGCCGTGCGCGCATCGGCAAGACTGGTGGCAATGGCATCGATCATGATGAATCCCCGGAAAAATCAGTCCGCAAGACTAGCCAAGCCATGAGGCCGACGCAAGTCCTTTGCTCCCGTTTGGTGCGGATCAAGCCATAAAGTAACAACACGGGTTATTATTTCTGCTATCCGAAGGAGGTAAACATCATGTCCATGAATCTTGCCGATATTCGTCTTGATTACTCGAAGAAGGAACTGTCGCCCGAGGAATGCCTCGACGATGCCGTTGCCCAGCTGGAAATCTGGCTGGCCGAAGCCATGAGCGCCGAGGTCCACGAACCGACTGCCATGCACGTGGCGACGGTAGGCCCCGATGGCCGCCCGACCGCCCGCATCGTGTTGCTCAAAGGCGTCGAAAACGGAGAGTTGCAGTTCTATACCAACTACCTGTCGCGCAAGGGTGAGCAACTGGCCGGCAACCCCAATGTCGCCATTACCTTCTTCTGGCCGGAGCTGGAGCGTCAGGTACGTATCGAAGGCGTGACGCGCAAACTGCCGCCGGAAGTGTCGGACGCCTACTTCAAGAGCCGCCCTTACACCAGCCGCCTTGGCGCCTGGGCTTCCGAACAAAGCCACGAGATTCCGTCCAAGGCCGAACTGGTCAAACGTGCAGCCCTGTTCGGACTGAAACATCCGGTCAGCGTTCCACGCCCGGACCACTGGGGTGGCTACGCCGTACTGCCCGACCGGATCGAATTCTGGCAAGGCCGGCCAAGCCGCTTGCATGACCGGATTGTTTACACCCTGCAAGAGGGCGGTGGCTGGCGCAAGGCACGTCTGGCGCCTTGAGCCCCTGTCCGAAATAACGGCCAGCACCTCCCGCCGGTTCCGGAGGTGCGCCGCTCCAGCCATGTCCACGCGGGCCCGCTCGCGTAGTGTCTGTTTTTTTGTCCCGCCGATTTCCCGCCCCCTGTTCCTGTTGACAGGCTACTTGGGCGCGTTTGCGTCTTATTGTTCATGCCATATGCAAATAAAATGAGATTTGTATCTGTAATTGCATATTGGAACGTTACTGACCGCGAACCACACCGTCGTGGTCGTGACGCCAGACACTCACACACCAGGACAAAGAGATGAAACACACGACACTCGCGCTGGCAGCGGGAACCCTGCTGAGCGGACTGACCGTCCATGCGGCAGAACGCATCAATGTCGCCTCCTTGATGAATGCCGGTTTCGCGGCACAGGCGACCGGCACCGCAGCGCAACAGCTGGGCCTTGGCGAAAATGACCTTAAAATCCAGCGCAGCATCACCCTGCCCAATGGCCGGACAATTACCCGTTATCAGCAATTTTACCGCTCGGTCCCCGTATGGAGCGAAGCGGTCATTGCCGAACAGGGCGGACAACGCGGACTGCGTCCCCTGGGCAGCGCTAATTGGCGTGGCACGGTGGTGAAGCGCATCGATCAGGATCTGCTGGATACCCGCCCCAAACTCGACAAAACGGCCCTGTTCCAGCAACTGCGTGCGGAAAAGGCCAATGGCTATCCGACCCGCAATGAAAAAGCCGAACTATTCGTCTACCTCGACAAACAACAACGCGCCCGGCTGGTCTATGTGACATCACTGCGTGTCGATGGCCCCCATCCCTCACGCCCCATGGCCATCATCGATGCCAACAGTGGCGAAACCCTGCGCGCCTGGGAGGGCATCACCCACTTCGATGCAACCGGCCCTGGCGGCAACCGCAAAACCGGACGTTACGAGTATGGCAAGCAATTCGGCAAACTTGAGGTGACTGACGACTGCCAGATGGACAATGGCAACGTGATCACCGTGGACCTGAACAATGGCTGGGACAACTCGTCGATCACCCCTTTCCAGTTTACCTGCCCGCGCAATACCACCCGGGCCGTGAACGGCGCCTATTCCCCACTCAATGACGCGCACTTCTTTGGCTCGGTTATCATCAAGCTCTATCAGGACTGGCTGGGACGCGCTCCGCTGGAAGGCCCGTTGTACATGAAAGTGCACTATGGCAGTTCCTATGAGAACGCGTTCTGGGATGGCACCAGCATGAATTTTGGTGACGGGGAACAAATGTTCTATCCACTGGTGTCGCTGGATGTCGCGGCTCACGAAGTCAGCCACGGCTTTACCGAGCAGCACTCCAATCTGGTCTATGAAGAGCAATCGGGCGGGATGAACGAAGCGTTTTCCGATATGGCCGGCGAAGCCGCCAAGTTTTACCTGCGCGGCAAGAACGACTGGCAGGTCGGGCTGGACATTGTCAAAAAAGCCGGACCGTTGCGCTATATGGACACTCCGTCGCGGGACGGGCGGTCCATCGATACGGCAAAAAACTGGCGCGACGGCATGAACCCCCACCTGTCGAGCGGCGTCTACAACCGCGCTTTCTACCTGCTGTCCACCACGCGGGGCTGGACCGTGCGCAAGGCGTTTGAGGTGTTTGCCGATGCCAACCGTATTTACTGGAACAGCAGCACGGATTTCAACCAGGGTTCTTGCGGCGTCACCCGAGCCGCCATCATGCGCGGATACAGCGGCAGCGATGTTGCCGCTGCGTTCAAGAAGGTCGGGGTAACCTGCAACTAGGTTCGTGTCGTTGGCAAGCTTTAGGGTGGCAACGGCAGAGGTTGCCACCCGTTTTTTCAGGCGTCGTCGCCCACCGAGCGAATCGCGGTGACCGTCCACTTTTTCGGCATCAGCTTGCCGCGTTTGCCTCGCTTGCCCTGATATTCCTCGAGCGCCAGCTTTTCATCGCTGCTCTTGCCGCGAACCGATAGCGCCGACAGCAACGCTTTCGGCCCCGAGACCAATCCGGCAGCCGTCAGATGCTCGCCCTCGTCAAGTTGCATCAACATCAGACCACGCCCCTTGGCGAGTTCGCGCAACTCGGCAACCGGGTACGACAACAGCCGTCCATTGTCGGCGGCCACCACCCACTGCAAGTCCTCGGCGGCAGGCGTTGGCAAGGGAATCGGCGTCAGCAGGGTTTCGCCTGCCTCAAGCGTCATATACGCCTTGCCGGCCTTGACCCGGCCAGACATATCGCCGATCCGGCCAATGAAGCCATAGGCCCCGCTGTGACTCAGCACGAAACGGTCGGTTTCTTTCCCGGACAGCATCTGCACGATCTTGGCACCGTCCTGGACATCCACCAGCGAGGTGACCGGCACCCCGTCGCCACGTCCCGTCGGCACGTCGGCCACGTCGATGGTGTAGGCTCGTCCCTGACTGTCCAGCACGATGACCGGCCAGACAGTCCGGGTTTCGACCACCTGGTCCAGTCCGTCGCCATCCTTGAATGCCAGACTGGACAGGTCCAGCGAATGCCCCATCCGGGCGCGGATCCAGCCCTTTTGCGACAAGATGACCGTGACCGGTTCATCGGCGATGGTCTGGGTCAACACCGCACGTTCCGCTTCGCGGATCTCGCTGCGGCGGGCATCGCCGTAGCGGTCGCGATCCGCCTTGATTTCATTGACGATCAGGGTTCGCTTGGCGTCCTCATCGTCCAGCAGGTGACGCAGCGAGCCACGTTCCTCGCGCAATTCGGTCAGTTCTTTCTCTAGCTTGAAACCTTCCAGACGCGCCAGCTGACGCAAACGGATCTCGAGGATATCCTCGGCCTGAAGCTCGGACAGACCGAACGCTTTCATCAATTCCGGCTTGGGCTCGTCCGATTCGCGAATGACACGGATCACTTCATCGATATGGATGAAGACAATCATGCGGCCTTCGAGAATGTGAATGCGTTTGTCCACTTGCGACAGGCGATGCTCCAGGCGGCGCGTCACCGTCTGGCGCCGGAACTCCAGCCATTCGGTCAGAATGGTGCGCAGCCCCTTCTGGGCCGGGCGGCCATCCAGACCGATCATCACCAGGTTCAGCGAGACATTGCCTTCCAGGCTGGTTTGCGCCAGCAGCAGGCGGATGAACTCGTCGGGATCCTGACGACTGGATTTCGGTTCGAACACCAGACGCACCGGCTGGGCAGAGTCGGATTCATCGCGAACCCGGTCGAGAATCGACAGCATCAGGCTCTTGAGATTCTGCTGGTCCTGGGTCAGGGTTTTCTTGCCGGGTTTGACCTTCGGATTGGTCGCTTCTTCGATTTCCCCCAGCACCTTCTGCGCCGAACTGCCCGGCGGCAGTTCATTGACGATCACCCGCCACTGACCGCGCGCCAGCCGTTCGATCTCCCAGCGTGCCCGCACCCGCACCGAGCCACGGCCGTTTTCATAGGCAGTGCGAATGTCTTCGCGGGAGGTAATGATCTGCCCCCCCCCCGGAAAATCCGGACCCGGAATGATGTTCATCAATTCGTCGGTGTCCATCTGCGGATTGTCCAGCAAGGCGATGCAGGCGTTCGCCACCTCGGTCAGATTGTGCGGCGGGATTTCGGTGGCCATCCCCACGGCAATGCCGGAGGCGCCATTGAGCAGCACGACCGGTAAACGGGCCGGCAACAAGGACGGCTCGTTGAATGCCCCGTCGTAGTTGGGGACAAAATCAACCGTCCCCATATCCACTTCCGCGAGCAGCAGTTCGGCAATTGGCGTCAAACGGGCTTCGGTATAACGCATCGCGGCGGCACCATCGCCGTCGCGGCTACCGAAGTTGCCATGGCCATCGATCAGCGGGTAGCGCAAGGTGAAGGACTGGGCCATGCGCACCATGGCCTCATAGGCCGAACTGTCGCCGTGTGGGTGGTATTTACCGAGAATTTCCCCCACCACGCGCGCCGACTTGACTGGCTTGGCGCCAGCGGCAAGTCCCATATCGCGCATGGCGTACAGAATGCGGCGCTGTACCGGCTTCTGGCCATCGGCCACTTCCGGAAGGGCGCGACCCTTGACAACGCTCATGGCGTATTCGAGGTAGGCGCGTTCGGCGTACAGGTCAAGGGGGATCCAGCCTTCGCCATTGTCCGTCGCAGCCGGAGGGGGCGCCGGAGGAGGGCTGTCGCTGCCGCTGACGGCAGGTTCGTCGAACAAGTCGTTATGATTCATTTTGTGTAGTCGCAGAAAGCTTGGTTAGACTGGACGGTCAATCGATCACTCAAGGACAGGATTGTACTATGGCAAGCCTGATTCAGTGGCACTGCCACGATTTTGCCGGTTTTACCCCCTTGTCGCTGTATCGCGTCCTGCAATTACGCGACCGGGTATTTGTGGTGGAGCAACGCTCCATCTATGGCGATCCGGATGGACTGGACCCCGACTGTCTGCACCTGTGCGGCTATCTGGGCGACGGAACCCTGGTCGCCTATGCCCGTCTGCTGGCGCCCGGCAAAGTGTATCCGGACGCCGCGGCCATCGGGCGCATCGTGGTCGATTCCACGCTGCGCGGACAGGGCATCGGCCAACAGTTGATGACTCGGGCACTACAGGAATGCCGACAACACTTCCCGGGTCCCTTGATGCTGTCGGCGCAAACCCGTGCCACCGCCTTCTACGAGAGCTTCGGCTTCACCGTGTGTGGTGAACCTTTTGACGATGGCGGCATTCCCCATGTCGACATGCGCTGCGATGCCTGACACACCTTGACGGCCCTCCAGACCCGGAGGGCTGTCAACGCACGTAGATGTCACGCCATGCCGTATAGAGCGTCAGCATATACAAAGGGCCGACCACCAACAGCCCGAGCAGCAGCGGGATCGAGCCCAGCATGAACAACAGCAGCATCGACACCCCCAGCACCAGCATGGCAGCCCAGTTGCGCCACACTCCGGCAAAGCTGCCTTTCAAGGCTTCCGGCACCGAGACCCCGTCCAGCACGATCAGCGCCGGCGCGAACATAAACAGCGATCCAGCCAGCAGAGCAACCAGCACCACCAACAGCCCGAACAAGACCATCAACAGAGGTTTGATGCCGGACGATATCGACCCCAACAGCTGGCCAAGCGGCATATCGGCCTGGCCCTGCGACAACAGGGTGCCAAGCTTTGCCGTTCCTGCCATCCCGATGCCACCGCCGATCATGATCACGACGCAGGCGACGACAATGGTGAGAATGACCAGTAAATAGCACAGCATCAACGCCAGCAACGACGGCCAGTGTTCACGAAAGGCGGCGAATAAATCCGGCAATTCGATCTCGCCACCGTCATCCAGCTTGCGGGCGCACAACAGAAAACCGGCGGTGAACCCGTACTGCAAAAACGTCGACAACAACTGGCCAATCAGGGGAATGACACCGGCCAGCAGCGTCACCACCAGCGACGCCAGAAAGAAAATCACCCATTGGCCGGGCTGACGACGGAACAGCGTCCACGCCGCGGCAATCCAGCCAAATGCCTGACCGGCCTTGACCTTGTTCACGGTAGCTGCGTTGCCCCGGCTCATTACTGTTTCCGTCATTTTCCTGACTCCTGTTGTGTTGTGACGGTTAAAAAAGCGGCCATGCCATCCGCACAGCGGTTGCCCTGAGAGGGTAATTTCGGCGATAATTCCATGATTTCGCAATGGTTAGGCACTATTGCTTGGCCATTGTTCCGGTTCACCACAGTCTCGAGGTTTCTCCGCATGGTCACCCGAACCGAGCTAGCCAACGCCATCCGCTTCCTCTCGATGGATGCAGTGGAAAAGGCCAAATCCGGTCACCCCGGCATGCCGATGGGCATGGCTGATATTGCCGAAGTCTTGTGGCGCGATCACCTCGCCCATAGTCCTGCCAACCCCAACTGGTCCAACCGCGACCGCTTTGTCCTGTCCAACGGGCATGGCTCGATGCTGCTCTACAGCCTGCTGCATCTCACCGGCTACGACGTCACTCTCGACGACCTCAAGAATTTCCGCCAGCTGCACTCCCGCACCCCGGGTCACCCTGAATACGGTTACACCGCCGGCGTGGAAACGACCACCGGTCCGCTGGGCCAGGGCATTACCAATGCGGTTGGCATGGCGCTTGCCGAAAAGCTGCTCGCCGCCGAATTCAACCGTGACGGCTTCCCCATCGTTGACCATACCACCTGGGCATTCCTCGGTGACGGCTGTCTGATGGAAGGCATTTCCCATGAAGCCTGCTCGCTTGCCGGCACCTGGGGCCTGGGCAAGCTTATCGCATTCTACGATGACAATGGAATCTCCATCGATGGCGACGTGGAAGGCTGGTTCACCGACGATACCCCGGCACGCTTCGAAGCCTATGGCTGGCAGGTCGTGCGCAACGTCAACGGTCACGACGCCGACGAAATTGCCACCGCCATCCATACCGCGCGTGCAGAAACCTCGCGCCCGACCCTGATCTGCTGCAAGACCCGCATCGGTTTCGGTGCCCCGAACAAGCAAGGCGGCCACGATGTCCATGGCGCCCCGCTGGGTGCCGCAGAAATCGCCGCTGCCCGTAGCCATCTGAACTGGCCGCACGACCCCTTCGTCATTCCGGAACCGATCGCCAGCGCCTGGAATGGCGTTGAAGCCGGTCGTGCCCGCGAAGCGACCTGGAACACCCTGTTTGCCGGCTACCGCCAGGCCTACCCGGAACTGGCCGCCGAATTCGAACGCCGCATGAAGGGTGAGCTGCCAGCCAACTTCGCCGAGCATGCCGCACGTAAAATCGCCGAAGTCAATGGCAAGGGCGAAACCATCGCCACCCGCAAGGCCTCGCAGAACGCCATCAACGCGTTCGCCGAAATCCTGCCGGAACTGCTCGGTGGCTCGGCCGACCTGACGCCGTCCAATCTGACCGACTGGAAAGGTTCGCGTTCGATCAGCCGCGACGAAGGCGGCAACTACATTCATTATGGGGTGCGCGAATTCGGCATGGCCGCCATTCTCAATGGCCTTGCCCTGCATGGCGGTTTCCGTCCGTTCGGCGCCACCTTCCTGATGTTCAGCGAATATGCCCGCAATGCCTTGCGCATGGCCGCGCTGATGAAGACCAACCCCTTGTTCGTGTTCACCCACGACTCGATCGGTCTTGGCGAGGATGGTCCGACCCACCAGCCGGTGGAACAGATCGCCACCTTGCGCATGATCCCCAATATGGCCGTATGGCGTCCGTGCGACACCGTCGAGTCGATGGTGGCCTGGGCCGAAGCCCTGGCAGCCAAGGATCATCCGAGCTGCCTGATCTTCAGTCGTCAGAACCTGCCCTTCGTTGCGCGCGACAGCGCCACGCTCGACGCGGTTCGCCGCGGTGGCTACGTGCTGTCCGATGCCGCCAAGCCGCAGGCCGTGCTGATCGCGACCGGTTCCGAAGTGGAACTGGCCCTGAAAGCCCAGCAGGCGCTGGCTGACGAAGGCATCGCTGTCCGGGTGGTCTCGATGCCGGCAACCCCGGTGTTCGACCGCCAGGATCCGGCCTGGAAAGCCTCGGTGTTGCCGGCCGGCATTCCGCGCCTGGCCATCGAAGCCGGTGTCTCGGACTTCTGGCGCAAGTATGTGGGTCTGGAAGGCGATGTGATCGGTATCGATCGCTTCGGCGAGTCCGCCCCGGCCGGCCAGCTGTTCAAAGAGTTCGGCTTTACGGTTGACAACGTGGTGGCTCGTACCCGAGCCATGATCAAGCAGCATTGATGCCTCAGGGCCATTCGCACCGCTCGGCGAATGGCCCTTGTTTTTATACAACGGGAGAAAAACAGCATGACCATCCGTATCGCCATTAATGGTTACGGTCGCATTGGCCGTCAGGTATTGCGCGCCATTCACGAATACAAGCTGACCGGTGAATTTGAAGTCGTTGCCGTCAACGCCACCGGCGAACTGGCCCTGAATGCGCACCTGACCCGCTTCGATACAGTGCATGGCCGTTTTCCTGCCGAGATTTCGCACGACGATACCCATCTGACCATCGATGGCCATCGCATCCGATTTTTCTCGACCCGCAACCCGGCTGAATTGCCGTGGAAAGAACTGGATATCGATCTGGTGCTGGAATGTACCGGCGCGTTCACCAGCAAGGAAAAGTGCCAGGTTCACCTCGATGCCGGCGCCAAGAAAGTGCTGATTTCCGCACCGGGCGGCAATGACGTCGACGCCACCATCGTGTACGGTGTCAACCATGAGGTACTGACTTCGGCCATGACCGTGGTGTCCAATGCCTCCTGCACCACCAACTGCCTGGCGCCGGTCGCCAAGCCGTTGCATGACAAGCTCGGCATTGTGAAGGGCCTGATGACCACCATTCATGCCTTCACCAATGACCAGGTACTGACCGACGTGCGCCACAAGGATCTGCGCCGTGCCCGTTCTGCCACGGAAAACATGATCCCGACCAAGACCGGCGCTGCCAAGGCCGTGGGTCTGGTGCTGCCGGAACTGGCCGGCAAGCTGGATGGCTTTTCGGTACGGGTGCCGACCATCAACGTATCGCTGGTCGACCTGACCTTCGAAGCCGCCCGCGAGACCACCGTCGACGAAGTGAACGCCATCCTCAAGGACGCCTCCGAAGGTGCCCTGAAAGGCGTGCTGGGCTACAACACCCTGCCGCTGGTATCGATGGACTTCAACCACACCCGTGAAGCGTCGACGTTCGACTCCACCCTGACCAAAGTGTCCAACGGCACCCTGGTCAAGGTACTGGCGTGGTACGACAACGAGTGGGGTTTCAGCTGCCAGATGCTGAACACCGCCCGTGCGATGTTCGCTGCAAAATAATCATCGGGCACAGCCCGTTTCCGGTGCAGGAACGGGCTGTACTGTTTTGACCACTACTGTGCGTCCTCGTGCGGACGCAACCGAGGCTTGCCATGGAATTCAAAAAGCTGACCGATCTGCAACTCGCGGGCCAACGTGTCCTGATTCGTGTGGACATGAACGTTCCGGTGAAGAACGGAGTCATTGGCGACGATACGCGTATTCGCGCCTCCCTGCCGTCGATCCAGCATGCCCTGTCCAACGGCGCATCCGTGATCTTGATGACGCATCTGGGACGTCCGGTCGAAGGCGAGCCGAAACCGGAAGACAGCCTCGCGCCGGTCGCAGAGCGTCTGTCCGCACTGCTGGGTCGTAGCGTGCCGGTGATCGCCGACTGGAAAAACGGTGTCACCCTCGCCGCCGGCGATGTGGTCATGCTGGAAAACGTTCGCCTCAACAAGGGCGAAAAGAAAAATAATGACGAACTCGGCCAGGCCTATGCGGCCTTGTGCGACGTGTTCGTCAACGATGCATTCGGTACGGCGCACCGTGCCGAAGCCTCCACCCACGCTGTCGCCGTGCATGCACCGGTCGCGTGCGCCGGCATTCTGCTGGCCGCCGAACTGGAAGCACTGGGTCGTGCCCTGCTGAACCCGGCCCGCCCGCTGGTGGCCATTGTGGCCGGCTCCAAGGTGTCCACCAAACTGACCATTCTCGAATCGCTGGCCGACAAGGTCGATCGTCTTATCGTGGGTGGCGGCATCGCCAACACCTTCTTGCTGGCCGAAGGCAAAACCATCGGCAAGTCGTTGGCCGAGCCCGATCTGCTGGACGATGCCCGCCGCGTGATCGCCAAGCTGCGTGCCCGTGGTGGCGACGTCCCGCTGCCGGTTGACGTGGTCACGGCGACCGAATTCGCCGAAACGGCACCGGCCTCCCTGAAGCCGGTCGATGCCGTGGCCAATGAGGACATGATTCTGGATATCGGACCGCAATCGGCCGAGGCTCTGGCCGCCATCATTCGCGAAGCCGGCACGGTGGTGTGGAACGGTCCGGTCGGTGTGTTCGAATTCGACGCCTTCGGCAAGGGAACCGAAACGCTGGCGCGCGCCATCGCCGACTCCAACGCCTTCTCGATCGCTGGCGGTGGCGATACACTGGCGGCGATTGCCAAATACGGCATTACCGACCAGATCGGCTACATTTCCACCGGTGGCGGCGCCTTCCTCGAGTTTCTCGAAGGCAAAACCTTGCCGGCAGTTGCCATTCTGGCCGAACGCGCTGCTTAATGAGACAATCCCGGCCAACGCCGGACGAGGTCACTGATGCGTACTGAAACCTGGTTGCTGTTCGTTACCACGGTGTTCTTTGTTTCGGCGACACCGGGACCCAATATGCTGCTCGCCCTGACCCATGGCATCCATCACGGCGTGCGCCGTACCGTGATGACCTGCCTTGGGCTGATGAGTGCTCTGGCCGTGATCATGGCGGTGTCCGCCGCCGGTCTCGGCACCTTGCTGGCGACCTCGGCAACCTTGTTTTACAGCGTCAAGTTCGCCGGTGCCGCCTATCTGGTCTATCTGGGCATCCGCACCTGGCGCGCCGAGCCCAAGCCAGTTGCCGCCTCCCGCGAGGAGAACGCAGGGGTATCGGCCTGGCAACGTTTCCGCACCGGTTTTCTGGTGGCGATGAGTAACCCGAAGGCTTTCGTGTTTTTTGCTGCGCTGTTTCCCCAGTTCATGGATGCGCAACAAGCCGAAGGCCCTCAGCTGGCGATTCTGGCCAGTACGTTTTTCGTGATCGAAGCCGGCTGGCAGTTCGCCTATGCCGCAGGTGGAGCAAGACTGGCCGACTGGCTGTCCTCCGGCCGCCGTATCCGACTGGTCAACCGCCTGTCGGGCGGCGCCTTTGTCGGAGCCGGTATCCTGCTCTCCGGTGTAACGCGCCACAGCTAGATCATTCACACCCAACTTTATTCAACCAAGCGCCCTTGGGGAGATATTCATGGCACTCGTTTCGATGCGTCAGTTGCTCGATCATGCAGCCGAATTCGGTTATGGTCTGCCGGCATTCAATGTCAACAACCTCGAACAGATGCGCGCCATCATGGAAGCGGCCAGCAAGGTCGATGCCCCGGTGATCGTGCAAGCCTCCGCCGGAGCCCGCAAGTATGCCGGTGCGCCGTTCCTGCGCCACATGATTCTGGCGGCGGTGGAAGAGTTTCCGCATATCCCGGTGGTGATGCATCAGGATCACGGCACCAGCCCGGACATCTGCCAGCGCTCCATTCAGCTGGGTTTCTCTTCGGTCATGATGGACGGTTCGCTGAAAAGCGATGGCAAAACGCCTGCCGACTATGATTACAACGTCGACGTTACCCGCACCGTGGTGAAATTCGCCCACGCCTGCGGCGTATCGGTCGAAGGTGAAATCGGCTGCCTGGGCTCGCTGGAAACCGGCATGGCCGGTGAAGAAGACGGTGTCGGCGCGGAAGGCACGCTGGATCACAGCCAGTTGCTGACCGATCCGGAAGAAGCGGCCCGCTTCGTCAAGGACACCGGCGTCGATGCTCTGGCCATCGCCATCGGTACCAGCCACGGTGCGTACAAGTTCACCCGTCCGCCGACGGGCGATATCCTGGCGATCAACCGCATCAAGGAAATCCACGACCGTCTGCCGAATACCCATTTGGTCATGCACGGCTCGTCCTCGGTACCGCAGGACTGGCTGGCCATCATCAATGAATTCGGTGGCGAAATTCCGGAAACCTACGGCGTGCCGGTGGAAGAAATTGTGGAAGGCATCAAATACGGCGTACGCAAGGTCAATATCGACACCGACCTGCGTCTGGCCAGTACCGGTGCGATCCGTCGTTACCTCGGCACCCACAAGGCCGAGTTCGATCCGCGCAAATACCTGGCAGAAAGCATCACCGCCATGCGCGACATCTGCATTGCCCGCTATGAAGCCTTCGGCTCCGCCGGCCAAGCCTCGAAGATCAAGGCCGTCAATCTGGAAGTCATGGCCAACCGCTATGCCAAAGGCGAGTTGAACCAGATCGTTCGTTAAGTCGACCCCGACGAACACACAGCGCTCCCGCCAGATGGCCGGAGCGCTGT
>JAGLBD010000082.1 GCA_018260425.1 Pseudogulbenkiania sp. | reverse complement strand
GGAAGGCAGGAACACTCGGGGAAGCTGGTAGGACATGGCGCATCTCCTGATCGGTATAGCGCCCGCCAGCAAATCGGGAGGGGGCGAGCGCATGGCAAGGTTGACGAACCGGGAGAAGCACCGGCAGACCCGAAGGTCTCCCTACCACGGCCCGCCATTGCACGGCACGCCGATGGCCCAAGCAGCCACATGAATACTGTGACTGCCACAGACCATCTTCTCTACCGAGTCGTCAAACCCGGATCACTTGATAGCAAGTGACGCAACGATATTCAATCATTCACTTAACACTGTCAACACAGCATGGCACCATCTCCCACACCAGCCATACCCCTAACCTACAAGCCATTACCGCCCGTCGCACTCGAAGAATCGCCGTCATCCCGGTCCTGATCCGCTGTCGCATCACGCCCTCTTCCCATGTTCGCCTCCCGACAACATCAGTACTGTGGTGGCAGCGTCGAGAACATCCGTTTCCGGCCCCGCAAGGAGAACTGCATGGGAACAAACAGCGAAGCCGCCGCAGAGGCAACAGACACAAAACTCGACCGGGCCGGCATGTTGCAGATGATGGGCACCCTCACCCTGCTGCAGGCTGCTGTCGCCTTGCTGGACATCACCTTTGTGCCGCTGGGCTGCGGCTTCAGTTGCCAATTGGAGATTTTCGCAAGTGACGAGTTGGCCCAGATAAGCCTGTCGGTGCGTATGATGCTGGCCACCCTGGTGATGGCCGTACGAAAAGGGGAACTGCCGCTGGCCGACAACGAGCCGGACACGACAAACAACGACCCAACAGACCCGGCGCAAGCCTCCATCCCGATCGAAGCACTCAAACTCTGGGCGGTCAAAGCCGGTCATCAGCCCAAGAGTCTATTCGGCGCCAACCCGGTCTTGCCGCTGCTCGATCCCTCTCATCCGCGCTACTCGGCGGAGTTGGCGTTTCCGGTGGAAGTCTGGCTCGCCAGCGGAACCGATCCCAAACGCAGTCCAAAACAACAGCTGACCACCGCCGCCCTGAAGCTGGCACCGAAGTACGGTTTCACCCACCCGGACGGCAGCCCGGTGATGCGCGTCATCGACAAATACGTCACCCAGGCCAACTGGCAGAAACAAGGCGGCGCTCCTCGCAGCAGCGAGTGAGCCGCCATTGACATCGACATGCCGATTTGCCAACAATACCTCTGCGCCCCGAGGTTGGTTGAGCTGTCTGAAGTGCTTCGGCACCGGAGTAGGACGGCAAAGTTCCCATAGGGGCGCACCCTCTAGCTTTTCCCCTGCAGCTTTCACTTGTGCAGAAGCCCTAGCCGTCCTCCCTGTGCGCCAAAGTCAAAATTCTGTTTGTCGAACTGCGCGGCGAGATGACCACCCACAAGCGTCACGCCACCAGTCTCGCCCTGCACCTCGTCTGCAGGGTGATCCCAGCCATGTTCATCACCCACCACGCGCCCACCATTTTCGAGAAACTCAGACTCCTGCTGGATCGAGTAACAGAGGATGCCTACACGTGTGAGGGGAAGAGCAAGGTCACTCGATCCGCATCTCACAGATAGCCATTGCTAAGCTTTTAATCTACACCCAGCCCGAAGGCTGGATGAAACGCAACAAGCAGACTTGGCAGTCGAGTTTCGCATGCGTTTCAATCCACACCCAGCCCGAAGGCTGGATGAAACCAAGGTGGCGATGGCAAACCGCCAGTCACTCGTGTTTCAATCCACACCCAGCCCGAAGGCTGGATGAAACCGTTTGCCAACGAAGTGCCAGACCTCTCGACCAAGTTTCAATCCACACCCAGCCCGAAGGCTGGATGAAACGACCCGCGACTTTTGCAGGCCGTCCAGCTGCAGGAGTTTCAATCCACACCCAGCCCGAAGGCTGGATGAAACGTGTCACCGATGCGCTCGGTTTTGATAGTCAGTGTTTCAATCCACACCCAGCCCGAAGGCTGGATGAAACTGCGTGTGGCGAGACGACGGCGGGGACGCGGCATGTTTCAATCCACACCCAGCCCGAAGGCTGGATGAAACCTATTCCTTTCATGTCCATGTGACGAGATTCTTTATGTTTCAATCCACACCCAGCCCGAAGGCTGGATGAAACGCTTCAAGAAGGTACGGAAAGAGTCGGGCAACATGTTTCAATCCACACCCAGCCCGAAGGCTGGATGAAACCACCATTTTCAAAAACAGTGTGGCGTTCATACTGTTTCAATCCACACCCAGCCCGAAGGCTGGATGAAACCGCACAAGTATAACTCGTTGAGTGTGCAGCATGATTTGCGCTATTTGCGCGAACCTGAGTTCACGAAGCAAACACGAGGAGCATGCCCTTGGCCTTCTCATATGAAACTCCATTAAATTCAACATGTTATTGTCTGCGCGAAAGGTGTAGGGTTTTAAGGGTTGCTTGGGGTTCGCGCAAAAACACCTGATTTGGTCTGCAAACAGCATCTGATATCACATTGGAGCGACAGTCCCTGTCGCGGTATTTCTCGCAAAATCATGTGTCATTGCGTTGCAAGCCCTCCCGCTGAAAGTCATAATCGTTATGGATTTTACGATTCAAAATGACTGCCAATTTGAATTCACAATGACCATAACGAGAGCTTCGGTTTCACGATGACTGCTTGCACAGATTATCCGGCGATTGCCCATGTCCTTGCGGATGAAGGCAAGCTTCACTTGCTGGAAGACCATCTTCTGGGTGTCGCCTCGCTCGCCAGATCTTTCGCACATGGTTTTGAGGATTGGGCAGAGCTGGCCGGACGCTGGCATGATCTGGGCAAGTACAGCAAGGATTTCCAGAACTACATCCGTAGCGAAAGTGGCTTCGAAGCCCACTTGGTAGACAACCATCCGGGACGCGTCAATCACTCCACGGCAGGTGCGCTGCATGCCATCGATAAACTCGGTGACATTGGTCGTCTTCTGGCCTACGTCATTGCGGGGCATCATGCCGGACTGGCAGACTGGAGCAGTAGTGAAACCGGTGCGACCGCCCTGGAAGCACGCCTGTCGGACGGTGTAACCAAAGGCCTGCTGAACGACGCCTTGTCTGGTCCGTCCACCGTACCTGACATCATTCTTGACGGCACAAGACCCGCCTCGGCTCCCGGCTGGACCAAACCGGATGCCTTGCACCTGTGGATCCGGTTGCTGTTCTCCGCTCTGGTCGATGCAGATTTTCTGGATACGGAAGCATTCATGGATGCAGGTCGTGCGAGCCATCGCTCCGCCTATCCGGACTTCGACACGCTCGAACCGCTCTTCGAGCAGTTCATGGCAGGCAAGACCCTTGAAAACGCCCCTGCCGGCAGCGTCAATGCCATACGGCATTACATTCTGGGCGAATGCCGTATGGCAGCCGATCTGGCGCCGGGCCTGTTTTCCTTGACGGTACCGACCGGTGGCGGCAAAACCCTCTCGAGCCTCGCATTCGCCCTGCGCCACGCCAGACTTCACGGCAAGCGCCGCATCATCTACGCCATTCCCTACACCAGCATCATCGAGCAGACAGCAGAGGTATTCAGGGGGATTTTCGGGGAGGCGGTCCTTGAGCATCACAGCAACTTCGATCCGGAGCGCGAAACGCCGCAAAGCCGCCTTGCCGCTGAAAACTGGGATGCGCCGCTCATCGTCACCACGCATGTGCAACTCTTCGAATCCCTGTTCGCGGCCCGCACCAGCCGATGCCGCAAGCTGCACAATCTGACCGACAGCATTATCATCCTCGATGAAGCACAGCTGCTGTCGGTTCCCTATCTGCAACCGATCATCGACACGATCAACCTGCTGACCCGGCATTGCGGTGTCACATTCGTGCTCTGTACCGCAACACAGCCAAGGCTCGATAGCTGGCAGGACAGCTTCGGCAGGCAGCAACTGCGCGGGCTGGACAATGTGCGAGAAATCATCAGCGACATTCCCCGCCTCTACGCCACCCTTGACCGTGTCGAGCTGTCATTGCCCGAGAGTCTGGACACCCCCACGGATTGGGACACACTGGCGACAGCGTTACTGCAGCATGAGACCGTTCTGATCATCGTGAACAGTCGCAAGGACTGCCACGAACTCCATGCCCGCCTGCCCGATGCCATCCATCTGTCCGCACTGATGTGCGGAGAACATCGCAGCGAAGTCATCGCCAACATTCGCACGCGCCTCAAGGCCGGCATACCAACCCGAGTCGTCAGTACCCAGTTGATAGAGGCTGGTGTGGATGTGGACTTTCCGGTGGTCTACCGGGCTCTCGCAGGCCTCGATTCCATCGCCCAGGCCGCAGGGCGCTGCAACCGGGAAGGCAAGCTGCCGGGCAAGGGCAAGGTCGTGGTGTTCGTCCCGCCCAGACCTGCCGCTCTTGGCCAGATGCGACATGCGGAGCAAGCCTGCCGCAGCGTGCTGCTGCAACGCCCTGCTGCCCCGTTGTCACCCGAGGTATTCCGGGAGTACTTCCAGCTGTTTTACGGGCAGGCGGGGGCAGAAGGCCTCGACAAGCATGGCATCAATACGCTGCTGACTCGCGACGCCCGACGCCTGCAAATCCAGTTCCGTACAGCCGCGGAACGGTTTCGCATGGTCGAGGAAGGAGACAGCTATCCGGTGATCGTGCCGTTCCGCTCCGCAGATGGCCAACGGGACAACGCCCCATGGTTGCACCAGCTTGAGCTAGGCATCGTCGATCGCTCCCTCATGCGCAGATTGCAACGCTACACCGTTACCCTGTACGACCGGGATTTCAAACGACTGTACGCCCAGGGTGACATCAAGGAGCCGGTACCGGGCATTCACGTACTCGATGCAGCCCTGTACCACCAGGAAACGGGCGTACTGCTGGACGATCTGAACGGGATCGATCCGGCTAACCATATCATTTGATCAAGCAAGGAAAGTGCATGTCCAACCGATTCTGTCTGGAGATAAGCGGCGATATGGCGTGTTTTACCCGACCGGAGATGAAAGCCGAGCGGGTAAGCTATGACGTCATGACCCCTTCGGCAGCCCGGGCCATCTTCGAATCGATCCTCTGGAAGCCGGCGATCCGCTGGATTCCGGAATCGGTCGAAGTACTTGCCCCGATTCGCTGGAGCTCGATCCGTCGCAATGAAGTCGGCAGCAAGATCTCGCTGTCCAACGTCAAGAGCGCCATGAAAAGCGGCCGGGGCCAGCTTGGCCTGTACGTTGAAGAAGACCGCCAGCAGCGTGCGAGCCTGCTCCTGCGCGACGTGCGCTACCGCATCACCGCCCGCTTCGAGATGACCGACCGGGCCGGAGCCGGCGACAATCCGGTCAAGTTCGCCGAAATGTTCGTACGCCGGGTGCAGAAAGGCCAGTGCATCAACCAGCCCTACCTTGGCTGTCGTGAATTTGCCTGCGACTTCACCCTGGTGGATAACAGCACACCGGCCCCACTCCCCGTTTCCGAACTCGCTGGCGCACGCCCTCTGGGCTGGATGCTGTACGACATGGATTTCACGGACAGCGATGACCCGATGCCACGCTTTTTCAATGCCACCCTGCAAGATGGAGTCCTGCAGATTCCGGCGCCTGACAGCGAGGAGATCCGGGGATGATCCTGCAAGCACTGGTCGACTACTACGAACGCAAGGCAGCAGACCCGGATTCTGGCCTCGCCGAACCGGGTTTCGAACGCAAGGAAATCCCGTTCATCGTGGTCATCGATGAGAACGGCAAACTGGCCACCATCGACGATACACGCGAGCCTGTTGGCAAAAAACTGCGCGCCAGGGCATTCCTCGTCCCACAGGGCGTCAAAAAAACCTCCGGCGTCGCGTCCAATCTGCTCTGGGACAATATCGAATATGCCATCGCGGCCCCGGTCAAAGCCGCTCCGGCAAGGCTGGCGGAACAACACGCTGCATTCGTCGCCCGACTGTCCGAGCTGCCCGCCGACGATCAAGGCATTGTCGCGCTGAAGGCCTTTCTGGACGGCCAGCCGCTGGAGGCCATGCAATCCCATCCGCTGTGGCCCGACATTCTGGAAAGCAATTCCGTCATCAGTTTCCGGCTGCTTGGCGATGTCGGCCTGATTGCCCAGAGACCGGCCATCGTAGAAACCCTACGCAAGGCTTCCACGCAGGCAAGCGAAACGACCGGCATCTGCCTTGTCTCGGGCAAAGAAACGGGTATCGAACGTTTGCATGCGGCCATCAAGGGCGTCTGGGGTGCCCAGACGTCCGGGGCCAATATCGTCTCCTTCAACCAGCGCGCGTTCGAATCCTATGGCAAGGAACAGCGCCAGGGGGAAAATGCCCCAATCGGCCACTATGCCGTATTCGCGTATACGACAGCACTGAATCACCTGCTGGGCAAGGATTCCCGCCAACGGGTCCAGGTCGGGGATGCCTCTACCGTATTCTGGGCAGACCGCTCCTGCGAACTGGAAGACACGTTCGCCGGCCTGTGGTCGGAACCTCCGAAGGACAATCCGGACGCCCATACCGATGCGGTGAAGAGCCTTTATCAGGCCCTCCAGAACGGACAGCAAGCTGACAAGGCTGATCCGACACGATTTTTCGTGCTGGGACTGGGCCCCAATGCCGCGCGTCTCTCCATCCGCTTCTGGCATACCGGCACGGTCGGTGAAATGGCGGGCCGCATTGCCCGATTCTTCGATGATATCGCCATCGACCACGCTCCCTTCGAACCGGATCACCCCACCCTGTTCAGACTACTGCTGAATACGGCGACACTGGGCAAAGCCGAAAACATTCCCCCGAATCTGGCTGCTGACTGCATGCGCAGCATTCTCGCGGGTCTTCCCTACCCCTGGACACTGCTGCAGTCCGCAGTGCGCCGCATTCGTGCGGAACAGGACGTCAATTACTACCGGGTCGCGCTGATCAAGGCCTGCCTGAACAGCCACGCCCGTCATCTCAATCAGGAAGAGGAAATCACCGTGTCACTCGATACGTCCAATACGAATCCCGGCTACCGGTTGGGACGCCTGTTTGCCGTTCTGGAAAAGATCCAGGAAGAAGCCAGTCCCGGCATCAACGCTACTATCCGTGACCGGTTCTACGGTGCGGCCTCCAGTTCACCCGTATCCGTGTTCGCCAACCTGATGAAACTGAAAAACCATCATCTGGCCAAACTCGACAATCGGGGCCGGGCCATCAACCTGGAAAAACTGATCGCCGAGATCATGGGCGGGCTGGAAGACTTCCCTGCGCAACTCTCGATCCATGACCAGGGCCGCTTTGCCATTGGCTACTATCACCAGAAACAGAACTTCTTCAAGAAATCCGATTCCGCCCAAGGAGAACCCGCATGACCGCACTGCAAAACCGCTACGACTTCGTCCTGCTCTTCGACGTCAAGGATGGCAACCCGAACGGTGATCCGGATGCCGGCAATCTGCCGCGCATCGATGCAGAAACCGGTCGCGGTCTGGTCACTGACGTGTCGCTGAAACGCAAGGTCCGCAACTATGTCGGACTGGCAAAAGGAGAGACGGCTCCGTTCGAGATCTACGTAAAGGAAAAGGCCATCCTCAACAAGCAGCATGAGCGCGCTTATGAAGCGATCGGAGTGGATGACCTCTTTGCTGGCGACGACAAGAAACGCAAAGGTGGCGACAAGTCCGGCGAGGCTCGCGACTGGATGTGCAAGAACTTCTACGATGTCCGTACTTTCGGCGCCGTCATGTCGACCGGGGTGAATTGCGGCCAGGTACGTGGACCGGTGCAGCTCACCTTCGGCCGTTCAGTGGATCCGATCATTGCGCAAGAGCACTCCATCACCCGCATGGCCGTCACCACCGAAGCCGAGGCAGAAAAACAGCAAGGTGACAATCGCACCATGGGCCGCAAATTCACGGTTCCTTACGGCCTTTACGTCGCACACGGCTTCGTGTCCGCCCACCTGGCAAATCAGACCAAATTCAGCGAGGAAGACCTGCAGCTGCTGTGGGAAGCCCTGATCAACATGTTCGAGCACGACCGATCGGCTGCCCGCGGCGAAATGACCACACGCGGCCTTTACGTGTTCAAGCACGACAGCCAGCTCGGCAATGCACCGGCCCACACCCTGTTCAAACGTATCAAACTCGGTCTCAAAACGGGTGTCACCGTGGCCCGCGATTTTGAAGACTACTGGGTTGAAGTCCATGATACCGAGCTGCCGCAAGGCGTAACGCTGCAAACGCTGCTGGGCTGATCACGTCATGGCGGACACGGATGAATGGATCGCTCTGTCCGCCCTGCAGCATTACAGCTACTGCCCCCGACAATGCGCATTGATCCATCAGGAACAGGTTTTTGCCGACAACGTGTTCACAGCGCGCGGCAATGCCTTGCACCAACTGGTGGATCAGCCCGGGTCAGACTTGCAGTCGGGGAGAAGAATCGAGCGCGCCTTGCCCCTGTCTTCGGAGCGGCTTGGCCTGACCGGTCGGGCGGATGTCGTGGAGTTTCTTGCCAACGGAACACCTTACCCGGTCGAGTATAAGCATGGCAAACGGCACGCTCATGATCATGATGACCTGCAGTTGGCTGCGCAGGCGGTTTGTCTGGAAGAAATGACAGGGCGGCCGGTCCCGGAAGGGGCCATCTACCATGCGGGATCCCGCCGTCGGCGCACGGTGCGGATGACACAGGCGCTCTATGAGCAGGTTGCCGACACGACCCTTGCCATACGTGACATGCTTGCTTCCGGCCAACTTCCGCCCGCAGCCAATGACGCGCGCTGCAAGGCCTGTTCACTGATCGATCTGTGCCAGCCGGACATCACCACGGACCAGACCCGCTTGCATGAAGCACGGCAGCAGTTATTTAAAGTCGACGATTGATGCAGACACTCCTCAATACCTTGTATGTCTCGACCAGTGGTGCCTACGTCCATCTGGACAATGACACCCTGCGCATCGAGATCGAGCGCGAAACCCGGCTCAGAGTGCCCTTGCATCACATCAGCAGCGTGGTCTGTTTCGGCGATATCCTGGTCTCGCCGGCTGCCATGCATCGGTTGGCTCGTGATGGCAAATCACTAGTACTACTCGACCGGAATGGTCGGTTCCAGGCCCGGCTGGAAGGCCCCGTCAGCGGCAATATCCTGCTGCGCACGGCCCAGTTTCGCAAGATGCCCGACCCAGGGTTTGCCGGGGACATGGCCCGATGCATGATAGCCGGCAAGCTCAGGAACGCGCGGCATGTTCTCCTGCGCGCCGCCCGAGATACGGACGATGACAAAGACAGGGCCGGTATTCGGGAAGCGGCAGATGCGATCGGCGTGCATTTGCGCAATCTGGATGGCGCACACGATCTGGACACCATCCGCGGCATGGAGGGCGATGCCGCCCGTAGATATTTTGGCGTGTTCACCCTATTGGTCAGGAAAGACCAGCGTGAGCATTTTTCGATGAATGGCCGGAACCGGCGACCGCCGCGCGACCGCATGAATGCACTGCTGTCGTTTCTCTACAGCCTGCTCATGAATGATTGCCGCAGTGCTCTGGAGAGCGCGGGACTGGATCCCCAGTTAGGTTGCCTGCATGCAGTACGCCCAGGCCGTGCATCACTGGCTCTGGACCTGATGGAAGAATTCCGTCCCATCCTGGCCGACCGTCTCGCTCTCAGCCTTGTCAACCGCGGGCAGATCAAGGCGCGGGATTTCGATCTTCGGCCAGGCGGTTCCGTGATGCTGCAGGATGATGCCCGTAAAACCTTGCTGATCGCCTATCAGGAACGCAAACAGGAACTCGTGGAACATCCGCTGCTACAGCAGAAGATGCCGTTGGGTCTGGTTCCGTCCCTGCAAGCAAGGCTGATCGCTCGCGTGTTGCGCGAAGATATCGAAGGCTACCTGCCCTATACGGTGCGCTGAATGCTGATCATTGTCTGCTATGACGTCAATACGGAAACCAGAGAAGGTCGACGCAGGCTTCGACGGGTTGCAAAGGTCTGCGAATCCATGGGACAACGCGTACAGAAATCCGTGTTTGAATGCACCGTGAATCGCATGCAATACGAGCAGCTTGAACGAGAACTGCTGGACGAGATCAATCTGGCCGAAGACTGCCTGCGTCTCTACAGGCTCACGGGACCGACGGACCTCCACGTCAAGGAACATGGTAAATTCAAAGCAACGGACTTTGAAGGGCCGCTGATCGTCTAGCGCGAACCCCAAGTGCCCCTCAAAACCCTGCACCTTTCGCGCAGAAACTAACACATTGATTATTATGCATTTTAACAACCGCACCATCTCCAAAACCAGGCAAAGCACATCCCTGGCAAAGAGGTTCGCGCAAGCGTCAGAAATGCACATTAAGAATCAAAGCGTTATAGATGTGCGGATTCACCCAGTCTTCGGACTGGGTGTGGATTGAAACACATACCAGTTGCGATTATTTTCCCGTACCAGCGGGATTCACCCAGTCTTCGGACTGGGTGTGGATTGAAACGCCTACTGACGTTGCGTATTGCTTACCATCACCATGATTCACCCAGTCTTCGGACTGGGTGTGGATTGAAACCAGCTAAAAGCGTTGATTACGGGGGTTGACCAGGATTCACCCAGTCTTCGGACTGGGTGTGGATTGAAACAGCGTCCCATCAAACGCAGCGATGCGGTCCTGCGATTCACCCAGTCTTCGGACTGGGTGTGGATTGAAACCTAACAAACTTTCCTGACGGCAAGGGTGAATACGATTCACCCAGTCTTCGGACTGGGTGTGGATTGAAACATGACTACATCCTTTATCAACATGGTTTAGATGTGATTCACCCAGTCTTCGGACTGGGTGTGGATTGAAACTCTTGGAATCGTGCGTTTCTCGATCACCGCGCCCGCGATTCACCCAGTCTTCGGACTGGGTGTGGATTGAAACATTCTGAATTTCCTCGGGTGGCTGATACACATCCGATTCACCCAGTCTTCGGACTGGGTGTGGATTGAAACTCGCCGTATTGCAACTCAAGAATCAATTGGCAGTAGATTCACCCAGTCTTCGGACTGGGTGTGGATTGAAACGAGGGACAGTGGCGTCAGGCGTATGACCCGCGTGGATTCACCCAGTCTTCGGACTGGGTGTGGATTGAAACTGGAGGCTATCGACATCTGGGTCGACGTACTCAAGATTCACCCAGTCTTCGGACTGGGTGTGGATTGAAACATGATGGTCTGAGTCTGCGACCCGGGCGCTGATGATTCACCCAGTCTTCGGACTGGGTGTGGATTGAAACCTCAAACCGGCCGGCCTTCGGCAACCTGCTGGAGGATTCACCCAGTCTTCGGACTGGGTGTGGATTGAAACCGCTGCTAAGGGTAAAGGTTCCCCTGCTGCTGACGATTCACCCAGTCTTCGGACTGGGTGTGGATTGAAACAGTCGGGAGTGATGCATGGGCATGCTCGAATCGGGATTCACCCAGTCTTCGGACTGGGTGTGGATTGAAACGAAAGAGGCGAAGACATGAAGGAACTGCTGGCAAGATTCACCCAGCCTTCGGACTGGGTGTGGATTGAAACGTCCTGACCGCCATCGCAGCAGACTATCTAGGCCGATTCACCCAGTCTTCGGACTGGGTGTGGATTGAAACCGCTCGTATCCGGCGATCATGTAACGCTTCAGCCAGGATTCACCCAGCCTTCGGACTGGGTGTGGATTGAAACTACAGCACTTCGTCCGCATAGACGCCGTACTCCGATTCACCCAGGATAGAGCCATCAAGGAAGCCAAAGGCGAGATGCCGGGTGCCGAGTTGAATCACCATTGACAACGACATACCGATTTGCCGACAATAATCCCGCGCCCCGAGGTTGGTTGAGTTGTCCGAAGTGCTTCGGCACCAGAGTAAGACGACACTGTTCCCATAGGGGCGCACCCCCACTTCTCCGCCCTGCTTCCTCGTTGCTCTGTCGCACTTTTCACCACACTCAAACTCGCCATCACGCCCCTATCCCGCCGTCGACCCGCAGTAAACCTCCCGCACCCCGCGCCTAACCTCCCTCGCCCAGCCGATAAGCTCGGCACTGCCTCGCCGGTCTGGCATGCCCGATGGGGATGAACTGACCGATTCCCGAAATCTGATCGGGCGATCGACCATCACCCTGCGACAGCGGCCCTGCCGTGCGCCCCGGAACCG
>JAGLBD010000008.1:48254-81215 GCA_018260425.1 Pseudogulbenkiania sp. | reverse complement strand
GACCCAAATACCCAATGGCAACACAACGGTGCCACGACCTGGAATGGTGGCGGCATGCATGTCAGCCACGATTATGGTTATGGCGCTATCGATGCGCGCGCTGCCGTGCGACTGGCCGAGTCGTGGACGACGCAAAACACCTATCTCGATGAAAGGCGGTTGAAGCTAGCCCCGCATTCGGGCTCTTTGCAGGCCGCAATTCCCGATGGCACTGAAACCGGAGCACGCCACACCCTGACCATGCCGGCAAGCGGCATCGAGATCGAACATGTCGAGGTGCATGTCAATCTAACCCATGCGCGCCCGGGAGATTTGATCATCAAACTGATTTCACCCGCCGGTACCGAGTCAATCTTGCTTGATCGACCCGGCAAGGCGCCGGGTAGCCATGATACTGCGCTGGGTGACACACAATTTTTCCGGACAAACACCCTGGACCATGTCTTCACCACCGCACGGCTACGTGGCGAGCGCACGGCGGGAGACTGGACGTTACACGTGATCGACCGCGTCACGGGTGAGCAAGGAACGCTGCATCAGTGGAGCCTGAATGCTTATGGCGCAGAGCAGGGCGGTGGCACGCAGTACGTGTATACCGACGAATATGGCCAATTGGCTGCCGAGACTGGCCGGAACCGTTTGCAAGACACGGATGGTGGTCGCGACACGCTCAATGCCGCTGCGGTGAGCAAGGCGAGTCAAATCGATTTGGCCAGCGGTGTTGCCAGTCTTGGTGGCACGGCGCTGGCAATCACGCCGGATACGATCGAAAACGCCATCGGCGGTGATGGCGCAGACACTCTGACAGGTAATCTGCTTAGCAACATCCTCATCGGTGGGCGTGGGGAGGATGTCTTGTCGGCGGCGGGTGGCGTTGACTTTTTGTATGGAGGGCGTGGCAACGACAGCCTGACCGGTGGCGAGGGAGTGGATTTGTTCGTTATCGAGTATGAGGCGAGCGGTACCCCCGGCCACGATGTGGTGCACGATTTCGCCCTGAACACCGATGTTTTGGTGCTGGCCCGTTTCCCGGCGGCACTACGCCAATCAATGCAGATATCCCAGCAAGGCGTGGATACGCGCGTGACGTTTGCCAATGGCCAGATGGTGTCGTTGAAGCATGTGACGGCCAGTGCGCTTTCCGGACAGCATTTTAGTACGCAGCCAGATGGTTTGCCCCCGCGAGACTTGTTGGTCAACGGTCGGGGGCTACTGCTTGCCAACGATACGGGTTTGATCAGTGTGATGGAAAACGAGCGCAGGGTGCTGTGGGGGGGCGGCGGGCAGGACAAGGTGTTCGGTGGAACCCAGGACGACGTGTTGAATGGGAATGACGGTGATGACCAACTGGTCGGTGATCCAAGTTCGAGTGAAGGCGAGGGCGGCAACGACCGCTTGGAGGGTGGCGCCGGCGACGATCTGCTGTTAGGGGGCCCCGGCAACGACACCATTCGCGGCGGTCCGGGTAATGACCGTATCCAGGGGGATGCAGGCAATGACATCTTGTATGTCGAGGGCGATGAAAGTTATAACACCCCCGCCGGTGTCAGGGGGGGCGCCGGCAACGATACCTTTGTGATTGAAGAGGATCTCGGCCCGAACGCGCCATCGGGCTTGTTCAAGAACCTGATTTCCGATTTTGAGCATACCAACCCAGAAGAAAAAATCAGTTTGGCGCAAATTCGTGCCGTGCGCTCGTTTGACGATTTGCGCTTTAGCACGGCAACGCTCAATGGAGAGGCGTTCTTGCGGGTTTGGCTGGGTGAGGCAGGCAGCAGCCAGTTTTTGACCTTGATGCACTTTACCGTGCGCGATGGTCTACCGGTACATCACGATGGCACGCCCTTGACCGCCGCGAGTTTTATTTTTGCCGAGCCCGACGCCCTGCCGCCAGCAGCGAAAGTGCAGGTATCGGGTTCAGTGTTCGAGCGTTTGGTGGTGGGGGACGCTGGAGGCAATACACTGATTGGCGGGACGTTCTTTTCAAAACAAATGGAGGGCCGCACCGGGGACGATACCTATCTCGTCGCGCACGCGCAGGATACGGTAATTGAATTACCCGAAGGCGGGACTGATACCGTACGTACGCCTCTGTCTTATACCTTGCCCGGTGAAGTGGAAAATCTGGTGCTGACTGGAGTTGGCGCCGTGAATGGCACCGGTAATGCCTTGAACAATCGCCTAAGGGGCAATGAGGCCGCCAATACGCTGGATGGGGCCGCTGGCGGGGATGACATGGCTGGCGGTGCGGGGGATGACCTCTACCGTGTGGACAGTAGCGCTGATGTGGTGCGCGAGTCCTTCGCTGAAGGGATGGATACGGTCGAGAGCAGCGTATCTTACACCTTGGGCACCTACGTCGAGCAATTGACGCTGCAGGGCAGCGATAACCTCAGTGGTGCGGGCAATGACCTGGCCAATCATTTGCGTGGGAATGCAGGTGCGAATGCGCTGTTGGGCTGGGGTGGAGACGATCGGCTCGATGGCGGCGCGGGGGACGATTGGCTGGCGGGGGGGACGGGCAACGATACCTATGTGTTCGGTCCGGGGGCTGGCCGAGACGTGATCGAGGAGAACGATGCCACATCTGGCAATGCCGATGTATTGGCCTTCGCCGCAGGGGTGAGGGCGGAACAGATTTGGTTGAGCCGCCACGGCAATGACTTGGCGCTAAGCCTGATCGGCAGCGAGGATCAGCTCACGGTACACGACTGGTATGCCGGTCCTCAGCATCAAATCGAGCGTTTACACAGTGGCGACGGCAAAACCTTGCTCAATAACCAAGTGGACACCTTGGTGTCGGCGATGGCGATGTTTTCACCACCAGCGCCGGGTCAGAGCACCTTGCCGCAGCATTACCAACCATTACAGCCAGTGATTACCGCCAACTGGCAGTAATCCTTCTTAACGTAAGGGATAGGCCCCAGGCCTTGGCCCGGGGTGTTTCCCCCGGAGAATCCTTGATGGCACAAAGCACGCCGATGACGGCGGGGCCTGACGCATCACCACGTCAGGCGGCGTCCCCCACCGAGCCGATCGATAGCGGCCTGGCCTGTTTGCTGCTGATCGCACGCCTCCAGGGAATCAATGCCGAAGCCGAGCAGTTACGTCACGAATTTTCGGTTGACGGACAACCGTTATCCGAACAGGAAATCTTGCTCGCGGCGCGGAAGCTTGGCTTGCGAGCCAAACGGGTGAAGGTCGAGATGGCGCGGCTAGCGCACACGCCACTACCCGCGATCGCCGTCTCAACGCACGTGCCAGGGACTCCGGTTGACTACTTTGTCTTGGCGAGGGTAGAGGGGGAGCACGCCCTGATCCAGTCGCCCGCCATCGGTCGCCCCGAGACCCTTTCCCGTCAAGCCTTGGAAGAGCGCTTCAGTGGGGTGTTGATCTTACTTACGCCGTTGAGTCCGACGTCGGGTGCGGCAGCTCACTTCGATTTTTCCTGGTTTGTACCGGCCATCGTCAAATATCGCCGGCAATTGGCGGAAGTATTGCTGGTGAGCGCCGTTTTGCAAGGGTTTGCCTTGGTGACGCCGCTGTTTTTTCAAGTGGTTATGGATAAGGTATTGGTGCACAGAGGGTTTACCACCTTGGATGTGCTGGCGGTCGGCCTCACCGTAGTGGTGCTGTTTGAAGTGGGGTTGTCGGTGTTGCGTAGTTATGTTTTTGCCCACACCACCAGCCGTATCGATGTCGAGCTCGGCGCGCGCTTGTTTCGCCATCTGCTGGACCTGCCGTTGGCGTATTTCCGGGCCCGCAGAGTCGGTGATTCTGTGGCACGAGTGCGTGAATTAGAAAATATCCGTGCTTTTCTCACGGGTAGCGCGCTGACGGTTTTGCTGGATGCGGTGTTCTCGGTGGTATTCATCGTCGTCATGTTTTGCTATAGCGGCTGGCTAACCTTGATTGTGGTGTTGTCGCTGCCGGCTTATGCCTTGGTGTCAGCCTTGTGCACTCCGCTGTTGCGCGCACGCTTGAATGAGAAATTCCAGCGTGGAGCCGATAATCAGGCGTTTCTGGTAGAGACGGTCAGTGGCATCGATACGGTAAAAGCCATGGCGGTGGAGCCGCATTGGTCACGAAAATGGGACGCGCAATTGGCGGCTTACGTTACTGCAAATATGCGCACAACGTTTTTAGGCACGCTGGCAAATAGTGGTGTGAGTTTGATCAGCAAGCTGGTGATGGTAGCGACCTTGTATCTGGGGGCGCGGCTAGTGATTGCTGGTGATTTGAGCGTCGGTCAGCTCATTGCCTTCAATATGTTAGCCGGACAAGTGGCACAACCGGTGATTCGGCTGGCGCAATTGTGGACGGACTTCCAGCAGACCGGGCTATCCGTGGCGCGTCTTGGGGATATTCTCAATACCCCTATCGAAGTGGCCGGCAATAAGCCCGCACTGCCAAGACTTGCGGGCCGGGTGCAATGGCAAGAAGTGGTGTTTCGTTACCGTGCGGATGGCCCGGAAGTGCTCAAAGGGATCGATTTGGACATTGCGCAGGGCGAGGTGGTCGGTATCGTAGGGCGTTCCGGTTCTGGCAAGAGCACGCTGGCCAAGCTGATTCAGCGTCTCTATGTTCCCGAGCGAGGTCGGGTGTTGATTGATGGCCTGGATACGGCTTTGGCCGACTCCTCGTCATTACGACGGCAGATTGGCATGGTGCTGCAAGAAAACCTGCTGTTTAACCGCAGCATTCGCGACAACATCGCGTTGGCTTCACCCGGTTCGTCATTGGCTTCGGTGATGGCTGCGGCTGAACTGGCCGGCGCGCATGAATTCATCACCGACCTTCCTGAGGGATATGAAACCATGGTGGGGGAGCACGGCGCTACCTTGTCGGGAGGGCAGCGGCAACGGATAGCCATTGCCCGTGCCCTGTTGACCGAGCCGCGCATTTTGATTCTGGATGAAGCCACCAGCGCACTGGATTACGAAAGCGAGCGCGTTATCCAACGTCATATGCAGGCTATTTGCCGTGGTCGTACGGTGATCATCATTGCCCATCGTTTGTCAGCGGTGCGCGATGCCAATCGCATTGTCGTGCTTGATGCTGGACGTATTGCGGAGATGGGTAGCCACGCCGAGCTGATCATGCGGCCCGAGGGGCACTATGCGCGCTTGTTTCGTCTACAAACCGAGGGGATGGCATGAGTGAGTCTAAGCGCTGGGTACTGTTCTCTTCTGCCTGCAAGCACTATGCGACCGCTTTTCGTCAGGCATGGCGACAGCGGCGCGAGTTGGATGCACCGTGGCGACTGCCACACGAAACACAGTTTTTACCAGCCACCCTGGCCCTGCAAGAGACACCACTGTCGCCTGCACCACGCGTGGCCATGTGGGCACTGATGACTTTTGCCTTTTTGACCTTGATTTGGAGTATTTTTGGCCAGATCGATCTGGTGGCCTCCGCCGCTGGTCGCATTGTGCCCAACGGTCGCACCAAAACCATTCAACCCTTCGAGACCTCGACAGTAAAGGCGATTCATGTCACAGATGGCCAGCGGGTAGGGGCAGGGGCGTTGTTGATCGAACTGGACGCAACCGTCACGGCGGCTGACAAGCAGCGCTTGGCGGGCGAATTGGAGGCCAAGCAGTTACAGGTTGCACGAGCACAGGCCATGCTGGCTGGGCTGCAGCGGGACGGGGCGCCGCCATTACCGCTTTTGTCTGGCGTGAGCGAGGAGAGGTGGCAGCAGGCGCAACAGTTGTTGCTTGGCCATTTTGCCGCCTACCGTGCCGGGTTGCAGCGTCTGGAGGCGGATATTGCCCGCGCCGAAGCCGAGCAGCGCTCGGTGCATGCCCAAGTCAGTAAGCTGGTTCTGACCTTGCCGTGGATACGCCAGCGCGAGGCGGACTTCAAGCGCTTGGCGCGCGGTAGTAGTTCGGCGGTGTCTGAGTATGAGTACCAGAAGCAAAAACAGTCGCTTATCGAACACGAAGCCGATTTACAAGTGCTCAAGGGCAGGCAGAAAGAAATCGCAGCGTCGGTGCGCAAGGCACATGAAGAGCGGCAAGAGCATATTGCGAATGCACGCCGGCAGAACCTCGATAGCTTGACAGAGGCACGCCAGCACATTGCTGCGCTCGAGCAGGAGAGCCTGAAGGCCGGCGCCCGCGATCGCTTGATGCGACTGGTCTCGCCAATCGATGGGATGGTTCAGCAATTGACAGTGCATACCGTGGGAGGCGTGGTGACGCCGGCTCAGCCCTTGATGATGATTGTTCCCCTTGATAATTCGCTGGAAATCGAAGCTATGGTAGAAAACAAGGATATTGGCTTTGTGCGAGTCGCGCAGGCCGCCGAAGTGAAGATCGAAACATTCCCCTATACCAAATACGGTACCATCCCGGCCACAGTGGCATCGGTATCTCACGATGCCATCGAGAACGAACGGCGTGGCTTGATGTATTCGACCCGTGTACGGCTTGCGCGCAGCACGATCGAGGTGGACGGCGCCCGGGTCAATTTGACGCCGGGGATGGCGGTGACGGTGGAAATCAAAACCGGCAAACGTCGGGTCATCGAGTTTTTCTTGAGTCCGCTTCGCGCGTACGCTCAAGAGAGCTTGCGCGAGCGCTGAGGCGGCGTTTTGGTTTTCCGGGGTGTAGGGCAAAGCTAATCTGGCTCAAGCGAGGAAAAACAAGATTTGACATAATATATATTATACGAACTAAAAGATACGATCAGGGACGTCAAGACAACACCCTCCACATGGCTACTTTCCCGGCAATTCCAGCCCGTAAACGATAAAGCCTTTATGCTCTGCCACTTGATCGTAAAGCACGCGCGCTGTTTGATTGGATTCATGCGTTTGCCAGTAAACGCGACAGCACCCGTGCTCAATGGCCAGCCGGGATACTGCGGCTATCAACGCTCGTGCCACACCCTGACCTCTAACCTCAGGCTGCGTGAACACGTCCTGCAAGTAACAGACATCCGCTAGTCGCGTGGTACTGCGATGGATAACGGCATGAGCAAGTCCGACACTACGCCCTTGGTGTTCCGCAACCAGTGCATGCATCGGCTCATTGTCGGCGATAAACCGCGCCCACGTTTGACGACTGATTTCCTCTGGCAAGGCTGTAGCCCCTGAACGACCATAGAATGCGTTATAGCCATCCCACAGGACTCGCCAGTCTTCGTAATCGTCCTCACTCACGGCTCTGATTGCCATCGACTCTTGCATCTAACACCTCGATTCTTTATCCAATAGCAAGGCGATATAACACCGCTTCGACATTGCCATATTCAGGTCCTGCATTAAACGTCTTAACATATTCAGCGCCTGCTTTTTCAGCTGTCCGGCGCGAGGCTACATTCGATATTTCCATCGAAATGTCGAGCCAACTCAAATCAAACTCATTTGCCTGTTGACTCAGTTGCCGCAACGCCAAACCAGCGTAGCCCTTTCCCCTTTTCCAGGGAACCACGGCATAACCAATATGGCCAAGACAATATGCAGGCAGTTCGGACGTTCCTTTTTGCCAACGCAGGTTTATCTCACCAACATAACTGCCATCGTTGCCGTCGATCATCCAATAACGCTTGTATGACAAACGCGGCACAACTCGGCCATCGTCCAAGGATATTGGGGCACCCGTACCATCTGGGTTGTCTAGCGCCGCAAGGAAGGAGGCTGAATGTTCTTCAACATACGCAACCATCTGCCGAGCCACCTCCATGTCATCGTCGGATCCTGGCGTCCAGCCACGCTTTAACGCGGACAGGTACTGGGGGAGTAAATATTCCGATGGAACCGCTAAATACATCATTTTCTCCAAGCTATTTATTGACACTAACCCATATAGGTTTGTTTTCTATATTTCCTCAGTAAATATATGGCATTTTAATGAGTGGCGCGCCATGACACAAAATGCACGACTCGGGGAGAAATAAACTTCGCACCATGCGTGTATTTGTCGTAGATTGATACAAATAATGCAGACTAACAAAAGGCTATGATTTAAATCCATTTGCCAATATTATTTTCCAACAGGATAAGACATAAATGGATACTATTCTTGACGAATACAAGCTGGCAATCAAAAGCATCGATATTATCGAAGAACAATTCCCCTTTGTCGGCATGGCAACCATGGGCGTGTGTTACCTGAAGATTCGGGTTCGCCATGGCACGCCTGTGTTTCTGTGTGCACAGCGGAGCAACAACCCAGGCACAACCATTACGAATGGAGTGGAAAGTATACTAAAAAATGCCATAGACATGCTTGTTGAGCGTGGCGCGATTGTGTCGTTACGCAAAAAGACTGTGAAAGACTTCTTGCTGGCCGATCGATTCGAAGAGAAAAAACGGAATGATCTGGCGCGCTTCATCGCCAACAAAGCCATCTGGATCGAGCATTACCCGCCCAGTGATGAAACACCGCCGGAAGGTGCTTTCGCCTTGGTGAAGTTTGATTCGATGCTACATCCGCGCTGGAGCTTCATGAGCCGGCAGTTTGCCATCGACGCCTGCTGTCTCGAGGAGTCTTTTCTCGACATCCCTGATTCGGTGATCCACCATGAAGACACATGAGCCGGATCGGGAGGTGATTTTTGAGTCGCCCATATTCAGCGAACTGGTCACGGGACTTCCCGCTTTTGTCAGTCATCTCAATGCCGAAGATGGACAACTTCAAGACGGGCACCAGTCGGAATTAGTCTTGCAACGGGAAATTGGCAAACGGCTCAGGACCTGGCTGCCGTCTACCACGCTGGTCCGACAAAATGTCATGCTGGCCAGTGATGCGTCGCATCGCTACATCCCCGACATCATCATTGACCGGATTGGCGGTGGCTGCTGGGCTATTTTCGAACTAAAAACCCTGCTTCAGGCTGATCAATTGTCCGCGAACGCCATTCGTCAGGATCTGCGCAAACTGTGCAAGTATGCCGCCGTTTACCCGGACGCATTTTGCTTGTTTCTGCTAATCGTCAGTGAAAGCAAACTGAACAATCTGCGTCGTCAAACATCCTGGGCCACCCTGCCGATTTCCCTTGCCGGCGATGCCTTTGCCGCACCATCTGACCATGCCCAGAAAATCGACGACAGCTGGATGACCCAGCCATGGCTGTTCAATACCACGTTATCGCCGTTTGTCTTTATCTGGCGAGTGCTGCATATCGATCATATCGCTGCGCCCTGCCCGGTTGCCTACCGTTTTCACGCACGGATGGATACGTAGAACACGCCATACGGCTAGTGAACTGTTACCGGTTCTCGCGCGCATGCTAAAGTCGTAAAACATAAAGGGTGTCTCCCTGTATTTCATAATGAAGCTCACACTGCCCGACCAAGAGGCGACGCACCTCGCGTGGTTCAAAATCAAATAGTTGCTCGCCTAATCGCGGGTTACTCTGCAAGGTTGTCTTTGGCGCCGCCGTCAACCATTGCATGCTCCGGGCGGCAGCCTGCCGATCTATCCGGGCAAGGAATTCATAGTGACGTACTAGATCTGACAGGGCTTTGCTAGTCCACTGAATGTCCATCAGCGCGGCACAGGCAAAGGATTGTCGGTACCCAAGCTATCCGCCCAAGCTTGAACAGCTTGATGGCTAATGACATCGCCGGCATCAACATCGGCTATCGCCTCACGAGTCAAACGGTCACGCTCTTCCTCTTGCGCAACCCAGGCAGATAGCGCCTGTTTCATGATCCAGCCGCGGGAACGCTCCAGTCGGTCAGCCATTTGATCGACCTTGTCGGCTAGTGAGACCGGGATGTGAGCCGTTATTACACGGGAGCCTGGGGAAGTCATGTCTTGTCTCCTTAGCTGTTATCGAAATAGCTCAAACAGCTGGCGATTAATGTTGATATTTTTTAAAAACAATGAATCACCATCAATCGCACAAGCTATTGCCGACTCAGGCCAACCTGGCCAGGCGGGTTTTGCAGCACTTGCGGAATTTCTTGCCGCTACCACACAGACACGGTGAATCAGGGGCACGCAACAGCAGGTTGATCCGGATGGCCAACGACTCTTTTTCCCGTGCCAGTTTACCGAGGAGTTTGGCCTCGTCTGCCGGCAGTTGAATCTTGCCGTCACGAACGGGGTAACGACCCATGATGCTCCGCTCTTCTTCACTCACGGCAATGAACCGTTTGACTTCGCTGCGCTGACTCAGCGATAGCTGAACGGCTGGCCGGGGTGATTGTGTCATCTTCTCGCTTAGCGAGGGGTCGGGAATAAACAGGATGCGCTCTTGCGGCAAGGACGAAAAGTAGACCCGTCCCTGCGGGGTTTCGGTAACGAATTGCGCTACGCATTGCAGCAACACGGCATCCCAGACCGTGACCACCCAGCCGGCAACAGCCGCTTCGCTGCCGGGCTCCCCGGTTTCGGGACAACGGCATGCAACGTATTCCGGGATACCTTGCGGGACCAGTTGCTGGCACACGGCAAGCAGCTCGCTGTCCAGTGTTTCGGGGGTATGGGTGTGAATCAACTTCACGGCAGGCTCCAATCGGTAATGTTCAGGCGTTTTACGTGGATTTGTGCCGCTTGGCAAATGCACGGTGCCTCTTGACGTGGCGACCGGGCTGGCCGTGGTGACGACTGAATTTCAGGTTAAACTAACGTCATACAAAATTGCGGGCCATGCCCGACCCCATGGAGTGTTTGATGATCAGACCGGCCAGCGTCGCCGATGCCCCCGCATTGGCCGCTATTTACAATGATTACGTGGTTGAAACAACCATCAGCTTCGAAGAAACCCCGGTCAGTGCGACCGGCATGGGCGAGCGAATTGCCTCGACTCTGGCCGCAGGCTTGCCGTGGCTGGTGGTGGAACAGGAGGGCCACGTGCTGGGCTATGCCTATGCCAGTCCATGGCGCAGCCGCAGCGCCTATCGTTTTTCCGTGGAAAGTTCGGTGTATCTGGCTAAAGAAGCGGCAGGGCAAGGTTTGGGCACCCTGCTCTATCAAGCGCTGCTGGCGGCGCTTCGCGAACTGGGTATGCATGTGGTGATCGGGGGCATTGCCCTGCCAAACCCGGCCAGTGTCGCTCTTCATGAGAAAATGGGCTTCCGTCAGGTTGCCTGTTTTGAGGAAGTGGGCTTCAAGCATGACAGCTGGCGAGATGTCGGCTATTGGCAATTGCGGCTGAGCTGAGCAAACCGGTTTCGATCGCTACGTCGATTCAGCCCAAAAAGACTCATAGCGGGACAGTCGGTTGGCATCAACGCTGACCGTAATGGCCCTCACCACTTTCATCGATTCATCGGCCGTATCGATCAGCCGGTCAGGGGAATGCAAGGCAATGACCTTCGGGGCATTGGCCTGTTGCCCGCCATGCACCACCAGTGCCTTTTCGCCGTTTTCCAGTTCGACAAAACTCCCCGGGGGATAAAATCCCAATAGTTTTATCAGGGTTCCCGACACCTGCCCATCCACCGGTTCTTCAGGGGTGGCATACAGTGTGGCCAGCGCTTTTTTGGCAGGAATTCTGTTTCGATAGCCACGCGGCATCAATTTGGCGCTTACCGTGTCGAGGATGTGCAGCAAATGAATTTGCAGCGGGATCGCGTCGCCACGCAAGTGGAATGGATAGCCGCTTCCATCACGTTTTTCATGATGCAGCAGCACGGCCTGATGCCATTCTCCCAGCGGAACGCCAGCCTCACGCAAGATGGCGGCACTGATCAGCGGGTGAATGTCGAGCCATTGCCGCTGGCTGGTACTGGGCGGCCCTTCCTGATGGTTCAGTTCGTCATGGAGCGAGACGGCTCCGACATTCATGGTCAGCGCCGCGCAGGTCAATTCGTGCGTCAACACCGTGTCGAATTTCAGCGCATCGGCGATCAGCACCAGCAAAATGGCGCATTGCAGGGCGTGGCGTGCGGTATAGAGTGGGCCATGCGGCACCAGGGTACTCGCGGCAACGTAACCGTCGGGATTCCGCCTGACGCCATCGACAAGTCGCTTCGCCAACTTATCGATCATTTCGGGTGCATGGCCTAGCCGTAAAAAGTGATGCAGCACCCCGTCCAGATGGTGGGTCAACAAGGGCAGCTCATGCAGGGGGGAATGACTAATGGTGGGCAATGCCGCCGGCAACGGCGTTTCTGAACCGTGCAGCAAACTGGCCCGGAATGCCTCGGTAAGACGAAACTCACCCTCGCCGCTCTGGCGCAAGCGGTGTGAGGCAAACAAAGAGTTTGGCAAAGCAAGCGCCATACTCAAGGCTCTTTCTCAATGACGCAGAACACTTTTACTATAGAAGACTCTCCCAACGTCGCACAGCGACCAACGCAGGGAGAGTCTGGGTGAGACCGTCAGTCTCTCACGTCATTCTGTCGTTGAGCCTTAAAAGCGTCCGTAAACGACCGGGGTAGCCTGCAGCGTCATCACCGGCAGTGAGCCCGGTGTAAAGGCGCCCATCCCGGGGCTATTCGCCACCATTCCCGGCACCGTCAGTCCGGCGATCGCGGGCTTTTCCTTTAGCAGTCGCTTGATGGCGGCGACAGGAACGTGCCCCTCGATGGTGTAACCGGCGACACGCATGGTATGGCAACTACTCTGTGCCGGGCTAATCCCGTTCTGCTTGTGTACGGCGTCCATGTCATCGCGATTGATGGCTTTCACCTCAAAGCCATTCTGGCGCAGATAGCTGACATAGGCCTCGCAACACCCGCAGGTTGGCGATTTATACAGGGTGGCAGTGATACTGGCGGCATTGGCCAGCGATGAAGACACGACAAGAAGCGCGGCGATCGCGCTGCGATAAAATCGAGACATGCAAAACTCCCGTCAAACTAATGAATACGGTCGACATGGCGACCAAAGTGATTTCACTGGGCTTAACGGTCGTTGCGGGGAGGCTTGAGAGGCGGTGCCGGGTTTCGGTTCGGCCAATAGCCTTCCCGGTACTCAGGGCACGCCGGGGAACTGGACGGTAAACGGGTACATTGGGGTGGTTCGATCACCAACGCCTGAGCGCAGGCCGTTGAACATTCCGCGACGGTGGCATGGTGCGTGCCGGACGATGTGGCATGACACTCTGCCGTGGATGGCACGCCACCCGCCCAGGCTGTACTCGACAGCATCGGCAAGCCGGTCAGAGTGAGCGCCAGCAGCAATAGAATGAACAGTGTCCGGACGATACGCATTGCTGCAGTCTACCCTATCCGGGCAGGCATGACTTTGCCAGACATCAAACCAGCTCCCGCACCATCAGCCACTGATGCAAGGGGAGCGGATCAAACCCGAGCGAACGCATGGCATTGCCACCCAGGTCGTCGCGCTGCAATTGCGGCACGTTGATCTCGTGGTCCGGATAGCGGGCGCACAGGTGTTGCAGCAAACACCGAGCATCCTCCTGACGAGAGTCGCGATCGATCAGGCTGTAAATGGTCAGGGTTTGCGCCGGCCCCTCAAGAAACACCACTTGCGCCTGACCAAAGCGCAAGGCGCTCAACGGCACCGTCAACGCCCCCAATACGACGGAAGACACTTGCAAGGGAAGATCAGCGATCCCCTGCTCTGCCTGATCAACCCAGCCAAGTGCATCGGCAAGCGTTACCACCTCGACCTCTGGCACAGCCGCTTGGTGCTGGCCGGTCTGATGATGAAAACCATATAGATCGCCTCGCCGTACAAACCCCCTGCTCTGATAAAGACGCCAGGCACGCTCATTCTGGGCAAACACTTCCAGCTCCACCGCAACGTTGTCATGGTGTATTGCACGACGGATCATATCGTCCAGCAGCAAACCGGCAGCACCCGTGCCTCTGGCTTGAGGCACAGCCCCCATGGTCGCGAGCCGCCAGCGCTTCTGTCGTGGCCGTTTTGCCACCAGCGCGAACGCAATCGGAGTGTTTTCATGGAGGGCGACCCGGCTATCTTCCAGGCTCACCCCTTGCCGGGCCAGAAACCCGGGCCAGTGTTCCAGAGCAAGAGCAAACGGACCCAGCAAATAATCAGCAAATGCTGTCACGAACGTAGCATGCAGCTGGGCGGGGGCAATCGAGCTTGCGGCGCAAAGGGTAATTTCGTTCATGGGGCGAGTGGTTTAAACGGCAGGCGTACAGTGTACTATTAATGCACCCCCGAGTTAACGGCCAGACTGTTCTACCGGACTTGCACCCCAGTGCTCCAGCCATAGTCCACTCCTTCTGAGCCGCAGTAGCGCCACCGGTCAGGAACTGGCCGAGGAGGGGAGCGGTGGACGTTTCGCCGTGTTGAGCCACGAAACGCCTGCTGTATTGGCGTAGTTCATACGCAGGATCACGCAATGTCGCAGCCAGAAACAGAGCAGCGCTGAGCAGCAGCCGGTTCTGAGACGGACGCCACTTGAATTAGACGGAATACCGCCTTCTCTATGCTGATCTCAATATGTCAATTTCATTGAATCGCCATTAGATCATTGTTTTTAAAAAATTTACACTCACTGAAACCATCATGCATTCATCCAGTCCCACTCCCTGTCGAGGATCGATCAGCCGAGCTGATGCGCAGCCAGCAACGACAAAGGGGATGCCATGGAGATTTTGCAATCGTTAATTAGAGCGTCCGGGGCACCGTCCGGAACCGGCGACTTGGTGTTGTGTGTGCCATCCGGATGGGAAACGTATATCTCACTCGAATTTCATGAAATACATCAAGGCCTGGTGGCCCAAGGATGGACAAGACTAGTGATTGGCGAAGTCGACGACGCCGTGATTTTGAAAGCGATTCGCCAGGCGCGGGTAGCCTTGCTATGGGAAGTGTATGAGTTATTTGAACGCAATACCAATTTACTGGGAACGAATGCCCACACGGCGCCAACCCGGAAAGTCGTATTTTGTGATGACGTCCATTACTTTACGTCACATCGCCAGCAGCAGCGGCTGCGCGCGTTTTGTTGGGCGGATCTGATTTTAGCGACCTACCCCGACAAACTCTCTCAATGGTTTCCAGCGATTGCCGGGAAACCAATCCACTGGACGCCACACGCGGCAGCCTCATACTTTAAACCGAACCCAACCGCGCCCTCCTCTGATCGTGTTCTTCTTTCCGGCTCTCGAACCTGGCCCTATCCATTCCGACAATTTTGCCAGGCAAAACTTCCGGATTCGGTTTGTGAGGTGGTTGACCACCCGGGTTATCCGGGCTACCCCGGGGACCGGGCAAACACCATGCAGGCCGATTCCGCGGCAATGCGGCGATTAGGGCGTGAGCGTTATGCCGCATTGCTTGGCGACCATCCGGCGATGTTGGTGTGCGGTTCTATCTTTGGCTATTTGGTCGCCAAGGTTTTTGAAGCGATGGCAGCGGGATGCCTGGTGATCGCTGAACGCGGCTCGCTTGGCGAGCGATTGTTCGCGCTGGGTTTCATTGAAGGCGAGCACTATGTGGGAACCGATTTGCTGCACGTGATTGAGGATGCGACACGCGTGCGCGATAACTTTCTGTGCGGAGATCCGGAGGGGCCACGTATCGTCAGCAATGCCACGCACAAGGTTGCCAATCAGCACACTACGGCAGCAAGAGCCCTTCAAATCCACCGTATCTGTACCGAAGGAAGGCCAACATGAACGCCCATTGTTTACTTGCCGAGTATCGCCGAGCGGCACATGAGGTCCTGATTGTCTGCACGATCGGGCTGCCTTCGCACTAGCCTCTTGCATTTCATCGCCGGGTGGATATAATCAATATACAAATACATATATTGTTGTGACCACAGGAGAGCCTCATGAAACAAAATATCGGATCTATTGAACGGGTGCTGCGCATTGTTGCCGGACTCATCGCCATCGCTTTGGTCTTCGTCGGGCCTGCCACGCCATGGGGCTGGCTGGGTCTGGTGCTGCTGGCAACCGGTCTGGCCGGCTGGTGCCCGCCTTATGCCCTGTTGGGGATTTCTACCTGCAAGACCCGACCCAAAGCGTGATCACTCGGACGTACTGGGATTCCAGAATGCCTGACGGACATGGGCGCGGTGCAGCAAGGCGGCCGTAATCCGGTCCAGTTCCTTCTGGTCGGCCGAGGTGGCAAGCAAGGTCGCGGTGATTTCCACATCGTCATCGCCAAACGGCTCGACATCCAGGTCGGCCAACGGGTAACGGGCCTTGTCCAACAACCGGTCCAGCTCGGCCATCGCCTCTTTCTGATGGAGTTCATCGACAATCAGGCAAAGTTGGTAGGTGACCTCACTGCTCACTGTGTCCAGCGGTTGACGATTGATCGAATTGACCACCGGTCGCAACAGGGTATTGGCCGCCAGCACGAACAAGGCCGCCAACAGCGCTTCGGCACACAGGCCGCTGCCCGCGCAGGCTCCGACCGCCGCAGAGCCCCACAACGTGGCCGCCGTGTTCAGCCCCCGGACATTGAGTCCTTCTTTCATGATGGACCCCGCCCCCAGAAAACCAACGCCGGACACCACGTAGGCGGTGACCTGCACGGCGCCGGCGGCTCCATTCATCTGGTGCGCCATGTCGACGAATACCGCCGCCCCGACCGCCACCAGCGCATTGGTGCGCAGGCCGGCGGTTCGTTGCCGGTACTGTCTTTCATAGCCGATGGCCGAGCCCAGGATGAAGGCGAAACCCAGTTTGATCAGTGAAGTGATAAAGGTAACAACATCGAATTGCAGCAAGCTATGCATAATGCGACTCCCGAGCCACGCTGGCTGAAGCGCGGCTCGATTGACTACGAGATGTAACCGGGAGTGACACGCACTGGCGCAGGTGTGCGCCGAAGAGAGTCACTGCCCGCCTTGCGGCAGGACAGTGACCGGGGAGTCCGGGAGTATCCTGCCGCTATCGGGTGCCTGAACGAGGCAAACGTGCGGGATCGGGTTCCACGAAAGGACTCCTGTAAGGTTGGATGGCCAGACTATAACGCCGGCAGGGTCTGGCGGGCAAGCCGGACTAGAGCCAGCCGGCCTGCTTGAAGCGCCGCCACAACACCAGGTCGGCGATGAACATCACGGCCAGAATGAGCGGATAGGCGTAGGGCATCGACAGTTCCGGCATGTGGGTGAAGTTCATGCCATAGATGCCGGCCACCATGGTCGGCACGGCAAACAGCGCACCCCATGAGGCGAGTTTCTTGGTAATGACCGACTCATCCAGCGCAATCAAGGTCAGATTGACCTGCGTTGCGGTCAGTAACATATCGCGAATGCGCTCGATGCTGCGCACAATCCGCTCCAGGTGGTCATCGACATCCCTAAAATAGGTTTGCATCCCCGCGCAAACCGAGGGGCTCCAGCCGCCACACAGCTTCTTGATGGCTTCCTGCAAGGGGTTGACCGCATGCAGCACCTTCATCAAATCGCGCTTGAGCACGTACAGCTCTTCAATATTGGCACGCGTGGCGCCATGGGCGGTGAACAAGCGGTTCTCCAGCAACTCCATATCGGCCTCCAACTTGTCCACCAGAGGCAAATAGCGGTCCACCACCGCATCGATCAGCGCATACAGCACAAAACCGGAACCGTGACTCAACATCAGCGGATCCGACTCGCAGCGTTGCCGAACGTCCTTGAATCCGGTGTTGGTGCGGTTGCGTATCGACAAAACGAAGTTGCGACCGGCAAACACACACACTTCACCATTGCGAATATCCCCTTCATCATCGACTTCAAGGGTGTGCATCACCGAAAAAAGCATTCCGTCATACTCTTCCAGCTTGGGCCGTTGGTGGCCATGCCGGGCATCTTCAATCGCAAGCGGATGGAGAGCAAACTCTTCCCCCATTTCCTCGATCTCGTCGAGCGTCGGGTTTTTCAGAGCGACCCACACAAAACAGTCGGGTTGATTGACATACTCGCTGATATCTTTTTTATCGATATCAGCAATCTTGCGACCATTTCGATAAGCAACGCAGTTGATCAGCACCGCTGGACTCCTTGTTTTTCAAGGCTGCGACACTTTGTCACATTCCTTTTATCCATTTTATTACCTTATAGTGCGGCGCTTTTCATGACAATAACAAGGATCTGCCATGCCCGCGCCGCTTCGCCCGACCCCACTGGCCATCGCCATGTCCGCCCTCTTTCTGGCGGCGCCGGTTTACGCCGACCCCACTCTGGAATTGCTTGACCAGGTGGTGGTGACCGGCTCTCGCGAGAGCACCTTGTTGCGCCGCACACCGGCAGCGATCCACCACGTCAGCCGCAAAACCCTTGACGAGAAGCACCCGGTCTTTGTCGGTCAGGTGTTGAATCAGGCCTCGGGAGTCTATGTCACAGACTTAGGCAACGAACAACATAATATGTCTATTCGCCAGCCGCTGTCTTACAACGCCGTGTATCTGTATCTGGAAGACGGCTTGCCCATTCGCCCTGTTGGACTGTTTAACCATAATGCCTTGTACGAAATCAATCTGACCGGGGTCGGCGATGTCGAGGTGATCAAAGGTCCGGCGTCTTCGCTATACGGTAGCAATGCCGTGGGTGGGGCGGTGAATTTCTTTACCCGGGCTGGCGGCCCGCATCCGCAGGCAACGATCGGCATGCAAGTGAGCGATCAGGGCTATCGCCGCGAAGAGTACAGCCTGAGTGGCGGCAATGAGGGACAACAACTGCGCATTTCCGGCTACCACGCCCGCCGGCGCGGCGGCTGGCAGGAACACAATGCCGCCGATAAGGACGGAGTGACCCTGCGCCATGACGCAGCGCTGGGGGATAGCGCCAGTCTGGTGACGGTGTTCAGCTACAACCGTTTGTTGACGGACATGCCCGGCAGCCTCAACGAAAGCGACTATCGCCAACGCCCGGGCTTCTCCTATAACACCTTCACCTGGCGCAAGGTCGAAGCCAGCCGCCTGTCGACCCAATTGACCGGCAGCACCAATGCCGGCGGGCACAGCAGCCTGACCGTGTACGCCCGCAGCAATACCACCGACCAATTGCCGTCCTACCTGATTTTCAATACCGGTAGCAGCAGCGCTGCCGGACGCCTGAGCGTGCAACGGTTCACGTCACTGGGGCTTGATGCCCGCCATCGGCAAGACCTGTTTGACTCACGCTGGCGGGTGATTCTCGGGGTGAGTGCCGAACGCAGCCCGGTCACCGCCCGCGAGGTCAATCTTGCCATTGTCCGCGACCCGCAAACCGGTCGCTACCTGCGTTACAGCAACGGCTTGGTGCGACGCGACTACCAGGTCGACATCACCAATCAGGCGCTCTACGCACAAAGCGAATACACCCCGGTGGAGAGCGTGCGGCTGGTGGCGGGGCTGCGCAGCGACGACATTCGCTATGACTACACCAATCACTTGCTGCCATCTCCTACCACCGGGGCACCCTCCGAGTCGCGGCGCTATCGCCATGTCAGCCCCAAACTGGGAGCCACCTGGGACATCACCCCCCGAATCAACGGCTATGCCAATGCCAGTCAGGGTTTTACTCCGCCGGAGGTCAGTGCACAGTACGGGGGCTCGTTGACCGCCCCTTCACTGAAAGAAGCCACCTTCACCAATATTGATACGGGGGTACGTTGGGTCAATGTGTCACGAACGATCAATGCCGATATCTCGGTCTATCGGCTTGAGGGCAAAGACGAGATTCTCTCCTGGTCGGTGGCGCCCGGGGTGTCCATTCCGGTCAATGCCGGCAAGACCCGCCATCAAGGCATCGAATTCGGTGTCGACTGGCATCCGGCCGGTCAATGGGATGCCAAACTCAATGGTGCGTTTGCGCGTCACTCCTATCGCTCCTATGCCTTGAGCGCCACACAACGTTTCGATGGCAAGGCCATCCCAGCCGCACCGCACTGGCTGGTGAATGGCGAATTGGGTTACCAGCCGCTGTCAGGCTTGCGTCTGGCTGCCGAAACCCAGTATCTGGGGAGCTATTACATGGATGATGCCAACACGGTTCGCTATCCCGGCCACGTTTTGGTCAATCTACGGGCCAACTATCGCCATGGCGAATGGGAAGTGTGGGGCGCAGTGCTGAATGCCGGCAACCGCCGCTATGCCGAAATAGCGGCCAGTAGTTACAAAGGCACCGGCACTTACCAGCCGGACAGTCAGAACACCTATACTCCCGGCGCGCCGCGAACCGCCATGCTGGGCGTCCAGTATCGGCTGGATGGCAAGTGATCCTGCCGGAAGCATCCTAGCGCGATGCCTCCGGCGCCACCTCGTTGACCGCAAAAAAGTGACTGGGCGATACGCCCAGTTCACGCTTGAACATGGTGGCGAAGGCGCTGGGACTGGCATACCCAAGATCCAGCGCGACCTCCAGCACCCCTCCTCCCGCCGCCAAGCGTTCCAGCGCGGCCAGCAAGCGCACCTGTCGTCGCCATTGCCCGAACGTCAGCCCGGTTTCACGACTGAAACGGCGTTGCAGGGTACGCTCGTCCATGGCGGCTTGACGGGCCCAGGTGCTGACGGGTGCGGTCATGTCCGGCTTCGCCTGCAGCGTCGCACAAATATCGCGAAGTGCCGGACTGCTGGGTAGCGGCAGGGAAAGTGGCAGCACCGGCAGGGTTCGAATCTCGTCCAGAATCAGCAGCATGATCCGTTCATCGCGACTGTTCGGTGCATACTGCACCTCGACCTTCATGGCCGCCAGCATCAACTCGCGCAACAGAGGGGTGATGGCCACGACCTGGCACTGGTCAGGAAGCCCTTCCTGGACGTCCTCCCTCACATAGATGGTGCGCATCAGCACCCGGCTGACCATGCGTACACTATGACTGACCTGCGGCGGCAACCAGATACCGCGAGTGGGCGGAACAATCCAGCAACCGTCCCGAGTGGTGACCACCATCACGCCCTCCACCGCATACAGCAGTTGGGCCGTCGGGTGAGCGTGAAACGGATTGGCCTCTCCCGCTTCGTAGTCCCGCGATTTCGCCACCACCGGCGCCACGCCACGATCGTATTCATGGAGATGAGCAAACGTGTCCATATCTGCCTGTTTCTCGAAGATGGTTGACGTATAGTAGCAAGACAGGCGCAACCCTGCGTGGTTAAGATAAGCTCCCACTGTATTTTTTTGTTGATCATGACCACATCGACCCACGCCGCACCGCAAAACGGCACTACACGTTTCAGAGTACTGGGCGCCATCAGCTTCAGTCATTTTCTCAACGACATGCTGCAATCGCTGATCGTGGCCATCTACCCGCTGATCAAGGGCAACTACCATCTGAGCTTTGCCCAGATCGGGCTGATGACACTAACCTACCAGTGCACAGCCTCCTTGCTGCAGCCCTTGGTCGGCATTGTCACCGACAAGCGGCCTATGCCCTACTCTCTGGTTGCCGGCATGGGGGCGACCTTGTCCGGGCTGTTGCTGCTGGCCAATGCGCATAGTTTTGCCTTGCTGCTATTTGCGGCTGCGCTGATCGGCACCGGCTCGTCGATTTTTCATCCGGAGTCGTCGCGTGTGGCACGCATGGCCTCCGGCGGGCGTCATGGGCTGGCACAGTCGCTGTTTCAGGTCGGCGGCAATGCCGGCAGCGCCACCGGCCCCTTGCTGGCGGCCTGGATTGTGTTTCCCTTTGGCCAGGGCAGCCTGTCGTGGTTTGCCGTGCTGGCCTTGCTGGGCATGGTGATCCTCTGGCAAGTCGGACATTGGTATGCAGCACAGCACCGTCAGGCCAAAGCGGCGACTCACACGCCCGCATCGCCCTTTAGCCGAGGCAAAGTGGCTTTCAGTCTGTTGATTCTGGTGCTGTTGGTCTTCTCAAAGTACGTCTATCTGACCAGTATCACCAGCTACTACACCTTCTATTTGATGCAACACTTCGGCCTCGGGGTGCAGGATGCCCAATTGCATCTGTTCGTTTTTCTGTTTGCCGTTGCGGCCGGCACGGTATTGGGCGGCCCGATTGGTGACCGCATTGGCCGCAAGCGAGTCATCTGGTTCTCCATCCTCGGCGTAGCGCCCTTTACCCTGGCATTGCCATGGGTCGGCTTGACGGCAACCACCATCCTGTCATTCATCATCGGCTTTATTCTGGCCTCGGCATTCTCTGCCATTCTGGTTTATGCGCAAGAATTGCTGCCCGGCAAGATCGGCATGGTGTCCGGGTTGTTTTTTGGATTGGCCTTCGGCATTGGCGGGATTGGTGCGGCCGTACTGGGACAGGTGGCCGATACTCATGGCATTGAAGTGGTCTACCGCATTTGTGCCTTCCTGCCGCTGATGGGCGTTGTGACGGCACTCCTGCCGGATCTGCACAAACCGGCTGCATGACCCGGTACGCGGCAAGCCCCGCCGTTCAGGGCGGGGAAGGATAGCGCGGACGGCCAAGCCGTCCTCGCCTGTGCCGATCAGTCCTGCTGGTTCCTATCGATGCGATGGGCGGCCAATACGACATTGCCCGCACGATCCTGGACAAGAATGCGGACTACGGGATGCTGGATGTTTGTTGCAACGAAGATGCCGGCACCTTGCGTAAAGACCACGTCCCACAGAACCTGTCATTGCTGAAAAAGATAGCGCAGAACTTGACCCGACCGGTAGCAATGGTTTGAAACGGGAAATCGCCGCATGGGACGATGACGATCGTGCTCGGTTACTCGGGCTTCTCGAACTATGGCGTCCAAGTTGGCAAGCCCTGGACAATCTACGAGCAACAGATGACGGCAAAACAATCTATCCTGGTGCCCGAAAAAAATTTACCACTATAGTCGCTATTCGAAAGTCTCTCGCCAGCGCAGAAGATAGTATTGCACTACACCCTTTTTACCCGAGAGCACCCCACCATGCGTGTTAATCAATACAATCCTGCCACCGCGCCGGTCTCCCCCAAGCCAGGGAAACACACATCCCAATCCATGAGAAGCGTTACCGCCGTGGATAATGCCCCCGTCCGGCTCTCTGGCGCCAAGCAATCAGTCGGCAAGGACGATCTGAATAAACTGGAGGACGGCATGAAGAACCTGATGGTGGAACCCGGTGAATACCAGCGCCCTTCGCCGCTGCGTAATGAGCGGCGAGAAGCCCCATTTGAGTATACAGCACCCAAACAACTCCAGACGGAGCAAACTCCCGCCACGTCAGCCGACCCGGCTAGTGAGCTGACCGGTTTACTCGCCAGTGTCGGCGTTAAGCTCACCTCAACCAACGATGCCGAGGAAATGATCAAAACGTTCGCATTGCACGTTCAGGCAACACTCGCATCCAAGGAATTCCTTTACCAAAAGAAATTATACCTGATCCACATCACGCGGTTACTCGACATCACGAGCTCCCATCTGAGTAAGCTTGCGTCTACCAAAGAAAAACGCTCAGCCCTGCGTGCGGTCTCGACTTACAAATCATATGTCGAGAACGATCTGGAGAAAGTGAAGGTCCTTCTGGAGCAAGAGGAGGGGCCCAGTGCATACCAGCGCCCGCCGCTGCGTAATGAGCGGCGAGAAGCCCGATCGTAGTGGTTTAATGATTCCCGACACCTCGTTAGTCGGGATAATCGTAAGCACCCGGGCAAGACCATCTTGCCCGGGGCGATGAACGCCGCAGGTCGGGCAACGGTTTGCCCACCGGATGACGCGACGGCGAGGCCGGTTGTACTGTGAGCGGGTGGTCGACAGCGGCGTCGGTACGCCAGTGTTTCACCCAGACCGTATGACAGCCATCGCCACACCGTGTCCCAACGAAAAAAAACCGTACCGGCAAAACCGGTACGGCAAACGGGCAATCCTGTAATCGGGATCAGGCCGCTTCGACTTCGCTATCCAGCGCCTCGTCGTCAATCGGGGCTCCGGTGGCGTTTTCCAGACGGGAAACCACGGCGGTGGCCAGACTGTTGCCGACCACATTGGTCGCGGTGCGACCCATATCGAAGAACTGGTCGATGCCCATGATCAGCAGCAGACCGGCTTCCGGCAGGTGGAACAGCGGCAAAGTGGCAGCAACCACCACCAGCGACGCACGCGCCACGCCGGCCATCCCTTTACTGGTGACCATCAGCACCAACAGCAAGGTCAATTGCTGGGCAAAGCTCATATCGATGTGATAGGCCTGCGCGATGAACAACACCGCGAATGCCTGATACATCATCGAACCATCCAGATTGAACGAGTAGCCCAACGGCATCACAAAACCAGAGATCCTCTGCGGAACACCAAAACGGCTCAAGGCTTCCATGGTTTTGGGATAGGCGGACTCACTGCTGGCGGTGGCAAAGGAGAGCAACAGCGGCTCTTTCATCAGGCGAGTCAGACGTCCCAGCGATTTACCGAGGAACAGATAGGCTACACCGAACTGGATCAGCCAGAGAATCAGCAGTCCCAAATAAAACTCACCGATCAACACACCATAGGTCGACAGAATGCCCAACCCTTCCACGGTAATGGTGGCAGCCAGCGCGGCAAACACACCGGCCGGAGCAAAAGCCATGACATAGTCGGTAATGCGGAACATGATCTTGGTCAGGTCATCGATCATGTTGGCTATCGTGGTATGGCCACGGCCCTTGACCCAAGACAGTGCGCTACCAAAGAACAGCGAGAACACCAGAATCTGCAGGATCTCGTTGTTGGCCATGGCCTCGGTGATGCTTTTCGGGAATAAATGCGAAATAAACCCTTTCAGGTTGATATCGCCGCCCTTGAGACCGCTACTGGCGGCAAGATCGGCCAGCGGCAAATTCATGACCAGTCCCGGTTTGAACAAATTGACCAGCCCCATACCCAGCAACAGGGAGATCAGCGAGGCACAAACGAACCAGAGCATCGCCTTGAGTCCGATGCGACCTACGGCCCCTGCCCCGCTCATGCCGGCTAGCCCGGACACCAGAGTGGCAAAAACCAGTGGCGCAATGATCATCTTGATCATGCGCAGAAAGATGTCGGTGATCAGGCTGAAATAGGAGGCGACCTCCTTGGCGGCAGCCGTGTCGCCAGCCCAGGAATGACAGGCAGCGCCAACAGCAACGCCAAGTACCATGGCGATGCCGATACGGGTGGTCAGTTTACGGGTACTCATGAGTGTTCTCTATTCTCCAGAAATATCGTTCTTAGCCGGTATAGTCGACCGGAAAACTTGATTCTAGTCAGCGATGCCGTCGATATGATGCTTATCAAGCATAGCGCCATGAAATTTTGGAATATACTCATATACTAATTCATGGTTGACAGGCGGAGTTGGAGCAGTCATGCAGTTGAAATGGATCAAGGACTTGTTGGCATTGGCCGAAACCCGTAGCTTTTCCCGGGCAGCCGAGTTAAGACACATCACGCAATCCGCGTTGTCACGGCGCATTCAGGCATTGGAAACCTGGGCGGGCATGCCGCTGGTCGACCGCAGCAGTCATCCCTTGGTATTGACCGATGCGGGCACGGTGGTGTGTGATCAGGGGCAAGCGGCACTGATATCGCTGCTCGATATGCGAGCCAACCTGCAGAATCGTCAGGGCAGCGCATCACAAACCCTGCGGGTGGTAGCGGGTCATACCTTGTCATTGACGTGTGCACCACGCCTGCTGGAACGCTTCCGCCAACGCGCCCCGGAAATCCGCACCTGTGTCGTTGCCGCCAACGTCAATGATGCCGTGGCGATGCTCTTTGATGGTCAGGCCGATATTCTGGTCGGCTATTACCATCCGCATGTCCCCACCTTGCTGGACCCGGAGAATTTTCAGGGCTTGCGTCTCTATAGCGAGGCCTTGATTCCCTTGAGTGCCCCGCTGCCAAACGGTGAGCCTATGTATCCGGTCGAGCCGGGAAACGGCCATTCCGTGCCCTACCTAGCCTACTCGCCCAGAACGTTTTTTGGTCGGGTGGCCAGCGTCATCCATCGCGAAGCCCATCGTGCGCCCGCACTGGAAAGCCGTTACGAAGGCGAGATGGCCATGTTGCTGATGGCGATGGCGATTGAAAAACAGGGTCTGGCCTGGCTACCGGAAAGTCTGGCCTCGCAGGCCATGGCAGAGGGTCGCCTGGTTCGCGCCGCACCGGGCTGGGAGGCGGCCATGGAAGTGCGGGTTTACCGTGCCGCCGGCAACACCACCCCGGCCATGGAGTCGTTGTGGCAGTGGCTTGGCCAACAGAATCGCGGGGGATAAGACCGCCCGGGCAGGACAATGCCCCTTCGTGAGCAGGACAATTCCCAAAAAAATGTCAAAATCATCCTAAAAATAATCGGGCATGAGATTTGATTGAACCATCCCGACAAATGAGACTCGAACACCAGTACTGACATGGCGGGAAATCAACGCATCCGGTCATGTCGCCCGCTGTACCTTCGCCTCGTCGGGCGCAAGTCACGGGCCGCACCATGAAAGAGTTTCATTATGAGCATGACGCCACACATCACTCTGGATCCACGCCGCTATGCAATCTGTCTGATCGACGACGCCAGCTATTACGACCTGCCCTTGGTACCTTTTTGTGTTCTCGGCCAGAAAGGATCGCTATTGTCCGTGGTCGTCGAGAAAAGCGAGGCCGAGTCATCCGGCCTGCCCTGCCGTACTGAATGGGCCCGTATCGCCCTTGAAGGCGGCAACGCCACGCCGGGCACCTCCGGCATCGCCGCCTTGATTGCCTGCCTTGGCAGCACCGGCATCGCGTCGCAAATCATTGCCGGCTACAACCAGACCAGTTGCCTGGTCTTCTGGGAGCAACGCTTCGAGGCACTGGCCCTGCTGCGCACGGTGTTCAGCCGCGGAGTACGGCTGCCGGCGCTGGCCAGCGCCGCCTGATCTACGCCTCTGCCGGCTCGTCGTCGCTGCCGTTGGCGATATGGCCCGGCAGGCGTTTATTGGCCTTGATGCCGAGGCCGTGCAGCTTTTCGGCACGGCCGACCAGATTGCCATTGCCGCTGGACAGTTTCTTCATTGCATCCTGATACAGATCACGGGATTGTTCGATCTGTCTACCCAGCTTTTCCAGCGTTTCGACGAAGCCGACAAACTTGTCATACATCGCCCCGCTTTGCCGGGCAATTTCCAATGCATTCTGATTCTGGTATTCGTAACGCCAGATACTCGCCACGGTACGCAAGGTCGCCAGCAAGGTACTGGGGCCGACGATCATGATGCGCCGCTCGAACGCTTCGGAAAAAAGCGTCATATCCTGTTGAACGGCCAGTAGATAGGCGGGTTCGACCGGAACGAACATGAACACGAAATCGACAGTATTCAGCGTATACAAGTCCTGATAGCGCTTGTCGGACAGGCTGCGGATATGTGCCCGGATCGCGGCGACATGGGCTTTGAGCTCGGCGGCCCGGGTCAGGTCATCGCTGGCGGCGGCATAGCGGACATAGGCGTTCAGCGACACCTTGGAGTCGACCACCAGATGCTTGTTGTCCGGGAGGTCAATCACCACATCCGGCTGATAGCGCCGCGTACCCGAGTCATCCGACTGGATGTCCGATACCTGCACGCGATATTCGCGATCGCGACTCAGGCCTGAGCTTTCCAGGACTTTCTCCAGAATCATTTCGCCCCAATTACCCTGCGATTTGCTACTGGCTCCCGTCAACGCATTGGTCAACGCCACGGCGTCCTGATTCAAACGGGTATTGAGTTCCTGCAGGCGCTTCAACTCCTGCTCCAGTGTCAGGCGTTCCCGCGACTCTTTCTCGTGGGTGTCCTGCACCAACTTGCCGAATTCCTGAATGCGCTGGTTAAGCGGCGTCAGCAACTGACCGATATTTTCCCGGTTCTGCTCGGTGAAGCGTCGGGACTTTTCTTCGAGAATGTCAGCCGCCAAGGCCTTGAACTGATTCGACAGGGTTTCGCGGGCTTCGGTGAGCAAGGCCAGATTGTCGGCATTGCGCTCCACTTGCGCCGCCAACTGGGCCATCAACTCCTGTTCGCGGGCGGCCAGCCGGGTAATCTCCAGCTGGCGCAACTCCAGCACCCGGCGCACTTGTGCCATTTCCTCGCGCACCTCGGCCAATTGGCGGGCCTGCTCGCTCTTGCCGGCAACATCGGCACTCAAACGGCGAATTTCATCGCCCTGAGAGAACAGTTGCCGCTCGAGCTCCGCAAGACGGGCCAGTCGCACGGTGGCGCCGGCCAGGTTTTCCCGCGCCGACCCCAATGCCTCTTCCACACTGGTGGCGCGGCGACGCCACTCGCCAAGCTGGTTTTCCTGTGCGGCGAACTCGGCACTCAGCGCCGACAATTCGGCCAGCGACTCCCCGCGTCCCCGCTCGAACTCGGCCGCCGCACGACCTTTGGTGGCCACCCAGATGACAGCTCCCCCGGCGAATCCGCCCAGCAACAAGGCCAACACGGCTTCCATCAGGTCCTTCCCTCGGTGGAGAGCGGTGTGACGTGCTCAAGATAGATTTGCAATTCCTTCCGTCCTTGCCACTCATTGGCAACGATTTGATAGACGGCACGAATCTGGTCGGGCAACCAGTCCTGACGATTGAACATCATTGCATCAAAACTCATGCCCTGCTTTTCCAGTCGCAGCTTGAGGTGTTTATCACCGACCAGACGCTGGCTAAGCACATGAAAGGTGTCATCAAAGGTCGGCGCCGGAAACCCCTGCCCCCACACCTCGGCCCCCAACTCCTCGGCGACGCCCAGCTGCAACTCGCGCGCGGTGAGGGAGCCATCGGTCTCGATGGTGCGGGTCAATGCCGCCTCGTCGATCAACTCCTGTGCCGTCGCTTCGAAAGCAGCGCAAAAGGCGTCGAATTCGGACTCGCGCAAGGTCAGTCCGGCCGCCATAGCATGGCCGCCGAACTTGAGAATCAGCCCCGGATGGCGTTTGAACACCAGATCCAGTGCATCACGCAGATGAAATCCGGGGATGGAACGCCCCGAGCCCTTGATTTCGCCCTCGTCGCCCGGCGCGAAAACGATGGCCGGCCGGTGGTAACGCTCCTTGAGCCGCGAGGCCACGATGCCGACAACACCTTGATGCCAGTCATCGCGGAACAGCACCAGCGAGTGCCGGTTGTCCGGATTGAATGACGACAATGCCGCCAAAGCCTCCTCCTGCATGCCGGCCTCAATATGACGCCGTTCGCGGTTCAAGCGATCCAGCTCTTGGGCCAGACGCAAGGCCTGACTCTCGGTGCCGGCCAGCAGACAGGCAATGCCAAGACTCATGTCGTCCAGACGCCCCGCGGCATTCAGGCGCGGACCCAAGGTAAAACCAAGGTCGAAGGTGCTGGCCTTGCGAAACATCCGTCCGGCCACTTGAAACAGGGCGGCAATCCCGGGACGCATCCGTCCGGCACGCATGCGCCGCAAGCCGTTTTCCACCAGAATCCGGTTGTTGTGATCCAGACGCACCACATCGGCTACCGTGCCCAGTGCAACCAGATCCAGCAATTCCCCCAGATTGGGTTCGGGCCGGTCGTTGAACACCCCGCGATCACGCATTTCTGCCCGCAAGGCCATCAAGACGTAGAACATCACCCCGACACCGGCAAGGTTTTTCGAGGGAAAGTCGCAACCGGGCTGGTTGGGATTGACGATCAAGGCATCCGGCAAGGTATCGCCCGGCAAGTGGTGGTCGGTGACCAGCACCTCGATGCCGCGCGCCCGCGCCGCGTCGACGCCGGCAACACTGGCAATGCCGTTATCGACCGTCACGATAATGTCGGGTTGGCGGGTTGCCGCCAGTTCGACGATTTCCGGCGTCAGGCCATACCCGTATTCGAAACGGTTGGGTACCAGAAAATCAACGATTGCCCCCAAGGCGCCCAAGCCGGAAACGGCCACGGAGCAGGCCGTCGCGCCATCCGCATCGTAATCGGCCACCACCAGAATGCGTTGCCGGGCGGCAATGGCATCCGCCAGCCGCGTCGCCATGGCACAGGCGTTCTTGAGCCGGGCAAACGGCAGCAAGCCTTTCAGTGCATAATCGATTTCAACGGTTCCGGCGATGCCGCGGGCGGCATAAAGACGCGCCATCAAGGGCGGAACGCCATGTGCAATCAGCGATTGCTGCACCCCGGAGGGCACGTGTCGGGTAACGATTCGGGACATGCTTCAGTACAGGTGAGACAACGAGACAGGACGTCGCCAGAATTTCCACAGGTCGCGACGGGAAACGGAGCAACTAAACCCGGCATTTCCTGTCGTCCTGATCGAGAGTGCAGAGAGACGACCGTCCCTCAATGCCGCCAGCGCAGGGGCAAACCAATTTTCTTCGAGGCGGCCCTGCGCTTCGCGCCAGCCCCAGACATCGCGGAATTGTGCCGGAGCCTCGGCACTATCCGGCGTGACACGCAACGTGTCAACACGGCCCTGTCCGGCGGCACGGGCCAAGGCCGCTTCCAGCCGGTAAGGCAATGCGTCGTGCGGCGTGCCGGCGACGTTTGCCAGCAATTGCAGGGTGGCATCGTCGGTCAACAGCAGGTCGCTGCAGCGCTGCACGACCGGCTCTTCGCCGCTCCCCCACAGCCAGACACTGTTGACAGCCAGATCACCACGCGCCTCACGTTCTTCATTGACCGGGTGGCTGAATAGCAACATCTGCATTTCATTGAGCCAGCGACTCCACAGCAAGCCCTGCTCACCGCCGGGCAGATGCTGGTTGATATCTTCGCCAACGGCATCCATCAATGGGGTGAAGCGGGCCTGAGGTGCTGCAGGCATGTGGACGTACCAGCGCCCCGGGCGCGGGGCATGAAACTGCAGGCCATCTTCGGCAAAATGACGGTTGAGTGACGCAACCAGCGCATTGGCATCGCCCTGCGACAGGCTCATCACGCCGACATCGGCGAGCAAGGCCCGGTCACGGTCGATGCGCAGATGCACCGGGTCGGCGATCAGCCAATGACCATCGCCGGCATCCAGTCCGTCCGCCTGGGCGGCATGACGGGCCAGTGCGGCACCGGACACGCCGAATACCTCGCCAAGCAGCCCTGAGGGCGCGCCCGCAGCGGGGGTGACTCTCCCGCGGCCAAGCAAGGTCGTCAACGCCGGCAGTGTCAGCTCACGACTGACTTCTGCGCCGTCATGAGCATCCGGCCAAACCAAACCCGGTACATGGAGAGTCAGTTTCATCACATTACGCCAGGGTAACGCGGGCGAATTTACGCTTGCCCACCTGCACGACCAGTGTGCTGCCTGCCGACAGTTTCAAGGCTTTATCTTCGACCTTTTCACCATCGATCTTCACGCCGCCGCCCTGAATCATGCGCAGGGCTTCCGACGTCGAGGCCACCAGTCCGGCTTCCTTCAACAGGTTACCGATCGGCAAGCCGTCACTGCCGGCGCTCAAGGTCAGTTCCGGCATATCGTCCGGAATGGCGTTTTTCTGGAAACGGGCTTCGAAGTCGGCCAGTGCCGCATCGGCGGCCGCCTGATCGTGGTAACGCGCCACCAGCTCCATGGCGAGCAACACTTTCACGTCGCGCGGGTTGCGTCCACCCTCGACATCGGCACGCAGCGCAGCGATATCAGCCTGGGAGCGCAGCGACAGCAATTCGAAGTAGCGCCACATCAGGACGTCGGAGATCGACATGACCTTACCGAAAATCTCGCTGGCCGGCTCGTTGATGCCGATGTAGTTACCCAACGACTTGGACATCTTGTTGACGCCGTCCAGACCTTCGAGCAAGGGCATCATCAATACGCACTGGGCTTTCTGGCCATGCTGTTGTTGCAGCATACGGCCCATCAGCAGATTGAATTTCTGGTCGGTACCGCCCATTTCGATGTCAGCTTCCATGGCCACCGAGTCGTAACCCTGCATCAGCGGGTAGAGGAATTCATGGATGGAAATCGGCTGATTGCCATGAAAACGCTTATGGAAGTCGTCACGCTCCAGCATACGGGCCACGGTGGTGCTGGCGGCCAGCTTCAACATGCCGTCCGCGCCCAGCTTGCCCAACCATTCCGAGTTGAAGCACACCTTGGTCTTGACCGGATCGAGGATCTTGAAGACTTGCTCGGTATAGGTTTTGGCGTTGGTCTGGATTTGTTCCGGAGTCAGCGGCGGGCGGGTGGTGTTTTTGCCGGAAGGGTCGCCGATCATGCCGGTGAAGTCGCCGATCAGGAACATGATTTCATGTCCCATGTCTTGCAGCTGACGCATCTTGGTCAGCAAAACCGTGTGACCAAGGTGCAGGTCGGGCGCCGTGGGGTCAAACCCGGCTTTGACACGCAAGGGACGGTTTTCCTTAAGTTTTTCGATCAGCTCGGCTTCGACCAGGAGTTCTTCGGCGCCGCGTTTGATGACGGCCAGTTGTTGTTCTGGGGTAAGGTCGGTGCTCATGGACTTGATCTCTTCCTGGACTGTGGGTTCTAGCGATAATTGAACGATTATCGCAAACTGGGGGGAATACCGCAAAACCCGGCAAAATGCACGTCTGGCAAAGGTTGGCGCGCAGCGACTGTCAGGGTATGCTGAGGCACCTTGAACCACCTTGCCAGCCACCGATGAAAGAACGGTTTATTGGATTGATGTCCGGCACCAGCCTCGATGGTGTCGATGCGGTACTCCTCAGCCGCGACGACCATGGCGCCGTGCGCGTCGAAGGCGACGTCACGCTCCCCTACCCCGAGACGCTGGTCCAGTCGGTACTGGCACTGCAAACCGTAGGCAATAATGAGCTGGATCGCGCCGAATGCCTGGCCAACGAGCTGTCACGACTCTATGCCACGGCCGTAGCGCGCTTACTGGCCGGCCAGAACCTGCCACGCGAAGCGGTGCGGGCCATTGGTTGCCATGGACAGACCATCCGCCACGCGCCGGAACGCGGTTATACCCTCCAGCTGGCCAACCTGCCCTTGCTGGCCGAGTTGACCGGCATCACGGTCATCGGTGACTTCCGGCGCCGCGATGTCGCGGCAGGCGGGCAAGGTGCGCCACTGGTGCCGGCATTCCACGCCGCTGTCTTTGGTGCCCCGCAGGAAACCCGGGGCATTCTCAATCTGGGCGGCATTGCCAATTGGAGCTTGCTGCATCCTGACGGAACGACAGGCGGTTTCGATTGCGGGCCGGCCAATATGTTGATGGACGCGTGGATCCAGCGTCATCAAGGTGTGCACTACGATGCCGACGGGCGCTGGGCTGCATCGGGCACGGTCATTCCTGCCCTGCTCGAACGGTTTTGCCAAGAGCCCTTCTTCCGGAAAGCGCC
>JAGLBD010000008.1:44044-48154 GCA_018260425.1 Pseudogulbenkiania sp. | reverse complement strand
CTGGAAGGTTTGCCCGGCAACGTCCCGGCCGCGACCGGAGCAGCGGGGCCACGCATTCTTGGCGCAATCCACCCGGCCTGAGCCAATGCGCTGACAGCACGGTATAATGCCGGCTTGACGCCTTTCAATCCAACACGACAGATATGGGAATATGCGACTTTTCAAACGAAAGGCCGTAGTGCGCAACACCACCTCCAGCCTGCCTCCGCGTCTGGCAACGTTGTTGCGCGAGGCATGGTGGCTGTTGATGGCGGTTGCCGCCACGTACATGCTGCTTGTATTGGCCAGTTACTCGCCACTGGACCCCTCCTGGTCGCACAGCACCGCCGACCCGACCGTCAGAAACATTGGCGGGGCTTTTGGTGCCCGCTTGTCGGATTTGCTGCTGTTCGTCTTCGGGCTATCCGCCTGGTGGGTGGTGATTTTCTGTCTGGTCGCGATCAGCTGGGGCTACCGGCGTATTGAAACCGTCGGCTTGCGCTTCAATACCATGACCAGCGCCTCGGTGGCCGGGTTTACCTTGCTGCTGTTCAGCAGCTCGGGCATCGAAGGCATCCTGTTCTCTCATAAAGACATGCACGCCCTGCTGCCGCTGGCGCCCGGAGGCATTCTGGGCCGCTTCCTCGGCGAAGGGCTGACCCGCACACTGGGCATGACCGGCGCCTCATTGATACTGGCCGTGCTGGGCGCGATTGGCTTCTCGCTGTTTACCGGCATGTCCTGGCTAAATGCCATGGAGCGCGTGGGCGGTTGGGTCGAGGACGGCGTGCTATGGCTATGGCAGGCCTGGCAAGCACGAAAAGATCGTGAAATCGGCCGAGAAATCGCCCAACGACGCACAGAAAAAGTCTCCACCGAGAAACGCAAGATCGAGGACAAGCCTCCGGTGCGCATCGAAGCACCGGTTCTGGATGTTCCCGTCTCGCCCAAGGCCACCAAACCCGTGCAGCCGTCCTTGTTTGCCGACCCGAATGACGGTACCCTGCCCGGCCTCGCCCTGCTGGAAGCCGCCCGCGAACAAGGCGAACCGGTTTCGGCCGATACCGTGGAATACACCTCCCGGCTAATCGAACGCAAACTGGCCGACTTCGGTGTCGAAGTCAAAGTGGTGGCGGCCTACCCCGGCCCGGTCATAACCCGCTACGAAATCGAGCCGGCCGTTGGCGTCAAAGGTTCCCAGATCGTCAACCTGATGAAGGATCTGGCACGTGCCCTGTCGCTGGTCTCCATCCGGGTGGTGGAAACCATTCCGGGCAAGACCTATATGGGTCTGGAACTGCCCAACCCCAAACGCCAGATTGTGCGCCTGTCGGAAATCATTGGTTCCGAAACCTACCAGAACATGACATCGCGCCTGACCATGGCACTGGGCAAGGACATCGCCGGACAACCCGTATCTGCCGACCTCGGACGCATGCCGCATGTGCTGGTGGCAGGCACCACCGGCTCCGGCAAGTCCGTCGCCATCAACGCCATGATCCTGTCCTTGCTGTACAAGTCGAGCCCGCATGAGGTGCGCCTGATCATGGTCGACCCGAAAATGCTCGAACTGTCGATCTACGAAGGCATTCCGCATTTGCTGGCCCCGGTCGTTACCGACATGAAGCATGCGGCCAACGCCCTCAACTGGTGCGTGGCCGAAATGGAGCGCCGTTATAAACTCATGTCGCGCATGGGCGTTCGCAACCTTGCCGGCTACAACCAGAAAATCCGTGACGGCCTGAAGAGCGGAGAAAAAATCCCCAACCCGTTCAGCCTGACACCGGAAACACCGGAACCCCTCGATACCATGCCGATGATCGTGGTGGTTATCGACGAACTGGCCGATTTGATGATGGTGGCCGGCAAGAAAATCGAAGAATTGATCGCCCGTCTGGCTCAAAAAGCCCGGGCGGCCGGCATTCACCTGATTCTGGCCACACAACGACCCTCGGTCGATGTCATCACCGGCTTGATCAAGGCCAACATTCCGACCCGCATCGCCTTCCAGGTGTCGAGCAAGATCGATTCAAGAACCATTCTGGACCAGATGGGCGCCGAAACCCTGCTCGGTCAGGGCGATATGCTCTACCTCGCCCCCGGCACCGGCTACCCGACCCGGGTGCACGGCGCCTTTGTCGCCGATGACGAAGTGCATAAGGTGGTGGAATACCTCAAGACCACCGGCGAACCCGACTACGTCGAAGGCATTCTCAGCGGCACCAGCGACGACGAGGGTGCCGGCAGCGAAGGGAGCGCGGCTGGCAACGGCGAGAGCGATGCCGAGAGTGACCCGCTCTACGATGAGGCCGTGGCCATTGTCCTTAAAACCCGCAAAGCCTCTATTTCATCGGTGCAGCGCCATCTACGCATCGGTTACAACCGTGCCGCACGCCTGATCGAACAGATGGAAGCGGCCGGACTGGTTTCCGGCATGGAAACCAATGGCAACCGTACTGTACTGGCGCCACAACGCGAAGACTGATCACCCACCGGAACCCGAATCATGTCACGTTACTTACCCGAACCGCCGTTCAAGCATGGCAGCACCGCCCGCACCGGCGTCCTGCTGATCAATCTGGGCACCCCCGAGGCGCCTACCGCCAAGGCATTGCGCCCCTATCTGAAAGAGTTTCTTTCCGACACCCGTGTCATCGAAATTCCGCGCGCCATTTGGTGGCTGATCCTCAACGGCATCATCCTCAATACCCGTCCGCGCAAGTCGGCAGAAAAGTATGCCAGCATCTGGCAAAACGATGGCTCGCCGCTACTCGCCAATACCCGCGCCCAAACCACACTGCTGCGGGAACGACTGGCAGCCACGGGACGCAAGGATCTGGTCGTGGACTTTGCCATGCGCTACGGCAATCCGTCCGTCGAATCGGTGATGACCAAAATGCGCGAGCAAGGCGTCGACCGCTTCGTGGTGGTGCCCCTGTATCCGCAATATGCCGGTTCCTCGAGCGCAACGGCGCTGGATGCCGTGTTCCGGGTGCTGATGAAATCGCGCAATATGTCCGACGTTCGCACGGTGCGTCACTTCCATGACGACCCGGGCTATATCGCGGCCCTGGCCGAGTCCATTCGCCGCCACTGGCAGGCCAATGGCCGCCCGGACAAACTGCTGATGAGTTTTCATGGGGTGCCGCGCTTCACCCTCGACCAAGGCGACCCCTACCATTGCGAATGTCTCAAAACCGGGCGTTTGCTGGCCGAAGCGCTCGAGTTGACGCAAGACCAGTACGTGGTGTCGTTCCAGAGCCGCTTCGGGCGCGCCGAATGGCTCAAGCCTTACACGGCAGAGACCGTCAAGGCGCTCGGCAAAGCCGGCGTCGCCACACTTGATGTCGTCTGCCCCGGTTTTGTCGGCGACTGTCTGGAAACGCTGGAAGAAATCGCCATGGAGGTGCGTCAGGACTTCCTCGAAAGCGGCGGCAAACAGTTCCGTTACATCCCCTGTCTCAATCAGGACTCACTTTTTGCCGACGCACTGGCAAACATCGTGGAAAACCAGCTGGGAGGCTGGTCTGAGCGGGTTTCAAGCAGTCCGGAATCGACCCTGAAACGGGCCGTGGAACTCGGCGCCCGGCAATAACTCCCTTCACTTCGAGTGATCACTCGAATCGTCGTTGACAAGCGTCAAATCTGCTCCCCATAATCATTTCATGCTCCGGGCATTCCATGCGAATGTCCGGAGCCGAAATAGAGATCGCCACAAATCTACGAAGAAATGGATTCAGGGGAAATAACTATGAGAAACATCGCTCGCTTGAGCCTCATCGCTGCCGCTGTAATGACCCTTGCGGCTTGCGGCAACAAAGACCAGCAAGCTTCTACCGGCAGCGCGTCTGCACCTGCCGCGGCAGATGCCGGCGGTGAAACCGTGGTCAAGATCGGTCAGGTCTCGCCGATGTCTGGCCCCATTGCCCACCTGGGCAAGGACAACGAGTATGGCGCCAAACTCGCCATCGAAGACTTGAATGCCGAAGGCGTGACGATTGGCGGCAAGAAGGTCAAATTCGAACTGGTCTCGGAAGATGATCAGGGCGACCCGAAAGTCGGCACGCAAGTGGCTCAGCGTCTGGTTGACGCCGGTGTCGTCGGTGTCGTCGGCCACCTCAACTCCGGAAC
>JAGLBD010000008.1:36570-43944 GCA_018260425.1 Pseudogulbenkiania sp. | reverse complement strand
ATTCTGACCTCGATCAAAGGCACGCAGCCTGATGTGATTTTCTACGGTGGCATGGATGCCCAGGCTGCACCACTGACCAAGCAGATGAAGGAACTGGGCCTGAAAGCCAAGCTGATGGGTGGCGATGGCGCACAAACCCCGACCTACATCAAACTGGCTGGCGAAGCGTCCGATGGTCAATACGCCTCCAGCTGCGGCGTCCCCCCGGAAAAGATGCCTGGCTTCAAAGCCTTCAACGACAAGTTCAAGGCCAAGTTCAATGCCGAGGTTCAGATCTACGCACCGTTCGAATATGATGCCGTGCGTGTACTGGTCGACGCCATGAAACGTGCCAACTCCACCGATCCGAAAACCTACCTGCCGGAAGTTGCCAAGACTGACTATGCCGGGGTAACGGGCCGTATCGGCTTCGATGAAAAAGGTGACGTGAAGAATGGTGCCGTGACCGTGTATCAGGTCAAGAACGGCAAGTGGGAAGTGGTGTCCACCGTGGGTGGTGGCCAGTAAGTCCTGACCGATTGATCGTAACACCGCACAGCCCGTCCTCTTCGGCGGGCTGTTTTCATTGAGACCCCACCCGGCCCGTCACCCATTTCCGCATAAAAAAACCCTCGCCTTGGCGAGGGTTTTATCACGGAACCGTGCAGGATCAGGAATTGGAATCCTTCGAGGCGCGACGACGGTCGTGCTCTTGCAGGTAACGCTTGCGCAGACGAATGGTCTGCGGGGTGATTTCAACGATTTCGTCGTCATCGATGAACTCGACAGCCGACTCCAGGGTCAACTTGATCGGCGTGGTCAGACGAACGGCTTCATCGGTACCCGATGCGCGAACGTTGGTCAGCTTCTTGCCTTTTAGCGGGTTAACCACCAGATCGTTTTCACGGCTGTGAATACCGATGATCATGCCTTCGTACAGCTTGTCGCCCGGGCTGACAAACATGCGGCCACGATCTTCCAGGTTCCACAGAGCGTAAGCCACGGCTTCGCCGGTATCCTGGGAAATCAGTACACCATTGTGACGACCCGGCATGTCCGGCTTGACCGGTGCATAGTCATCAAACACGTGAGCCATCAGGCCGGTACCACGCGTCATGGTCATGAAGTCGCCCTGGAAGCCGATCAGGCCACGCGCCGGAATATGGTATTCGAGGCGGGTACGGCCATTGCCGTCGGATTCCATGTTCTGCAGTTCGCCACGGCGACGACCCAGCTCTTCCATCACGGAACCTTGATGGGAGTCTTCCAGGTCGATGGTCAGGTTTTCATACGGCTCGCACTTCTCGCCGTTGATTTCCTTGAACACCACACGCGGTTTGCCGACGGCCATTTCGAAGCCTTCGCGACGCATGTTTTCCAGCAGAATGGTGAGGTGCAATTCGCCACGACCCGACACGCGGAAGATGTCGGCGTCGTTGGTGTCTTCGACACGCAGCGCAACGTTGGTCAGCAGCTCTTTGGTCAGACGGTCGCGAATCTGGCGACTGGTCACGAACTTGCCTTCGGTACCTGCCAGCGGCGAGGTGTTCACCATGAAGTCCATGGTCAGGGTCGGTTCGTCAACCGTCAGCATCGGCAGGCCGACCGGATTTTCACGGTCAGCAATGGTCACACCGATACCGATATCCTCGATACCCGAAATGATGATGATGTCGCCGGCTTCGGCTTCTTCAACCGGCACGCGCTCCAGACCCTTGAAACCCAGCACCTGGTTGATACGGCCTTGACCGACTTGCGTGTCATGGTTCATCACGGCAACGGCCTGACCCGGCTTGATGCGGCCGTTCAGTACGCGGCCAACGCCAAGGCGACCGGTGTAGGTCGAGTAGTCCAGCGCAGAGATCTGCAGCTGCAACGGAGCATCCGCACTGCCTTCCGGAGCCGGAACATGCTTCAGCACGGTCTCGAACAGCGGACGCATATTGTCGGATTCCTGATCCAGTTCCATTTTGGCGAAACCATTCAGGCCCGAAGCGTAAACGATCGGGAAGTCCAGTTGCTCGTCGGTGGCGCCCAGCTTGTCGAACAGGTCGAACGTCTGGTCGACAACCCAGTCCGGACGTGCGCCCGGACGGTCAACCTTGTTGATCACCACGATCGGGTGCAGACCCAGCGCCAGTGCCTTCTTGGTCACGAAGCGGGTTTGCGGCATCGGGCCTTCAACGGCGTCAACTAGCAGCAGCACGCCGTCAACCATGCCAAGCACCCGCTCGACTTCACCGCCGAAGTCGGCGTGACCCGGGGTATCCACGATGTTGATGTGAACACCTTCGTATTCGATGGAGGTGTTTTTGGCCAAAATGGTAATGCCGCGCTCTTTTTCCAGATCGTTGCTATCCATCACGCGTTCAGCGATGTGCTGGTTCTCGCGGAAGGTACCGGCCTGATGCAGGAGCTTGTCGACCAGAGTGGTTTTACCGTGGTCAACGTGGGCAATAATGGCAATATTTCGAATTTGTCGGGTCATGTCTGTCGCGAAATCAAGCGGAAAATCCATCCAATATAACACATCCGGCGCTCTTCCCCAATGAAATCACCGGCCCAACGGACAAAATAGCCGGTTTTCGTTACACTTTATCGGCACTGTTCATGGAGAATTCGACGATGTACGACTGGGAAGCCTTGTGGCGTGACAATCAAGCCACGATTACCCCCCTTGTCCCGGGGCGCCTGCCCGAGGCGCTGGCCCGGGCACGATTGATTGAAGACAATCGTGCGCCGGACGGTCTCACCGTTTACGAAACCGAAGACATGTTCCTGCTGATCCGCCAGTCGCGCCAGCCCTTGCTCTGCGTGGTGGACAAACGCACCTTGTTCGACATCACGCTGCGGCTGGTGGACGAAGAGGACGATAACGACGCTCCTGCTGTCGAGTGGATGGTAGACAATCTGGCAACCGGCGAATCCGGTAGCTGGCAAGGTCCGCTGTCGCTGGACAGCAACGGCGACGTGCGCATCGCCGGCCGCGCCCCGGGCCGGGACCCCATGCCGGAAATGCACTTCGGCCCGATCTCGTTCGCCCAGCTTCCGGCCTTCCACTCGGAGCTGTCGCGGCTGTGGCAGGAAGATCTGGTCGACCTCGCCCCATCCCTGGCGACCGAACTGGCCGGCAGCACCCATCGCCACGAGACCCCGGGGCAAGGCCACGACCGCCTGCAGGTCATCGCAGAACGCTACGAAATGATGGTCAAGCACGAGCAGGCGGTATTGGGACGACGCTTCAGCGACACCGAACTGCGCCTGCTTGCCGGCATACTCCGCCCGATCACCTTCGAAACGGCTTCGTCATGTCGCGGCCTGTGGCTGGCAGTCGAAGCCTGGCTGATCGACAACGACACCCGTCTCCCCGACGGCGTAGATGCCGACCTGCTGCTGGAACGCCTCAAGGCCTTGAGTTACAGCCAGGAAGTGGCACTGATCGAAGCCCTGTGCCCGGGTAACTGACTTAGTGAGACATCAGGCGGCGCGGCAACCGGCCATTGAGCACGGCATGCGCCGCCAGCCCGATCACGAACTAAACCCAGATAAATCGGACGATAAGCGCCTGTTTTCAGGGTAATTACCGATTTACGCACACATTGACCGGCAATAAAAAAAGGGCGATGCATGCATCGCCCTGAATCCCCATCCATACCAGGTCATTCATGAAGGCAATCACGGCCTCCGAATCGCTAATCTAGCAACATTTCATTACGTTGGCATTACATTTGTCATGGATAGCACTACCTTGCCCAGGTTTCTGTTGCTTTCCATATATTCGTGGGCTTCGGTGACGGCCGCCAACGGGAACACCGAGTCGAGGGTTACCGCGATACTTCCCGCTGCAATTGCCGGCAAAACAAACGACTCCAGCGCCTGAGCCAGACGGGCCTTGACCTCCTGCGGCTGGTTACGCAAGGTTGATCCACGCACCGTCAAGCGCTTCGCCAATACCGGCCCCAACGGTAATGCGGCCTCCGTGCCGCCCATCAAACCGATCAAGACCAACCGCCCGTCCGGGTTCATGGCCCGAATATTCTCTGATAGCCTTGCCCCGCCCACCGGGTCGAGTATCAGGTCGGCCCCGCCCCACTGCCGCACCAGATCGGCAAACACCGGAACATCCTGTCGCAACCACCCATGCGAGGCACCGAGCGATTGGCAAAACGCCAGTTTTTCTGCACTGCCAACACTGACCAGCGAGCGCCCGCCCAGCAAGCGCACCAGTTGGATGGCCGCTGCGCCAACGCCACTGGCACCCGCATGAATCAACGCCTGCTCCCCCTCGGCAAGCGCGCCAATCTCGACCAGATTGAACCAGGCCGTCATCCAGGCTTCCGGCAAACTGGCCGCCTCGACCCAACTCATGGCGTCCGGTTTGGGGATAGCCAATGCCGAATCCAGCACCGCCATATCCGCGTAGCCTCCTCCCGGCACCAAACCGAACACCGGATCCCCTACGGAGAAGCGGCTTGTTCCACTCACCTCCTCGACCACGCCGGCCACCTCGAGACCGAGAATCGGGCTGGCTCCCGGCGGCGCGGGATAACGACCTTCACGCTGGACGATATCGGCCCGATTGACGCCGGCGGCCATGACCCGCACCAATAACTGCCCTTCGCGCAGCAGGGGTTTGTCGATCCCGGCGACTTGCAGGGTATCCGCCCCGCCGGCACACTGTTGAATTACCGCTCGCATAGAAACTCCCGGACACCTTTGGCCCAAACCATGCCAAAGTCATCGACTTTTGCGCCAGATCAAACCTTGATTACGGTTTGTCTCAAGAATTGATTACAATATGACGCTATGAATTCAAGCTGCTTCCATTGTGGATTGCCGGTGGCCGACGACGCTGCCTTCACCATCCAGTACCGAAAACAACTGCACCCGGCCTGCTGCGCCGGCTGTCAGGCTGTGGCACAGACCATCATCGACTCCGGCCTCGGTGATTATTATAACCATCGCACCGCCACCAGCGGACAGGCTGAACCGCTGCCGGACGAGTTGCTGCAACAGTTGCGCCTCTACGATAACGAGGAGCTGCAGCGTTCCTTCGTCCATCAGGAGACCGGCGAGATCCGCGAAGCGTCACTCATCCTCGAAGGCATTACCTGCGCCGCCTGCGTCTGGCTCAACGAGCACCATCTGCAGCGCCTGCCGGGGGTGGTATCGGTGGAAATCAACTACACCAGCCACCGTGCACGGGTACGCTGGGATAACTCGCGCATCCAGCTCTCGCAGATCCTCGAAGGCGTGGCGGCCATCGGTTACCGGGCCCACCCCTACGATGCCTCCCGTCAGGAAGCGCTGCAGGCACGCGAACGCAAACAGGCCATCAACCGCTTGTGGGCCGCCGGCCTGTCGATGATGCAGGTGATGATGTATGCCGTCCCGGTCTATCTGGCCGGCAATGGCGAAATCGATCGCGATTTTCTCTGGTTATTGCACTGGGCGAGCTTTTTGCTGACCCTGCCGGTCGTGCTTTACTCCTGCGTTCCCTTCTACCAAGGCACCTGGCGCGATCTGAAGCGTGGCAGGGTCGGTATGGATACCCCGGTGACCCTGGGCGTACTGACCGCCTTCATCGCCAGTACCTGGGCTCTGCTTACGCGAGTGGAGCACGGCATTTATTTCGATTCGGTCTCGATGTTTGTGTTTCTGCTGCTGGGGGGGCGCTATCTGGAAGGCGTGGCGCGCCGCAAAGCCGGCGAAGCCACCGAGAGTCTGGTCAAGCTGCTGCCGGCGTTCGCTCACCAATTGCCTGCCTGGCCCGACAGCCGCAGTGTCGAGATTCCGGTCAGCACCCTGACGCCGGGTATGTTGCTGGTGATCCGTCCGGGTGAAACCATTCCGGCAGACGCCCTCGTTATCGACGGCGACAGCCATGTCAACGAGGCCCTGCTGACCGGTGAAGGACACCCCATCGCCAAGCATATCGACAGCCCCCTGATTGCCGGCAGTATCAATCTGGACAGCCCGCTGATCGCACGGGTCACCGAATGCGGTCAAAGCACACGACTGGCCGGCATTGTCCGGCTGCTGGACCAGGCACTCGCTGAAAAGCCGCGGCTGGCCAGAATCGCCGACCGTTTCGCCGGCTGGTTTGTCGCCCTGTTGATTTTGATGGCCATCGGCAGCTATGTGGTTTGGCACATGATCGACCCGTCCCGTGCCCTGTGGATCATGGTGGCGGTGCTGGTGATTTCCTGCCCTTGCGCCCTGTCGCTCGCGACACCGGCGGCCTTGACCGCCGCCAGCGGCCATCTGGCCCGGCTGGGCGTATTGATTACCCGTGGCCACACGCTGGAAACCCTCGCCCGGGTCACCGACGTGGTGTTTGACAAGACCGGCACCCTGACCACCGGCAAGATGACCCTGCTGGAGCAGCTCACCCTGAACGGTAACGACCCGCAACGCAGTCTTGCCACGGCGGTCACGCTGGAGGCCGGCTCCAGCCATCCGATCGCAGAGGCCTTGCGTGCGGCGAGCACCGGCGCAACCCTCAAGGTTGCCGAGCTGTCCGGGATTCCTGGCATGGGACAGGAAGGTATTATCGACGGCAAACGCTGGCGGCTGGGGCGTGCCGACTTCGTGATGGCACTCAGTGGCCAGCCCCTCCCGGACTACGCCGGGCGCCACCCGGCAGCGAGCCGGATCCTGCTGGGCAACGAGACCGGCGCCGTGGCCAGTTTTGCCATCGGCGATGCCTTGCGCGAAGACAGTCGTGCCACGATGGAAGCGCTCAGGCAGCGCGGCCTGACACTGCATATGCTTAGCGGCGATGGTGAAGAGGCGGTTCAGGCGATTGCCGGTCAAAGCGGTATCGACACCTGGCGCGCCCGCGCCACGCCGGAAGACAAGCTGGCCTATGTCGAGGACTTGCAGCAAGGCGGTGCGCGCGTACTGATGATTGGTGACGGCATCAACGACGCCCCGGTACTGGCTCGCGCCAACGTCTCGCTGGCCATGGGTGGCGGCACCGATGTCGCCCGCGCAAGTGGCGACATGGTGTTGATCAATGACCAGCTGGCACTGATCGCCAATGCGATCGACCTTGCCAAACGAACCTTGACCGTCATCAGGCAAAACCTGTGGTGGGCCTTGGCGTATAATCTCATTGCCCTGCCACTGGCTGTCGCGGGTCATGTCACCCCGTGGGTTGCCAGTCTGGGCATGGCCAGCAGCTCCTTGCTGGTGGTTTCCAATGCACTCAGATTGATCAAACGGAACGCCTGATGGAAAGTCTCTACCTGCTCATCCCGCTCAGCATCGTGCTCGCCTTCCTCATCGGGGTGATTTTTTGGTGGGCAACCCGTTCGGGTCAATTCGACGATCTGGAAGGTCCTTCGCACCGGATACTGATGGACGACGACAGCACCAATCCGGACAAGGACT
>JAGLBD010000008.1:0-36470 GCA_018260425.1 Pseudogulbenkiania sp. | reverse complement strand
TCCAGACACGACAACAACATTGACTGGCGCATCAGTTCCTTGACCAACTGTGCCATCCAGACTGCCTGCCCCTGATTCGGCATAGCCTGCCCCAAGGACTCCATCATCGCGACAAAGGCGGGATTCCCTGCGGTAACGCCCTCGCCCAGCCGGCTGTAATGCAAGGCATTGCGCCATTGCAGAAAAACCGTACTCCCGGCAACCGCGCCGGAAATGGCGACCTGTCGCACGATGTTCTTGATCTGATAAGCTGTCGGAAATACCTCGCCGTCCAGATCGCGAAACGTCGCCTGCGCAACCGCAATGATGAAGAGCGACATGAAAGCGCCGTTGAGCATCAAATTGGCGCCGAGTCGCAACAGGCTTGCCTCCGTGCTCAACATGGTCATGGCCATCCCATAGCCGGCCAGCAGCAAGGCCGCCATCACCAGCGGCCAGCGCAAGCCTGTCACCCAGCCGCGCAACATGGCCAGCGCATAGAGACTGGCCATGCCGATCCCGGCGAAGAAACTGACCGACAGCAACAGCCCGGTATGCATCCAGTCGTAGTCAAAGACTTGCTGAATCAGCACAGGCATGACGTAATTGTTGGCGGCCACCAGACAGTAGCAGACGAAATAGCACCCCAGGCCCAGTACATAGCGCGATTGGCGGAACAAGGACCGCCGCACCCCCTCCCGCCAGCCAATCACCAGCACCAAACCGATCGCCGCAAAACACAGTGCAACCGCCAACCAGATACCTCGCTCCCCGAAAAACACATAGGGGGCCTGCTGAATCAACCACTGCAGTACGAATCCACCACCCGCCAACGCCAACCATGACGTGAGCGAGGGAGCGCGACAGGCGGCATGTCCGGCGCGGCGCGGCCAGACGCTCAATGACGCACCTGCCACACCAGCGAAGGGCACCAGCCCGAGAAATATCCAGTGCCAGCTACCATACTGCAGCGCAAGCCCGGCCAGCAGTGGCCCCAAGGCCGAGCCCAGCAGCAAGGCGTAGCCAAAACACAACAAGGCCGGCACGCGCCGTGACTGGGGCAAGTGCTGCACTTCGACTCGCGTCGCGGTAAAAAATGCGGCGCCGCCCGTCCCTTGCACGGCGCGTCCGATAATAAACATTCCCGGCGTGTATGACATGGCACAAATCACCGCACCGATGGCAAACAAGCCCAGCGAGATCGCGACCAGACGACGGCTGCCAAACCGCGCCGCCAGCCAATCGTGATGGAACAAGGCAATCACCGCACATCCGGCATAGACCATGGCGGCATGACTGAATGGCTCCGGCCCGGCGCCAATACTCCCCATAATCTGACTGGCTGCAACATTGAGCATACCGTTTTGCAAAAATTCCACGGAGGCCACCAGCATGATGGACACGATCAAGGCAAAACCGGGCCGGGCATTCCGCCCGGGTGAGGACATCAAGGAAGAGGAACACGACATGATCGACACAAGCGGGTTGTCAAAAACCCAGTCTAGGAGGAGTATTGGCATTAATAAAATCAATACTTTCAATGCAAAATATCAATATGAATAATATAAATAGCGTCTTGCTGCGACGACTCGACCTGAACAATCTGGTGGTGCTGCATAGCCTGCTGACCACCCGCAGCGTCAGCCTCAGTGCCGACCAGCTCTGCCTTGGGCAACCGGCCGTCAGCCACATTCTCAAGCGTCTGAGGGAGATCCTTGCGGACGAATTGCTCTGCCGCTATGGCCGCGAAATGGTGTTGACGCCACTGGCCGAGTCACTGCGCCAACCGCTGGCCGACTGGCTCGCCCAAGGGCAAGCCCTGCTGTGCCCGGAGCAACCTTTCGATGCCCTCGCCTATCAGGGACAGTACCGGCTGGCCATGCCGGACTTGCTGGAAGCGGCTCTATTGCCGGACCTCGCCGCTGCACTGCGCGACAGTCTCCCTGGCCTTGTGCTGGAAGTGCTGGCCATGCGCTCCGGCGATGTGCCGGCGGCACTGGAAACCGGCAGGATAGACAGCGCGGTGGGCTATTTTCCGGAGTGCCCGGACAAGCTGGCTCGCCAGCACCTCTACAACAGCGCCTATGTCGGCTTCTACCACCCGGGCAAAGTCAGCCTGCCGGACATGGCACACCCGTCCCGACTCGCCGGACTACCCCGCATCGGTCATAGCTATGCGGGAGAAAGCTTGCGCAAAATCGATCAATGGCTGGCGGAACAAGGCATGACTGCACCGGTCATTGTCAGTACCTCCAGCCTGCTGGCGCTCCCCTCGCTATTGGAACGGCTGGGCGCAATCGCCATTCTGCCCCACGCCATTGCCCCGGCCCTGCGGCGTTTCGACGCACGCCTTGCGGTCGCACGCCTGCATGGCGAACCACCCGACATCACCATCGAGCAGCTTTGGCACCCACGGCAGAATGCCGACCCGGTACACCAACGGGTCTCGTCCACCTTGCAAAAGGTGATTATGGCCATGCCACAGCACTGACTCACCACAAAGGTTAAAATATTCAATTTGAAAATTAATTTGAATAAAATCAATACAAAACAGCACCAATCTTCAGATGGGGACGATTTTCAGGTAGAATTTTGCACTTTTTTCAAAATTACTGATTTTTGGTGCTGATATAATGCTTTTTCAGACTTTCGCCGGTATTCTGTTTTTGATTGGAATGGCCTGGCTATTTTCGAGTAACCGCAGCGCCATCCGCTGGCGCACCGTCTTTGTCGGCCTTGCCCTGCAAAGCGCCCTTTATGTCCTGATCACCTATGTACCCGCCGTGAATGCCGCCTTTGGCGCCATGGGCAACGGCTTTGCCCGCATGCTGGCTTTTTCGGCCGAAGGTGCCGGCTTTGTCTTCGGCGACTTGGCCAAACCGGCCAAATTCGGCTTTGTCTTTGCGTTTGTGGTCCTGCCGGTGGTGATCTTCTTCTCGGCGCTGTCGGCGATGTTCTACCATCTGGGCATCCTGCAACGGGTCGTTGCCGTGCTGGCCTGGGTCATGAGCCGCGCCATGCGCCTGACCGGTCGTGAAAGTCTGGTGGTCGCCGGCAATATCTTTCTGGGCCAGACCGAAGCCCCGCTGTTGATTCGTCCCTATATCCACTCTCTGACCCGTGCGGAAATGGCCACGGTAATGATCTCCGGCATGGGCACGCTGTCAGCCAGCGTCATGGCGGCCTATGTCAGCTTCCTCGGCGGCAATGATCCGCTCGAACAAGCCCGCTTTGCCCGTTTCCTGCTGACAGCCAGCGTGATGAACGCGGCCGCTGCGGCCGTTTTCGCCAAAATCCTGTTCCCGGAAACCGAAACGCCCGCCAGCGAGACCCGCGACAGCGAATCGGTTCAGGACGAATCACGCGGCACGCTGATCAGTGCCATCGTCAATGGCGCATTGGACGGCATGAAAATGGCGGCGGCCATCGCGACCATCCTGATTGCCATCGTGTCGCTGATCGCCATGCTCAACTTCCTGCTCAAGACGGGCCCGGGTGACTGGTTCGGCTTGAATGCCATGGTCAGCGCCTCGACCGGCGGCGTCTTCCAGAACCTGACGCTGGAATACTTGTTCGGCCAGGTGTTCCGTGTCGCCGCCTTCCTGATGGGCATCAGTTGGGCCGAGTCCTTGCAGGTCGGCAGCCTGATCGGCCAGAAAATCGTCATCAACGAATTCATCGCCTATCTGGATCTGGCCCGCATGAAGCAGGCCGGCACGCTCTCGGCCAATTCGGTCATGGTCGCGACCTATGCCCTGGCCAGCTTCTCCAACTTCGGCTCGATCGGCATCTGCGTGGCCGGTATCGGCTCCCTGGCCGACAACCAGAAAACCGTCATGGCCCGGATGGGACTGCGCGCACTGTGCGGCGCCATTCTGGCAGGACTAATGACCGCGACGGTCGCCAATATGTGGCAGCAATTACTGTAAAACAAGCAAGGCTGACGCTAGAGCGGGAATCGGCTACCATGCCGTTTCCGCTTTTTTCATTCAGGGCACCCCCAACGTGCGAACTGCCTTCTCCTTCTTTGCCACACGCCGCTTCCTGCCGCTGTTCGGTACCCAGTTTCTGGGGGCATTCAACGACAACCTCCTCAAAACCGCCATTACGGTGATGATCACCTATCAGGGGCTCACTCTGGCAGGCATTCCACCGGGGGAACTGGTCATGCTGGCGTCCGGCGTGTTCGTGCTGCCGTTCTTTCTGTTTTCAGCAACGGCAGGCCGCTTGTCGGAGAGCATCGACAAGGCCCGCATTGCCCGTGGCGTGAAACTGGCCGAAATTGTCATCATGCTGATTGCCGGCATTGGCTTTATCTACCACCTCGTGGCCGTCTTGCTGTTCGCCCTGTTTCTGATGGGCACGCACTCCGCCTTTTTCGGACCACTGAAATATTCGGTGTTGCCGCAATATCTGGGCGAAGACGAGTTGGTGGAAGGCAATGGCTTGATCGAAATGGGCACCTTTCTGGCCATTTTGTTCGGACAGATCGGTGGCAGCCTGATGAGCGTGGGTTCAGCAGGGGTGACGCAGACCATGCTGATTCTGACCGCTGTATGCGGCTGGCTGTTCAGCCGCAAGATGCCCTCGGTCACCCCGACGGCACCCGATCTGTCGCTATCGTGGAACGTCCCGCGCGACACACTGGAGCTGATACGCCACGCCTGGTCTCTCGATGAAGTCCGTTCGGCGATTCAGGGGATTTCCTGGTTCTGGCTGATGGGAGTGATCTACACCACCCAGCTCACCACCTTCACCGCCGAGCAGCTGGGCGGTGAAGTGGAAGTGTTCACGGTGTTGCTGACACTGTTTTCGCTGGGGATCGGGGTGGGATCGATGATTTGCGCGAGGCTGTCGCACGGGCAGTTGCGCCTTGGGCTGATTCTGGCCGGTAGTCTGGGCATGAGTCTGTCGGGTCTGGATCTTGCCCTGGCAGGCATGACCGCCCACCACGGCCCCTTGATCCCACTGACCGAGATGCTGAGCCGGCCGATGTTCTGGCGCGTTATGGCCGATGTGGCACTACTGGGATTCTTCGGGGGGTTCTTTACCGTCCCGCTTTATACCTGGCTGCAGACCGCGAGCCCGGCATCGTTCCGTTCCCGGGCCGTGGCCGCCAACAACATCGTCAACGGGCTATACATGGTATTGGCCACCGTACTGACCACGGCCGTCCTGTCGGCCTTCCACTCGGTGGCGACACTCTTCCTGCTGGTGTCTGCGGCCAATGTGCTGGCGACACTGCACCTGTGGACCCGCTCCGCCCGCCTCAGAACGGTGGCAACGGGCTGGCGGCGTTCCCGTCAGTGAGTCACCCGGGACGCTTCTTCCCCTGACACGGGGGCGGGATTCAGCGGAAGGACCACTTCCAGTCTGGCCCCGCCCTCTGCACTATTCATGGCTCGGATTTTACCCCGATGCCCTTCAACGATTTCCCGACAGATCGACAGACCCAGACCCGTACCACCTGCACCACTATGGGTCTTGCTACTCTGGACAAACTTGTCGAACACCGCCTCCAGCTCATCTTCCGGGATGCCCACCCCTTCATCCTCCACCGCCATGCAGATAACATCATCGCGAGTCACGACCTCGACCCGCACCTGCCCGCCTTCGGGAGAAAACTTGATGGCGTTGGACAGTAAATTGGTGACCACCTGAGCCATCCTCGCCGGATCAAAAGTCGCCGTAACCACCTCATCCACCGCATCCAGCCGGCAACGCACTCCCCGTGCCTCGAAATGCATTTCCTCGGCCTGAATGCAGGAGCGGACCACTGCCAACAGATTGAACTGCCCCATATCGAACTTCATCTTGCCCGACTCCAGCTTGGACAGGTCCAGCAAGTCGTTGAGCAAGTGCAGCAAGCGGGAACCGCTGACATGGATATTATCGAAATAGCGCTTCAGCTTGTCGCGATCGGCCGCGACCGACTTGATCATGCCCATTTCGGCAAAACTCAGAATGCCATGCATCGGCGTACGCAACTCATGGGACATATTGGCGAGGAACTCCGACTTTGACCGGTTGGCGCGCTCGGCACTCTCTTTCGCCACCCGCAAATCCCGGGTGCGTTTCTCGATCAACTCTTGCAGATGCTCGCGATGGCGAAACAGCTCTTCCTCGACCATCTTGCGTTCGGTGACATCGGTTCCCACTCCGCGAAACACCACCAGCTTGCCCATCTCGTCGAACACCGGAGCGCCACTGACTTCCAGGTAGCGCCAGCCCCCCGACGCCGTCAGGCAGGGAAAGCCATAATTCCGAAACGGCTCCTGACGCTTGAACAAGCGGTCGAGACCGGCGCTACGCTCCGGGTCCACCAGAAAACTGCGCAGCGTTTGCCAGGGCCGACCGATCAGTTCCTCGCGAGAGATGCCAAGAATGGAATGGATATGCTCCGAGCAATACGACAGGTTGCCGTCCCGGTCGACCTCCCAGAACCAGTCCGACCCGGCACTGGCAAACGCCCGGAAGCGGGCTTCGCTTTCCCGGTAAGCCAGCGCACTGGCCAGCGCTTCACGCTGAGACGCCATGGTGCGCCGTGCCAGCACAAACAGAAACCCGCCCATCAAACAGGCAAACGACATACCGGACAGCACCATCACCCACTGCAAGTAGGGTCGATTGGCGTCGAGACTTTGCGCAGTCGGCATAATGGTGGCGCGCATCATGCGGCCACCGTCTTCCCAGACTGTTGAGCGCGCATGTCTGGCGAGGCCGTCATTGCGACTCTCGTACAGTTTGACCGGCGCATCGGCAACCGTGACATCCTCCACGACAAAGGCGACATTCGGGTCAGGGATCAGCGGTTTGATGGTGGCGACGAAGTCGATACGGGCCATCAACATGCCCCGGGTTCCATCGCGGGCCTTGACCGGCAAGATCATCCAGTCATCCCGTGGCATATCATCGGCGACAATGGTCCAGCCAGGCACAAAAAACAGTCGCAATCCGTCATAGTGTTGATCGATGGCATCTTGCAGATTGGCGCGGGCATGCAGCTCAAGCGACCTGGCCCGCATCCCTTTGCGGAGATACAGCGGCGTACTGAACTGTTCTTCAATACGGGTTGACGCGACCCAGCGTATTTCCCTCACCCCGCCAATATCACTGATCTGGCCAATCACCTCTTTGCGGCGCTCGTCATCCTGCAAACCCAACTGGTAGAGGTCACCCAGATCATCGAGACTTTCATGCAACAAACGCAAGGTATGCTGGTAAACCGTAAGGCTGGCATTGGCTTCATGGTAGAAGGCGGCTAGCGTAGTCTGCTCGGCATTCTGGGCAATTTGCCGTTGCGCGATGAACATGACGACCAAGGGCACAAGCAGCACCACCACGATCACGTCAAGGCGAAGGGGTATACAGGACAGGCCGGCGCGGCGGAGACGGGACACGATCCCTTCCCTATCTGAAATGTGACGCGGTCACAGGATTAATTGGCATTTTCATTCTAAATGGATAGACCATTAGGGCAGTGAATGCAAACCATCAGCCGGGCGAACTGCGACGAGCCCGGCACGGCAATTTGCCGGATCATAACAATGACCCATACCCTGAAAACCGCCTGTCGTTTACACTAAGGTCTGACACCGCAACCGTGCGGACACCAACACTTCAAGGATTGCGGCTTGCTCACAGGCATTCATCATGTCGCCATCATCGTTTCGGATATGGCACGCGCCAAACACTTTTACCAGAACATTCTCGGCTTGACCCTGATCGCCGAGACCTGGCGTGCCGAGCGCCGTTCCTGGAAAACCGATCTTGCGCTACCGGACGGCAGCCAGATCGAACTGTTTACGTTTCCCGATGCCCCGCCCCGCCCGGACTACCCCGAAGCGCAGGGCTTGCGGCATGTGGCATTTGCCACCCCGGATCTCGACGCAACCCGTACCCGTCTGCTTGAACGGCAGGTAGTTTGCGAAGCCATCCGCCTGGACTCTCTGACCGGACGCCGTTTCTTCTTTTGCAGCGATCCGGATACGCTCCCTATCGAATTCTACGAAGGCTGAACCATGAAAGTATCGTCGCTTTGTCTCGCGCTGGCTCTGGCGCTGCCCGCTGTCTCACAGGCGGGTTTCGATTCCGACCTGATGGCGGCACGCGATGCGGCCCGCACCAATGACATCGCCCGCCTGGAAAACTATGCCAATGCCGCACAATCCAATAATCCACTGGCACTCTACCCGGCCTACTGGCTGACCCAGAAAGCTCTGGAGGTTCAGGACGAAACGCAAATCACCCGGTTTCTGAGTGTCGCCCGCGAAGGAGTGATGGCCGAGCGCATCCGCCGCGAATGGCTCAAACAACTCGGCAAACGCGAAGACTGGGCCCGTTTCGCCACCGAATGGAAAAAACTGGCCGAAGAAGGTCGCGACGAGGAAACCCAGTGCTATGGTGATCTGTATGCCATGCAGCAAGGCACGCAACCCGCCGGACTGGACCGTTTTCTGGAAAGCCGGCCACTGGGCGATGGCTGCAACCGGCTGATCAGCAAGGCCTATGAGAAAAAACTGATTGGCAATGACTGGATGCTGCGCCGCATGCGCTTGTTGCTGGCCGGCAATTTCACCACCCAGGCGCGCAACCTCGCCAGCCAGATCGGCCTGCCGCTGGAAGGCAGCTTGCTCACCAGCCCGCTCAAAGCCAGTCCGCAAACCGCGGCGGGTCAGGAAGCGTTGACCTGGGGCATTGTCCTCAAGGGCAAGGATGACCCGCAGGGTGCGGCTCGCTTGCTGCAGGACTACGGCGACCGGCTGACACGCCAGCAAAGCGGTTTTGCCTGGGGGCAACTGGCGCTGTTCACTGCCCGCAAACTCAATACCGCGCAAGCCAGCGAGTGGTTCCAGCGCGCCGACCGGGCTCAGCTGACCCGTGACCAGTGGGAATGGTGGGCCCGGGTGGAACTGCGTCAGGACAAGCAAGACAGCTTGCAGGAGGTGATTCGCGCCATGCCGCCGGAAATCGCTGCGCGTCCTGCCTGGCAGTACTGGCTGGGCCGTTCCCTCAAACGGCAAGGCAAGCTCAATGACGCCAATGCCTTGTTCGCCACCGTCAGCAACGGCCATAACTACTATGGCTTGCTGGCACTGGACGAACTGGGCAACTCGGTGTCTGAAACCGGTGATACGGTGCGCCCGGGCGAGCAAGACACGGCCCGCATGGCCAAAGACCCGTCGGTACGCCGCGCCCTGGCCTTGTTTGCCCTGGCACAAGACCAGAATCGCAGCGACTTCCGCTCCGACGCCCAGAACGAATGGCGTTTCGGCATGCGCAACCGCACCGACATGGAGTTGCTCGCCGCCGCCGACATGGCGCGCAAGGTGGGCTTCTTCGACATGGCCATCTACAGCGCCGAACGCACCCGCAAGGAACACGATTACTCGCTGCGCTATCTGACGCCTTACCGTGACATCACGCAACGTTTCTCCCGGCAACTCGGGATCGATGATGCCTGGATCTACGGCCTGATCCGTCAGGAAAGTCGTTTCATCATTGTGGCCCGCTCCGGCGTGGGGGCCAGCGGCCTGATGCAGCTCATGCCGGCAACGGCACGCTGGGCCGCCCGCAAGATGGGTCTCTCCGATAAAATCGCCATCAACGATATCGAGACCAACATCCAGATCGGCACCTGGTATATGAAGTATGTGATGGATAGTTTGTCGGGCAGCACCGTCATGGCCACCGCCGCCTACAATGCCGGCCCGTCGCGTGCCCGCAACTGGCAGGATGTTCGTCCGCTGGAAGGGGCGGTGTATGCCGAAACCATCCCCTTTACCGAAACCCGCGACTATGTCCAGAAGGTGATGGCCAATGCCTCTTGGTACTCCACTGGAATGGGACATGAAAAGATGTCGCTAAAACAACGTCTCGGCACCATCCCGGCGCGTTAATCACAAGGAGCCCATCATGACAATGAAACAGGTATGCCTGATCGGCGGCAGTGGTTTTATTGGCGGCTGGATCGCCGAGCGACTGGCCGCCCGTGGACTGCAGGTCACAGTGGCAACCCGCCAGCCGGAACGCTGCAAAGAACACTTGCTGGTGCTGCCGACGGTCCGCTTTGTGACGACCGACATTCATCGCGACGACGCTCTGGCGCAACTGGTACAGGGCCATGATGCCGTGATCAGCATGGTCGGCATCCTGCACGGTTCGGCCAGCGCCTTCGAGCAGGCCCACGACCGGCTGGTCGGGCGCATTATCGACGCCTGTCACCAGCAGGGCGTCAAACGTCTGGTGCACATCAGTGCCCTCGGCGCGGCCGACAACGCCCCCAGTCTCTATCAGCGCAGCAAGGCCCGTGGCGAAGCCCGGGTGCGCGACAGCCAGCTTGACTGGACCATCCTGCGCCCTTCGGTGGTATTCGGCCCCGGCGATAGTTTTTTGAATCTGTTCGCTTCGCTGCTCAAGATGCTGCCGGTACTGCCACTGGCGGGCAGCCATACCCGCTTCCAGCCGGTGTGGGTCGGCGATGTCGCCCGTGCGGTGGACACGGTGCTGGACACGCGCGAATTTCATGGCAAAACCTATGACCTGACCGGTCCGGACACCGTGACCTTGCTGGAGCTGGTCGATTACATCGGCCGCCTGACCGGCCAGCGTCGTCTGATCATTCCCCTGCCGACCCCGCTGGCCATGGTACAGGCCGCCCTGATGGAATGTCTCCCCGGCAAACCCTTGATGAGCCGCGACAATGTCCGCTCGCTGGCAGTCGACAATGTCAGTCCGGAAGGTTTTCCGGTCGAGGCGCTGGGGTTTGCCCCCGCCTCGCTGCAAAGCATCGCGCCGCAATGGCTGGGAGCCGACGAGCTCAATGCGCAACGCTCCGAGTGGCGCAGCAAGGCGGGCCGTTGATGGGTGCACCGGTACGCATTTACATCGTGGGCGGGGCGGTGCGGGACCGACTGCTGGGCCTGCCGGTCAAAGACCGGGACTGGGTGGTGGTAGGGGCGACCCCGGAGTGGATGCAGGCGCAGGGCTATCGTCCGGTCGGTAAAGATTTTCCGGTATTCCTGCACCCGCGCACCCATGAGGAGTACGCGCTGGCGCGCACCGAGCGCAAAACAGCGCCCGGCTATCATGGTTTCGTCTTTCATGCCGATGCCTCGGTAACCCTGGAGGACGACCTGGCCCGCCGCGACCTGACCATCAATGCCATGGCCGAGGACGACACCGGGCAGCTGATTGACCCCTACCACGGTCAGGCCGACCTGCAGGCGGGTCTATTACGCCACGTCAGCCCGGCCTTCGCCGAAGACCCGGTGCGCATCCTGCGGCTGGCGCGCTTTGCCGCCCGCTTTGGCTTTACCGTCGCCCCTGAAACCCGCACCCTGATGGGCGCGATGGTCGAGGCTGGCGAAGTCGATGCACTGGTGGCCGAACGGGTCTGGCAAGAAATGGCCAAGGCCCTGCTGGAAAATGCCCCCTCGCGATTCTTTCAGGTGTTGGACGACACCGGGGCGCTGGCGCGCGTTGCGCCGGAGTTGTGCCGGCCGACCCGCTCAGCCGCACTGGCGGTACTGGATGAGGCCGCGCGTCGCGCATTGCCATTGGCCGGGCGCTTTGCGGTTTTCGTAAATGAACTGCCCCAAGGCGAACTCGACACGCTGTGCGAGCGACTCAGAGTGCCCAATGACTGCCGGGAGCTGGCGCGCCTGCTGATCGCCCAGCGCCAGACAGTCGCCAGCGCCTCCCTGTCGAGCGAGCTGGCGCTGGCGCTATTCAAGGCCACGGATGCCCTGCGCCGTCCGGAGCGTTTTGCCGGTTTGCTTGAGGCACTGGCCTGTCTACCCGACGTCGACACCGACCACCTGGCGCTGCTGGGCAAAGCACTGGATGCGGCACGTTCCATCGATGCGGGCGCGATTGCCAAACAGGCGGCTTCGCCCCGCGAGATCCCGCTACGGGTTGACGCGGCACGACTAGAGGCCATGGCCGGCGCCCTTGACCGAACATGACAACAGGGTCAGACTGTGGCGTTCCCGGCCTACAGCCGCCCCCCGTTTCATGGAGATTTGTCGTCATGCAAGGCCCCACCGCGTTTTTTCTGAAGCTCAATCAGGACTACCTCGCCGTTCACAAACGCAAGGAAGATCTGTTCTGGGATACCTATATGGCCACCAGCGATGACCATGCCGGTTTCGCCAGTGCCGAACAGGCCTACAAGGATTTCATTTCCGACCCGGTCAAGCTGCAGGAGACGCGCCGCCACCTCGCCATACTGGCGGACCAGCCAGCCAGCGAGCAACGCGACGCCCTGATCAAGGGTTTGCAGGGCTGGCTGCAATTATTCGAGTGCAACATCATCGACAATGAGGCGGCCCGTGCCGAAATGCGCGCCTTGATCGACATGGAGTCGGCGATGTTTGCCCGTCGCCGCGACCTGGAACTCACCCATGTCACGGCCGAAGGCGTCACCGAAGAAGCCACACTGGGCATTCTTTCCACCAATATGGCCACCAGCCCGTCCGAAGCGTCGCGCAAGAGTTCGCACGAAGCCTTGCTGGGCTTGGAAAACTGGGTACTGGAGAACGGTTTTCTCGACATCGTTCGCCAGCGCAACCGCTTTGCCCGCAGCCTGGGCTTCCGCAATTACTTTGATTACAAAGTCCGCAAAAACGAACAAATGTCGCCGGAACAGCTGTTCGCCATTCTCGACGACTTCGAAGTGCGCACCCGCGACGCCAACCAGCGCGCCCTGCACGACCTGACCGCCCGTCATGGTACAAGCGCCTTGCTGGCCCATAACCTGCGCTACCTGACCTCGGGAGACATTCGCCGTCAGTGCGATCCTTACCTGCCGTTCGGCAAAGCCCTGTCGCGCTGGGTCGAAAGCTTCCGCCGCATGGGCATCCGCTATCGCGGCGCCTTGATGCAGCTTGACCTGCTGGAGCGCAAGGGGAAGTACCAGAACGGCTTCTGCCATGGTCCGATCCCGTCGTTCTTCGACGCAGACGGCAACTGGGTCGCTGCACAGATCAACTTCACCTCGGAAGCCAAGCCGGACCAGATCGGCAGTGGCAGCCGCGCCATCAACACGCTGTTCCATGAAGGGGGACACGCGGCCCACTTCGCCAATGTGACCCAGAATTCGCCGTGCTTCTCGCAAGAATTCCCGCCGACCTCGATGGCCTATGCCGAGACACAGTCGATGTTCTGCGACAGTGTTCTGGAGGATGCGGACTGGCTGAAACGCTATGCCCTGAACGAGCGCGGCGAAGCCATGCCTGACGAATTGATCCGTGCCCGTATCGAAGCCGGCCAGCCGTTTGCCGCCTTCAATGAACGCTCGATTCTGGTAGTGCCCTATTTCGAATGGTCACTCTACCAACTGGCGGACGAAGCCCTGACGGCAGGCACGGTGCGGCAACTGGCCCGGGATGCCGAACAGCGCATCCTCGGGCTGGCGGTGTCGCCACGCCCCTTGCTGAGCATTCCGCATTTGCTGAATCAGGAATCCGCCGCGTCCTATCACGGTTATCTGCTGGCCAATATGGCGGTCTACCAGACCCGTGCCTGGTTTATCCGGGAATTCGGCTTTATTACCGACAACCCGGCCGTGGGTCCCTTGCTGGCCGAGCACTATTGGGCACCGGGCAATAGCATCAGCCACAACGCGACACTGCTGAGCCTGACCGGCGAAGGCTTCTCGGCCCGCTATCTGGCCGAATCCTGCAACCAGACTGTCGACGAAGCCTGGCAGGATGCCCGCCAGATGATCGAGGCAGCCGCATCGCGCGACTACCCCCAGGCTGAGCACGACTCGCTGGACGCCACGATCCGCATCGTTCACGGCAAGGAAGTGATTGCCGACAACAGCGCCGGCGATGCCGCCATGTGCCAGCACTTCGAACGCTGGGTTGCCGAACACTACCCGCCGGTCCACTAAAGACAGGCCGTCTCCGGACGGCTTTACGGCTTTACGCCTTTCCGACCTCATTGAACATCAAGGCCGGGAGGGCGTTTTCCCTTCATTGCCCACCCTTGGTCATCACGCTGCTCATCCCGGCAAAAAATAGTTCGTCTTTGCTCTAAAGTTTCTACAAACACGGTCGAGTAGACTATAAAAACAGAAGTATCAGGTTTTTCAGGTGTGTTGCCATGGCCTCGCTGATCGACCCCGGCATATTGCTGCCGACCTACTCGCTGCTGTCCGGGCTGTTCAGTCCGTTGGCGCAGACATCGACTGCCGGTCAAACGCAAAACAGCACCCCCACGGTCGCCTCCAGCACCCAGACCACCCTGTCTTCGCTGGGTCAGCTACTCTCGGCGCTCGATGTCTTTCAAAGCTCGCTGCAAAGCCTCTATTCTCCCTGGCAAAGCATGACGCCGACCGCCACGACCAGTAACAGTTCGGTCGCCAGCGCCTATGCCGGTAGCAGCACGACCCATGGCAATTATGCGGTAACAGTCAGTAATCTGGCGCAATCCCAAACCCTGCAAAGCAGCGGATTTGCCAGCAGCTCGAGCACGATTGGCTCCGGCAATCTGGTGATACAAAGTGGCAGCATCAGCGGCGGCAGTTTCACCTCGGACGGCAGCACGCCCACCACGGTCACGTTGAGCAATGCGTCGCTGAGCGGCATCGCCAATGCCATCAATTCGGCGGGCGGCAAGGTCAATGCCACGCTGACCAGCGATGCCAGCAATCAGTACCATTTGGTGTTGGCCAGCAATACCCCGGGCAGCACCAATGCCTTCACGGTATCGAGTAGCGGCGATGCCGCATTGTCCGGCTTTGCCTGGACCCCCGCCGCCAGCACCGGCATGACACTCTCGCAAAGCGCCAGCAATGCCAATTACTCGGTCAATAGCGTCTCGGCCAGTGCATCGGCCAATACCGGCATCAGCCTCGGAAACGGACTGTATCTCAATCTAGCCGGGACCGGCAGCACCCAGATCACCGTCGCCACGGCCCCCACCGATGTGCACGATGCCGCACAGCAGTTAGTCACTGCGTTCAACAATTTTCAAACCAGCGTCAATTCACTGGCGGGCGGCAACCCGCTGACTGGCAGCACGGGTGCCTTGCAGCGCGACTCCATCACCACCCACCTGATCAACAGCATGAACCAGATGGCGCTGGGCAGTTTCAGCAACGGCGCCTCCACGCTGTCATCCTTGATGCAAATCGGCATTAACTACCAACATCCTCAACAGTTGGGCTTGTCCGGCAGCATGACGCTCAGCTCGGGTTCTCTGCAGCTCTCCTTCAGTCAGGATGCCGGCGGCACCGTCAACTTGATCCGTACCGCCGCGCAATCGTTCTACAACCTGTCGGATAGCTATAGCAACTATGGCAATGGCAGCATCCCGCTGACGCTTAACGCCCTCACCCGGCAACTGTCAACGGAAAGTGTCCTTAAGCGGCCACCGCAAGGCACCTTGCCAGGCAGCATTGCCAGCTTGCTGTTGAGTCAGGCAACCTCGGGCAAAGGCAGCGTGCTTAGCGCACAGCAAATGAATGCCATGATGCAATACGCATCGGTTTACGCCCTCACCGCACCTTACTCCCTTCAATCCGCCATTCTCGGTTCAATGAGCACCGGCGCGACCTCGTCAGGCAATGGGATTAGCATTTTTGCATAAACCATGGGGTTATTTGTTAGACAAGGAGATATTTTGAATTTAAAATAAGTTTGCCAATCAACAAACTTGCTAACAAACCATGCTCAAAGCACTGTATTCACGCGTATGCTGTCATTCGGCGGGCCTTGCCGCCGCAGCCGTATCGTTGACGGTGTTTTACTGGCAGCTCGACAACCTTCCGGAACGACTGCTGCTCGGCGCCATTCAGGGGGTCATCCTGTGGATCGGCTTCCTGATCCAGCGCAGCAGCCATCAGTACGAGGCCTGTATCGAGCTGGGTGACTGGACCCGCACGGCCCGCGGGCAATTCGAGTACCACATCAAGGCAAGACAACACCGGCGCGGCAACCTGCCCTCGGTAGCGGTCTACCGGCTGGAGCACCCGGGACGGCTGCGCGACGCAGGGTGTCTGGAAGAGCTGGATGCCTCCGGCAACATCACCTTGTTCAGCAAGGAACCGCTGCAAGGGGTCGTCGTCGTCAAACACTGACTCCCGGGCTCGCCACACGTAACAACGGCCACTTCGCAGTGGCCGTTCGTTTACCGCCAGAACCGTCGACATGACTGTCAGACCAGAACAGAATGCAGGAATCTATCCAGCTCTGGAAACCATGGGCAATGCGTTCCCACCGAGGGTCGTGCAGGTAGCAAAGCGCATCGCCGAGACGGTCGGCATCGGACGTCACTCGCATCAGGCGGTGTACATGGCTTTTGAGCCACTACAGCCTGTGTCGCAAAACATGAGCTTCCCGACAATCTTGGTATTGGCCAGATGAATCAGTCGGTTGACCTCGATGCCTTACGATAGATGCTTTATGAGAAGCTCGTCTACATAGGGCCAGCTAGCGTCAATACACGCCCGATCCGAAAACATGTTGGCGCTGACGATCACCCCCTCAAGCATGACTAATATGCACCAGGACAGGGATTCGGCTTCCTTACACCCACCCTTGACAAGTAACGACTTCAATAGCTGGCGGATGCACTCTTTGTGCTGCCGTGCGAAAAGCCGAATCGGCGAGTTGTTTTCCGGGAACTCTTCCGAGGCTTTGATGAACATGCAGCCATGAAACTCATCACGGCGAAACCACTCGTCGTGCCAGTCAAAAACCGCACGTATCTTTCCACGGCAACCGGAAGCCGCAGCCACTGCACCCTCCAGCGACTCCCGAAACTGCTCGTCACGCCATCGTAGAACGCCCTCAATCAATAGCTCTTTGGTCGGAAAGTATTTATAAAGCGTCATCTTTGAAACACCCGCCTCATCTTTGATCCTGTCAACACCCACGCTGTGATAACCGTGCGTGGCAAACAGAGACAGCGCCGTCCTCAAAATCGCTTCTCTCTTCGAGCTCATATAGCTACTCCATATGGATTTTTTGATTTCGATTAAAAAAATCATATTAACAATGGCAGCGCCCTACCGTACTGTACAGACCAGTCTGTCCATATACAGACAGGTCTGTACAACTGCAATGGTATAGGAGAACTCTATGAAACGCATCCTTAACAAAGTTCGAGGTCGTGGCACCCTGCCCCCAAGGCCTAATCGCTGGCAAATCGTAGCGGGTTTGATTGGTGGCTCGGTGGGGATTGGCCTGATCGCCGCGCTCGCCCATGCCCAAAGCCTCCCTCTGCTAATGGCTCCTTTCGGCGCGACCTGCGTGCTGCTGTTCGCTGCACCTGATACTCCACTGGCTCAGCCTCGCAATGTCATTGGTGGTCATCTGGTTTCCAGCCTGGTTGGGTTGCTATTCCTGAAATATGTCGGCGCCGGCCCACTAGAGATGGGCTTGGCGGTTGGCTTGGCTATCGCGCTGATGCAGGCGACACGCACGCTACACGCACCTGCAGGAGCCGATCCACTCGTGGTGCTGATGTCCGGCAAAGTCGGGTGGAGTTTCTTGTTTGCGCCGGTGTTTGCCAGTGCAGTGATTCTCGTGCTGGTTGCCATCGTGGTGAATAACGTGGGTCAAAACAAACAATGGCCGCGCTATTGGTTTTGAAATGCGAGACAAGCATCATCTCAGGCATTCTGTCCGCATCAGATAGCGTGAAAATGGACCGTCATGTCGGTCTCGCCCACCCGGCAATGGCAGGCCAAACGGGGAGTTTGGGGCGTATCCGGCCAGACTGTGCCGGCCAACAGGGAGGCGTCGAGCAAACCGGCGCGCGCGAGCACATTGCGTTCTTTGGCCGAAACGGTGACGGAGGCGGGCTGACCGGCATGCTCAAGGTAGACCACGCAGGTGGCGCAGGTGCCCTGGCCGCAGCGCCAGTGCAAGGGAACTTCATGAAAACGTGCCACATCCAGCACGACATCGCCGGGCTGAACGTCGACACGACAAAGGGGCTCGACAGCCCCTTTTGGCAAAAAGACCAGTTCCGGCATCGTACTCAGGCAGCCCGTACTCCGGACTCGGCAACCGCACCGGCCTCTTCAAAGCGCTTCCAATCGACAATCATTACTTGCGTCAGACCGCAATCGACCGCCAATTGGGACTCGATGATCTCAAGAACCTGGTGATTGTGGATGGTGTCGTCAAGCACGACTTCGGCCCGACGCATCACGCTGTCGTCAGGCGTGACAAACCAGATGCAGTAACGATTCATTGTTCCTCCCGGGTGGACTGCGGCAGCACAGGATTTCCCGCAGTCGAGACTTCATGTTAGGACGTGCGGCCCTGCCCCGTCAACGACAAGTGCATTACGACGACGACAGAAACCCGGCAAGACAGCGCCACTCCGCCAGTTTGGCCGGGTAGGACTTGGCCGCATGGGCAGGACTGGAAGATGGCAGGCACACTCTGGCCGGTGCCCCGACCCGTTGCGGCCCAAGCACGCGCTGTCCGTGGCGTGCCGCCGTTGCCCCATTGAACGCAATGGCGCGCAGGGCCGGCAAGCCCGCCACCAGTGCCGGCAGGTCGTTTTGCTGCGGGTCACGCAGCGCGGTGTCAAGACTGCCCTGCCGATCGGCACTGGCAATGACATCCCATAGACCGACGCCACGCTCCAGTAGCCGCGCCAAACGCTGTGGATACGGCAAGGCCATCAGGGGTTCATCCAGCACGTCGCCGAGCAGGCGCCAGAAGGCATTGCGTGGATGCGCATAATATTCGTTGGCGGCCAACGAGGCATCCCCCGGCAAACTTCCCAAAATCAATACCCGCGTCGTCGCATCGACCACCGGGTCGAAGCAGCGTTTCAAAACAGCTGGCCCTGCCCGGCTTCGATCCGTCGCTTGACCGGGCCGAAGCTCTTGCGGTGCACGTCCAGCGGACCATGTTTTTCCAGTGCGGCCAAATGCTCGGCGGTCGGATAGCCCTTGTGGCGGGCAAACCCGTAGTCGGGGTAACGCAGATCCAATTGATAAAGCTCGGCATCGCGAGCGGTTTTGGCCAGAATGGATGCTGCGGAAATTTCTGCGACCTTGGCATCGCCTTTGACAATGGCTTCGGCCGAAACCGCCAGGCCCGGTGGAACCCGGTTGCCGTCTACCTGAATCAGGTCAGGCCGGATGGAGAGCCCTTCACAGGCACGCCGCATGGCCAGCATGGTGGCTTTGAGGATATTCAAGCTATCGATTTCGTCGACCGAGGCGCTGGCAATACACCACGCCAACGCATGTTGGCGAATTTCGAGCGCCAGCGCATCGCGCCGCGCTTCGGACAGCGCCTTGGAATCGGCCAGGCCGGCGATCGGCCGGGCCGGGTCCAGAATCACCGCCGCAGCAAACACCGCTCCGGCCAGCGGCCCCCGGCCGGCTTCATCCACTCCGCATAGCAGCATCAGGGCACCATACTGAGAACGGCATCGGCGGCCAGAGCGGCGGTATCCTGCCGCAAGGCCAGATGCATGCCGGTAAACAATTCCGCCAGCTCTTTCTGGTAGTCCTTGTCGTGGTAAATCCGCTCGATCTCGTCGGCCAGCTTTTCCGGGGTGGCATCTTTTTGCAGCAACTCCGGTACTACCTTGCGGCCAGCCAGTACGTTGGGCAGTCCCACATAGGGCAAGCGGATCTTGCGTTTGACCCACTGGTAAGTCAACGCCGACAACTTGTAGCTAATCACCATCGGTCGTTTGGACAGTGCCACTTCCAGCGTCGCCGTACCACTGGTGACCAGCACCACGTCGCTGGCGATCATGGCCATCTGGGCATGACCGAACAACTTGCGCAGCGGCAACTCCCACGCTTTGTGAGTTGTCAGCAAACGTTCGAATTGCTCTAGCGTCTGGCGGGTCGCCAAGGGCACGAGAAACTGCGCGTCGGGAAACTTCTCCAGCAAACGCTTGGCCGTCTCGATCACCAGCGGGCCCATATAGTCGAGCTCACTCTTGCGGCTGCCGGGCAGCAAGGCGAAAGTCGGTGCTGCCAGCGGCAGGCCGAGTTGTTCGCGCATGGCGTGCTTGTCCGGGTCCAGCGGCAACTCGCTGGCCAGCGGATGTCCGACAAAGGTGACCGGCACCCCGGCGCGAGCATAGAGTGGCGGCTCCATCGGGAACAGGCAGAGCATGTGGCTGACACTTTCCCCGATACGATTGACACGCTCGGGACGCCACGCCCAGACCGAAGGGCTCACATAGTGCACCGTCGGAATACCCGCCGACTTCAGCGACATTTCCAGATTCAGATTGAAATCCGGCGCATCGATACCAATGAAGATATCCGGCTTTTCATCGATCAGCTGGGCACGAAGGGCGCGGCGAATACCGATCAGTTCCGGTAAATGCCTGACCACTTCGGCCAGACCGCGCACGGCCAGCTTTTCCTGGGGGACGAAGGTATTGAACCCGCGGGCGGTCATCCGCGGCCCGCCGATTCCGGCAAATTGCAGGGTCGGGTTACGTGCCAGCAACGCATCCATCAGATGCGCGCCGAGAAGATCGCCGGACGCCTCGCCGGCGACCATGGCGATCTTCAGCCCGGAAGAATTGGCAAACAAGAGCTTGTCTGTCATGGTTTAACGAATGATGCCTCGCTCGGACTGTGCAAAGAAGCGAACAAAGGGCTCGAGTTCGGGATGTCTCGAGGCTTCGGCGGCAATGTGAGCCTTGGCCTCATCATACGCCATTCCCTGTCTGTACAACACCTTGTATGCATTCCGAATAGCCTTGATCGCTTCCGGGCTAAACCCGCGGCGCTTCAGGCCTTCGCTGTTGATACCGGAGGGAACGGCGCGATTGCCGGCGGCCATGATAAACGGCGGCACGTCCTGGGCAACGGCACTGGCAAAGGCGGTCATGGCATGTTCGCCGATCACCGCAAATTGATGCACGCTGGTGAACCCCCCCAGAATGACCCAGTCACCCAGTGCCACATGGCCGGCCAGGGTGGCGTTATTGGCCAGGATGGTATGGTTGCCGACTTGGCAATCATGCGCGATGTGCACATAGGCCATGACCCAGTTGTCATTGCCGAGACGCGTCACACCGGCGTCTTCCGCCGTACCGATGTTGAAGGTGCAGAATTCGCGAATGGTGTTGTTGTCACCGATTTCCAGACGGGTCGGCTGACCGGCGTACTTTTTATCCTGCGGTACGGCGCCCAGCGAGCAGAACTGAAAAATCCGGTTGTTGCGGCCGATGGTGGTGTGCCCTTCGATCACGACATGCGGCCCCACCCAGGTACCACTGCCGATTTCCACATCGGGTCCGACAATACTGTACGCCCCGATTTCCACGTCGTCGGCAATGCGTGCACGTGGATCAACGATAGCCGTGGAGTGAATCGCCATGGTTACACCTCGCGCTTGGCACACATGATTTCTGCCTGGCATGCCACCTGGCCGTCAACCAGCGCACGGGCAACATACTTGGCGATGCCGCGCTTGCTGCTGGTTTCTTCGACTTCCAGCACCAGCTGGTCGCCCGGCACGACTTGACGCTTGAAGCGGGCATTGTCGATGCCAACCAGAAAATACATTTCATTGTCCGGACGGTCGCCCTTGCTGCGGATCGACAGGATCCCGGCAGCCTGAGCCAACGCTTCGATGATCAGCACACCCGGCATGACCGGATAGTTCTCGAAGTGTCCTTGAAAGAACGGTTCGTTGATCGTCACGTTCTTGATGGCACGAATACGCTTGTCTGCTTCGAATTCGACCACACGGTCGACGAGCAGGAAGGGGTAACGGTGGGGTAAGTGGCGCATGATTTCGCGCACGTCGATAGATACCGCGGACTCACTCATTATTATCATCCTCTCTGTTTTTCTGTACTTTGAGCTCACGCTCCATCGTCTTGACCCGTTTGACCAAATCATCCAGGTGACGCAAATGGACGGCATTGGACATCCAGTCCTTCATGGTCGACATCGGGTAGGACGAGGCATAGGTGCCCGCCGTCTTGATCGATTTCGATACCAGGGTGCCGCCACCGATATGGGTTTTGTCGGCAACGGTGATATGGCCGACAAACATGGCCGCGCCACCCACCGTGCAGTAAGCACCAATCTGGGTGCTGCCGGCAATGCCGACACAGCCGGCAATGGCGCTGTGTTCGCCGATCTGCACGTTATGGGCGATCTGCACCAGATTATCAATCTTGGCGCCGCGCCGGATCACCGTATCCGCCATCGCGCCACGGTCGATGGTGGTATTCGCACCGACCTCGACATCGTCTTCGATGATTACCCGGCCGGTTTGCGGGATCTTGAACCAGTGATCACTGGCCCAGGCCAGGCCGAATCCATCCGCACCGATCACGCTGCCGGAGTGGACAGCCACCCGGTTGCCCAGTTGGCAACCGTGATAAATCGTGACATTGGGATGGAGAGTCACCTCATCACCCAGCACCACATTATCACCGACGACTACACCGGGATAGAGCTTGCAGCGCTCACCGATCACGACATTGCGGCCAATGCTGACATGCTCGCGAAGTTCGCTGGACGGTGCGATGCGTGCGCCCTCGCCCACCACGGCCATGGCGTGGATGCCACCTTGCGGCGCAGCGACCGGATGGTACAAGGTCGCCACCCGGGCGAAGTAAAGATAGGGGTCGTTTGCTACGATCAGCGGACGGCCCCCGTCCAACTCACCGGCCATGGCCGGGGTCACGATCACGGCACCGGCTTGCGAGCCATCCAGCTGGCGGCGGTATTTAGGATTGGCCAGAAACGACAGTTCGTCAGCGCCGGCAGTCTCCAGCGGCGCAATGCGTTCAATGCGCAGGTCTGTGCCACGCATTTCACCGCCAAGGCGCGCAACAATCTCGGAAAGCATGTAGGACATTAAAAACCAAAGCCGACCACCGGTCGGCTTCCTCCCGATAAAAATAGTGGGTTACTTTTCCAGTTCCTTGAGCACTTTGCCGGTCAAGTCAAATCGTGAATTGGCATACACGGCATCCTGCAGGATCAGGTCGTACTGTTCGCGTTGGGCAATTTGTTTGACGATGCGATTGGCCCGTTCGAGGATCGAGGTGAACTCCTCGTTGCGACGCTGATTATAGTCTTCGAAGAGTTCACTACGCTTGGCACGGTAATCGCGGTCAAGCGCATCCAGCTCGCGCTCGTAGCTCTTGCGGTCGGCCGCAGCGAGATCCGTGCGGGCCAGAGTGTTTTGCAACTCCTTGCCACGTTTCTCGATGCGGTCGATCTCGGCGCGCCGGGTAGCGAATTCCTTGTCGAGCTTTTTCAGGATCGTGATGAACGGCGCGCCTTCACGGGTAACCCGTTCGGTATCGACATAACCGAACTTGAAATCCGCGGCCGGGGCCGAGGTCCAGACCAGCAGGCCGGCAAGCGCGGCCAGACAAAGCTTTTTCAACTGCATGAGCTACCCCTGTTTCTGTCTTAGAACGCCGCACCCACGGTGAACTGGAAGCGTTCGAGCTTGTCGCCTTCCTTCTTCTTGAGAGGCAAGGCATAGCTGAATTTCAACGGACCCATCGGCGACAACCAGGTCAAGGCGCCCCCCACCGAGTAGCGCAGGTTGTTGCTGAGCGAGCTGCGGTCAGGATAGAGCGAGCTACTGGTCGAATTGCCCCATACCGAACCGGAGTCGAAGAACGCCGACAAACGCACCGACTTGTTATCCTTCATCCCCGGGAACGGGAACAGCACCTCGGCGTTGAAGACAAACTTGCGGGTTCCCCCCAGCGCGTCGCCATTGATGTCCACGGCACCCATGGTATTGCTTTGATAGCCGCGAACCGAGCCGATACCGCCCAGATAGTAGTTCTGGAAGAACGGCACCGTCGGGGTCTTGCCGTAGCCATTCACAAAACCTACCTCGCCGTTCAGCGCGAAGGTAAAGGTTTTGCTCAGCGGGAAGAACCACTGCTGGTTATGCGACAGGCGATAGAACTGTACGGTACCGCCGGGCAGACCGCCATCCAGCGAAGCGGACACGCTGTAACCACGCGTCGGCCACAAGGCGCTGTCGCGGGTATCCCGGCCCCAGCCTACCGACGCACTGACAGTATGGTTCTTGTTGCCGTACTTTTTGACGTAATCAAGGTATTGCTGCGGGCTGCTGGTAAAAGTGGTGATCTTGGTTTGATCGAAGCCCAGACCGTAGTTGATGCGGTCATACTCGGTCACCGGCACACCCATATTCACCGACACGCCATCGCTCTTGGTCTGGTAGGCCGACAGATTGATGCTGTCCGGGGTATAGCTGCGATGGTAGAGGTTGTAACCGAGGCTGACACCATCCGGGGTAAAGTACGGATCGGTGAACTGCACCTGGGCAACCTTGTTGACCTTGCTGTTGGAGACGCTCACGCTCAAGGCCTTGCCCGAACCGAAGATGTTCGATTGGGAAATACTGGCCGTCAATTGCAGACCATCACCCTGGGCGTAGCCCAGACCGGCGTTGACCGACCCGGTGGAGCGTTCTTTCAGGTTGACGTTCATGTCGACCTGGTCAGGCGAATCGGCGACCGCCGGGGTCTCGATATTGACATCATCGAAGTAACCCAACAGTTCGACACGCTCCTTGCTGCGCTTGATGCTCTTGCCGTTGTAGTAGGCGCCTTCCAGCTGGCGCAGTTCACGACGAACCACCTCGTCACGGGTCTTGGTGTTGCCGACGATGGTGATGTGGCGAACATAGGTCTTGCGACCCGGGTCGACATAGAAGGTAAAGCCGGCCACATTCTTGCTGCGGTCGATATCGGGGATCACGTTGACGTTGGCAAAGGCATAACCTTCCTGACCGAGCCGCTCGTTGATGGCGGTGACGGTGTCATTGATCTTTTCCCGGCTGAAGACGTCTCCGGTCTTGACCTGCAGCAGTTTGCGCAAATCGGCTTCCGGCACCTTCAGATCACCGGCCAGCTTGAGGTCACCCACGGTGAAACGGGCACCTTCATGCACATTGATGATCAGGTACATCTGCTCGCGGTCGGCACTGATGGACACCTGCGTGGAATCGATATTGAATTCCAGATAGCCCTGATTCTGGTACCAGGCACGCAGTTTTTCCAGATCACCGGTCAGCTTCTGCTTGGAGTACTGGTCGTCCTTGGTGATCCACGACATCCAGCCGCCGGTGGTCAGGGAAAACTGGTCCAGCAGGTCGGAGCGGGAATACGCCTTGGCGCCGACCACACGGATTTCCTTGATCTTGGCGGTCACGCCTTCGGAGATATCCAGCGTCACGGCAATCCGGTTGCGTTCCAGCTTGGTGGTGTTCGCGGTGATCTCGACCGAGTATTTGCCTCGGGAGTAGTACTGGCGCTTCAATTCCTGTACCGCACCGTCCAGCAGGCCCTGATCGAAAATGCGGGATTCACCCAGGCCATTTTCCTTCAGGGTTTTCTTGAGCTGATCTTTGTCGAATTCACGAGCCCCGTTGATAGTGAGCTGGGCAATCACCGGGCGCTCTGCGACGCCGACGATGACTACATTGTCACGGACTTCAACGCGGACGTCATTGAAAAAACCAGTGGCGTAAAGAGACTTGATGGCTTGCGCCGCCTTGTCATCATTGAAGGTATCGCCGACCTTGATCGGAAGGTAATTGAACACCGTACCGGCTTCGGTACGCTGCAGGCCTTCTACACGGATATCCTTGATGACAAACGGGCTAAGTGCCCAGGATGCCGACGCAGTGGACAGACCAAGCACGGCCGCCGCAACGAGTTTCAATTTCATAGGTTTGTTTTAACCCCCAAAAAGGCGGCTGATATCGTTCAGCAAAGCAAACGCCATTAGTGATGCCAGAAGTGCAAAGCCGATTTTTTGCCCCATGAGCTGGACACGCTCACTCAGGGGCCTCCCCTTGATCAGCTCCGCCGTATAATACATTAAGTGACCACCATCCAACACGGGTATCGGCAACAAGTTGAGTACGCCGATGCTGATGCTGATCAATGCCATGAACTCCAGATAGGTGATCCAACCCTGACGCGCGGTCTGTCCGGCAACAGCAGCAATGGTCAACGGCCCCGACAGATTATCGAGAGATGCCTGACCAATCAACATGCGCCCCAGAAAACGCAGGCTCATCCACGCCGTATCGAGGGTTTTTTCAACGGCTTCGCCGCCTGCGGCAGCAAAACTGTAATGATGGGTATAACTCAGGGAGCGCATCCAGGCCTCATCCTGCTGCGGCGCAACGCCGACTTTCCCCACAAAGCCAAACTCGCCGGCCACGCTGGTCGGGCGCACCACCACGTCGCGGTTAGCGCCGTCGCGGCGAACCGTAACGGTCAATGCCTTGCCGGGACTATTGCGAATGATCTCTACCCAGCCGGCCCAATTAGCCACCGGCTTGCCATCCAGCGCCAGCAGACGGTCACCGACGCGCAGTCCGGCCGTGGCAGCCGCGCCCTGGGCTTCGACCGCGCCGATAACCGGCAGCAGTTTCATGGGGGCAATACCGATAGTGCCAGAGGCCAGTTCAGCTGAAAACCGTGCGGCCAGTTTCGGGGTGTCCAGCACCCGTACGGCAGCAGTACCGGCCGCGTCTTTCACCTCGAAGCGTACCGGAGTACTCAAGGTACCCAGCTGCTCGGCCATCGCAACGCGTAGCTCTTGCCAGTTGCGTACCGGGGTAGCGCCCACGGCGGTGATCCGGTCACCCTCGCGGAAGCCGGCTTGTGCGGCCGGACTTTCGGCGATCACGGTGCCGATGGTCGGGCGAATATCTGTTACACCCTGCGCCACCACCACCCAATAGAGCAACACGGCGAGCAACAGGTTGGCCAGCGGACCGGCCACCACGATGGCCATGCGCTTGAGTACCGGCTGGCGATTGAAGGCGCGCGGCAAGTCTTCGGTCGCGACTTGCCCTTCCCGTTCGTCCAGCATGCGCACATACCCGCCCAGCGGGACGGGGCAGATAACCCATTCGGTTTCGCCGATGCGACGGGACAGCAACGGGGATCCGAAGCCGAGGGAGAAGCGCAGCACCTTGACACCGCACAGCCGGGCGACCACAAAGTGGCCCAGCTCGTGAATGGTGACAAGGACGCCGATTGCCAGAAGAAAGGCAAGCAGGGTCAACATGGTCAGGCAATCCGTGTAGAAGTGTAACGTCGGGTTTCGGCATCCTTGTCCAGCAATGCCGCAAGCGAAGCACTGGCAGACAAATCGATGCGCGACAACGCATCTTCCACCAGAACCGGGATATCCGTAAAGCGGATGCGGCGCTCCAGGAAGGCCGCCACCGCGATTTCATTCGCCGCATTGAGCACGGCAGAGGCATCCCCGCCCGACTCCAGCGCGGCAAAGGCCAGTGACAGACACGGAAAACGTGTCATGTCCGGCGCTTCGAAGGTCAGGCCGGACAAACGGGTAAAGTCGAGGTCGGCCACCCCGGCATCGATACGCGACGGCCACGCCAGAGCATTGGCGATCGGGGTACGCATGTCCGGCGAACCCAGTTGCGCAATCACCGAGCCATCGCGGTATTGCACCATGGAATGGATCACGCTCTGCGGGTGCACCAGCACATCAATGCGCGCGGGTGGCGCATTAAACAACCAATGGGCCTCGATCACCTCCAGCCCCTTGTTCATCAAGGTGGCGGAGTCGACGGAAATCTTGCGCCCCATGCTCCAGTTGGGATGGCGGCAGGCTTCTTCCACGGTGACCGCCGACAGTTTGTCGGCCGGCAAGGTGCGAAACGGGCCGCCCGAGGCGGTCAGGATGATTTTGTTGATGCCGGAACGATCCAGATCCCCGGTGTAGTCATGCGGCAAGGACTGGAAAATGGCGTTATGTTCGCTATCGACCGGCAGCAGGGTCGCCCCGCCCTCGCGGACCGCGTTCATGAACAAGCGTCCGGCGACCACCAGCGACTCTTTATTCGCCAGCAGCAACCGCTTGCCGGCCCGCGCGGCAGCCAGCGCCGACGGCAATCCGGCGGCACCGACAATGGCGGCCATGACGGCATCGACCGCGGGCAAGGCAGCAATCCTGCATAGCGCTTCTTCGCCATACGTGACGGTGCAGTCGAGGCCCGCTTCGGCCAGACGACGGCTCAAGTCCTCGGCCGACGCTTCGCTGCCGGTAACCACATGGCGGGGACGGTGTTGCAGGCACTGTTCATACAGTTTATCGATGCGCGAGAAACCACTGAGAGCTTCCACGCGCCATGCTTCGGGGTGACGCGCCAAAACATCCAGCGTATTCACGCCGATGCTGCCGGTTGCGCCGAGAACGGCTATACCGAGTTGTTTCATCCGCTCGTTTCTTGAAGTTACAGTCCGCCCAATGCTTTCAGTGCATTGCTGACGGCAAGGACGGCAATCAGACTGTCGATCCGGTCGTACACTCCGCCGTGCCCGGGCAGAAGACCGCTGCTATCTTTCATTCCTGCGCTGCGCTTGAACCAGGATTCCAGCAAGTCACCGGTTACGCTGACGGCGGCCAGTATCACGGCCATCAACATGACCGCCCACTCGGGAGCCGGCAAGGCTATCCAGCCCATGCGCACCACAACGAAACTGTAGAGTATCACGCCAACCAGGCCGCCCCACACGCCCTCCCAGCTTTTCCCGGGACTGATGGCGGGAGCCAGTTTGTGACGACCGAAGGTCCGCCCGGCAAAATACGCCGCGACATCCGCCACCCACACCAGGCCCATCACCGCCAGCAGGGCGAACGCCTGACTCGCTACCGGTTCGGGACGCCATTCGACCAGGGCAAACCAGGCCGGAAACATCAGCACATAGCCCAGCGCACGCGCGAGCCAGCCGTCGCGAACCACCCAGCGCCGGGCCAGCCACATCGGCACCACCGCCAACCAGAACAGCAGCGCCACCACGTGCAGCACCGGCGGCATGTGCCATTCTGTCAGAAAGGCCAGTGTCGCAAGCGCAGCGGCCACACCGAGATACGGCGCCATCACCCGTCGCGACATACCGACCATGCGGGAGAACTCCCACAGAGCCAGTCCGGTCACCAGCATGGAAAATGCCGCCCACAGTCCGGGGCCGAACACGAACAACGCCACCAACATCAGCGGCAGCAGGCACAACGCAGTAATAATACGGGTCTTGAGCATGGGTCAGTCCCGGCGCAGGGCCTCGGGAAGTTGTTCGCTGGTCCGGCCGAAACGGCGTTCACGACGTTGATAGGAGGCAACGGCATCTTCCAGGGCTTTGCCATCGAAGTCAGGCCACAGCTGATCCGTAAAAAACAGTTCGGCGTAGGCCAATTGCCACAGCAGGAAGTTGCTGATGCGCTGTTCGCCACCGGTGCGAATGAAGAGATCCGGCTCCGGCGCATAGTGCATCGACAGCTTTTCGCACAAGGCTTGCTCGGTCACTTCGGTCACCCCTTCGGCGATCAGCGCATTGACGCCCTGCAAGATATCCCAGCGACCACCATAGTCCGCCGCAATGGTCAGCGTCAGGCCATCATTGGCGGCAGTCTTGCGTTCTGCCTCGGCAATGCGGGCAGCAAGATCTGCACCGAAACGCTGGCGACTGCCGATAACCCGCAGGCGGATATTATTGCTGTTGAGTCGCTCGACCTCGTGTTCCAGCGCCCGCAGGAAGAGATCCATCAAGAAGGAGACCTCTTCTTCGGGGCGGCGCCAGTTTTCAGTGGAGAAGGCGAACAGGGTCAAATGCTCGACCCCCAGTCGCCGACACGCACCAATCACGTCACGAACAGCATCCAAGCCGCGCTTGTGACCGGCAACACGGGGCAACAGCCGTTTTTTGGCCCAGCGCCCGTTGCCATCCATGATGATGGCAATATGGCGCGGCACCGGTCGCACGTCAGGCACGACCTGAGTAGAACTGCCAAACAAGAGCGACCCCTTATACCGACAACAGCTCGGTTTCCTTGACTTGCAGCGCCTTGTCGATCTCGGCGATATACTTGTCGGTCAGTTTCTGGATGTCGTCCTGACCACGACGTTCGTCGTCTTCAGTGATGGACTTGTCTTTCAGCAGGTTCTTGAAATCGTTATTGGCATCGCGACGGACATTTCGTACAGCGACGCGGGCACCTTCGGCCTCGGTGCGTACCACTTTGATCAGGTCCTTGCGACGCTCTTCGGTCAGCATCGGCATCGGCACGCGGATCAATTCGCCCATGGAGGACGGATTCAGCCCCAGATCGGAATCACGAATGGCTTTTTCCACCTTGACCACCATCGGCTTTTCCCACGGCTGTACACCAATGGTACGGGCATCGATCAGCGTTACGTTGGCCACCTGGTTCACCGGAACATCACTACCGTAGTAGTCGACCATGACATGATCGAGCAAGCCGGTATGAGCACGTCCGGTACGAACCTTCGCAAGGTCGGTCTTGAACGTTTCCAGGGTTTTCAGCATTTTGTGTTCGGCCGATTTTTTGACTTCGCTAATCATGTTCACTCCACTTCAAACTGGGAAAAACAAGGCGGAAGCGGCGCCGAACGCCGGTTCCGCCTGTAGTTAATTCAAGATCAGCAGTGTACCAGCGTGCCTTCGTCTTCGCCAAGTACGACACGCTTCAGCGCGCCATTCTTGAAGATGCTGAACACCTTGATATTCAGCTTCTGGTCACGACACAGCGCAAAGGCGGTAGCGTCCATCACCTTCAGGTTGCGCGAGATGGCTTCATCGAAAGTCAGGGTCTGGTAACGCACTGCATCCGGATTTTTCTTCGGGTCATCAGTATACACGCCATCGACCTTGGTGGCCTTCAGCATGATATCAACATTCATTTCCATGCCACGCAGGGAAGCGGCGGTATCCGTGGTGAAGAACGGGTTGCCGGTGCCGGCTGCAAAAATCACCACCTTGCCTTCTTCCAGATACTGCATGGCCTTGCCGCGCACATACGGCTCGGCGATTTGCTGCATGGTCAGCGCGGATTGCACACGGGCAATCAAACCCACCCGGGTCATCGCATCCTTGAGGGCCAGGGCGTTCATTACCGTCGCCATCATGCCCATATAGTCTGCCGTCGCACGGTCCATCCCCGCCGCAGCCGGAGCCACGCCGCGAAAAATATTCCCGCCGCCGACAACGATGCCAACCTGAATGCCAAGATCGACCACTTCCTTGATCTGGGCCACGATCTGTTCGATGGTTTGCCGGTTGATTCCATAGCTGTCATCACCCATCAGGGCTTCGCCGGAAAGCTTGAGAAGGATGCGTTTGTAGGCTGGGACTTGGCTCATAGTAACCTCGGTTGGCGTTTTACGGTCATTCAGTTTGCAAAACGGCACCCTGCATGCAGGGTGCCGTCATTCGGATCAGGTCGTCTCAGACTCAGATCTTGGCGGCAGCAGCCACCTCGGCGGCGAAATCCACCACCTTCTTCTCGATACCTTCGCCGACCACGAACATGGCGAAAGCGTTGACCGAAGCTTTTTTCTCGGCCAGCAGCTTTTCAACGGTCACGTCCGGATTCTTGACGAACGGCTGACCCAGCAGGGTAACTTCTGCCAGGTACTTGGTCACACGGCCTTCAACCATCTTGGCAACGATATCGGCCGGCTTGCCGCTTTGGGCAGCCTGTTCGGTGTAAATGCGACGTTCGGTTTCCAGAGTCTCGGCCGGAACCTGCTCTTTGGAAACACAGATCGGCTTGGACGCGGCAACATGCATGGCGATGTCGCGGCCCAGCTGCTCTTCACCGCCGGTGAAGTCGACGATAACGCCGATCTTGCTGCCGTGCAGGTAAGTCGCGATGGCGCCTTCGGTCGCGTAGCGAACGAAGCGGCGAATGCTCATGTTTTCGCCCAGCTTGGCGATGGCGGCCTTGCGGATTTCTTCGACGGTCACGCCGGAAGCATCAACAACGGCACCCAGGGCATCAACATCAGCCGGGTTGGCCTTGGCGACGGCTTCTGCAGCAGCCTTGGCGAACGCCAGGAAGGTTTCGTCCTTGGCAACGAAGTCGGTTTCGCAGTTCACTTCAACCATCGCGCCAACACCGGCGGCGGTGAAGGTAGCGATAACGCCTTCAGCGGCAGTACGGCCAGCCAGCTTGGACGCTTTGGCGCCGGACTTGATGCGCAGGATTTCTTCGGCGCGACCAGCATCGCCTTCGGCCTCAACCAGTGCCTTCTTGCATTCCATCATGCCCAGACCGGTCGCTGCGCGCAGGTCGGCAACCATTTTTGCGGTAATTTCCGCCATGCTTGTGACTCCTTAAATATTCCGTGTACGTAAAAGACAGGTCCAAAAAAAGGGGCTTTCGCCCCCTTTCGGAAACTGCTTATTCGGCTTGAGCCGCCTCGGCAGCAACGATTTCCTGGATGGACTGAGCACGGCCTTCCAGTACTGCATCGGCGATGCCGCGTGCGTACAGACGGATGGCACGGCTGGAGTCGTCGTTGCCCGGGATTACGTAGTCAATGCCGTCCGGGTTGTTGTTGGTATCAACAACACCGATAACCGGGATACCCAGTTTCTTGGCTTCGACGATGGTACCTTTCTGGTAGCCGGTGTCGATAACGAAGATAGCGTCCGGCAGGCCCTTCATGTCCTTGATACCGCCCAGGGAACGCTCGAGCTTCTCGACTTCACGTTCGAAGTCCAGCATTTCCTTTTTGTTGTAACCGGTTTCGCCGGCGGTTTCCAGAATGGCACGCTTTTCTTCAAGACGCTTGATGGACTGCTTCACGGTCTTGTAGTTGGTCAGCATGCCACCGAGCCAGCGGTGGTCTACGAACGGCATGCCGGCACGAGCGGCTTCTTCACGTACGATCTCACGAGCCTGACGCTTGGTGCCCACGAACAGGACAGTACCCTTGTTGGCGGCCAGACGACGCACATATTCCTGGGCGCCGATGAACAGCGGCAGAGTCTTTTCCAGGTTGATGATGTGAATCTTGTTGCGGCTGCCGAAGATGTACTGAGCCATTTTCGGGTTCCAGAAACGGGTCTGGTGGCCGAAGTGAACGCCGGCTTCCAGCATCTGACGCATGGTAACGTTGGTGGTCATGCAAAAACTCCTTAAAGGGTTAGGCCTCCATCCGCATAGACAACCGGTAAAACCGGCACCCTTTAGTGCGGATGTGCGTAATTATTCCCGCCAAAACGGCAGGAAACGCGAGATTATAGCATTCACGCGCAAGAATTCTCAAGCCTCGCGACGCTTCTCTTCCATGATTTCCCGTCGCTTCGCCAACTTGCGCCGCAACACACGCAAAAACAGCAATGACGGCAGAAATCCCAGAAAAAAGGCGACCGACAGCCCTTTGACGACCGAGCTTTGCGCCACGGCCATCATCAACACCACATATAACCAGCCAATCAGGATCAGATACATAAAAAATCAAACAACCGTTTGAAATTATCGGGAAATGCATTGAGAATAGCATAATCACCCCACCGGAACGAACCCATGCAGACTCGCTTCACCCGCGCCTTTGGCGTCGAGAAACCGCTGGCATGCCCCGGCATGAGCTGGATCGCCACCCCCGAACTGGTTGCTGCCGTTGCCAACGCCGGCGGATTGGGCATCCTCGCCACCGGCCCACTGGACGCGGCAGCGACACGTCGCGCCATCCGGCGCATCCGCGAATTGACCGACAAGCCATTCGGCATCGGCTGCACACTCATGATGCCCGGTGCCCGGGAAAACTGTGAAGTCGCACTGGACGAACAGGTGCCGGTCATCAACTTTTCACTCGGCAAGGGCGACTGGATCGTCAAACGCGCCCATGCCTATGGCGGCAAGGTCATTGCCACCGTCACCACGGAAAAGCATGCCGCGTCGGCGGCCGCCAGCGGCGTGGACGGCTTGCTGGTCACCGGACACGAAGCCGCCGCACATGGCGGCAATGTCACCTCGCTGGTACTGATCCCCGCCATTCGCAAGATCACCGACCTGCCCATTCTGGCGGCCGGCGGCTTCGGCACCGGCCAGGGACTGTTGGCCGCGCTGGCGCTGGGGGCCGACGCGGTAGCGATGGGTACCCGCCTCGCCTCGACCCGGGAAAGCCCGGTACATGACCGCACCAAGGACCTGATCCGCAAGAAGACCGTTCAGGACACGATTTACTCGGCCAATTTCGATGGCCTGCCCTGTCGCGTCATGACCACCCCGATGGCAAAGCAGGTCACCCGCAAGCCGCTGGGGCTGATCCGCGCCGGCGTCAAGGCCATGCAGAACGCCCGTGCCATGAAGGTGTCGGCACTACAGGTCCTCGGTGGTCTGGTGAAAGCACCCCAACAGATCCGCCAGCTCGCCCAGTTCGGCGCCGCCACCGAACAAATCCGCCTGGCCATTCAGGATGGCAACCATGAAAAAGGCGTACAGCTGATCGGTCAGGTTCAAGGGTTGATCGATGACACTCCCTCCGTAGCGGAACTGTTCGAGCGCATCATGCACGAAGCCGCCGCCACACGCGAATCACTCGCGCAACTGTAAACCGGCTACCAGAGCAAGGGGGGAGCCCCTCCCCCTCGACTTCACCTGTACCCTCAGTCCGCCCGCATCACACTTCGGCATCCCCCGCGTCCTCCCCCATACCGGAGCGCATTTCGCCTTCGGCTCACCGCAACACGGGGACTATCATGCCAAGACAGCACTTCACCGGAAATAACGATTACTACGAAATGGCCTGCCATGTTTTTGTCCTGTCGGGCGAGCCCTTGCAGATTACCGACGTCAACCGCCGCTACTGTTCCTTGGGCAATCGCCTGCTGGGACTGCTCGACGAGCCCAACGATCTCATCCGGGTCAGCGACGTGGAAATCACGGCAACGGCAAACATCGCCGATCGCCCCACCCAGATCGATGCCATCCTGATGCTGGTTTGCAAGGAATTTGAATTGGTGCCGTCCCCCGGCAGCGGGATCCGGGTCTGGGGACATTTTGAGGCAGGGCAAATGCTGCCGGAGCATATGTACGCCACCTGCAATGGCTTCATCTATGACACCATGCCCAATGCCCCGGTACGCCGCAAAATCAATAACAACGGCCGTAACGCCCCCTCTTACGGCCAGAACGAGGACGGCAGCGATGTCTTGCTGGACAATAACGTAATCTATTCCATCGAGGTCGAAGCACTGCCACCGGGCACCCTCGTCGTCATCACCGCACCGGATGACCAATGGCAAAACGGCTGATGCCGTTCTGGCTGGCGGCCCGGCTCACTCGCGACCGCCAGCCCTCATCCCTGACAGAAGGGCTTGAATTTTACTCTGGCGCACCCTCCGCCGTTTCGGGTCAATTACACTCCGGTTGGCACTTGCCAAACTCACCGGAGCACGTCATGCGTCAAACAGGTCTATTGCTGTCCCTTGCCGTGTCATGCCTGCCAATGTTTGCCACGGCACAGGAAGCCGGCACCCCTACACGCGGAATCACCACCGAAACGCTACTAAAAACCAGCCAGGCATGGGACAACAGCCCACTGGCCGATTATCCGGCGACCCCGCCCGAAGTCACGTTACTCAAGATCACCCTGCCCGCCCACTCAAGCCTGCCCTGGCATAGCCATCCCATCCCCAATGTCGCCTATGTCCTGTCCGGCACCTTGACCGTACAAAAGATGAACTCGACTGAATCTATCACCATCACCAAAGGCCAGGCCCTGCCCGAGTTGACCGGCGCAGCACACCGGGGCACCACCGGTGCCGAACCGGTCGAGCTGATCGTATTTTACGCAGGAAGCAAGGGCATCCCGCTCAGCCTGCCGGCACCGTGAGGCATGAAACGCGCCGTTAAATCAGCCGCACCAGCATTTCGCTCGCCATCACCACCATCAAGAGTGCGAAGGCTTTTTTCAGCTTCGACACAGGCAGGCGGTGCGCCAGGCGGGCGCCTAGTGGTGCACACACGACTGTCATCACCATCAGCGCCAGCATACCCGGCATATAAATAAATCCCACACTGCCCCAAGGCAGTCCGGGCGCATGCCAGCCACTGGCAAGATAGCCGATGGCGCCGGAGACCGCGATCGGCCAGCCCAGCGCTGCGCTGGTGCCAATGGCGCGATGCATGGGCACATTGCACCAGCTCATGAAGGGGACGCTCATCGAACCGCCACCGATGCCCACCCAGCTGGACACCATACCGATGGCACCGCCAGTCGCACTCAAACTGCCCGGCCCCGGTACCTCCCGCCCGGCCGGGGGTTGCCGGCCAATCAACATCTGCACGGCCACCGCGTAGGCGTACACCACAAAGAACCAGCTCAACCACGCTCCTGACACCCGGCTGGCCATCGCGCTACCGACCAGCGTTCCCGCCACCATCGCCGGAGCCATGCGGCGCACGATGCTCCAATCGACGGCACCTTTGTGGTGATGGGAGCGCACGCTGGATGCACTGGTGAACACCATGACGGCCAGCGAAGTGCCAACCGCCAAATGCTGGACATGCTCACCCCCCAAGGCCGCAGCCGACAAGACACCGGCGATGACCGGAACGATGACCAATCCACCGCCAACCCCCAGCAGACCCGCCAGCAAACCCGCGATAACGCCGCATGCAAGAAGCGTCAAAAACAAGGAAATGGACAACATCGCAAACCTCT
>JAGLBD010000081.1:3479-12225 GCA_018260425.1 Pseudogulbenkiania sp. | reverse complement strand
AACCGCCGACATTCTGCTTGTAAGGCAGACGCTCTACCAACTGAGCTAAACGCCCCCTGAGCCTCTCGCCCTAGAGCGAGAGGAGACGATTATAGCGCGTCTTTCAGTGCTTTGCCAGCACGGAACTTCGGAGAACGTGCCGCAGCGATCTTGATGGTTTCGCCGGTCTTCGGGTTGCGGCCGCTACGCTCGGCGCGTTCGCCGACGTAGAAGGTACCAAAGCCAACCAGAGTCACGGTGTCACCAGCCTTCAGGGCGTGGGTAACGGCAGAAATCATACCGTCCAGTGCCTTGGCAGCAGCAGCCTTGGAAATGTCGGCCTCAGCGGCGATAGCATCAATCAGTTCAGACTTGTTCACGTAAGTCCCCTTTCGTCGTTCTCGATCTACGTAGTTCGGATAAAAACCGTTTGCTTTATAGCAAGGCGCAAATCCTTGTGTCAAGCGGCTTCCGGGACCATTTTGCCACTACGGCATGAGCCGCGAAAGCCTTTTTGCAAAACGTTTTCCCGGATTTGACTAAGATACTGTTTTTTAATGCGTCATAACAGACACACCCTGGCCGGAATCCGGCACGGAACGGACTTCTTCGGATTTTTCTTCGTCAGAAAGCGGTTCGGGGTGACGTTCCAATGCAACAGCCAACACCTGGTCAATCCACTTCACCGGCTGGATTTCAAGACGATTCTTGACGTTGGCCGGTATCTCGGCAAGGTCCTTTACGTTGCCGTGAGGAATCAGGACACGCTTGATTCCTCCCCGCTGGGCAGCCAGCAGTTTCTCTTTCAGACCACCAATCGGCAGTACCTCGCCGCGCAGGGTGATCTCGCCGGTCATCGCCACATCGGCACACACCGGGATACCGGTCAGCACCGAAACGATCGCCGTCGTCATGGCAATCCCCGCGCTCGGACCATCCTTGGGTGTTGCACCCTCCGGCACGTGAATGTGCATGTCATGTTTTTCGTAAAAGTCCGGTTTGATACCCAAAGAACGGGCACGGCTGCGCACGACACTCATTGCCGCCGTGATCGACTCCTGCATCACTTCGCCCAACTGGCCGGTACGAATGATATTGCCTTTGCCCGGCAATGCCACCGCTTCGATGGTCAGCAGCTCGCCACCCACCTCGGTCCAGGCCAGACCGGTCACTTGACCGATGCGGTTCTCTTCCTCCGCGAGGCCATAGTCGAAGCGTCGCACCCCGAGATATTTATCCAGGTTGCGCGCACCGACCGTCACCTTGCCTTGCTTGGCATTCTTCAGTGAGTGCGCCGTCACCACCTTGCGGCAGATCCGGGCAATCTCGCGGTCCAGACTCCGCACACCGGCTTCGCGGGTGTAGTAGCGCACGATATCGCGCACCGCCGACTCCTGAATCACCAGCTCGCCCTCAGTCACGCCATTGGCCTTGATCTGCTTGGGAACCAGATATTTCAGTGCGATATTGACCTTCTCGTCTTCGGTATAACCCGACAAACGAATAATCTCCATACGATCGAGCAAGGCCGGTGGGATATTCAGCGAATTGGCGGTCGCGACAAACATCACATCGGACAAGTCGTACTCGACTTCGGCATAGTGGTCGATGAAGGCGTGGTTCTGTTCCGGATCCAGCACTTCGAGCAAGGCACTGGAAGGATCGCCACGGAAATCGGCGCCCATCTTGTCCACTTCATCCAGCAGGAACAAGGGGTTTTTCACGCCGACCTTGGTCATGTTCTGCAGCACCTTGCCCGGCATCGAACCGATATAGGTGCGACGGTGACCGCGGATTTCCGATTCGTCACGCACACCGCCCAGCGCCATGCGCACGAACTTGCGGTTGGTGGCACGTGCCAGCGACTGGCCCAGCGAGGTCTTACCCACCCCCGGAGGCCCTACCAGGCACAGGATGGGCGCCTTGAGGCGGTCGACGCGTTGCTGCACGGAGAGATACTCGAGAATGCGTTCCTTGACTTTCTCCAGGCCAAAGTGGTCTTCGTCGAGGACTTCTTCGGCGTTGGCCACATCCTTGTTGATCTTGGTTTTCTTCTTCCACGGCAGATCAAGCAAGGTATCGATGTAGTTGCGCACCACGGTGGCTTCCGCCGACATCGGCGACATCATCGACAGCTTTTTCAGCTCGGACAAGGCCTTGTCACGGGCTTCGCGCCCCATGCCGGCTGCCTTGATGCGCTTTTCCAGCTCATCGAGGTCGCTGGCCTCGTCCATCTCGCCGAGCTCTTTCTGGATGGCCTTGACCTGCTCGTTGAGATAGTACTCGCGCTGACTCTTTTCCATCTGGCGCTTGACGCGGCCACGGATGCGCTTCTCGACCTGAAGAATGTCGATCTCGCCTTCCAGCTGCGACAGCAAGTGCTCGAGACGCGCCTTGATATCGACCATCTCCAGCACTTCCTGCTTCTGCTCGAGTTTGAGCGGCAGATGCGCGACGATGGTGTCGGCCATGCGGCCGGCACGCTCGATACCCGACAGCGAGGTCAGGATTTCGGGAGGGATTTTCTTGTTGAGTTTGACGTACTGCTCGAACTGGGCGAGCAGCGCACGGCGCATCGCCTCGGTTTCCGTGGTGTCTTCGTCATCGCCCACCACCGGGCCGAGCCGGCCGACAAAGCAGCCACCGTCTTCAACGACTTCGGCGATACGCGCGCGTTGACGCCCCTCTACCAGCACCTTGACGGTGCCATCGGGCAGTTTGAGCATCTGCAGCACGGTCGCGACGGTTCCGACGTCATACAGGTCTTCGGCGGATGGTTCGTCCTTGGAGGCCGAGCGCTGGGCGACCAGCAGGACCTGCTTGCCCTCGTCCATGGCGGTTTCGAGAGCACGAATGGATTTGGCACGCCCCACGAACAGGGGGATGACCATATGCGGGAATACGACCACATCACGCAGCGGCAACAGCGGCAACGATGTGTCTTCTTTCAATTCTGCGGGTTGCGGCATGGCACCTGACCTTGCTTTCTGGAATCTTTACGAGGAGATGGGGCACGCCCCGAAAAATTCAACCTCCCCATACTAAACACTTTTACCCGTTTCGGGAAAAAAAAAGCCGCCCGGCAGGGGCGGCCTTGTCGCTGGCGTTACGCGGTCACGCAGACTGCGCATCGCCATTGGCATTGCGATAGATGAACAGCGGCTTGTCGCCCTTCTCGATCACCTTCTCGTCGACCACCACGCGCTCTACATTATCCATCGAAGGCAGCTCGTACATGGTATCCAGCAACACGCGCTCCACGATGGAACGCAAGCCGCGCGCTCCGGTCTTGCGCACCAGGGCCTGCTTGGCAATCACGCGCAATGCCGAAGGACGAATCTCCAGCTCGACACCTTCCATGGAGAACAACCGTTGGTACTGCTTGACCAGCGCATTTTTCGGCTGGGTCAGAATCGTGACCAGCGCCTCTTCATCCAGCTCTTCCAGCGTCGCCACCACCGGCAAACGGCCGATCAACTCGGGAATCAAACCGAACTTGATCAGGTCTTCCGGCTCAACCTCGCTAAACAACGCCGACAGGCTGCGACCATCTTCCTTGGAGATCACTTCCGCACCGAAACCGATGCCACCCTTTTCGGAGCGACGACGGATAATGCGTTCCAGACCATCAAACGCCCCGCCGCAAATGAACAGGATGTTGGAGGTATCGACCTGGATGAATTCCTGGTTCGGATGCTTGCGCCCACCCTGCGGGGGGATCGAGGCAACCGTACCTTCGATGATCTTCAGCAACGCTTGCTGCACCCCTTCGCCCGATACGTCGCGGGTAATCGAAGGGTTCTCGGACTTGCGGGAAATCTTGTCGATTTCGTCAATGTAGACAATGCCGCGCTGGGCCTTCTCTACATCATAGTCGCATTTCTGCAGCAATTTCTGGATGACGTGCTCGACGTCTTCACCGACATAACCCGCTTCAGTCAGCGTGGTGGCATCGGCGATGACAAACGGCACATCCAGCATGCGCGCCAGCGATTGGGCCAGCAAGGTCTTGCCCGAGCCCGTCGGGCCGATCAGCAGGATGTTGCTCTTGGAGAGCTCTGCCTCGTCCTTCTGGGTCGGGGTATAAAGGCGCTTGTAATGGTTGTAGACCGCGACGGACAGCGTTTTCTTGGCCATTTCCTGACCAATGATGTACTGATCGAGGTTGGCGCGGATGTCCTGCGGCACCGGCAAGGTCTTTTCGCCGGCAGCCTCGGCTTCGCCACCCACGGTGCCATCAAGCTCTTCGCGAATGATGTCGTTGCACAACTCCACACATTCGTTGCAGATAAACACCTGAGGACCGGCGATCAGTCGCTGGACCTCGTGCTGGCTCTTTCCGCAGAAAGAGCAATACAAAAGCTTGTCGCTGCTGTTCTTGTCAGCCATCAATCGTATCCGTACTAGGTCGGTTATGCCTGCACATCCTTGCGGGAGGTGAGGACTTTGTCAATCAAACCGTAAGCCTGCGCTTCGTCCGCAGACATGAAGTTGTCACGCTCGGTATCGTTTTGCAGTTTCTCGACGGTCTGGCCGCTGTGTTTGGCCATCAACTCGTTCATGCGCGCCTTGATCTTCAGCAGCTCGCGGGCATGAATTTCGATATCCGTTGCCTGTCCGCTCAGACCACCAATCAGGGGCTGGTGAATCATCACGCGGCTATTGGTCAGCGCATAGCGCTTGCCCGGAGTCCCTGCATTGAGCAGGAAAGCTCCCATGCTGGCGGCCTGACCAATACACAGGGTGGACACGTCCGGCTTGATGAAATTCATCGTGTCGTAAATCGACATGCCGGCCGTGATCGAGCCACCCGGTGAATTGATGTACAGAGAGATGTCCTTGTCGGGGTTTTCCGACTCAAGGAACAACATCTGAGCCACCACGAGATTCGCCGACTCGTCGGTCACGGGTCCCACCAGGAACACGATACGCTCCTTGAGGAGCCGTGAATAGATGTCGTAAGCGCGTTCGCCACGACCACTCTGCTCCACCACCATGGGCACAAGGCCCAGTGCCTGGGGTTCCATCATCGATTTCATCGGCGTCTCCCGTTATTGCCTATCAGGCGTTATTGCCCATCAGTGCATCAAATGCCAGGTCTTCATCCTTGACCTTGCCTTTGCCCAGCACGAACTCGACAACATTGTCTTCCAGAACCATGGAAGTCGGACCTTCCAGACGTTCCGGGCTGGCATAGTACCAAGCCACCACGTCAGACGGATCTTCGTAGCTGTCAGCGAATTCGTCGACCAGCGCCTTGACCTGTTCCGGCTTGGCTTCCAGCTTGTTGGCTTCTACCACGTCGGCCAGAATCAGACCCAGTGCCACGCGACGCTCGGCTTGTTCGGTGAACAGTTCCGGCGGGAACGGCATATCCTTGACGTTCATGCCACGGGCTTCCATGTCACGACGGGCCTGTTCCATCAGACGGCCGATCTCCAGTTGAACCAGAGCCTTCGGCAGTTCGATTTCGGTCACGTCAAGCAGGGCCTGCATGACATTTTCCTTGGTGCGGGCAGTCAGACGGCGCTTCACTTCGCGCTCGACGTTCTTGCGGATTTCCGCACGCATCTTTTCCACGTCGCCGTCGGCGATACCCAGTGCCTTGGCGAAGTCGGTGTCGACTTCCGGCAGCTTGGCTTCTGCAACGTTCTTCACGGTGATTTCGAAGACGGCGGTTTTGCCGGCAACGTCTTTACCATGATAGTCCGCCGGGAAGTTCACTTCGACATTGCGGGTTTCGCCTTCTTTCAGACCGATCACGCCGGTTTCGAATTCCGGCAGCATCTGGCCCTGGCCCAGCATGAACGGGAAGTTCTCGGAAGAACCGCCGTCGAAGGCCACGCCGTCGATGGAACCCTTGAAGTCGATGATCACGCGGTCACCGTCGGCAGCAGCACGTTCGGTGCGCTCGAAACGGGTACGCTGTTTGCGCAGGATATCGATGGTCTTTTCGACTTCGACATCGCTCACCGGGGTTACCGGGCGAACGATTTCCTTGCCGGACAGGTCGCCGACTTTCACTTCCGGGTACACTTCGAACACGGCGGTGAAGTTGAAGGATTCCGCATCAGCCGCTTCAGCCGGCTCGAAACGCGGGTAACCTGCCACGCGCAGCTTCTGCTCGGTCACGGCTTGATAGAAGCCTTGTTGAACCTGTTCGCCCAGAACTTCTTCGCGAATTTGCGCGCCGTAGTTCATTTCAACGATTTTCATCGGAGCCTTGCCCGGGCGGAAACCCTGGATCTTGGCCGAACGGGCTGCGCGCTTGAGGCGTTCTGCAACCATGGCATCAATAACGCTCAGCGGCAACGCGACATTCATGCGGCGCTCGAGGCTGCTCAACGTTTCCAATTGTACTTGCATGTCCAATCCTTAAACTGTGAACGAGTGCTTTGTCGCCAGCAGCAAGGCAATAAGCGCCAGCCACTACGAAAGGCGGAAGTATAACACGCTTGCCGGCTTTGTAAGCCCCCGACCCGAAGGGCGATACAGCTAGAGATGGCGCTGGCAATGTGTTTTGCAAGCCCCTTCCGCAACAATTTTCTCTGACGGGAATCTCTTGGTAATTTTGATTAACGATGCAATAATCAAATTATCATTAAGTATTATTGGCTTGCATCATGAACAACTCGCATTCGGGTCACGGCGGACCCCGCCAGGGCGCCGGCCGGCGCAAGGGCAGCAGTCGTTTTTCATCGACGACACCCATGACACAATTACGCATTCCGGCCTGCGACAAAGCCGCGGTCATCGACTTTGTTCACCAACGCGAAGCGGCACGACGGCAGTCACCGCCGGAAACCTCCCGCCCGGCCGGCAACCCGCTTGCGCACGCCACTCCGATTGCCTCCAGCCATATCGCCGCAGGCTTTCCGTCGCCCGCCGACGACTACACCGAAGACAGCCTCGACCTGAATCGCTACCTGATCGAAGACGCCGCGGCCACCTTCATGGTGCGGGTCACCGGACAATCGATGATCAACGCCGGCATCGCCGAAGGCGACCTGCTGGTGGTCAATCGCGCCAAACGTGCGAAGAACGGCGACATCGTCGTCGCCCAGTTCAATAATGAATTTACCGTCAAACGCTTACACAAAACCGGACAGAACCTCGCCCTTCTCCCGGAAAACCCTGACTATCCGACACTCCAGCCTGACAAACTGGACGAGCTATCCATCTGGGGAGTGGTCACGGCCTGCATCAAAAAATTCTGATGTCATTGCAAAAACACGACACCTCACCCCACTTTCATCAGGGATATTACGACGCAGAGTGGCGAAGAACGGCATTGTTTGACATTATATGCAATATTCATTTCTCGCCGGAGTTTTCCACCCATGAGCAAATCCTGGCTCTTGCTGCTGTGCGGCCTGCTCATGCTGAGCGACGGGGCTCTGGCGTCATCGTTCACGCGCTTCAGCGGACCCACCGTCACCACCCTCTCGCGCAAACCCCTCCCGACCCGTTGGATCGAACGTGTCATCCGCCAGCCGAGACGTTCCCGCTAATTAAACCGGCAATGCCAAAGTCATTGATCCTTGACAAAGATCAATGGCAGCCTAGCTGTGGCTTGGGTATGTTTGGCACCCATGAAGCAAACCGACACCGACACGCCATCCAGCGACACCGCCAGCCCCGTCACGGCCACTCCCACCCGCATGCCCGCCCCGGAAATGCTAAGCTGCCTAGCGCGCATTACGCTGACATTGAACGCTTTACTGCGTCAGCTGGGCACGGTATTCGATGATCTGGGCGATGCCCGGATCTTCTGCGAAATACTCGAGGCCAATCTCCGCACCCGGCCAGGCGACACGATCCGGCACTTGCGGCCCTGCAACGCTTTCTCGGTGGCACAAGCCTGCGACATACCGCGCGAAACCGTCCGGCGCCGCGTCAACCGGCTGATCGAGGATGGCTGGCTGGAGTTACACCCGGCCGGCGGCGTCATTTGCTCCGGCACCGCACTGCACACCCTGCTCGGCCATCATGCCAAAGCCATTTCACAACAACTGGACTGTCAGGGCGACACCCGCTCCCCGGCCGCCGCGCACTGTCGCAATTGTTCGGTAAAACAGTCGGCGGCGACGGCGGGCGACCACAAATACCCCTGACCCGACGGACACCCCAGCTCAAGCAGGCAATCGCGTTGCAGCGCGGTCTCGACGCCCTCGGCGACCACGGCCATGCCCAGATTGCCGGCCAGCGAAATGATGGCGCTGATGATGTTGGGGGCCGATGGGTCCCGCCCCAGACGCGACACGAAGGACCGGTCGATCTTGAGTCGCGAGGCCGGAAACGACTGCAGGTAGGACAGACTGGAATAGCCGGTACCAAAGTCATCGATCGCCAGCGTCACCCCGAGCCGACACAGCGCTTCCATGGTCACGGCCGCATCCTCGGGGTGCTGCATCAAGGCGCTCTCGGTCAACTCCAGCACCAGCGATGAGGCCGGCAAGCCCGAGCGCGCCAATTGATCGGCAATATCGCCCACCAGCTCCATGCGCGAGAACTCGGTGGCCGAGACATTGAACGCCAGGGCAAGGGGACCGAATTCTGCCACCCACGCCGCCGCGTCCTGAAAGAATCGTTCACGCAACTGCCACTCCAGCGTCGGCAGCACCCCCATGGCTTCGGCCACCGGCAACACCTCCGCCGGCGACACGGGGCCGCGCTCCGGATGCATCCAGCGCAACAAGGCCTCGGCACCGACAATGCGCGAAGTACGCATATCGACCACCGGCTGATAGAAAAAGCAGAATTGACC
>JAGLBD010000081.1:2204-3379 GCA_018260425.1 Pseudogulbenkiania sp. | reverse complement strand
CCAAGCAGGTCGCTGACCGTGTAACCGAACATGGCGGCACCGGCTTCATTCACGGAACAAATCTGCAAGCGTTCATCACAGAGGAAGATGCCGTCGGTAGACGCATTGAACACCGACTGGAATTGCCGTGCGGCATTCCCCAACAACTCGGCCATCCGGCTAAACTCGCCAGGCGCGCCCTTGAGCTCGGCCGGCAAGGGCTCGTCCCGCCCCTGCCGCTCGGAGCCGAGCCGCGCCGCCATGCGTTGCAGATAGCCCAGCGAACGCCCCATGGCCACCACCAGATAACCTCCGGCACTGGCCGACACCAGCAAGGCCAACAGGATGACCGCAGCCGGGCCGATAAAGGCACGCCCCACTCCCAGCCACAGGCTCCGTTCGGAAATGGCGGCCACAACAGTCCACTGCCCCCCCGACACCGGTGCCATGACCACCCGGTGCCGGGCACCGTCGATCGATACATCGCCCTCGCCACGCCCGCCTTGCCAGAACCAGGCCATCAACGACGGGGGCAATTTACGCCCGGCGCCCGCCCCCAGCAGCTCGACGCCGTCGGCACTGACCAGTTTGACCCAGGGCTGTGGTTCCGGCAGCGTCGGCAAGGACACGGCACTCAGTCGCAACGCCAGCACCACACTGCCGACCTTTCTTCCGGAACGCGTCACTGGCACCACCAGATAGCTCACCCGCTCGGCCGTGGCCGGCGAGATGACCGGCGGTCCCAGCCAGGCATGCTGCGCCCCGCGCAAACTGGCAAAAAACCCGAATTGGCGAAATTGATTTTCAGCGGCGGCCGTCACCGGTCGTGCGGCACACACGACGCGCCCGTCGGCATTCAGCAAGGTGATATTGGAATAGGCCGGCAGCGTCAGCAGTTGCTCGCCAAGCACACTACTCGAGCAGGGAGCAGACCAGCGCCGCGACGCCAGACTCTGCGCGGCGGCAAAACCGGATTCAAGCTGGCGCTCGACATCCACACGCACAAGGTCGGCACTGGCAAGCAAGGCCTGATGTTCGTCCCGAAGCCGGTCATCGATATAGACCTTGAACAGCCACCCCAGCGACAAGCCGAGCGGCAGGATGATGACCAGCAGGAAAGTGGAAAGATAACGCGATAATTTCACGGCAAATCATTCGGCGAAAGCACTGGGGTTTCATATGTACACGGTTAAACC
>JAGLBD010000081.1:0-2104 GCA_018260425.1 Pseudogulbenkiania sp. | reverse complement strand
GGCGGCGAGGCGAATACCCGCTCGGCCAGCGCCTGATTGGTCAGCGAAGCATCTTCCTGCAGCAAGGCAATCAGTCGGCGATCCAGTTCATCCAGTTGCGGTAGCGTCATCAGCGTCTCAATGTGAAATATTTTCTATATTCTCAGCAAAAAATATAGCATATATTTCACATCAATCAGTTATGAAATAACCGTTCATATAGATCACTTTTTTGAACATTATTTTCATCACCGTCGCCCTACCATGCCGACATACCCCCTGAACACGGAGAACGCATCATGTGTGGCATCGTTGCAGCCGTCGCCCGCCGCGACATCACCCCTCTTCTGCTGGAAGGCCTGAAACGTCTCGAGTACCGCGGCTACGATTCCTGCGGAATCGCGGTCTATCAAGAAGGCTATCTAAAGCGCAGCCGCAGCACCCAACGCGTTGCGCAGTTGATCGAGGACGTCTCGGCCGGACACCTGCATGGCTATACCGGCATCGCCCATACCCGCTGGGCAACCCATGGCAAGCCGGTCACCTGCAATGCCCACCCGCATTTTTCTCCAAGCAACGACAAGCCGCGGCTGGCCCTGTCGCACAACGGGATCATTGAAAACCATCAGGCACTGCGCCGCACCCTCGAGGCCGCCGGGTATCGTTTCGACAGCCAAACCGACTCCGAAGTCATCGCGCATTTGATTGACCACCTCTATGAAGGCGATCTGTTCGACGCAGTTCGCCGTGCCGTCAGCCAGCTGACCGGCAGCTATGCCATCGCCGTGATTTGCCGGGATGAACCCCACCGCGTGGTTGGCGCCCGCCAGGGTTCGCCGCTGGTGATTGGCGTGGGCGAAGGCGAACACTTTCTCGCCTCGGACGCCATGGCGCTGGCCGGCCAGACCGACCGTATCGTCTATCTCGAAGACGGCGATGTCGTCGACATTCAATTGCAGCGCCACTGGATTAGCGACCGTGACGGCAAATCCGTGACACGCCCGGCACACACCGTACCGGCCTTTACCGCCGCCGCCGAATTGGGCCCGTATCGCCACTTCATGCAAAAAGAGATCTTCGAGCAACCCCGTGCGGTTGCCGATACGCTGGAAGATGTCACTGCCATCATGCCCGAGCTGTTCGGTGACGGGGCCTGGAAGGTCTTTCGTCAGGTCAAATCGGTATTGGTGCTGGCCTGCGGCGGGAGCTACCACGCCGGATTGACGGCACGCAGCTGGATAGAGACCTATGCCGCCCTCCCCGCCAGCATCGAAATTGCCAGTGAATTCCGTTACCGGCATGTCTTGCCGGACCCGGACACCCTGATCGTCGCCGTGTCACAAAGCGGAGAAACCGCCGACACCCTTGGTGCCCTCGAGCGCGCCCGCGAGCTGGGCATGACCCATACGCTGGCCATCTGCAATGTCGCCACCAGTCAATTGATGCGGCAATGCCAACTCGGCTTCGTCACCCGCGCCGGCGTCGAAGTCTGCGTCGCCTCGACCAAGGCCTTCACCACCCAGCTTGTCGCGCTCTATCTGCTGGCCTTATCGCTGGGACAGGCGCGCGAATCACTACCGGACGACATCGCCGAACGCGAACTGGCCGCCCTGCGCCACCTGCCGCTGGCCATCCAGGGTGTGCTGGCACTGGAGCCGCAACTGATCGCCTGGTCGGAAGACTTTGCCCGCAAGGAACACGCCCTGTTTCTCGGCCGCGGCATGTATTTCCCCATCGCTCTGGAAGGCGCATTGAAATTAAAGGAAATCACTTATATTCATGCCGAAGCCTACCCGGCAGGCGAACTGAAACACGGCCCGCTGGCCCTGGTTTCGGAAGACATGCCGGTGGTCACGGTCGCCCCGAAGGATGGTCTGCTGGACAAATTGCGCTCGAACATGCAGGAAGTCGGCGCACGCGGCGGCCAGTTGTACGTGCTGACCGAAGCCGATACCGACTTCAGCTCCGGCAACGGTATGTCGGTAATCCGGCTGGCCGAACATTACGGCATGCTCTCCCCGGTTTTGCACACCATTGCGCTGCAACTGTTTGCCTACCACACCGCACTGGCACGCGGCACCGACATCGACAAGCCGCGCAACCTCGCCAAGTCGGTCACGGTGGA
>JAGLBD010000080.1 GCA_018260425.1 Pseudogulbenkiania sp. | reverse complement strand
GGTCTATCTGGTGACGCCGAAGATCTGGGAGGATGACTAAGAAAGGAGGAGAACGCTTCCCGTGTTCCCGGACCACTCCGCGGGCACGGGAAACACCAGCTTCACAGGAAGGCCGGTCAGATCAGGCGATGCGCGACAGCTTCCCGGTGTTCCCGTGATTCCCGGGGAAATGCGGTGGTGGCGTCGGGCGGAAGGGACGGTGGATGTACAAAGTCATCCCCGCTAGCGCGGGGAATACGGACATGGCCATCAAGGCCGGTCGAGCCGGCGGCGGTTCATCCCCGCTAGCGCGGGGAATACCAAACAAGCCTTTGTCGAGGATCCTGAATACCCGGTTCATCCCCGCTAGCGCGGGGAACACTACCACTTATAGACCTCACGCGGATACATGAACGGTTCATCCCCGCTAGCACGGGGAACACCTGCACGATTGGGCTAGTCATGGCGCCGACGCCGGTTCATCCCCGCTAGCGCGGGGAACACAGATACTCCATCAGCGTGGTCTGATCCCCGGTCGGTTCATCCCCGCTAGCGCGGGGAACACTAAAGCGGTGCGCATCGAGTTCTTGTCGGTTGCGGTTCATCCCCGCTAGCGCGGGGAACACGCAAGCTGTGGTTGACCTGGTGGTTGGTGCGGTCGGTTCATCCCCGCTAGCGCGGGGAACACTTGATACCGAACATCGAGAACGACCCCTCGAGCGGTTCATCCCCGCTAGCGCGGGGAACACGCCTTTTGCAGCGTCGCATCGCCATAGGTGGCCGGTTCATCCCCGCTAGCGCGGGGAACACTTCAAAAGTTGCTGGTTGAGCATCGCGACCTGCGGTTCATCCCCGCTAGCGCGGGGAACACGCTGCATACGCATGGCCAGAGATATTGTCGGTTCGGTTCATCCCCGCTAGCGCGGGGAACACGCCTCGGCTCGGGCCTGCGCCTCTTGCTGTTGCGGTTCATCCCCGCTAGCGCGGGGAACACCCCAGGTCGCGGCACCGATTGCCCTTCTTCCCACGGTTCATCCCCGCTAGCGCGGGGAACACATAGGAATGGACGGCGGGTAAAGACGCGGCTACGGTTCATCCCCGCTAGAGCGGGGAACACGGCGGCGGGATGTCTACTGCCATTGAGCACGCACGGTTCATCCCCGCTAGCGCGGGGAACACGGCGGCAGCGTCTACCAGATGGGGATTGGCGGCGGTTCATCCCCGCTAGCGCGGGGAACACGCCGTCTTTTCCGGTGTGTACATCCGGGCGAACGGTTCATCCCCGCTAGCGCGGGGAACACGCGTCTGGCTTTCATGAGGGCACGGAGACGGTCGGTTCATCCCCGCTAGCGCGGGGAACACTCTGCAAACCGGATCGTACTGTCTGAGTCCGTCGGTTCATCCCCGCTAGCGCGGGGAACACATCGGACGGGTGACGCAGAATCAGGAATCCGACGGTTCATCCCCGCTAGCGCGGGGAACACTGCAGGGATATAGATCTCGTTCATGAAGACTCCGGTTCATCCCCGCTAGCGCGGGGAACACTGCGAGACAGCATCCGGCATGAGGTTTCCGGCCGGTTCATCCCCGCTAGCGCGGGGAACACTTTAAGCGAATCGAACCAGCCGCCTAGTGCGGCGGTTCATCCCCGCTAGCGCGGGGAACACGTGCTGACCATCGCCACCGGTGACCGCGTCAACGGTTCATCCCCGCTAGCGCGGGGAACACTGCTCGTTCAGCGGCTCGTTTGGCTGCTGATGCGGTTCATCCCCGCTAGCGCGGGGAACACGCCTGTTCCGCGCTGCATTGGAAGGTGCGCCCCGGTTCATCCCCGCTAGCGCGGGGAACACGTATTGGATAGCGCACAAAACCAATATATCGGCGGTTCATCCCCGCTAGCGCGGGGAACACGGCGTCAATCATCGTCGTCTCCAAGCTCAATCCGGTTCATCCCCGCTAGCGCGGGGAACACTCTTAAAGTATGCCATTGTTTGCAAATGGCTTTTTTACACCTCAAAAACTCACCGAGCATCCAAGGCAATTTACATGCTTCAATTTGTCAAAGAGCAGACCCCATCACAAATCCTTCGTGAGGAGCGGTAGAAACGACACCAACTTTGCACCATCGAGGTTTACAGGGATTCGCCTGTTGTCTCCTAGAGTCACAAAATCAAAGCCGGCCTCGTTCGAAGAAGTCCATGCCATCACCGCATTTCCATCCCCCAGCCCAGCTTCAACCTGCTCCCAGAGATACTGGCGCACCTTGCTGTTAAAGTTCCCGATATAGACTCCAGCCCGAACTTCAAGCAACCAGATCGCCATGCGACCACGCAAGCGCGGTGGCACGTTTTCAAGAACGATGACCAGCATCTCCAAGTCCCTTTTCTTCCGGTATGGCCACTTGGACAACTCCCTTGGCCTTGGGCATAACCAGCCCACCGGCAGCCAGCAAGGACTCGATGTCTGGACATGATCCGTTCCAGCAATCTGGTTTTGCGAAATACATCACGACAGTGCTGGCGTACCGTGCGCTCATCCTCCGCACCCTTCGAATGTGCAGCAACAGCAAACGCAACTGGCACGACCGTCTCGAACTTGTAAATATCCGCAATATCGTAAACAAAAGACAAAGGCTTGCCCGTGTGAATGAATCCGATTGCAGGTGCATAACCTGCAGCCAGAACAGCAGCCTCGCACACGCCGTACAGACAGTGATTGGCCGCCGACAGACACCGATTAATCACATCAGCAGCATCCCAGTTCGCAGGATCATAATTGCGTCCATGCCATTTGACCCCGTATTGCTCGGCAAGCAGCTTGTAGCTTGCCCGAACACGTACCCCTTCAATACCTCGCAACTGATCAACACTTCGCCGTTGTGGAGGCTCCTCGCCAAATCTGCGTCGGTACATTTCCCGAACAACCCTCAGGCGTGCATCATCATCCAGTGCCAGCGAAGCCTGATAAAGGAGATGATCTGCCCTGGCCCCACCCGGCTGACCAGCAAAGTACAAGCGGACACCAGCCTCTCCGACCCAGACGAGGAGAGTCCCCACCTCTGCCGCCAGCTTGCACGCTGCATGGGAGACCCGCACCCCGGGTTCCAGCATCAGACACGCTACGCCACCGACAGGAATATGCGTACGGACACCGGTCACGTCCACGGCGACAAAAGCACCATCCAGAACATCCAGCTGGCAACGCTCTACAAACAGGACAGAAAGCCGCTCCTTGATCGGGAGCGGCTTGAGTCTGGGTAATCGTTCATCCATTACAATGCCTAGATCGGAGCAACCGACAACATGCCCAAGCCAAGAGATTTCGCATGTCCAATGCCCTGACGAACGGCAACTCGTAGCAGACTGGCCTGATCAACCGCCAGAACCCCTTCAAATCCCACAGCCTGAACGGTGATGACATTACCTTTCTTTTTCATCGACCAGCGTTCGGAGCGTGTACGACATACCCCCTGGATAACGCAACCGGCTTTCTGCAACTGCCGTTCCAGCCAGGCGAGCTGCTCCTCTTCCGCGGCCAAACCGTAGCGCTTGCCTTGCCGCGTCACAGTAGGATTCGCCAGCACACGAAAACGGCAACGCTGATCATCCTTCAGCAGCACATCCAGATCTATCGCCTTGCTCTCCACATCAAGCGCATAACCGTCGGATGGCAACCGGCCCCATCTCCCCGCCTCATCCGATTGCACGAGGAGTACAGCAACACCATCGGTATCGCCGGCATTTTCAAGGCGCCACAGGAAACGGGAAGGAGGAACCTCGTCACTGTCGGTAAAGGCACGACAGAGCGTTCGGTGCATCTCGTAGGCACTGGCAAGATCACGGCGCACGGAGGCACAGCGCAGATCAAGCTTCAATCTGGTCAGGAACATGAATCACCTCCGGTTTGACAAAACGTGGTCCGAATCTGCGTTCACTGAAAGGGGCAATCGGCTGATCAAGTCTGACGGCACCTTCCGAAGGATCTTCAATCATCAAACGCACCGCCATCCCCTTGTGCTCATGACGACTCGACGCCATCCGCGGCCACCGAGCAAGAACCGTGATCAGGTCTTCGTCCTGTACTCCTTCGGGCAACCACACAGGCAGGGAGGGAAACATGGCCTTTCGTCCCAAAGTCAAAGGCCAGACAGGATTTCTGAGCGCACTCTGGAGGGTTTCCAACAGCGGCCTCTCCCCCTCTAGCCCGACCAGGAACACCGCATCCGACACATAAAACCGGGGACTCACCACAGGACGCCGAAGCGCAGGCTTGCCTGACGCCTGCATGACGCCGATTGCCGTTTGATAATCCCGCATCAACAAACCTTCACGATCCACCCGGACGGCCATCCGCAATGCCGCCAGATCATCGACAGGCAAACTGCGATCTCTCCCAAGTGCGGCACAAATCAATCCGAGCACCCCGGATTTGGACGGCTCGAGTCCGCTATCGCGTTCATCAAAACGGCTAGTCGTGCCCCAGGCCTGCATGGGGCCCGCCAACCGAAGCAGCAAGGTCGCCATGTTATTGCTCCAGCCGGCTGCCGACCTGTGAAACGACCCATTCCGCCATGGCATTCAGACTGGTAAGGTGGGTTCCCTTCCCTTCAGGCCAGGCCCCCGACAGATCCAGATAGGCCCATGCATCACGGCTATCGCCGTAAACCGCCGAAAGCTGCGACTCATATCCGGCCAGGGCGCTGACAGACGGACGAGTCAATGCCTCGCCATTACGTGCTTGAACCGGCTTCTCAAAGGCATTGGCCAGATTGAGCGGGCTGGCATGGCGAATGGCAATACCGATAAAGCTCGGGGGGTTATGTGCAGCGAAGGTATTCTGTTTACCGGTCGGAATCGCCCGGGCAACGGCCTGAACCAGTGCCTGCAGCCCCGACAGAGCTAGCTCCCGATCCCCTTGCAAATTGCTGATCAGCTTGGAAGGGTCGACAACGGCATAGCGATAGAATGTCGCCGAATTGAACTCCACCTGTCCGATCATTCCGGCACCGGTTTCCTCAGCCCCGCCCTTGTCATCGACCGCAGTAAAATAATCGAACTCGCGCTCGACACGGTGCGTACTGATAGCGTGTGCCACCTGGCAAGCCGCATCCTGATTGACCTCCGGCATATCGGCCAGCATCCGACCAAAAAGCGCCACATCCAGTGCCTTGCCGCCATTCAGGATCTCTTTAGCCTGTTTTACCACCTCGGCCGGCGCACTGGATTTTGCATCCTTCTTACTCTTCTTCTCTCCGCCAGCAGGAGCCGCCAGAGCATCCCAATGCTCATTCACCAGCGCAGCAAAACCATCAATCTCCTGCTGGCCAAGGAACAGCAGATATTCTGTCTTGATGCCATCCTTGAGCTTCAGCCCGGCAGCAGATAACGCCGACTCAATCCGTTGATCAATATCTTCTGCATCACGCCCATGTCTGGTTTGCAGCTGCTCGCGAAGCAACTCCAGCAGTTTCTTGGTACGAACACCCTGATTGGCAACCGGAAACTCGGCATTCAAACGGATCGCGCGTTTGAAGCACTGACTACTCACACGGGCACGGCGATAGCCACCAAACACCGCTTCTTTGGGTGCTCCCGTATCGTCGCGGTTCAGATTGGAAGGGGCAAAATTCTGGATCAGATGAAATTCGACAAACACGCTCATGACAATCTCTCTCGGAAGGAAAAATCAATTCTCGGAAGTGGCCAGCTGCTTATAAAAATCACGCGCCCACCGTTGGCGAACCCTATCCCGATCGTCGGGGCGGAAAGGATTCAAATAACGGGACAGGTCATTCAACAAATTCGAGTAGTCCAGTGCGTACCCATCGGCTGCCAGCAACGCAACGATCTGACGCAGGTAATTCGGCAAATCGTCGGCATCCGCCGCCAGCAGGGCAATAAAACGTTTTTCGATGCTATCGCTCTTACGCTCTCGCATCAGATCCCCCAGTGCGGCGGCCATTGACCTTCCTTCGACATGAACAGGGTTCCGTGCAAACAAGGCAGCGGTGACATACAAAGCGAGTCGATAGCTGTCCTCCGCATGAAGATCTCCCGGAACAAATCGCTCCACATAGGGAAATGCCGGAGGATAGGCGCCCGGTGAAAAACCGGCACTACGGCGCAGAGCGGCCAGTGCACCTCGATTGCTTTCAGCGAGGGATTGCAGATGCAGGACAAATGCCTGCGACTGATCAGACATGAGAAGACTCCTCAGGCAGGGATGTAGAAACAGGACGAAGCGGCTTGATCAGGCCCAGATAAGAACCCTCGGAGAGTGCACGTGCCCGCAATGCCTTGGCAGAATCACCGGCCTGTCGGCACAGCGCAGTCCATGCTCCTTGTGCGGCAAGCAGGCACGACTCACGCCACAGGGAATCGGCCAGCTCAAACCGGCCTCCGGCAATGGCCTCGAACATCCTGGGAAGATGACTTTCAAGGATGGAGAAATAAACGGTCGCGACAGGGCCAGCATTGAAAATAGCCTGCGCCCGATTGCGTGTATCTTTATGCCCAGGATCCGGCATTCCTCTGGCCAGCATGGTCGTTGCTATCTTGCCCAGCTCAGTGAACAGCGCCTCGGCATCTTGCAGATAGCTACGAACCTCATCGGCAGCGTCTTGCTGCGACAGCAATACTTGCGGAAGAACGAAACGCTCAGCACGCCAGCGCAAGATTTTTGCCTTTTTACTGGCCAATCCGAGAACCAGTACGGGTATGAATGTTCCTACACCAAGCTGGCTCAGAAGCATCCGCGCATAGCCTAAAACAGGTGCCGGCAATGCATGCGTACCGCTAGGGTCTGGCAGGAAAGTCGCCAGATCTCTCCAGACAGCCCGGCCATCGGTAAAACTGAGACGCACCATACCCTTCTTGACTTGCTGGTAGCTGGCCATGGTATCCGGAGCATGCTCATCCTCGGCCAGGGCGAGGCCTGCGCCAAATCGCAACTGGCTGACATGGGTGCCGTTATCCCCATCAGGCTGCAACAGAACAGCCCGACTCAACCGTGTATACCGGTCATTCGGACCGGTTGCGAGTGTGGGTTCACCACGCAATGCGCTCATTTCTGTTTTGGTTTTTTCCCAAACCGGCAAATCCTGATCCGATGGCAACTTGGACGGATGCAAACACAGACACAAGGTCTGTGAAAGGTTCTCTCCCACAGGAAGGACCGACGCGGTATTTGCCAATGGTCCTGAGTTGTCGGATTCCCGGATGCACTGCACGAGTCCACCAGGTACAAACTGCAGATAGCCAAGAACATGGCGAATGGCTTGTCCCACCGGAATCGAGGTCAATCGTGCATCCATCGAATGGTCAAACACGACCGGTGCATTTCCACTACTGCTCGCCAGTGAGATTTGAGTCCACGACTTGAATTTCTTCGCCGTCTCCTCCGCTGTTTCAAGCGCAGCCACCTGCATGAACGGGTATTCCGGATGAAACACATAAAACCGTTCACGCCAGTGCTCCAGATAGGCGTGAATGACATCGACGGGCAAGCCCTCTCGATAGCAACGCGCCCGATCACGATCATTCCATTGACCAAAGCGCAGGGCAAAAGCGCGATGCACAATCACCAGCAGGACGCGGTACAACGCGACCAATCCCGGTGGGTCCGTTTCCGCCAGATCACGGATCTGGCCGGCATCGGCAAATATCTGTAACAGACCAACATCGGCAACACGGCCATCTTCGTAACGCACCGGAATCCAGGGCTCGTCCAGCAAATTGAATGATTTGTTCATGACACTTCCTGCGGAGTTTCTGTTGAATAGACCAGGCCCAGCTTCGGATCGAGCCGCACGCAAAGCTGGCCGATACGGCACTGGCCACCTTGCAGAATCAGGGGATAGAAATGGGATAACAACGGATGCTCAGACAAAGCCGGCCAGGAAGGCTGTGCTTTCAGATACTTGATCAAGGCCATGCGGGACACCTTGAGCTGACGACCATACAATTGCCGTGCCATGGCATCATTCACAGGCACGGAGGGATCCAGCGAGCCCTCTCCCGGATGGAGCTGCCAGGATCCGGATGCATCAAGGTGCACCGGGATGACCGTAACGCTATCACTTCCCAGACGGGTTTCATTGCGCAACGCCAGCGTGTCATCCTCATCGGCCCCATGCGGCTTATCCAGATAGGCGTATTCGGGTGTCTCTCGTGGATCAATGGCAATATGACGAGCCAAGAGCGCATACTGCTCGGCTCTCACCCTATGTTCCGTACGACTCACCTCTTCGATCTGACGGGCTCGCTCTGGTGCCAGACCTGACAGATCGGGCCAAGGGGCATAGACCGACTGCACCAGACGATCAATATCACTCGGCAAGCGCCAGACTGGCTCTTGCAACAACCGGAACCAGGTCACCAGGCACAGGTAATCGCCATAGATTCTTCCCCAACGGGTTGTCTCGAGGTCTGGCAGCCGATCCGGCAGCAAGCCGGACACATACAAGCGAGGGACAGCGTGTGCGCCAGGTCGATATTCACGGACATGGCGATGCAAGCGACCGGCGCGCTGCAGCAGCAAATCCACAGGGGCCAGATCCGTGATCAGAAAATCGAAATCGATGTCCAGGCTTTGCTCTGCCACCTGAGTCGCAATCAGCAGTGCGCGTTCCGGACGTGATACCGCCCCGCCAGGAGCACCAAATGTACCCAACACCGCGGCCTCGATCTGCTGACGCTGGTCAGCGGGAAACCGGGCATGAAACACATGGAGGACAGTGCCAGGGGGCATCCGGTCAGTAATCAGGTCGTGTAACTTCTGCGCCCGGTCAACCGTATTGAGGATCACGGCACCGCACCCCCCCTCTTGCAAAGACGCCAATGCCTGCGCGACCAGCGATTCGAGCGACTCGTCCAGTCCATGCACATGGACTGGCTCCTGCGAACGCGCCGGGAAGGTCTCACCACGTACGCCCCGGTCATCGGCTACCACAACCCGGGGATACGGCACATCCGGAATGTCCATCTGAACACCCCAGGCCTGTAGCAAGGCCGCACGCTTTTCATTTGGAAGCGTCGCACTCATGAGAACCACGGAACAGCCAAATGACTTGAGCCAGCGCAGCAGTACCTCGATCAAGCCGGTGGTATACGTGTCATAGGCGTGAACCTCATCCAGGATCACGATCTTGTTTGCCAGCCCCCAGAGACGAACGAAGTGATGCTTGACGTTCATGACTCCAAACAAGCCCTGGTCGACGGTGCCGACGCCATAGGGTGAAAGCAAGCCACGCCGCTTTTGTGTGAACCAGGCCGATGACTGCACCGACTCGTCACGGGATGCCCCCCAGATATCACGCAAACGGGCAACCGTCTGATTCATCTGGGCACCACCATGCACCAATTGCATATCCAGCACGGCGTCGCCAGCAAAGGCCTGCAAGAATTTCAGTGCGCGCTCGAACATGGCGTTGCCCGTGGCCTGAGTGGGCAAGGCAATATAAATGCCACGATGGTGCTCACGTGCCTGCAAACGCAGACTGGCCAGAAAGGCAAGTTCGGTCTTGCCTTCACCCATGGGAGCTTCCACCACCATCAGAGTCGGGCCGGCGCCCCCTGCCAGCAGATGGTCTGCCACACACTGCAGTGGACGGGCTTTTATATCACCCGCCGAACTGACAATCCGGGCAAGCAGTGCATCCGTATCGGCCCCTGGCGTATCGAGCAACACCTTCAATGATGGCCAACCAAGCTTGCCCCTATCAGCCAGCACCTCGGCGGCAATTGTTCGGGCAGCAACAAAGTGTGCTGCCAGAGAACCCCCCCGCTCCCCGGGAGGAAACCAGTCACTGTTCGAACCGATCCAGTCACAGACAGCCACCAGACCGGCAAGCCATTGGATCGCAGGGAGAGGAAGGTCCAGATCGTCCGGAGTCGCGCTTGCCCCCAGGGTATCCCAGTAGGCATCAAAGAGTTCCTGGCGAACCTTTTTCCAGCTATCCGCCTCCCGTAAGGGTGCCTTGGCCTGACCTGGAAGAAAATTGAAGCCATGGTGTGCACTGACCGCCTGAGAGATACCGGCAGCCCAGAAATACGGCACACCTCTCTCCTTGAGATAGTCAGGCAGTAAAGCGGCCGTCGCCAGATCATGCCGGTCCTGTTGCAAAGCCTTGTCCGGAGAAAACACCAAGCCGGCCTGTTCAAGCAATTGCCGTCCCGGCAACCACTTAGCTTGGAAGCCGGGGATAGCCTTGCCGAGATCATGCAGACCACCTGATGCACAAAGCCAGCGCTTTACTTCCTCTGGAGGCAAACCAAACCAGCGCGCCAACTCCGATTCATTGCACCCGCAATGATCGAGCATGACACTGATCACCGCGGCAACATCCAGCATGTGACAAATCAGAGAGTGGCCGTTCGGTTCTCCACTTTTTGCCCATAACGTCCGGCATTCCCCACTCAGGGATGCAAACATATAAGCCGCCCCATCCGGTCTTTCAGCTAAGCTCACACCGCCCCGTGGCATGAAATACGACCTTTAAATTATGACAAAGAAGAAATATATAACATAATAAATGCCTCTCGATCTTGCCTATCCCTGATGCGAGTCGCAAATTGTTGATCTGAGTCCAACAAGAAGCGGGCTCTCACCAAAAGCATACCGAGGAGGTGCGACAAGCCATGTCGCACCACTCTGGTAGCTTCATAAAGAATCGATAAGCTATCGAACGGCACAAACCAAACACCAGCCCGACCCTCTGGGCGACTAGAGGGTTTCCTGGGCAACCTCCTCGGCCTGCGTCATTTTCGGGGTCACTTGCCGTCGGCCACAGCCAGCTCAAGGCTGCTAGAATTCATCATGCTGATGAACACTGACATCGGCCTACCGGCTCAACAGGGCCGCAGATCAGGAACGTTACCTTATGTCCATTGCATTCGATACTCTCCAGATGGCCGAACGACTTGAAAAGGCCGGAGTCCCAGCCGAACAAGCCAAAGTCCATATTGCGATTCTGGCGGACCTTGTCAAAGCGAAAGCAAACCGTGCAGCCCATCCCGTCACCGCAGCGTCTGAGGCGAAACGGCTATGCACCGAAATCATCGCCTACCAAAAAACTCTCGAAGCCAAAATTGATCAATCGAAAGCTGAAATCAAAGCTGGTGTAATCCGCTGGCTTGTCTCGGTCGGCATCATTCAAATGGCACTTATCGCAGGTTTGATTCTGACGTTCATTCCGGCACACTAAAAACCATGCACCCTGCGCGGCAATGAAGGCATGCAGGGTGGGACGGTCAATGTGACTGGCCAGGGATGTTCGGGGGTGGTTGCTTGTGCGATGCCATGTGTCGGACTTGAAGGCATGAACGGACAAGCAACAAGAGAAGGGGGTGCGCCCCTATGGGATTTCTACTTGCTTCAGACGTCGGCGAACCGACCGATACACAAGCTCAACCAACCTCGGGGCGCAGCACTATCAAAGCGAAATTGACGCAATGTTTTAATACCCATACTCGACCGGCTCGATGTACTTGCCGCCACGCAGCGCATCCAGATAGTTCGCCCACCACTGCATCATCTGCTGCCGCCTGGCCAGGTATTCCGCTTTGTGGATGTAGGCTGCACGCACCCCATTGCGCTCCTGGTGGCTCATCTGTCGTTCGATAACGTCTCGTGCCCACTTCCCGGACTCATTCAGGGCACTGCATGCCAGAGTACGAAAACCATGCCCGCAGATATCCTTGGCCGTGTCATAGCCCATCAATCTCAGTGCCTTGTTGATGGTGTTCTCTGACATCGGCTTACCGGGGTTGTGATCGCCGGCAAAGACGAAAGAATACTCACCCGTCAGGGGTTTGATACGGGCAAGGATAGCAAGAGCTTGTGAAGAGAGCGGGACGATATGGGTGGTCATCATCTTGGCACCGCGTTGCGAGTTCTTCACCCCGTCGACCGCTTCACGCTGTCCAGGAATGGTCCACGTCGCCCGCTTCCAATCGATTTCATCCCAACGCATGAAACGTATCTCGCTGGAGCGCGCAAAGGTCAACAGGGTGAATTCAAGAGCAGACTTGGTCAGCATACGTCCTGCAAACGTATCCATGCGCCCCAGCAGTTCAGGCAAACGCTCAAGGGACAGTGCCGGGTGATGCGTGCTCTTGACCACAGTCAGGGCACCTTGCAGATCAGTGGCGGGGTTAGAGTCGATCCGATCAGTCTGGACAGCGTAGCGCATGATCGCCGTGAGGTACTGACGTAAGCGGCCGGCGACATCCAGATGCCCCCGTTCTTCTACTGAACGAAGTACCTGCAGCAGCTCTTTGGTCTTGAGATCGGCAACGGCTCTGTGACCGATTTGCGGGAACAGGTCCATCGTAAGGCGGCGCAGGATACGCGCAGAGTGATCTGCCGACCATCTGGCGCCCGACTTGCCATGCCACTCCCTCGCAACCGCCGCGAAGGTATTGGACTCATCAATGAGAGGTTGCGCTCTGGCCTGCTTTTTCGCCTCATTCGGGTC
>JAGLBD010000030.1:12678-41413 GCA_018260425.1 Pseudogulbenkiania sp. | reverse complement strand
AAAGTGAATTGGACGCGAAAATAAATGTTCTGAAAAGGCAACGCGGCACGCATGCGTTATTGGATTTAAAGAGCCAATTCAGTTACGCCCGGCGAGTGCGGAAGCCCTGGGACCATGATGCCCTTCTCGCGTTCCTATAGACGTTTTCGACGGTAAGGCATCGGACATGAGCGCCCAAGGCTTCCCTCCCGCAGCGGGCATTCAAGCGCCTCGATGATGCCAAAAAAATGTGCCACAGAATCAAAGACTCGGAGCCTAACCTAACGGAATACTTACTGGCATAGACGGATATTTTTTAAGTTCCGGCTCACAATCCCGACTTGTTCACATTTCTTATTATTCCCGCCTTGACTTCACACCCGGCAAATCCTTAATTGAACTCACTACACGTTTGAATGTTTGACTCAAGTTGAATGCTTTTTTGTCATTTAAAGAAAGTTAATAACGGTTAACGCACCACGCCGCTGCCTTGCTGAGCTGACCGTGGTCCGGGTAGGAATGGGTCTGCCTCAGTAGGTACCTGCCTATCGTCTGTCTTTTCTGACTCAAGAGGGAATCCGATGAACCCCCGTCATGGATGGCTTGGGAGTTATATCCTGCTGGTCTGCCTGACTCTTACGGCACAGTGGCTGTTACCCGGCATCTGGGTAACAGCTGCCGCCTTGTTGCTCGGTTTCATGATTCTGGTCTTTGCTACCCGCCCCCAGCGCGAACCGGTCACCGAGCCATCAACCGTGGTCACGGTGTCCCATGATGTGGCCGGCACCGAAGCGAATTTCAAACTGGTCGAAAACGTCATCGGCAAGTGGACCGGCAATGTGCAACTGGTGATCGAGCAGTCAGTCAGTGGCAGCAATCAGTTGGCCAGCACCCTCACCAACATTGCCACCAGCCTGCAATCAACCATCAGCGCATCGCGCGAGGCGGGCAGTGCCACCAGTCCCGACAGCATCGCCCAATTAGTGGACAACGCCAGCCGACGCTGCCACGACGTCAGTCAGGTGCTCACCGAGATCGTCAGCCACCGTCAGTCGCTGATCGATGAAGTCACCACACTGGCCACCTTTTCTGCCGAGCTGCGCGCCATGGCCGAAGACGTCGGCAAGATTTCCAACCAAACCAATCTGCTGGCGCTCAACGCCAGCATCGAAGCGGCCAGGGTCGGGGAATACGGACGCGGTTTTGCGGTGGTGGCCGACGAGGTGCGCAAACTCTCGCTCCTCTCGGCCGAGACCGGCGCGCGGATGAGCCAGAAGGTCAACATCATCAGCGACGCACTGGAACGCACCCGCCGCTCGACCGAGGAGTTGGGTGAACAGGACGCCAGCAAGGGCGAAGGGGCGGTAGGCCTCCTTGACGAATCGGTGCAGGACTTCAGTCAGGTCGCCCGCAGGCTGGTGGACATCAATCGCCAGATGCAGAGCGATGGAGAGCACATCGCCTCCGACCTGAATGCCTCGCTGATCGCCATGCAATATCAGGACCGCGTCTGCCAGATTCTCCAGCATGTCGAATCGGATCTCGCGCGCATGGTCGAGCATCTGCAAACCGTCACCAGCGCACAGCAACGCGGCGAGCCCCTGCCCGCGATCAGCCTGAATGAATGGATGCGGCGTCTGGAGTCCTCCTATACGACGCTGGAACAAGTGGCATTGCACAAGGGACAGACCGTTGCCGCCAGTTCGACAGGCGGTGGCGACGTCGACTTTTTCTGAGAGCGGGACATCACCCGTCTGACCGGTATCAAGGGAGTACATCATGGCAAGTAAATCCGTATTGGTAGTGGACGACGCAGCAAGCATCCGGGCCACCGTGAGCATCGCGCTCAAAGGCGCCGGTTACGAGGTTATCGAGGCCGTTGACGGCAATGATGCGCTGGCCAAACTGTCCGGCACCCGGGTCAATCTGGTGATTTCCGACGTGAACATGCCGGGAATGGATGGCATCACCCTGCTCAAGCGACTGCGCGAAGGCGCGGCCACCAAGTTTCTTCCGGTCATCATGCTGACCACCGAGGGCAGTGATGACAAGAAAGCCCAGGGCAAGGAAGCCGGTGCCAAAGCCTGGATCATCAAACCCTTCGATCCGAATAAATTACTCGATGCCGTCTCGAAACTGATTCAGCCCTGAGGCACACACCATGGCCCTGCAACTGGAAAGCGCCGGCCCAAGGCTATTACCACAGCCGCCCCTTGCCGGAAGCCTCGCTGATCGACTGGATCCGGCAGCACCCCTCCGCCTGACCTCCCGCCACTCCTGCGCGTCCGCAACATGCGATAACAAACTCGTGATGGCGGAAATTTACCGTGTCGTATACTGAATCAAGACCGCGCCATCGATCGCGATGATCAAACCAGAACAAGGAGCAGCTCATGTTCCATTTTGCGAGCAAGCCACGCCTGCTGCTGGCCCCCCGGATCACCTCGTTGAACACCTTTGGTTCCTTGCGTGACCTCGCCGTATGGATTGCTGCCATCACTCTGGCGGCCTTGGTGGTGGTGATTTTGCTGGAGATGGCCCGGGCCACGCCCGACAGCCGAACCGGCGCAGCGCTGGGGCTGGTGGTATCGTCCTTGTTGATGCGGGTGTTGATGTTGCCGGCGCGGGCCCGGTGTCTGGCGAGCAATCGTGCCATTCTGGTGGAACGCATCGCCGATCTGCGTTTTCTGGCCTGCCAGGATGGCGTGTACCGCATGCGTGCGCCACGCTGGACGCAATGGGACAATAATGCCATTTCCCTGAGTCTGGATGCGGCCGGCGATACGCTGGTCACCGCCCCGCTCTATCTGATCTGGTCATTGCGGCGCAGCCAGTTGCCGGCGCAGGTGGTGTCGGACTGATTACGGCACTGGAGAGCGTACCCCCCATCTGATAGACTGGGCGAACACAAAAACGCGGCAATGCCGCACTGTGCCGCACCATGCCAATCAAGTACGCACGCAAACTGACCGGACGCAAGCGCAGCCGCGAAACCAATCGCCAGCTGGGTGTGATGCTGGCCTTCGTGGCCGGCGCCATCAATGCCGGCGGCTTTCTTGCCGTCAAGCAATATACCTCGCACATGACCGGACTGGTCTCCTCGGTGGCTGACAATCTGGTGCTCGGCGCCTACGATCTGGTGCTGTCTGCCTGCGGCGGCCTGCTGTCCTTCCTGCTCGGGGCAGCCTGCTCCGCCGTGATGGTCAACTACTCCCGCCGGCGCCACACCCACAGCGAATATGCCTACCCCTTGTTGCTGGAAGCCTTCCTGCTGCTATGCTTCGGCATTCTCGGCGCACGTCTTGCCGTCATCGACGGCCTGTTTGTCCCACTCACGGTCATGCTGCTGTGCTTTATCATGGGATTGCAAAATGCCGTGATCACCAAGCTTTCCAACGCGGAAATCCGCACCACCCACCTGACCGGCATCATTACCGACATCGGCATTGAACTGGGCAAGCTGATCTACTGGAACCACTCCGATCCGCAGCACAGGCAAAAAGTGGCGGCCAACCTGCCGCGGCTGAAGATCCTCTCCCTGCTGGCGCTATCGTTTCTGACCGGAGGTCTGGCCGGCGCGCTGGGCTTCAATCACCTCGGCTATATTGCCACGGTGCCCTTGGCCGTACTGCTGATCACCCTCGCCTCGATCCCGGCGGTCGACGATGTCGCCTTTCTGGTGCACCGCCACACCCGGCGCTAGCTCACTCCTCCGCAACGACCTGCCCGCCTGACAAGCGCAGCAAACGCTGGTTGTCCGAGCCGCGCCAGGGCTTCACGGTGGGCCGGTCGGCTTCATAGCGACCGTCGACCAGCACATCCACGTCCTGCAGCACCGCCAAGTCGGCAATTTCTTCATGGCGGTAGCCGGTCCACAACCACACGGTCTTGTCCGGATAGCGCCGCTTGAATTCCCGGCACAGTTCCGTTACGGCCTCGCGATTGGCCGGGTGCAAGGGGTCGCCCCCCGACAGCGTCAGTCCGTCATGGTCGGCACACGCCGCCAGCAAGGCCTCTTGTACCGCCGCATCGAAGGGCCGTCCGGCCTTGCGATCCCAGGTCGCTACGTTATGGCACCCTGCGCAAGCATGCTGGCATCCGTTCACGAACAGCGTGACGCGGATGCCTTCGCCATTGACCAGATCGCAGGTGTAATAGCGGTCGTAATTCATGATCTCAATGCGAATCGCCGAAGTGCTTGACGCGGCGCATCACCTCTTTTTGCTTGCCCGCATTGAACGGACGGGCATTCGGACTGCCAAGGTAACCGCAGACCCGGCGGGTGACCGACAAGGACGCCCCGTCGGTATTGCCACACTGCGGGCAGGCAAACCCGGCACTGGTCGCCAGCGCCTCGCCCATGAAACCGCAGTTTCCGCACGAGTCCACCGGGGTATTGCTGCCGAAATACGGCACATGTTCCACCGCATGGTCCCAAATATGCTCCAGCGCCCGCAGGTTGTGCTTCATATTGGGCAATTCGACATAGGTGATATGCCCACCGCTGGCGTGACGCGCATAGCCCGCTTCGAAATTGATCTTTTCGAAGGGATTGACCTTGCGGTACACGTCCAGATGGAAGGAGTTGGTGTAATAGCCTTTGTCGGTCACTTCGGCGATCTGGCCGAAACGCTGCTGGTCCAGCTTGCAGAAGCGATGGCACAAGGATTCGCTCGGCGTCGAGTACAAGGAGAAGCCAAAGCCGGTTTCACGCCGCCATACCTTGGTCGCCGCGCTCATGCGCTCGACAATGCCGAGCAGAAACTCGCGGGCATCGGCGCGATCGAAGGGATGCTCGCCGAACATCAGCACGCCCACTTCATGCAAGCCGATATAGCCCAGCGAAATGGAGGCACGTCCGTTGCGGAACAAGGTCAGGATATCGTCGTCCGGGGCCAGACGCGCACCGAACGCGCCCTCGGTGTACAGGATCGGCGCCACATTGGCCTTGACCCCTTCCAGACGGGTCAGGCGGGTCATCAAGGCCCGGAAGCACAGCTGCAGGCGTTCTTCCAGCAAGGCGTCGAAACGCGCCTTGTCGCCGCCCGACTCGATGGCGATACGCGGCAGGTTGAGACTCACCACCCCAAGGTTGTTGCGACCGTCCAGCACTTCCTTGCCCGTCTCGTCACGCCACACCGACAGAAAACTGCGGCAGCCCATCGGCGACACCGGCACCGAGGACCCAGTAATTTCCCGGTTGAGACGCGCGGAAATGATGTCCGGATACATGCGCTTGGAGGTGCACTCCAGCGCCAGCTGCTTGATATCGTAATTGGGATCTTCCGGACGCAGGTTGATGCCTTCGTCGAGGAACATCACCAGTTTCGGGAAGACCGGGGTGATTCCCTCTTTACCAAGCCCCTTGATGCGGACGCGCAGGATAGACTGCTGGATGATGCGCTCTTCCCACTGCGTGCCCATACCGAAGGAAAAGGTGACAAAGGGCTGCTGGCCATTCGAGCTGAACAGCGTGTTGATTTCGTATTCGCAGGCCTGAATGCCGTCATAGGTTTCTTTTTCGGTGCGTTCCCGGGCAAAGCGCTCCGGCTCGGCAATCCCGTATTCCCTGGCGACCTGCAGGTTCTTCTCGTAGCTCTTCAGGACATAGGGGGCCAGCGTCTGGTCGATGTTCGGAATGGTCGTCCCGCCGTACTGGTGACTGGCCACCTGGGCAATGATCTGCGCTGTTACCGCGCAGGCGACGCCAATGGAACGCGGACTCTCGATCTGGGCATTGCCGAGGCGGAAGCCTTGCTCGAGCATGCCTTTGAGATCGACCAGACAACAATTGGTAAACGGCAGGAACGGCGAATAGTCCAGATCATGAAAATGCAGGTCGCCGCTGTTGTGCGCTTCCAGAATATCCTTGGGCAGGAAGGTGCTGGCAAACTGCTTGGAGACAATGCCGGCCATCAGGTCGCGCATCACCGGAAACACATTGGCGTCCTTGTTGGCGTTCTCGGTGGTCGCCTCTTCATCGGTCTTGTGCACCAGCCCCATCAACTTGGCGTGCAATTCGGAACCGCGCGCACGAATGGTGTCGCGTTCGAAGCGATACTGGATATACACCCGTGCCACTTCCGGGTAGTCATGCATCAGCGCATCTTCGACCTTCTTCTGGATCGCCGGAATATCCAGCGACTCACGACCGTCCAGCGCGTGGCACTGACATTCCACGTCACGCCCGATCTGGCGGGCCAGTTCCTGAGGGGCGGGATAGCCGGCGGCCTCGGCGGCACGCTCGCAGGCACGAATGATTTTGCTGGCGTCGAAGCCGACCACGGCACCGTCGCGTTTGATGACTTTCAGCATCGCTTGACTATCTTCCTGTCAAAAGCCCGTTGCACGAAGCAGGCGGGCAGGTGGACCAGAGGCCGGTGACTCCGGCGAGCCCCGGCATTGAATGCAGGGGGAGAATGCTAGAGCCAATCCGCCATGACAGGGAAGATTTTTCAGCAAAATGTAGTGATCAAGTTTGCCCTTGATCAAGATATTGTGTTTTTGGCGCAAAGGAACCGCAAGATGCACTCGGCCTCGAACCGGCCCATCTCGCCACAATCATGACAACAACAAGGAAACACGGCACACTGGATGGCTCGTTATGACGGAGGACACCATGCCCCGGCGATCCCTTCTCGTGGCAGGCGCCCGCGACTCGATTCCCATGCTGGTCGGCGCGGCACCGTTCGGCATTATCTTCGGCGCATTGGCGCTGGCGAGCGGCATTCCCGGCTGGGGAGCCATGGCGATGTCGGCACTGGTGTTCGCCGGTTCATCGCAATTCATCGCCGCCGGTTTGATCGGTGCCGGCGCGGCGGTCCCGGTCATCTGGCTGACCACACTGGTGGTCAATGTGCGTCACGCCCTGTACAGCGCCTCCCTGCTGCCCCATGCCCGCCACCTGTCGGCGCGCTGGCGCTGGCCGCTGGCCTTCTGGCTGACCGATGAAACCTTCGCCGTGGTCGAGCACCGCTTCAGGGAACATGGTGCCGACCCGCATGGCGAATGGTACTGGCTGGGGTCATCACTGGCGATGTACCTCAACTGGCAGCTCTGGACGCTGATCGGCGTACTGCTGGGCATCAACCTGCCGGGCCTCGCGACGCTGGGGCTGGACTTTGCCATGGCCGCCACCTTTGCCGCCATCGTCGCGCCGCAACTGCGCCACACTCCGGTACTGGCTGCCGCCAGCGTGGCCGGCCTCGTTGCCGTGCTGGCCCATGGCCTTCCCTATCAACTCGGACTGATGCTGGCCGCACTGGCCGGAGTCACCGCCGGACTACTGGCCGAGCAGCGTCGCGCCCCTTCTTCAGGAACACCCTCATGACCCGTGACCTTTTGGCGGCACTGTGCGGCATGGCGGTAGTGACCTACGCCATCCGTCTGAGTTTTCTGGTGTTTGGTCACCGTGCCTCGTTTCCGCACTGGCTGCAACGCGCCCTGCACTACGTCCCGGCCGCCGTGCTCAGTGCCATCATTGTCCCCATGGCCTTGCAGCCGCAGGGGCATCTGGATATCTCGCTCGCCAATGCCTACCTGCCCGGCACACTGGTTGCCGGGACAGTGGCCTTTTTCACCCGCCACACCCTCGGCGCCATCGGCAGCGGATTCCTGGTGTACGGCGTATGGCGCTGGCTGATGTAGGAGACTATCCTGACGGCCGTAGCCCGTGACTGAAACCGCATCGTGACTTCACGTCACACCCCCTCGGTCATCTTCACGGCGCCGACTGTCTCGGGCTAGCCACACCTGCGGATTTATACGCGCCCGTCATCTGAACCTGTGGTCAGTTGGCCCGCGCGCCCCGAGCGTCTATCGTGCCCCCTTCCCCTCGCGATTTCCGATACAACACCGCGAAGAACCCTGCACCAACAGCCAGCCACCCCCTATTTGCGGGTGTCGCTTTTTACGCCTTCCGGAGACGAAGAACCGAACACTCTTTTGACATAGATAAAGCTTTCTCGTGTGTAGCAATGCTACATTGCATATGGCACTTATGATAAGTTTTGTTGTTACATTGCTACATGTCGTAAGCATTACACGAACTTTCTGAAAGCGTTGCAGAGTTGTTCTTGAACAATTGCTCTAGGCACGAGATAAGACTACTCTGCAGTCCTTTACTGAATTTTTAACGTGTTGCCAACACATTGCCGCATGGATTCACGCCGCTTTCCTGCTTCGCAAGACCGGTGTTCTGATCACCGCGCCGGCAGTCAGCAAAGTTCTGGCAGATCGAGAGGTTTTGATATGTTTACATCCGTTCATCAACGGGAACTTGTCCTCAACGCACCGTTGTCGGGAACCTTGCTCCCGCTCAGCGAAGTCCCCGATCCCGTCTTTGCCGAGAAAATGCTGGGCGACGGCATTGCCATTGCTCCCGACAGCAATCGCCTGCTGGCCCCGGCCAGCGGCACGGTCACCCAGCTGCATGCGGCACTGCATGCCCTGACCCTGACGCTGGACTGTGGTGTGGATGTGCTGATGCATGTCGGGCTGGACACGGTGGAACTGAAAGGACACGGCTTTACCGCTCTGGTCCGGGCCGGCGACAGAGTCAATGCCGGCACCCCGCTGATCGAATTCGACCTGCCATTTCTCAAAGCCAACGCGCGCAGCATCATTACTCCCGTCATCATCCTCTCCGGCGCCCGCATCGCCTCGACCACCCTCGCCGGCTCGCGGGTCAACGCCGGTCAAAGTTCCATTTTTTCCTTATTGCCCGACAATCAGGACGCCCTCGCCGAGGCGCCGGCCAGCAGCGGTATCCGCGTCGAATCCCCGCTAGTCACCGTAATCGGCCGCGCCGGCCTGCATGCCCGTCCGTCGGCCGTGATTGCCGCGGCCGCCAAGGAGTTCGCCAGCGACATCCGTCTGCTGTGCCGGGGCGAAACCGGTAATGCCAAGAGCGTGGTCGCCCTGCTGGGACTCAATGTCGTGCATGGCGACGAGGTACGCATCATTGCAGAAGGGCCGGATGCCCAGGCCGCCATCGACCGGCTGATGCCTCTGGCGGCCGGCGACCCCCATGAAGCCGCCCCGGAAATCGCCGACACCGTCGACTCCACCGTCCCGGCCAGCGAACCCGGGGTATTGCGCGGCATCGGCGCCTCGGCCGGCATTGCCAGCGGCACGGTGTTCCGTCTCGCGACCCAGACCTTGACCCTGAACGAAACCGGTGCAGGACAAGGCCTTGAACGCGACGCACTCAATAGTGCACTGGAAGAAGCGCACCGCCAGCTGGAACAGTTGAAATCCGCCAGCGGTGGCACCGGCAATGCGGCCATCTTCAGTGCGCATCAGGAACTGCTGGAAGATCCGGACCTGCTGGATCGTGCACTGGGCAGCATCGCCAACGACAAGAGCGCTGCCTATGCCTGGAAGCAGGCCTTTACCCTGAGCGCCGAACGGCTGGCCGGCCTGCCCAATGCCGCCATGGCGGCACGGGCCAACGACCTGCGCGACGTCGGGGTCCGGGTACTGCAGATTCTGACCGGCACCGCCATGGCAGTTCCGGAACTGCCGGACGGCACCATTCTGATCGCCGAAGACCTCACCCCGTCACTGACCGTCAGCCTGGACCGCAGCAAGGTGCTGGGCATGTGTACCTGCGGCGGCAGTCCGACCAGTCACGTGGCCATTCTGGCCCGTTCGCTGGACATCCCGGCCATTGTCGGCATGGACCGTCAGGCACTGGGCATTGCCGATGGCACCCCGGTCATTCTGGACGGCAGCCGCGGCACCCTGAACATCAATCCCTCGGCAGACACGCTGGCCGACCTGCAACGGCAATGTGACGCCGACGCCACCCGCCGCCAGGACGAATTGGCGACGGCCGCCAATGCCGCGCTGACCCGCGATGGTCACCGCGTTGAAGTGGTGGCCAATATCGGTGGACTGGACGACGCCCGCAACGGCATCGCCAACGGCGCCGAAGGCGTGGGCCTGTTGCGTTCCGAATTCCTGTTCCTGCAACGCAGCGACGCCCCCAGCGAAGCCGAACAGGCTGACGCCTACACCGGCATCGCCAAGGCGCTGGGCCAGAACCGTCCGCTGGTGATCCGCACACTCGATGTCGGCGGCGACAAACCGCTGGCCTATCTGCCGATGCCGGCAGAAGAAAACCCCTTCCTCGGCGTGCGCGGCGTCCGTCTGGCACTTGCCCAGCCGGACATCATGAAGAGCCAGTTGCGCGCCATCCTGCGCGCCGCGCCCCATGCCCGGCTGTGCATCATGTTCCCGATGATCGCCACGCTGGACGAGTGGCGCCGCTGCAAGGCCATGGTGGAAGAGGAGCGACTGGCACTGGGCGTCCCGCCCGTGCAAGTGGGTATCATGATAGAAGTGCCCTCGGCGGCCATCATGGCCGAGCAATTCGCCCGCGAAGTGGACTTCTTCTCGATCGGTACCAATGACCTGACCCAGTATGTGCTGGCCATGGACCGCAACCACCCCGGGCTCGGCCGCGATGCCGACGCACTCAATCCGGCCGTGCTGCAACTGATGGCGTCGACCACGGCTGCCGCCCATCGCCACGGCAAATGGGTGGGGGTCTGCGGCGGTCTCGCCTCCGACCCGCTGGCGGTGCCGGTGCTGATCGGCATGGGCATCGACGAGTTGTCGGTCAGCGTGCCGTCCATTCCCGGCATCAAGGCGCTGATCCGGACGTTCACCAAACAGGAATGTGAAGACCTGACGGCCGAAGTACTGGCACTGGGCACGGCAAGTGAAGTGCGAGAGCGCCTGACCCGGGCGTTGAAAAACTAGAAAGACCGGACCGCAACCGAGTCCTAACCAGAGGAAGAGTAATCATGACCTTTAGCGCGTTTTCCGTACTGCAGAAAATCGGCAAGTCGTTGATGATGCCGGTGGCGGTGCTGCCTGTCGCCGGCTTGTTGCTGGGGATAGGGAGTGCAAATTTCAGCTGGATGCCGGTCATTCTGTCGCATTTGATGGCGCAGAGCGGCGGCGCCATCTTTGGCAACCTGCCGATCATTTTTGCGGTGGGTGTCGCCCTGGGCCTGACCGACAATGATGGCGTGGCCTCGATTGCCGCCATCGTCGGCTACGTGGTACTGCTCGGCACCATGGGCGTGATGGCCGGCGTCATGGGGGCGCACACCAGTCCGGTGATGGGCATGACCACCATGGACACCGGGGTGTTCGGCGGCATTCTGTCCGGGGTGATTGCGGCGGTGCTGTTCAACCGTTACTACCGCATCGACTTGCCCCCCTATCTGGGCTTCTTTGCCGGCAAGCGCTTTGTGCCTATCGTGACCGCGCTGGCCTGCATCGTGCTGGGCGTGGTGCTGGCCGTGGTCTGGACCCCGATCCAGTACGGCATCGACAGTTTCTCGCACTGGGCCGCCGTCAGCAATCCGGCACTGGCGGTCACCATCTACGGTGTGATCGAGCGTCTGCTGCTGCCGTTTGGCCTGCATCATATCTGGAACGTGCCGTTCTTCTTCCAGATGGGTGACTTTGTCGATGCCAGCGGCAAGCTGGTGCACGGCGACATCAACCGCTTCTTTGCCGGAGACCCGACTGCCGGGATTCTGGCCGGCGGCTTCCTGCCGAAGATGTGGGGTCTGCCTGCCGCCGCCATTGCCATCTGGCACTCGGCCAAACCGGAAAACCGTACCAAGGTCGGCGCCATGATGGTGTCTGCCGCCCTGACCTCCTTCCTCACCGGCATTACCGAACCGATCGAGTTTTCGTTCATGTTCGTCGCTCCGGTGCTGTACGGCATTCACGCCGTACTGGTCGGTCTGGCGTTTTACCTGATGAACAGCTTCGGCGCTCACATGGGCTTCACCTTCTCGCAAGGCGCCATCGACTTCGGCCTGTTCTACGTGAAAGACGTCCGCCCCTGGCTGGTCTTCATCCTTGGCCCGATCTATGCCGTGGTGTACTACACGGTGTTCCGGGTCGTGATCAAGCTGCTCAACCTGAAAACCCCGGGTCGCGAAGACGACGTGGCAGAAGCCGCTCCGCTGGCCAGTGATGCTCCGGCAGCCGAACACACCACCGCAACACCGGCCGCCACCGGCAGCATGGCCGAACAACTGGTGACCGCCTTTGGCGGTGCCGCCAACCTCGTCAGCCTGGATGCCTGCATCACCCGTCTGCGCGTCTCGGTCAACGATACCGCCCCGGTAGATCAAGCCCGCCTGAAAACACTCGGCGCCGCCGGCGTCGTGGTGGTCGGCAATAATGTCCAGGCGATTTTCGGACCGAAATCCGAGAACCTCAAAACCGATATGGAAGCCTTCCTGAAACAGGGCAGCCCCGCTGTTGCGGCAAAACCCGTCGCACCGCACGATGCCAGCATGGCAGAACAACTCGTCGACGCCTTTGGCGGCGCGGGCAATCTGAACAGTCTGGACGCCTGCATCACCCGTCTGCGCATCTCGGTGAACGATCCGACCTGCGTTGACCAGGCCCGCCTCAAGTCGCTGGGCGCGGCAGGCGTGGTGGTGGTGGGCAATAATGTCCAGGCAATCTTCGGACCGAAATCGGAAAACCTCAAAACCGATATGGAAGCCTTCCTGAAACACCGTTGAGCGTCAGCAGTGCGACGCCAACACCCGGCATGACCCGCCGGCGGGAGGAGCGAAGAGTCCTCCGGCCCCGCCGGCAACAGAATTTGAACACCCAGAGGTAAGACAAGATGGACAGCCAACAACTGAATGAACTGGTTTCACGCGTCAAGGCAGCACAACGCCGCTTTGCCAGTTTCAGCCAGGAGCAGGTCGACGCGATTTTCCGGGCAGCCGCCCTTGCCGCCGCCGATGCCCGCATCCCGCTGGCGAAACTGGCCGCCAGTGAAACGCGCATGGGCGTCGTCGAAGACAAGGTCATCAAGAACCACTTCGCCTCGGAATACATCTACAACAAATACAAGGATGAAAAAACCTGTGGCATTCTCGATCAGGATCCGGCCTTCGGCATCATCACCATCGCCGAACCGATTGGCCTGATTTGCGGCATCGTACCGACCACCAACCCCACCTCCACGGCGATTTTCAAGGCACTGATTTCCCTGAAAACCCGTAACGGCATCATTTTCAGTCCCCACCCGCGTGCCAGCCAGTCCACCTGTGAGGCCGCACGCCTGGTGCTGGAGGCCGCGGTTGCCGCCGGCGCTCCCGAGGACATCATCGGCTGGATCGACGAGCCAACTGTTTCGCTCTCCAACCAGCTGATGCAACACCCCGACATCAACCTGATTCTCGCCACCGGCGGTCCCGGCATGGTGAAAGCCGCTTACTCGTCGGGCAAACCGGCCATTGGCGTCGGCGCCGGCAATACCCCGGTGGTGATCGATGAAACCGCCGACCTGAAGCGTGCGGTGGCCTCCATCCTGCTATCGAAAACCTTCGACAACGGCGTGGTCTGTGCGTCGGAACAGTCGGTGGTCATCGTCGACGCGGTCTACGAGCAGGTCAAGCAACGCTTCCACAGCCATGGCGGCTACATTCTGGACAGCGCCCAATGCGAAGCAGTCAGCAACATCATCCTGAAAAACGGTGGACTGAATGCCGACATCGTCGGCCAGTCGGCCCTGCGCATCGCCGAAATGGCCGGCATTACCGTTCCGCCCACCACCCGGGTGCTGATCGGTGAAGTCAGCGAAGTCAACGAAGCCGAAGCCTTCGCCCATGAAAAACTGTCGCCGACGCTGGCCATGTACCGGGCCCGCGACTTCGCCGACGCCATGGACATCGCCGACAGCCTGGTTCGCCTTGGCGGCATCGGCCATACCTCGGTGCTCTACACCAATCAGGACTTGCAGCAACCCCGCATCCGCCAGTTCGGCGAACGCATGAAAACCGCGCGTATCCTGATCAACACCCCGGCCTCCCAGGGGGCAATCGGCGACCTGTACAACTTCAAGCTGGCGCCTTCGCTGACGCTGGGCTGTGGTTCGTGGGGCGGCAACTCGATCTCCGAAAACGTCGGGCCGCAACACCTGATCAACAAGAAAACCGTGGCTGAGCGAGCAGAAAACATGCTGTGGCACAAACTTCCGAAGTCGATCTATTTCCGTCGCGGCTGCCTGCCGGTCGCCCTCGAAGAACTAAAGGGCAAGAAACGCGCCCTGATCATTACCGGTCCGCATCTGTATAAATGCGGCTATGTAGATCAGGTCAGCGAGATTCTCAAAAAGAATCAGGTGGAAGTCGACGTGTTCTACGAAGTAGAAGCCGATCCGACGCTGGAAATGGTTCGCCGCGGCGCCGATGTGGCTCACCGCTTCAAACCCGATGTGATCATCGCACTGGGTGGCGGCTCGCCCATGGACGCGGCCAAGATCATCTGGGTCATGTACGAGCATCCGGACGTCTATTTCGAAGAATTGGCGCTGCGCTTCATGGATATCCGCAAGCGTATCTACCAATTCCCGAAACTGGGCGTCAAAGCGGAAATGGTCGCCATTCCGACCACCTCGGGCACCGGCTCCGAAGTCACCCCGTTTGCCGTGGTCACCGACGAGACCACCGGTGTCAAATACCCGATTGCCGATTATGAACTGACGCCGAACATGGCGATCGTCGACCCCAATCTGGTGATGGACCTGCCCAAGTCGCTGACCGCGCACGGCGGCATCGATGCCGTGACGCACGCGCTGGAAGCCTATGTATCGGTGATGGCCAACGAGTACAGCGACGGCCAGGCTTTGCAGGCGCTGCAACTGCTGCGTGACTACCTGCCTTCGGCCTACCGGAATGGTGCGCAGGACCCGGTGGCGCGGGAGAAAGTGCACAATGCCGCCACTATCGCCGGTATTGCCTTCGCCAACGCCTTCCTCGGCATTTGTCACTCGATGGCGCACAAGCTGGGCGCCGAGTTCCATATTCCGCACGGACTGGCCAATGCCCTGCTGATCAGCAATGTGATCCGCTTCAATGCCACCGACACGCCGACCAAACAGGCCGCCTTCAGTCAATACTCGCGTCCGCAGGCGCTGTGCCGCTACGCGGCCATTGCCGAACACCTGAAGCTGGGTGGCGACACCGACAAAGACAAGGTTGCCCGCCTGATCGACTGGGTCGACGGCATGAAAGAAGCGCTGGACATCCCCTCTTCGATCCAGAAGGCCGGGGTCAGCGAAGAGATGTTCCTGGCAAAACTCGATGAGCTGGCAGAAGAAGCCTTTGACGACCAATGTACCGGCGCCAACCCGCGCTTCCCGTTGATCGTCGAACTCAAGCAGCTGCTGCTGGACAGCTTCTACGGCCGTGCCTACGTCGAAAGCCATTTGCGCGCCGATGCCTGAGCCTGAAAGGTGACGAAACGAATGCCGTCCACGGTCTAAGTGGACGGCATTTTTCTTTCAACCGATCTCCACGCCTATACCCGTCCGACAACCCCGGTTACTCCCTATCAGGCCCCTTCCGATAGCCTACTACCGGGTCAGACGGGAAGAAACAAAGCCTCGGCCGACACACCCGCGAAGCCATGCTAAAACATCGAACAAATAACTTTGGGGTTATCTTTACCTCAATCGGAGTTATAATAACCCCGCATAGCACCCATGAAATAAACGCCAGCCTCTCCAGGGTCGGATCCCGCACTGCCATTTTTCTCATTTACACGGAGAACGACCATGCTCTTTCCCATTGCCATTGAACCCGGCGACGAAACCCACTGCTGGGGCGTTACCGTGCCGGACCTGCCCGGATGCTTTTCCGCAGGCGACACAATGGACGACGCCATGACCAGCGCAAGAGAGGCCATCGAACTACACCTGGAAGGTTTGGCTCTGGATAAGGACCCGATCCCGGTGGCCAGTGCGGTCAGCGTTCATGTGGCCAACCCTGAATTTGCCGGCTACGTCTGGGCCGTCGTGGACATTGATATCACTCGCTATCTCGGCAAAGCCGAAAAGATCAACGTCACCCTGCCCCGTTTGCTGATTCATCAAATCGACAACTATGTCGCCACGCACCCTGAGCACACATCGCGAAGCGGATTTCTGGCTGACGTTGCCATGGAAAAACTCGGCGCACGACGTTAAGTCAAAGCGACCGTCCAAACCGGGTGAGGCGTGCTTTTTTATCGTTCACCCGCTTTTTTGCGGCAAAACCACCCTCTCACGAAATATATCGCTTGACAGAACATCTCTACAACGGCAGAATGCATGCAAGCGAAAGTTCAAGCAGCAGACTCACACTTCCCACGAAGTCCCCCTTCCAAGCGGTACTCCATAGTTCAAGCCAGTCGACTCTTGATGATTTCCCTAGCGGGATATCCTGTTGTGCGCGGAACAAAACCGTGACGTGATGTCACACCATCCGCCTCATCAGCACCCGAACCTGCCGGCATGGTGCCGGCAACGATTCGAATGAGATTCAAGCCAGATACGTCGTATCCGCTTATGCAGTGCATTGAATATTATCGAAAAGAAAAACAACATACATATTGGTAACAAAATCATGATGATGAAAATCAGCGAACTGAAACCCGGCTTCCATATCAACGAACAAGCCGAAGATGGCGGCATCACCCGTTTCGAGGTGATCAACGTCAAACCCCTGGGCCGCCGCATCGAGGTGACCTTCCGCTCCCTGCTGGGAATGGAAAGCGCCCTGTATCAAGCCGACGGCTACCTGAACGCCGCGCATGCGGTGCACTGACAGGTGACGCCATAAAAAAAGAGCCACACTACGTGGCTCTTTTTTGCAGACTGTCGATCAAGCCCATGGGAAACCGTGGGCTTGTTCGTTATTACTCTTGCCATTTCCTCTTGGGCTCTTTAACTGGGCCTCCGCACTCTCTTGAAGTAGCCTAATCAGTTCTTTAACGCCATAGCTTCATGCGTGCCGCGTCGCCTTTTCAGAGCGTTCGTTTTCGTGTCGAATTCGCTTTTTCCCAACAGACGTGTCAAACCGTGAACTCACCCGGAATCGCACTCATGCAAGCCCTCCACGACGTAAAGTTCCCCAAAAATACAGCAATGGCAAGCTGTATGACTTCCTCAAGATGCTCATCTATGTTGCTAGTGACCCAATGTTGTGTCGCTCAGACCCGCATCGTAACGGAGAGCCCGCTGGCGTAATGGCCTTTGGGAAAGTCTTCGGCGCGGAATCCGTCCACCTTCCATGCGACCGATTCCCCCATGCCACGCCGCCACGGTTCTATGTGGTGACAGAGGCGTTCAAGCTGGCCGACTATGGAAGGTCGACTGTTCGCGGATGTGTCGCTGTAAGGCTGTTGCAGTGACCAGGCAAGGCTTGCGTGATGCACCAAAAATGGTACACTTGAAATGATAGAGCAAGTAAAGTCTGGCCCAAAGCTGTCAGCCCGATTTTTCAAGCAGGTGGCCTCTGGCTCTGAACCTGTGCGCGAGTGGTTACGCTCGCTGCCGGTTGAGGAGAAGAAACAGATAGGGGCGGACATCATGGCCGTTCAGTATGGTTAGCCACTTGGACTTCCCCTGGTAGATCACCTCAGTGGTGATATTTGGGAGGTGCGCACCACGCTGGATAACAGAATCGCCCGCGTGCTGTTCGCAATCGATGGTTCCGTCATGATCCTCTTGCATGCATTTATCAAGAAGAATCAAAAGACTCCTAAGCCGGATCTAGATCTTGCAAAGAACCGATGGAAGCTTTTTAGAGGTATTCCGTGATGAAAAATCAACATGTAGGCTCTGACTTCGACGATTTCCTCTTGGAAGAGGGTATCCATGAAGAAGTGGAATCTGCGGCCATCAAAAAGGTGATCGCTTGCATGATCGAGCAGGCAATGACCGATGCGCATGTTTCCAAGAGCGAGATGGCCAGACGGATGGGCACCAGCCGAGCTCAGCTAGATCGCCTCCTCGACCCGGCCTATCCGTCAGTAACGCTGGCAACCCTCGCAAAAGCCGCCAGAGCGATTGGGAAGAAGATATCACTGAGCCTTGAAGATCAAAGCTCAGCGAAAACGACATAATACGCCCGTCCCAATGCAGGCCAAGAGCCACACTTCGTGGCTCTTTTTTTGTCTGCCGACCGGCTCATTTCTCCGTCAACCCCTGCAGCTTCTCTGAAATATCCTGTGTCGTCACCGCCTGCTCTTCACTGGCCTCTGCAATCTGCAGGATAAAGTCACGCATCTGCTGGATCCCTTCGTTCACCGAGGCAAGAGACGCAACGACATTGGCAAATGCCGCCTCGGCCGTCTCCACTTCCCGGCGCCCTGCTTCAATCGATTTGACGTTGAGCGCGATATCCTGCTGGGTATCGGTAATCATCGTGCCGATTTCCTGAGTCGCCTTGGCGGTTCGTTCCGCCAGCTTGCGCACTTCGTCCGCCACCACGGCAAACCCGCGCCCCAACTCCCCGGCCCGTGCCGCCTCGATCGCGGCATTCAAGGCCAGCAAATTGGTTTGATCGGCAATATCCTTGATCACCCCGACAATATTGCCGATGGTTTCCGAGCGTGCCCCCAGCCCCGCCAGACTATCGGCGGTAGTCCGCACCAGACCGGCCACGCTCTGCACGCTGCGGCTGGCCTCATCCACCACCGCGACGCCCTTGAGCGTATCGCCACGAATCTGCTCGGAGGCCTGCGAAGCCGCTGCCGTCTGGGTCGCAATGCTTTCAATGGTGACGCTCATGCCCTGAATGCTTTGCGAGAGCGTATCGATACTCTGTTGCAGCCACGCATGGCGCTCCAGTTCGGCGCTTGCCAGACGCTCTCTTTCCACCCGGGCACTGACATCCCTGAAACTCGCCATGAAGCACAGCACTTCATTGCGGTCGGTCTGACTCCAGATCGGGTAAACCCGGGTTTCCAGCATCACCGAGCCGACGGGAATCATCGCGGTATGCACGGGGATTTTGCGACTGGCCAGATCGGCAAGAATCTTGCGAATCCGGCCGGGGTCACGGTGAAACTGGTGAATGGTGTGCTGAAACGCCTGATCGACATCCGCGCCACTGGTAAACCGGGCATTCATCTCGGCACGATGCGCATGCAAGCCGTCCCGCGCGGTCTTGTTCATGTAGAAAATCACATTGTCCGGGGTGGTGTCGGCCAGCATGACCATGGCGTCGACGTTATCCAGCACCTGCCGCAAGCGGTGCAATTCTTCCCCGGCACCCTGTGCAGGGTTGTTGGCCTTCTTGCCAAATAATCCGATCATTTCTTCTCCTCATCTGGCGATTGTTTGAGAATAGACACGACCACAGGCAATGCCAAATAAATTCCATCTTAGTAACACTCCGGACAGTCACATATTATTTATTATTGCACCACCTTGAGCGACGACACCCCGCCACCACCGCTTCGCTGCACGCGAATCTGCACCGGAATGCGTTCCTTCAATGCCTCGACATGGCTGATGATGCCGACGGTCTTGCCTGAGGCATTGAGACTGTCCAGCGTGTCCAGCGCCATATCAAGGGTTTCGGCGTCCAGCGTACCGAAGCCTTCGTCGAGAAACAGCGAATCGATCGAGGTTTTATGGCTGACCAGATCCGACAAGGCCAAGGCCAGCGCCAAACTCACCAGAAAACTTTCCCCCCCGGACAAGGTGCGGGTATCACGACACACATCGGCTTGCCAGGTATCGACGATTTCCAGCTCCAGTTCCCCGCCGGCCTTGCGCTGCAAGCGATAACGCGGTTGCAGCCGCGCCAGCTGGCGATTGGCCAAATGCACCAGATGATCCAGTGTCAGCCCCTGGGCAAAGCGACGGAATTTGTCACCCTGCGCCGAACCGATCAGGCTGTTTAACTGCTGCCATTCCTCCAGCGCCACACCTTGCCGCTCGATATCGGCCAACAGGCAGTGCTGTTCCTGGCGTAGCGCCTCGTCGCGAGCCAGGCGTTCGTCCAGCGCCCCCAGTTGCTGCACCATGCCGCGCAATTGCTCCGCCGACTCGCGCACGCCCTGCTCCAGCTGCTCGCGAGGAGCTACACCGTTCAGTGCCTCCGCGCACTGGCGCACCCGTTCGGACGCCGCCGTCAACCGGCTTGCCGCATCACTGTGCCGCGCCATCAGCTCCTGCGCCATGGACTCCAGCCGGGCCAGCTCGGCCGCCGGCAACAGGGCGGCAAGGAAGGTATCGCGCCCGGCAAAGCCCTGCTCGACCCGCGCGGCATCGAAGCGGGCGGCACACTCACTGGCCCGCTGCTGCGCGGCGGCCGACTCCATCATCAATTGCCGGAGGGTACCCTCGTGGCTCGCCACCTCTTGCAGCTCTTGCTCATAGGCCACACGCTGCCGCTCAAAGCGCTCCGGGCTAGCCTCGGCAACCGCATCGCCCGGCCTATCGACACTCCCGGCCACCGCCTGCCAGTGCTGGCTGACACGCTGTGCGTCGTCGTACTGGCGCGAGGCGTTCGCAGCGGCGTCGACCAGGCCGTCCAGAGAAGCCTGCGTGGTCTGCCAGTCATGCCAGTGTTGCCAACGCTCGGCCAGCCAAGGCTCTACCTGCTCCGGCCAGTCAAAGCCCTCACCCGCCAGAGCCTCCCGCAATGCCGCTTCTTCTGCCGCCAGCCCCGCCAACGCAACGGTCAGCGCCGTGTCGGCATCCGTCACACGACGCACGGCTTCACTGCGTGCCTGAGCCAGCACCGCCAGCGCCTGACGGGCCGACGCCAACTCACTCTCGCACTGCTGACTCGCAGCGGTCGCCTCGCGCAAGGCCTGCTCGCCTTGCTCATAGCGGCGCAACGCCAACTCCAGCACCCCATGGGACTCGCCCTGCTCGCGAACATACTCCTGCAAGCGGGAGTGATCTTGCCAGTCGTCCGGCCCCGCCGGGGTATCGGCAATGGCGGCAAGCCACTGCCCGTGCACTTGACGGATGTCATCATCCAGCGCGGCACGCTGCTGTTGCGCCGCCAGTCTGGCCGCGTCCAGCCCGGCAACACGGGTCGCCACCTGCTGGCCACTGTCGCGTACCCGCTCCAGTTCCGCACGTGCCACCTCCAGCGCCTGACGGGTCGCAGAGGGGTCCAGATGCCGGTATTGCTCGATAGCCGGATGATCGACCCCGCCACACACGGGGCAGGGTTCACCGGCCGACAGGGCGGCCCGCAAGCTCTCCAGACTGGCGATACGCTGTTCCTGCTCAAGCAGCGTCTCCTTGTCGCGCACCTGTTCCTGCAAGGATTTCCAGGCCAGCCGCAGCGCCTCGCGTTGCAAGCCGGCCTCCGCCAGTGTGGCCGACAGCTGTGTCACGTCGGTGTCGAGCACCGCCCCTTGTTCACGCAGCTGCACCAACCGGGCCGCCAGCGGTAACAAGGCATCAAGCCGTACACCACGCTGCTGGCTCACATGCCAGTCATGGCGCAAGGCGGCACTGTCCCCGCCAAGCGATGCAGCACACTGCTGCTCCAGCGCACGCGCGGCCGACAAGGCGCGCTCCCCCTCGGTGCAACGCTGTTCGCGCAGCGGCAGCTCGGCATCCAGTGCCGTCAGCTCAAGGCCGGCCTGCGCCAGCCTGTCACGAAGCTCGACGACCCGCTGCTGCTCACGCTGAAGCGCGGCGAAACCACTTTGCCACCCCGGTAACACCGCGCCGAGCCGGGCAGCCAGCGTGTTGGCCGACAGCCACGACCTCGCCGCCTCAAGGCGGGTCTGTGCCGAGGCCAGCGCCGTCCCGGCCTGTTGCGCCAAACCGCCGGCCAGCCAGGTCAGTTCGCGACCCCGCTCCTGTTGTGATTGCCGGGCCTGCTGCAGCGTGGTTTGCGCCTGCGCCTGTTGCCGCTGCAGCTCTTCTGCTGCCGAACTGGCCGCCTCGGCGACGTCATAGGCTCCGCGCAGCGCCTCGGCGGGACGACCACGCTCCAGTCGGGCCAGATCGCCGGCCGCCGCGTCCCGTAGCGCCTGCACCTGCTGCACGAGTGCGGCGGCGGTTTGCCGGGCCGTCTCGGCCTGATCGGCTTCGTGGTAACGCTGCACGCCGTTCTGCCAGACGGCACTGTCGTGCCGCACAGCCGCCTCCTGCTCCAGCAGCGTTGCCCGCTCCTGCAACAACGCATCACGCGCATCGGCATCCAGCAAGGCCAGCGCCTCGCTGCGGGCGACCTGCTCGCCAAGCACCTCGCGTCGGACACGGGTGGTTTCGTACACCTGTCGGGAAATCTCGCCGTAGATATCGCTGCCGGTCAGTTCTTCCAGCAACTCGGCCCGCTCATTGGGCCCGGCATTCAGGAAGGCGGCAAACCCGCCTTGCGCCAGCAGGATCGACTTGGTGAAACGGGCGAAATCCAAGCCGGTCAGCGCCTCGATGCGGCGTAATTTGTCCGCGATATGGGTGGTCAGGATCGTACCGTCGCCACTGGCCAGCTCCACCCGGGGTGCCTGCAAGGCGCCATCGGCCTTGTCGCGTGCCCGGCGCTGACTCCAGAACGCCCGGTACACCTCACCGCGCACCTCGAATTCCACCTCGGCCAGACAGTCACCGGTATGGCGGGTCATCACCTCGTTGCTGCCCGCCGACACCTTAAGCCGTGGCGTTTCGTGATACAGGGCCAGACAGATAGCGTCGAGCAAGGTGGTCTTGCCGGCGCCGGTCGGGCCGGTAATGGCGAACAGGCCGTTATCGCGAAACGGCTCGGCACGAAAATCGATATACCACTCCCCTTTCAGGGAGTTAAGGTTTTTCAGGCGGAGGGAGAGGATTTTCATGAGGGATCTCCGAGACCGGCAAGCACTTCGCGGAAGTGCGCCTCCAGCCGTTCGCGCCGGGCGTCGTCAAGGGTTTCTTCATCGAGCCGGCGGGCAAACACCTCGAATGGCGTCATTTCTGCCAACGTTTCGCGCTGCCGGGCCACCAAGGCGGTCTCCCGCGGGCCCCGCTCGCGGCGCAAGCGCAGCAATTCGACCGGCACATCCTGGCACAAGGCCTGCACCCTAGGCTGCAGGTCGGTCAGATAATCATCGTCGCGCACCGCGACATCCAGCCAGGCGCGCTGCCCGGGCGGCACTTCGGCCGCCAGCGCGGCGATCGCGCCGGCCAGTTCCGCAAGGTTGCCGCGCAATGACACCAGCCGCTGAAAACAGGGCACCTCGATCGCCGTGACCTCTACCAGCCCCTGCGCGTCGAACTCGGCCAACAGCAGCTGCTTTTGCTGGTCCGCTTCGTCGAAGCCCAACGGCAACGGTGAACCGCAATAGCGGATATGGCGCAAACCACCCACCTGCTGGGGGCGATGAATATGCCCCAGCGCAATGTAATCGGCTGACGGAAAGGCATTTGTCGGAAAGGCATCCAGACTGCCGACATAGATTTCGCGCACCGAATCGCTGCTGCTGGCCCCCACGGTGGCCAGATGTCCGGTGGCAATGATCGGCAAATCACGTCCCAGTGCCAGGCGACGTTCCAGCGCGCAGGCATACAGTGACTGGTAATGCGCGGCAATGGCCTGTTGCAGCGATGCCTGCTTGTCAGCCGCACTTTCACCAGCCTGACTGGTCACCACATCGCGCGGACGGATATAGGGCACCGCACACAGCAAGGCGGCATCACGGCCGGCCCGGTCCTGCAACACCAGCACGTCGTCGGCAGGCTGCGCGGCAATGGCGGGAATCATCTCGGTGGCGAGGCACGCCAGCAGTTCGCGGCTTTCTCCCAGCGTCGCCACCGAATCGTGATTACCACCCAACACCACCAGTCGCACGCCACTGGCATGCATGGCCACCACAAAACGGTTGAACATTTCGCGGGCGTAACTGGGCGGCGTTCCGGTATCAAACACATCCCCGGCCACCAGCACCACATCCACGCCGAGCGGATCCAGCTGCGAGATCAGCCAGTCAAGAAACGCCTGATGTTCCGCCTGACGGGTCTTGCCCATGAAATACTGGCCCAGATGCCAGTCGGAGGTGTGAAGAATGCGCATGCAGTGAATCCGGGAGCAACAATGCCCCGATTATGCCATGACCGCCTGCCGGGCTCAGGCAAAACCACCGCCCAAAGCCTTGTGCAGTGCCACCAGACAGGTGGCCAGCTGCTGCTCGGCACTGAGCAAGGCATCGCGGGCCATATCGCGCTGCCCCGCGCTGGCCAGCAACTCGAGCTGCCCGGCGTCCCCCGCCTTGACCCGTTGCGCGACCAGATCGTACTGATGTTGCCGTGCCTGCAGCGCCGCGGCCTGCACCGCATGGCTGTTCAGCGCCTCGCGATAGCGCAGCATGGCGCTGTCGACATCGGCAAACGCCCCCAGAACAGCTTTACGATAACCGGCAAGCGCTACATCGCGACCGGCCTCGCGGGCGGCAAGCTGTGCCTTGAGGCGACCACCCGCCAATAAGGGCAAGGACAGTTGCGGCCCGATGCTCCAGAAACGACTGGCCGCTGCGGTAAGCCCGCCCGGTTCGATACTGTCCCAGCCGGCACTGCCGACCAGACTCAGGCGCGGATACTGCTCCGCGACCGCCACACCGATATCGGCCGTCGCCGCGGCCAGCTCGCGCTCGGCCTGCCGCACATCGGGACGGCGCAGCAACAGATCGGACGGCAGGCTGGCCAGAGGCGTAATGACCGCCGGTGGCACAGCCTGCACCGTGGCAAACCGCGCATCGAGGGTTGCCAGCGGCACATCCACCAACACCGACAAGGCGGCGAGACTGCCGGCACGGGCACTGGCCAATGGCGGCAGCAGCGCCAGACTGTCTTCCCGGGCGGCCTCGGCCTGTGCCACCTCGCTGTCGGACACCCAGCCGGCGTCACGCTGCACACCGGTCAGCCGCACAATGTCCTGCTGGATGGCGGCGCGTTGTCGCGCCAGGGCCAGCCGCAAGGTCAAGGTGCGGATATCGATCACCGTGCGTGCCACTTCCGCCGCCAGCCGCAGGGCAGCATCATTGCGGGCCGCCTCGCGGCTGGCCAGTCGGGCATCGGCTGCCTCGACACTTCGGGCGGTGTGGCCGAACAGATCGATTTCCCAGGATGCATCGAAACCGAGCCGGTAATCGGTGAAGGCAATGGCAGGGTTCGCAAACGGAATGTTGGCAAAGCTCTCGCCATTGCGTGACAGGTGGTCGCGGCTGCTACGGGCGCCGGCCGACAGTTGCGGCAAGCGACTGGCGCCGTTCATGGCCAGCAAGGCCCGCCCTTCGCGCACCCGCGCCTCGGCCAGCGCCATGTCCGGCCCGGACTGCAAGGCCCGCGCCACCCACTCGTCGATCAAGGGGTCATGCAAGGAGACCCACCAGCGATCCTGCTGCAGAAAGGCCTGAGACTCGTTCACCCGCGGCGCCGGAGAGTCCGGTCCGACGGCACAGCCTGCCAGCAGGAGCACCAGCAGCATCGACAAAACACCGGAGCGCGGATTCATGCATGACTCCTTTGAATGAATAAGCGATAGGCCAGACCCGAGGTCAGCAGCGCGATCAGCAACAAAGGCCAGATATCCGGCCACACGTCCGCCACGCCGTAGCCCTTGAGAAACAGCCCTTTGACGATGCGAATGAAGTGACTGAGCGGATCAATGGCACTGATGGCACGCAGCAGCGGGGGCATGTTTTCTATAGGGGCCATATAGCCTGACAGGATGACGGCCGGCGCCATGAAGGCAAACGCGCCCAGAAAGGCTTGCTGCTGATTGGACGACAGGGCGGAAATCAACAAACCGAAGCCGGTCAGCGACACCCCGTAGGCCACCATGGCGACCGGCAGCAACCACACGGAGCCCTGATAGGGCAGCCGGTAGACGAACACGGCGGCCGCCGCGATCACCAGCCCCTGCATCACGGCCACCAGAATACCCGGCACCGCCTTACCCAGCAGGATATAGCCCGGCGTCAGCGGCGATACCAGCAATTGCTCCCAGGTCCCTTCTTCCCGCTCGCGGGCCAACGACAGCGCCGTGACCATCAGGCAGCCGATGGTGGTAATGATCGCGATCAGACTGGGCAAGACAAACCAGCGATACTCGAGATTGGGGTTATTGAGGTTGCGCACCACCAATGAGGCCGGGGGCGGCCGGCCGGACGACTCCGCCGCATACTGGCTGACCACGCTGGCGGCATAGCCATAGGCAATCTGGGCGCTATTGGAGCGGCGACCATCGATGATGGCCTGCACTTCCACCCCCTGTCCGGTCGCCATTTTTCGTGAGAAGTCGGCCGGAATACGCACCGCCAGCGCCACCGCCTGACGGTCCAGCAGGTCGCGCAATCCGGCCTCGCTGGTCACGACATGCACATGGGGAAACGCCGGGGTGGCCGCCAGTCGTTGCATCAGCTCGATCGACGCCGCGCCGCCATCCTGATTGTAAATGGCCAGATGGCTGTTCTTGACCTCCAGCGTCGCGGCGAAGGGAAACAAGGCCAGCTGCAAGATCACCGGCACGATCAGCAAACGCCGGCTTTGCGGCGAGCGCAGCAAGGCGGTCATTTCCTTGCGAATCAGGGTAAGCAGTCGTTGCCACATATCACTTCCCGTCCAGACGTCGTGGCGTTTTAGCCGCCGTCATGCCCAACCAGAACAGCGCCGACACCAACAGAAACACCACATTGCCCCACAACACCGAGACCAGAGTGCCAGCCTGAAACAGCGTCTGCAGGGCACTGACAAAATAACGGGCAGGGATCAGATAGGTCACCGCTTGCACCGGCAGCGGCATGCTGCCGATCTCGAACACGAAACCGGACAACATGGTGGCCGGCAAAAACGCCGCTGTCAGCGCCGCCTGTGCCGCCACGAACTGATTGCGCATGACGGTGGAGAGAAACAAGCCGAGCCCCAGCGCACTGCCGAGAAACAAGGTGGTCACCACAAACAAGGCCACCAGCGACCCGCGCAGCGGCACCCCCATCAGCCCGGTCGCCACCACCACGCACATCACCATCGCGGTCATGCCCAGCAGGTAATAAGGCAGGATTTTTGCCAGCAGCAATTCGCTGCGCCTGACCGGTGTCGCCAGCAAGGCCTCCATGGTGCCGCGTTCCCACTCGCGGGCCACCACCAGCGAGGTGAGCAAGGCGCCGATGATGGTCATGATCACCGAGATGGAGCCGGGCACCAGATAGTTGCGACTGACCGTCGACGGGTTGAACCAGTAGCGCGGCAGCAAGGTCACCGTCGGCATCGTTGCCAGCCCCTGATCGCGCTGCCGGCCAGCCAGCCAGACTTGCCACACTCCACTCACATAACTGGCGATGAAATTGGCGGTATTCGGCTCGGCACCGTCTGCCAGCACCTGCAGCGCCGCCGCCCCGTTGCCCTGCCGCACCAATGCCGAAAAGCGGTTGTCGATCACCACCATGCCGCGAATCTCGCCGGCCCGCAGTTGCGCGTCCAGCACCGGCCGCGACGTGGCCTGATGCAGCTCGATATAGGGGGACGCGCGCAAGGCGGCCACAAAGGTCTGGGCTTCGGCACCGCTGTCCTGACAGAACAGGCCAAGTCGCACCCGGTTAGCGTCAAGGTTGATGCCGTAACCAAAAATGAACAGCAACAACACCGGCAGCACAAAGGCGATCAGGATACTGCTCGGGTCACGCACGATCTGGCGCAACTCCTTGCGGCACAGGGCCGACAGCCGGCGCAGGTCGATCATGACTGGCCCTCCCGTTCACGGTCATCGCGTTCGATCAGGGCAATGAAGGCCTCCTCCATGTCCAGCGCTGCGCCGGACCCGGCCGCCAACTGTTTCAACTGCTCCGGGGTACCGGAAGCAATCATTCGGCCGCGATAGACCAGACCGATACGGTCGCAATACTCCGCTTCATCCATAAAGTGGGTGGTCACCATCACCGTGACCCCCTTCTCCACCAGCCCGTTGATATGGCTCCAGAATTCGCGGCGCGTTACCGGGTCGACCCCCGAGGTCGGCTCGTCGAGAAACAACAAGGCCGGCTGGTGCATCAAGGCGCAGGCCAGCGCCAGCCGCTGCTTGAACCCCGGAGTCAACTCGCCGGCCGAGCTCGACAGCAAGGGGGCCAGACCGAACACCTCGACCATGCCGGCGATGCGCTCGCGCTGCACCCGTCCGGACACACCATAGATCCCGGAAAAGAATTGCAGGTTCTGAGCAACGCTCAGATGGCTGTACAGGGCAAACTTCTGGGCCATATAGCCCAATTGCTGACGCGCCCGGCCCGGATGGCGCACCAGATCCAGCCCCATCACCCGCGCCGTACCGGCCGAGGGTTGCAACAGCCCGCACATCATTTTGAAGGTGGTGGATTTCCCCGCGCCATTGGGGCCCAGCAAACCAAAAATCTCGCCGCGACGAATGGTGAAATTCACCTGGTCGGTCGCCACAAAATCGCCAAAACGGCGGGTCAGGCCAGCGGCTTCGATCACCCGGTTCTCGTCCACCCCATCCAGTCGTGGTGCTGCCGTCATGGCGTCTGCCAAGGGCGAGTCACCGGACACCCGCACCCCGACCAGCGCCATGAAGGCATCTTCCAGCCGCGGGCGCACTGCCTCCCAGCGCGCGGCGTCGCCGGCCTGCAATGCGGTCATTGCCGGGGTCTGCCCGGCCGTGGCCAACACCAGTCGCAGCGAGGCACCCTGCAACACCCCGTCGATCACCTCGGGGCAACGCAGCGCCCGCCGCAACACCGCCCGGTGGTTGCCGGCCAGCCCGGTCAGCAGATAGCTGCGCCCCTCCATGCGGCTCATCAGTCCGGCGGGCGGACCTTGATACAGTACGCGGCCCTCATTCATCAACAGCAGGTCGCTACAGCGCTCTGCCTCCTCGAGGTAAGCGGTACTCCACACCACCGTCATGCCCTCATGTGCCAGACTGGTGACCATTTTCCAGAGCTCGCGACGCGACACCGGGTCGACCCCGACGCA
>JAGLBD010000030.1:10779-12578 GCA_018260425.1 Pseudogulbenkiania sp. | reverse complement strand
TACCGGTCGCAAAGCGCCCCAGCTCCGGTTCGGCGACATAGGCCCGCACCCACACCGGACGGGTCACGGCCACGGTCAATACAGTATTGCCCGCCGCAAGCTGGGTGCCCGGTTCAACCGCCCGGGTCAGCACCACGCCGTCAGAGGGTGCCTTGAGCACGGTGTCGGCCAGCTGTAACCGCACACTGGCCAACTGGGCTTCGGCACGACGGGTATTGGCATCGATTTCGGCCACCTCTTCAACCCGAAAACCTTGCCGCATGGCCTGATACTGGGCTTGCGCCGCCTCGAGCTGTGCCCGGGCCTGATCCCGGGCGGAGCGCGCCTCGTCATAGAGACGCTGCGATGACGCCCCGCTCCCGGCCAGCTCGCTCTGCCGGGCAAACACCGCGCTGGCATTGACCAGCGCCGCCTCGCGGGAGGCCACCGTGGCACGGGCCTGCTCGATGTCTTCGCGACGGTAGCCGCGGTGATACAACGACCGCCGTGCCTGCAAGGCCGCCAGAGCGGCCTCGGCCTCTCCCACGGCATGCCTGAGCGGTGCCGCGTCCAGCTGTCCGAGCACCATGCCGGCCTTGACGCTGGCACCTTCGTCCACCGTCAATTGCGCCAAACGCCCCGGCACGCGGAACGACACATTCACCGAGCGGATATCGACATTGCCCGACAGCACCGGCGCAGCGGGTGCCGTCATGCGCCAATACCACCCGGCGCCTGCTCCGGTCATAGCCAGCAGCAGCACCGCCGGAATCACACGTTTCCTGTCGATTCGCATCATGGCGACTCCTCGGGTTTCAGTCCTTGCAGCGCCCAGCCCAGACGCTCTTCCAGCGCATCGGGCTCGGCCGCGAAACGGCCCATGCCCTGCTCCACCATCTCGGGCAGCAGCCCCTTGCCTTCCGTCATGGTCCGCAACAGTACCGGCATGCCCAATGACGACAACAGGAACATCAGCATATGCAGCGGATCGGCCTTGCGTAGCTGGCCAGCCTGTTGCGCGGCCATCACACACTGCAGCAACAGCCGGGGATGTCGCGGCGCCAGTGACGCGACAAAGCGCTGTACCGCCACTTCGCCCGCCCCGGCATCCAGCAGCATCTGACTGATCAAGGTGCGTTGCTCACGGACAAAGCCCAGCAACTGGCGCAGCATGTCGGTCAAGCGCGTCATCGGGTCGGCGTCGCGATCGAACTGCCATTGAAGGGAAGTGAACAATGGCGCATACCAGGTCTCGATCAATTCGCTGATAAAGGCCTCGCGACTGCCGAAATGGTAAACAAAGCTGCCGGGATTAACGCCGGCCGCCGCGCACACGCCACGTACCGTCAGCGCACGAAAACCACCACGCACCGCCTGCTGCAGACCGTAGTCAATCAATGATTGACGGGTGGGATTGAGAGAAGGTTTGCTATCCATTCCTGCAGTTTATACGCGTGTATAAATAATTCAACCATTACATCGTCATCGCCATTTACCCGTGGCAAACCCGCCACACTTCCCTCCCCGCCGCCGCCGAAACCGGCAGGATCGACGGAAGTGCTTTACGGATCTGGCATCACTGATTATGATTTTGTACATATTCAAATTCACCCGCAGGGAGAGGTCACCATGACGAACGATCGGCCACGACGCATCGCCCATCTCGATATGGATGCCTTCTTTGCTTCGGTGGAGTTGCTTAAATACCCTGAATTGCGCGGTGCCCCGGTGGTGGTCGGCGGTCGCTCGGCCCACCAGCCGGTTCGCCAGCCCGACGGGACGTTGCGCTTTGCCCGCCTGCGCGACTATGTGGGGCGCGG
>JAGLBD010000030.1:1521-10679 GCA_018260425.1 Pseudogulbenkiania sp. | reverse complement strand
CCGGCTCAAGCAAGCCGTCCATGACGCGACCGGCCTGAGCTGCTCGATCGGCGTTGCGCCCAACAAGCTACTGGCCAAACTCTGCTCCGATCTGGAAAAACCGGATGGCGTCACGATTATCGGCCATGGCGACATTCCCCGCCGCATCTGGCCGCTGGCGGTCGGCAAGGTCAACGGCATCGGTCCCAAGGCCGTGGAAAAGCTTCACCAGTTGGGCATCGAACGCATCGGCGAGCTGGCACAAACCGATCCGGTGCTACTGCAGGGTCACTTCGGACGCAGCTATGGCAGCTGGCTGCATCAGGCCGCCAACGGCATGGACGAGCGCCCGGTAGTGACCCACTCCGAACCCAAATCCCTGAGCCGGGAAACCACCTTCGAACGGGATCTGCACGTCCGTCAGGACCGCGCCATGCTATCCGATATGTTCACCCGGCTCTGCGAACGGCTCTCGGACGACTTGCAACGCAAAGGCTATGTCGGGCGCACCGTCGGCATCAAACTGCGCTTTGCCGACTTCACCACCGTGACCCGCGACCTGACTCTGCCGTTTGCCACCCGCGAAGCCTCGCTGATCCGCCGTTGTGGCGGTGAATGCCTGCGGCGCATCGCGCTGGAACAAAAGATCCGGCTGGTCGGCATCCGCGTCGGGGGCTTGATCAAAGACAGTGAGGCGGCACGCATTCCCCACGCCATTCAGGGCGAACTGTTTCATTGACCCCTGTCCCGTCAACGCGTCTTTGCCCCCTGGTTCACCGAGTTTGCGATGGAAGATTGTGTGCTCGCTGCCACAGCAGGCAGACTGCTGCGCACCCATCACTCGTAACTTTCCTTGTCTTCTCTATAAACACATCTAATCTAATGAGAGGCACCTCACACTCAGGCTAACCTTTACTTTGCACTCCCGGAGTTCCCATGTATTACACAGCCCTCCTGCTCGCAGCAGCCGGCTCGGTCACTTACCATCTGTCAATGAAACAGATGCCGGGCAATCTCAACCCGTTCTTTTCTCTGGCGATCAGCTATGCCATGGCTCTGGCCTTGTGCCTGCTTGGCATGATGGCAAGGCCAGACGAACAGGGCAGCATGCGACTGGCCGAACTGAACTGGAGCGTGGTGGGGCTGGCGCTGGGGATTGTCGGAATTGAAGTGGGATTTTTGCTGGCCTACCGGTCCGGCTGGCATATCGGGCTTGCCTCGATAAGCTCCAATGCCTTGGCCACGATGGTATTGCTTCCCGTTGGACTGGTGCTGTTCCGGGAAAGCCTGACGCCGGACAAGTTTGCCGGCGCAGGTCTGGCCCTGGCCGGACTGTGGTTGATGATGCGTTCCTGAATTCAGAAAATCGAGTTGCCCGCCAAGGTGGTAAAGCGCTCCAGCGCCATGCCGCCGGCCAGGGAATTGCCATTGGCGTCCAGTCCCGGCGACCAGACACACACCGCCAGTTCGCCGGGCACCACCGCGACAATCCCGCCGCCCACCCCGCTTTTGGCCGGCAGACCGACCCGATAGGCAAAGTCGCCGGCGGCATCGTAGGTACCGCAGGTCAACAGCACGGCACTGATGCGCTTGGCCTCGCTTGCGGTCAGCAAACGCTCGCCGGTCGCCGGCACCACGCCGCGATTGGCCAGAAACAGCGCGGCGGTCGCCAGCTCCTCGCAACTCATCGCAATCGAACACTGATGAAAATAGCTGTTGAGCAATTCATCGACCGGCGAGACGATACGGCCGAAGCTTTTCATGAAATGCGCCATGGCGGCATTGCGATGGCCGGTTTGGGCCTCGGAACTCGCCACGGCATGGTCGAATTGCACATCGTCGGCACCACTTAAACGCCGCAGAAAATGCAAGACGGCCAGCTCGGCATTCACCGAGTGGCGGCACAGCACATCGGTCACCGCCAGGGCGCCGGCATTGATGAACGGATTGCGCGGCTTGCCCGACTCGTGTTCGAGCTGCACCAGCGAATTGAACGGGTTGCCGGACGGCTCCCGTCCAACCCGCTCCCACAGCTCATCCCCCAGCTGTCGAAACGCCAGCGTCAGGGCAAACAGTTTGGAAATACTTTGAATGGAAAAGCGCTGGTCGGCCGCACCGACCGAATAACGCCGGCCATCCAGCGTGACCACCGCCATACCGAATTGCTCCAGCGGCACCTCGGCCAGTGAAGGAATATAGTCAGCCACCTTGCCTTCGCGGGTCAGCGGCGCCACTTCCGAGGCAATGGCAGCGAGAATTGCAGAATAATCAGGGCTCATGAACAAAACACACCGGTAAACAGTCCGGCAGGGTAACCCAACTGCCCGGCGCTTCCAAGCATGAAGACACCGCGCGGCTCAACGTCGCGGACCAAGTTCCCGGCTCAGGGTATCCCAAAGGACCGGGACGCGCAGCGGGGTGGCTTCCGGCAAATAGGGGTTCGGTATGCGAATCACCCGTCGGCCCGACAGGTTGATGCCGGCCAGCACCGCCGCCTTGAAGGACTGGTAACGGCGTTCGAACTCGCCATTGGCTTGCAACAGTCGCAACCCCTCTTCGAGACGGGCGGCCAATTCCCGGCCCTCCGGGGTCGGGGGCACAAACACATAGCGCGGCAAGGGGTAATACAGCAGCAAGGACGAGTCGATGACCATGCCGGGATAACGCGTCTTGAACACCGAGTATTCGCGGCCGATCTCGTTCACGCCACGGGGCAACAGCTCGAACCGCCCCATATTCAACATGGCGAACAAGCCTTCGTAGTGATTGGCCGTGACCACATTCAGCCCGGCGTCGCGCAGGATGTCCACATCCACCCAGTTATCTTGCTGGCCGATGGAAAACGCCCCCAGCCCGGCCAGTGACGTCACACGCGCCAGCCGCGACTGGTCCTGGCTGCGCAGCAGAAACAGCCGGTAGCCACACAGTCCTTTGTCCAGGGGAATCCGCACCGGCAACAAGGTGTTTTCCAGTTTGCGGCTGGTGGCGCGCACCATGATATCCACTCGCCCGCCACTGCGGATCTCGTTAACCACCCGGTCGCCATTCATGCGCTCGGACACGGGAACCAGCGTGACCCGGCCATAGCGGGCACGCGTTATGTCCAGTGCAGCAGAAATCAAGTCCCAGTAGTACTGATACCGCGAATCATCGATCACCTCGCCCGCCGAATAGCGCAAGGTATCCAACGGTTTTGCCCGGCACGGTGTCACAAGGGCCATCAACACAAGCACGATCAGCCAAAACCCGCTCTGCCGGGTACGGCATGCATACTGTCTCGCCACAGCGACTCCGGATTGAAACGTCACGACTCATCCACCATTATCACTCATTTCACATCAACCAGCATTGCATTACTGATCCCGTTTCCCGGCTCCGGATACCGGTCACTCAGGGTCAAGAGGCCGATATCGTCACGCGAACCGGCCTTGCAACACGCAGGATGGCACGGACCAGTGACTTCAGCTTACGACATAATGGTTTCATTTTTCAGACATTCAATCGAATACACGGCCGAATGCATGACGGGGATGAACGGTGGCGATGGCTTACAGCTGACCTTCCAGCCGGCGCAAGGCCCGCTCGCGGCGCTCCAGCTGACGCTCCAGCGTCGTGAGGGTGGTGGCGACGAAGTCCAGATGTTCTTCCGAGGCGCGCCGGGCGGCCTCCGGGTTGCCGGTGCGGATCGCCTCCCAGATCGCCAGATGCTGAGCCAGCAGCACCTCGGAGACTTCGCCAACGGCGAACAGATTGGCGATATTGTCTTTGACGTGCCGATGCAGCATCGACAGCAAACTGCCGGTCAAATGAGCAAACAGCACATTGTGCGAGGCTTCGCCCACCGCCACATGAAAGTTCACATCGGCTTGCGCCTGAGAGACCAGATCTCCCCCGGCATAGGCGGTCTCCAGTTCCTCGACACACTTGGCCAGACGCTGCAGGTCGGCGTCGGTGGCCCGGGTGGCGGCATAGCTGGCCACCGTCCCCTCCAGCACCCGGCGAAACTCCAGCAGATCACCATGCAACTCGCCGTGCCGGTCGATCAGGTGTTCCCACGGATCGGAAAACGCTGTTTCCAGCCGGTCGGTCACATAGGTTCCCCCGCCCTGCCGGCTCACCAGCAAGCCTCGCGACACCAGCCGCTGGATCGCTTCGCGCAGCGACGGGCGTGATACCCCGAACTCTTCCGCCAGTGCCCGCTCGGGGGGCAGGCGGTCGCCGGGCTTGAGAATACCGTCAAGAATGCGTGACTCCAGTTGCGCCACGATGGCATCCGACAATTTGGGAACATTCACTTTTTGGTAGGCCATGGTAAGGCTATCCTGAATTGGTCAGACCAGTCTGACGTGCAGATTACCACACTCCCGATCCTTTCTGCCTATTGTCATATTGACTAGATCAAGTATTCGCTCTAAAGTTATCGCACAACAAAACAATTGGTCTGACCAATTGACAAAGGAGTTACCCGCCATGTCCCGACCCTCCGACGTGTACCTGTTCGGTACCTGTCTTGTTGACCTGTTCATGCCCGATGCCGGGATGGATGCCATTACCCTGCTGGAAACACTGGGAATCCGTGTTCATTTTCCGCAGGCGCAAAGCTGCTGCGGCCAGCCGGCCTATACCAGTGGACATCCCCGCGAGGCGCGCGACGTGGCACGCAGCCAGTTGGACCTGTTTCCCGGCGACTGGCCGATCGTGGTGCCGTCGGGGTCCTGTGGCGGCATGCTCAAACACCATTGGCCGACCTTGTTTGCCGGCGAGCCGGAACAGGAGCGCGTCGTGGCGATTGCCGCCCGCGTGGTCGAGTTCTCGGACTTCCTGCTCAACCATCTGGACTGGCAGCCGGTCGATACCGGCCCGGCCACCCGCGTGGCGGTGCATACCTCCTGTTCGGCCCGCCGGGAGATGAATGTCCATACCACCAGTTGGGCACTGGTCGACCGGCTCGCCAATGTCACCCGCGTAGTGCATGACCATGAGTCGGAGTGCTGTGGCTTTGGCGGGACCTTCTCCATCAAGCATCCGGACATCGCCGGCGCCATGGTCACGGACAAGGCGCGCGCGCTGGAAGACAGCGGCGCCATCGAATTCGTCACCGCCGATGCCGGCTGCCTGATGAACATCAACGGCAAACTGGCACTGGACAAGGCCACACCCTTGCGCGGCAAGCATCTGGCCAGCTTTCTACTGGAACGCACCGGAGGCAAGTCATGAGCGCCCGGGAATCGATCCTCGCCAAATTGCGCGCCGCCCCGAAAACCGCGCTGGCGCATCCCGATATCGCGGCGCATTACCAACGTTTTCCGTTTCCGGACGATCCGGTCGGCAAGCTCCGCCACTGGGCGCGCATGATGCGCTCGGTCAAAACCGAGATCCTCTGGACCGATGCGACGCACTGGCCGGAGGCGCTGGCAGAATGGGCCGATCACCGTCGTCCGGCCTCGCTGCTGCTGTCGGATACCCCGCATGGCCATCAGGCGGCTGCCGCCCTGGCGACACGGCCGACCGTTCCGGCACTGCGCTATTTCGATAGCGAGCTGGATGGCTGGAAGGAACAGTTATTCCATGACGTCGAAGCGGCCTTCACCCGGGTACGCTGCGGGATCGCCGCCACCGGCACACTGGTGCTGTGGCCGGACGCCCAAGAGCCGCGCACCATGAGTCTGGTGCCGCCGATCCATATCGCCCTGTTCGATACCACCACCTTGCATGGCGACTTCCATAGCGCGATGCATCAGGAAAACTGGGCCGCCGGCATGCCGACCAATGCCGTGCTGGTCTCCGGCCCGTCCAAAACCGCCGATATCCAGTTGACGCTGGCCTATGGCGCCCATGGCCCCCGCGATCTGGTGGTGCTGGCCATGCTGCCGGACGGCATCAGCCCCGCCATGCTTGAGGAGGAAGGCGCATGAACAGCCAACCGGTCACCCTCTATCCTTCCCGCCAGTTCAAGGACAATGCCCGTGCGGCACTGGCCGATACCGAACTGCGCGGCAGCCTGCGCAGCGCCATGGATTTCTTGATGGCCAAACGCAGCTCGGCCTTTCCCGACACGGATGAACTCGACGCGCTGCGCACCCTTGGCGAAGCGATTCGCCAGCGCTGCCTGTCACGTCTGCCGGAACTGCTGGAGCAATTGGAAGAACGGCTCACCGCCAATGGCGTCACGGTGCATTGGGCCGAAACACCGGCGCAGGCCAACGCAATCATTCACGGGCTGGTTGCCGCCCGCAACGGCACGCTGATGGTCAAGGGCAAGTCGATGGTCAGCGAGGAGATCGAACTCAACCATCATCTCGAGGCGCACGGCATTCAGGCGCTCGAGAGCGATATGGGCGAGTACATCGTGCAGATGGCCGGCGAAAAGCCCACCCACATCATCATGCCGGCGATCCACAAGACCAAGGCGCAGATTGCCCGGCTGTTCCATGAAAAACTGCCCGATACCCCCTACACAGAAGACGTCGATGCCTTGATCCGCATCGGCCGCAATGCCTTGCGCGAAGCCTATCTGCAGGCCGATGTCGGCCTGTCGGGCGTCAACTTCGCCGTGGCCGAAACCGGCACCTTGTGTCTGGTCGAGAATGAAGGCAACGGCCGGATGTGCACCACGGTGCCCGACCTGCACATTGCCATCACCGGCATTGAAAAGGTGGTGGAAAAGCTCGAAGACGTGGTGCCGCTCTACAGCTTGCTGACCCGCTCGGCGATCGGCCAGCCGATCACCACCTACTTCAACATGATCAGCGGCCCGCGCCGCCCCGGTGAAAAAGACGGTCCGCGCGAAGTGCATCTGGTGTTGCTGGACAATGGCCGCAGTCAGGCCTATGCCGATCAACAACTGCGCAAGACCTTGCAATGCATCCGCTGCGGCGCGTGCATGAACCATTGCCCGGTGTACAGCCGCATCGGCGGCCATGCCTACGGCACCACCTACCCGGGCCCGATCGGCGAGATCATCTCGCCCCACCTGCTCGGCCTGGAAAACACCCGCGACCTGCCCACCGCCTCCAGTCTGTGCGGCGCGTGCGGCGAAGTCTGCCCGGTACGCATTCCCATCCCGGAAATGCTGATGCGGCTGCGCGAGGAAAGCCAGCGCCCCGCCGGTGAAGCCGTCGACCACCCGCTGCGGGGTCAAGGGGCGGCCGCCAGCACCACCGAGGCACTGGCCTGGCGGGCCTGGCGACGGGTGTATGCCTCGCCCGGCACCTACCGGCTGTTTGGCTGGAGCGCCACGCGACTGCGTGCCCTGACGCCGCCGACCCAGGCCGGCTGGACGCAAAACCACGTGCCGATGACCCCGGCTCCCAAAACCCTGCACGAACTGGTGCGTGAACGCGAAGCACGACGCAAGGAATCATGACTCCCGATCGCCTGACACCCGCTCACCGGGCCTTTGCCCGTGACCTTGCCGGCCATCTGCCTGCCCGGCGTATCTATACCGATGCCTTGTCGACTCTGGCGTATGGCACGGACGGCAGCTTCTATCGCCTGATCCCGCAGGTGGTGGTCAAAGTCGATAACGAGCAGGAGGTACGCCAGGTAGTGGCACTGGCCAACCGGCACCGCGTACCGGTCACCTTTCGTGCCGCCGGCACCAGTCTGTCCGGCCAATCGGTCAGCGACTCGGTGCTGGTGGTGCTCGGCGACGGCTTCAACCACGGCGAAGTACTGGATCACGGCCAGCGCATTCGACTGGCCCCGGGCATGATCGGTGCCCACGCCAATGCCATGCTGGTACCGTTCGGGCGCAAGATCGGCCCGGACCCGGCCTCGATCAATACCGCCAAAATCGGTGGCATGGCCGCCAACAACTCCAGCGGCATGTGTTGCGGCACCCGTGACAATAGCTACCACACTCTGGACACCCTGCGGGCGGTGCTGGCTGACGGCACCGTGCTGGATACCGCCGACGCTGACAGCGTCGCGGCCTTCCGCCAGTCGCACGCCGGCTTGCTGGACGGCTTGGCCGAACTCGCGGCACAGCTGGCGGCCGACCCGGAGCTTGCCGAGCGGGTACGCCGCAAGTACCGCCTGAAAAACACCACCGGCTACGGTATCAATGCCCTGCTGGATTTCAGCGACCCGATCGACATCCTCAGCCATTTGCTGATCGGCTCCGAAGGAACGCTGGCCTTTATCAGCGAAATCACCTTCAACACCGTGGCCGATCATCCGCACAAAGCCTCGGCACTGGTGTTGTTCGACGAGCTGGACGCCTGTTGCCGGGCGGTCACGGCCTTGAGCAGCGGGGCGCCGGTCGATGCCGTCGAGTTGATCGACAGCCGCAGTATCCGCGCAGTGCAGAACAAACCGGGACTGCCGGACTTCCTCTATGAACCGATGGGCGATGGCAGTACCTGCCTGTTGATCGAGACCCGTGCCGCCTCCGCCAGCGAACTGGCGCAGCACTGTCAGGCCATCGACACCCTGCTCGCCGGCTTCTCGCCACGCGTTTCCAGCGGCTTCAGCACCGATGCCCGCGAATGCGAGACCTACTGGGCGCTGCGCAAGGGCATGTTTCCGGCCGTCGGTGCGGTGCGTCCGCAAGGCACCACCGTGGTCATCGAGGATGTGGCCTTCCCGATCGAGTATCTGGCCGACGGGGTACGCCGCCTGACCGCACTGTTCGACAAACACGGTTACCACGAGGCGCTGCTGTTCGGTCACGCGCTGGACGGCAACCTGCACTTTGTGTTCACGCCGGGTTTCGACAGTCCCGAGGCCGTGGCCCGTTACGATGCCTTCATGCAGGAAGTCAGTGATCTGGTGGCCGGAGAATACGATGGCTCGCTGAAGGCCGAACACGGCACCGGTCGCAATGTGGCGCCCTTTGTCCGGCAGGAATGGGGCGATACCGCCTGGGGCATCATGTGCCGGATCAAAACCCTGTTCGACCCGGACACCCTGCTCAACCCCGAAGTGATCATTACCGGCAATGCCCGGCTCCATCTGCAAAACCTCAAGGCCATGCCGGCTGCCGACCCGCTGGTGGACCGCTGTATCGAGTGCGGTTTCTGCGAACCGGCCTGCCCCTCGCATGGTTTGACGCTCAGCCCGCGCCAACGGATTGTCGCCTGGCGCCGCATCCGCCATCTGGAGCGCAGCGGCGAGGCGCCCGACGAGTTGGCCGCCTTGCGCAAAGACTACCGCTACCGGGCCATCGACACCTGTGC
>JAGLBD010000030.1:0-1421 GCA_018260425.1 Pseudogulbenkiania sp. | reverse complement strand
TCGCTGAACGGTGCACTGCTGGCCGCCAGCGACAATGGCAAACATCCGGTCTACCTCGACAACAGCCCGTGTGCGGCGCGCGTCAAACAGGCACGCGAACAGGGTCTGATCGATGCGCGGCTGACACTGTTCGACGCTGCCACCTTCCTGGCGGAACGGGTCGCGCCGCGTCTGACCATCACCTCGCGCCTTCCCGAACTGGCCCTGCACATTCCTTGCAGCGCCACCGCGATGGGCGTGGCCGGCGCCTTGCGAACCCTGGCGGCGCTATGCACCGAGTCCTTGATCGTGCCGGACATCGCCTGCTGCGGCTTTGCCGGCGACAAAGGCTTCACGGTGCCGGAACTCAATGCCAACAGTTTGCGCCGACTGAAACCCGCCCTGCCGCAGAGCTGCCGGCATGGCGTATCGATGAGCCGCACCTGTCAGATCGGACTCACTCACCACGCAGGATTCGAGTATCACAGCATCGAGGCTTTGCTCGATGCGTGCAGCAAAACCGACCCGCAATGAAGGTCGGGCAACACTGAAACGGGGTAAAACGCACCCCAACAGAGGAGAGTACTTCAATGCAAACCTGGACACAGGTCTATACCCCCATGGGGGGAATGGGACTATCGGCACTGGTTGCCGCACTGCCCATTATCTTTTTCTTTCTGGCATTGGCCGTGTTTCGGCTCAAGGGGCATATTGCCGGTACGCTGACCGTGATTCTGGCCTTGATCATTGCCATGACCACCTACCAGATGCCGGTCGATATGGCGCTGGCGGCTGCCGGCTTCGGTTTTCTGTACGGGCTGTGGCCGATCGCGTGGATCATCATCGCGGCGGTGTTCCTGTACAAGATCACCGTCAAGACCGGTCAGTTCGACATCATTCGCGCCTCGGTATTATCGGTCACCGAAGACCAACGCCTGCAGATGCTGCTGGTAGGGTTCTCGTTCGGCGCCTTCCTTGAAGGTGCGGCCGGCTTTGGTGCGCCGGTGGCCATCACCGCCGCGCTGCTGGTGGGTCTGGGTTTCAACCCGCTCTACGCCGCCGGCCTGTGCCTGATCGCCAACACCGCACCGGTGGCCTTCGGCGCGATGGGGATTCCCATCATCGTGGCAGGTCAGGTGACCGGTCTGGATCCCTTCCTTATCGGTGCGACCGCCGGTCACCAACTGCCGATCCTGTCGGTGATCGTGCCGTTCTGGCTGGTCATGATGATGGACGGACTGCGTGGCGTGCGCCAAACCTGGCCGGCCGTGCTGGTCGCCGGTGCGTCGTTTGCCATTACCCAGTACTTCACCTCGAACTTCATCGGCCCGGAACTGCCGGATATCACCTCGGCGCTGGTCAGCCTGGTGTCCCTGACGCTGTTCCTCAAAGTCTGGCAGCCGAAAGAGATCTTCACCTTCGCCGGCAATCGCGCCCCGAGC
>JAGLBD010000029.1 GCA_018260425.1 Pseudogulbenkiania sp. | reverse complement strand
GCGGCGGGGTGTTGTTTTTGGCAGGAATGGTTTGGTGCTCGATCGTCAGCGCTTAGTTCGCCGACCCCGTTTTTTCCTTGAACAGGTCGTGATAATGGGCCGGATTGAAACGGATCGCCATCAGCAGCATAGCCAGCGTGACACCCAGCAGCATCAGCCATGCCCCGGCAAACCCGTTGGTCTGGTCGCGAATGATCCCGGCGGCCAGTGGAGAAAAGGCCGCGATGATGTAGCCGGCACCCTGCACAAAGGCGGCCAGTTGACCGGCTTTGCGGGCATCGGGCAGGTGGTCCAGCGTCACGATCAGCGTCAAGGGAAAGACTCCGCCGATACCAAAGCCCAGCAAGCCGGTCCACAGGAGCGGCAGGGCCGCCGGTGCGATCAACAAACCGCTAAAACCGGCAATGGTGCTGGTCAGTCCCAGCAGCAACCATTTGCGTCGATCCGGCGAACGCTGTGCCAGTGCCGGAAGGGTCATGCCCGAGATCACTTCCAGCGTGGTGAGAAAGGCCAGCATCATTCCGGAACGGGTTTCACTGAAGCCCAGTTCAACGAAATAGGGCGGCAGCCAGGCCAGGGCGCAGGTATAGGATGAGGTACCCAAGCCAAAAAATACCCCGAGCAGCCAGGCGCGCGGCGATGTGGAAAAACGCATGGACGGGGCACTTTTTTGTAGCTTGGGTTTTTCATTGCCGACGGCATCGCGCACCATGAACCAGATTGCCAAACCCAGTGCCGACAAGGCGGACCACACTGCCAGCGCGACTTGCCAATGACCGGTGTGTTGTTCGATGGTCGGCGACAGGGCCGCGGCAAAGGCCGCACCGGCCATGATGGCTGTGACATAGATCCCCATCAGCAAGGACACCGACCGGGCGAAATGGTGTTTCACAATCCCCGGTAGGGTCGCTTGAATGACGGCAATGCCGGCACCGGCGGTCACTGCGGTCAGCAGCAAAGCCGCTGCACTGTCGGCCCACAGGCGAGCAAGACTGGAGAGGCCGATCAGGGCCAGAGAGGCCGCAACCGTTCTATGTTCCCCAAAGCGCGCAGCCAGTGTCCCGCCCGCATTCATCGCAAGTCCCATTGCCAATACCGGCAATAGTGTGAGCAGGGAGAGCAGGGTGAAGCTCATCGGCAGTGAGTGGCGGATTGGCGTGAGCAGCGGGCCGATAGCGGCCATCGAGGGGCGAAGGTTCAACCCGGCGAAAATCAAGGCAAGAATCAGCCAGACGGGGCGTGAGGTAGACGGGGGCAAAGCGGGGGTCATATCAGTCAGTCTCGAGATGTGGTGTGGGTCTATTTGACCTGCTGGCGCAAGGTCAGACAAATTGACTATTTAAATTAACCAATTGGTTAATTTAATAAGGGTTCCTGACGCACGGTGTTACGGGTCGAGCGTGGCGGCAACGAGGGGCTTCCGGGAGAGGCGCGATGACGTGCTGCAGAAAACGACGGGTAAAGCGACAGCGAGTACGGCAAGTCCGGTCCCCGGCCATTCATTTAGGCTGGGGACCGGAACCGGGTCAGACTTCTCCGTTTTGCTCACGTGCCTGTTTGTCGGCACTGCGCTTGTCGTAGTAGTCCTTGTTGGCCAGATAGTGGTCAAGTCGGGCCTGTTTCTTGGCGGCGCGTTCGGCTTCTTCCTGCTTTTTCGCTTCCATGGCCGCTTTCTCGCGGGCTTTCTTGGCCGCCTTGCGGGCTTCGCGCTCAGCCTCTTCGGCCTCTTCCATGGCTTTCATCTCTGCCTTGGACTTGCACGGGCCGGTCTTTTCGAACAGGGCGACCGACTCGACGTGGGCGGTATGCGGGAACATGTTGATGATCCCGGCCGACTTGAGAGTGTAGCCCTTGAGGTTGACCAGAATGCCGGCGTCGCGCGCCAGAGTTGCCGGGTTACAGGAAACGTAGACAATCCGTTGCGGAGCGGTTTCTTCGGTGATGGCCTTGAGCAATTGCACCGCACCGTCGCGTGGCGGATCCACCAGCATCTTGTCGAACTTGCCCAGTTTTTCGAATGACTCGTCGGTCACTTCGAACAAATTGGCCATTTCATAGCTGACACGTTCCTGCAAACCATTGTGCGTGGCATTTTCGATGGCACGCTTGACCAGGGCCTCGCTGCCTTCCATGCCATGCACGGTGGCGCCGCTGCGGGCGATGGGCAGGGTGAAGTTGCCGATGCCGCAGAACATGTCGGCAATGCGTTCACCCGGTTGCGGGTCAAGCAGCTTAAGGGCGCGAGCGACCATCACCGCGTTGATGCGCGGATTCACCTGGGTGAATTCGGTCGGGTAATAGGGCATCTCGATCCGGTATTCCGGGATCGTGTAGGTCAGCCGCGGTGCATCCAGCGGATACATCGGGTAGCAGGTCTCCGGTCCTTTGGGCTGCAGCCAGATTTGCAGCGGACGGTCGGCGCTACGATGCGTGTCGGCAAACTGCTTGAGAATCGTCTCGTCTTTGGCGGTGATGGCATCCATGTTGCGGAACACCAGAATATCCACCTGGTCGCCGACGGCCAGTTCGATCTGCGGCATGCGGTCCCGGATCGACAGCGTGGCAATCATTTCACGCAGCGGCATGATCAACGCCGAGATATGCGGAGGCAGGATATGGCATTCGCGCATTTCGGCGATGTAGCTCGACCGTTTTTCGTGGAAGCCGACCAGTACGCCGCCTTTTTTGTCGACGAAGCGAGCCGAAAGGCGCGCACGGTGGCGATAGCCCCAGGCCGGACCGGCGATCGGTGGCAGCATTTGCCGGGCCGAGACCTTGCCGATATGCTTGAAGTTGTCTTCCAGCACGCGCTGTTTGATCGCGACCTGTGCACTGAACTCGACATGTTGCATGGAGCAGCCACCGCACACATCGAAATGCGGGCAGCGCGGTGTGGTGCGAACGAAACTCTCCTTCAGAACCGCTGTCGTATCAGCCTGTTCGTAGGTGGGTTTTTTTCGATAGGCACTGTATAGTACTTTTTCGTAAGGTAGTGCACCGTCGATGAAGATGGTCTTGCCGTCGACGCGGGCAACCCCGCGGCCCTCGTGGTCCAACGACTCCACCAGGGCGATAGTTTGGGACGAATTCATGTTTTCTCGTCAAATCAACCACTAAAGGTGGGATTTTCTCAAAAAGTGGCGTTTCGCGCAGAGTTTTTTTGCGTAGGCCCGGAATTATGAAGTCAAAATACGTATTGCTGGCCGGTTTCGGCTTGATGTTGATCGCGACGAAAACCGTGCTGGCGGAAATTCCCCTGCCGGATGTCGCTGTCAGCGAAGAGGGGCGACAGGTTGTCATCAACTTGCCGCAGACTCGTCTTTTCCTGTTCGACAAAGGGCAATTGATCCGCTCCTGGCCGGTGGCGGTCGGCAAGATGCTGACCCGTACGCCGACCGGTACGTTCGAAGTGACCGGCATGTACAAGGATCCGTCCTGGCATGTGCCGCGCTCCATCCAGAACGAAATGAAAACCAAGGGCAAGGTCGTCCAGAGTATTGTGCCTCCCGGCCCCGACAATCCATTGGGGCGCATGTTCATCCGCTTCGGCGAAGCCGGACTGGGACTGGGGATTCATGGCACCAATGCGCCCGGCAGCGTGCCGGGGTTCCGCAGCCATGGGTGCGTGCGGATGAAAAACGATGATGTGCTGGCACTGGCGGACGAGATCGCCCGGGGAACGCCGGTTACCGTGACCTACCAGACCGTGCTGCTCGATCAGGATGGTAACGGGGATTTATGGCTGACGGCGTATCGTAATCTCTACGAACATGACGATGTGTCGCCGCGTTTGCTGGCGGATACCTTGCTGGGCTGGCAGCGTGACAATAATCGTAGCCTGCATGGCAAACGGGTCGATGTCGCACTGCGCGAGCGCAGCGGCAAGCCGGTCTGCCTGAGTTGTCGTTCTCCCCGGGAGGCGAAGACCGATACCGCCTGGCTGGCGGTGCGCTGGTTGTCATCACCGTTGCGCGAAGACGGTCCTACCACTGTCGCGGCCCCGCCGGCCGGGACGGATAGCCCGACACGGGAACCGGGCCCTCCGCGCTCGGCGACGTCGCGGGGTTAAGCGGGTCAATTCATCTCTGCCGCCAGTTCGGCGACACGCAGCAAGGCCCGCTGGTAGGCGTCTGTCCAAGGATAACACCCGGACAGACGCAAGCAGTTCCGGTAGCGGCCGCGCGCCGAGTACATGACGCCGGGTACCACGGTGATGCGTTCTTCCAGCAGCGCGCGAAATAATTCCAGCGTATCTGTGCCGCTCGGTAACTCCACCCACAGCAAACATCCCCCGCTTGGCGCCGTTGCCCCCGTTCCTGCCGGAAAATGGTGTGCGACGAAGTCGCGCAATTTGTCCATCTGTCCCATGAAGTGCCGCCGCAACAGGCGCAGGTGATGGTCATACCCCCCCGTTTCCAGATAATCGGCCAGTGTCTCTTCCAGCAAGCGCGGTTGGGCCAGCGAACTGGCAAACTTCAATCGCATTACATCGCGGTGATAGCGGCCGGCCGCCAGCCAGCCAATGCGGAAGCCCGGTGCCAGTGTCTTGCTGTAACTCGAGCAGAGTAGCACCCAGCCATCGCTGTCGAATGCCTTGACCGCATCCGGTGCAGCCGTTCCATAAAACAGATCAGCGTGCGGAGCATCCTCGATCAACGGGATCTTGTGCTCGTTGACCAGGCGGGCCAGACGCTTTTTTGCGTCGAGCGGCATGGTACTGCCCAGCGGGTTGTGTACGGTCGGCATGGCAACAATGGCATTGAGCCGTTTCTCGACCAACAGCATTTCCAGTGCGTCCAGAGACAGACCGGTTTCGGGGTGAGTGGGGATTTCAATGGTCGACAGGCCGAGGCTTTTGAAGAGGGGCAGCAAAGCGAAATAGGTGGGGGATTCGAGGCCGACGGTATCGCCAGGTTTGCAGACGGCCCGCAACGCCAATTGCAGTGCTTCGGTGCAGCCGTTGGTGATAAGGATGTCATCCGCCGACAGGACGCAGCCCCAGCTCACGGTGCGTTGCGCGATCTGGCGCCGCAAGCGTTCCGATCCCGGCGGAAACGGATAGTCGGTGGCCAGCTCCGGATGCTGGCGCACCAGACGGTTGAGGGTATGTTTGAAGCGGGTGGTCGGATAGAAGTCACTGCCGCGTGGACTGGCCAGCGACAGGTCGATATAGCCGTCCATGGCCTGTGCCGTCATCACGGCTTCGATGGTATCCACCACTTCGCCGCTCGGGCTGGCCACGCTCTGGCGGCGCATTCGTGGCAGTGGCAGGGCTGCCGGGGCTTTTTTGACGTAAAAGCCGGACTGCGGGCGCGCCTCGATAAAACCGCGATCTTCCAGTGCCCGGTAGGCCATCAGGATGGTAGAGGGGCTGACCTTGTGCATGTCGCAGGCTTTGCGCACCGACGGCATGCGTTCCCCTGCCACGATCACCCCGGTTTGTATCAGGGTGATCCACTCATTGATCAGTTGCTGATAACGCGGTTCTTCGGCCATCACGGTTTCCTTGTGCGGTGCGATACAGTTTTTCATGGTTTGGACCATAACAGTTGGAAAAATGGCAAACTGTTATGGTTTCAATTTCGTATTTTTGCATCTGTTACGTTTTTTTGCCACTGCGTAAAATGCCTCCCATTCGAAATGGACGGGATGTCGTTGATGAATTTTCTGCCGCTGGTCATGTATCTGGTCGTGATGGGGATTACCCCCGGTCCGAACAATCTGGTTCTGGCCTCGTCGGGCGTCAATTTCGGCTTTTCACGAACCATCCCGGCGCTGTTGGGCATGGCATTGGGTCTCGGCATTCAGGTGGGTGCCATCACGCTGTTGCTGGGCAATCTGGTGGCCTGGATGGAGACCATGCAGTTGTGGCTGGCCTTGATCGGTTGTCTTTACCTGCTCTGGCTGGCCTGGGGCATGGCGCATGCCGGCAAACCCGGCGACAAGGCGGCAGCGAACCCCATCGGATTTGTCGGTGGCGTGTTGTTCAACTGGCTGAACCCCAAGGTATGGCTGATGGGTTTCAATATCACCATGGTGTTTTTGCCTGCCGGCATGAATGCCGTGCATGCAGCGATCCTGTTTGCGGCAATCACCTTTGCCACCTCTCTGCCGTGCATTGCCGTGTGGGCTGGCGGTGGCGTGATGATCCGGCGTTTTCTGCACAAGCCATGGCGGCTGCGTGCCTTTAACTGCACCATGGCCGCGATGCTGGCCATGACCGCCATGTGGTTGTTGGTGCAGATGATTCCAGCCAATTCCCTCGATGCATTCCAGGCCATGGCCTGACCTGAGGCGCCCGGGATTTGCGGGCGCTTTTCCCGACGTTTACAATAGGCGTCCCAAGCTTAGGCCTTTACCTGTATCCCGACCATGATCCGTACCCGATTCGCCCCGAGCCCCACTGGTTTCCTGCACATTGGCGGCGTGCGCACCGCTCTGTTTTCCTGGGCCTATGCCCGCAAGAACAACGGTGTTTTTGTTCTGCGCATTGAAGATACCGACCTTGAACGCTCGACGCCTGAATCGGTGAAAGCGATTCTGGACGGTATGCAATGGGTAGGGCTGGACCATGATGAAGGCCCGTTCTACCAAACGCAGCGCTTTGATCGCTACAAGGACGTTATTGCGCAGTTGCTGGAATCCGGCCATGCCTACCACTGCTACTGCAGCAAAGAGGAGCTGGAAGCCTTGCGCGCCGATCAGGAAGCGCGTGGCGAAAAACCCCGTTACGATCGCCGCTGGCGTCCCGAAGCAGGCAAAACCTTGCCGACTCCGCCGGCCGGCGTGACGCCGGTGGTGCGTTTCCGTACCCCGCTGGAGGGTGTGGTTGCCTGGGACGATGCGGTGAAAGGCCGTATCGAGATCAGCAATGAAGAACTCGACGATCTGATTATTGCCCGTACCGATGGCAGCCCGACCTATAATTTCTGTGTCGTGGTCGATGACTGGGACATGCAGATCACCCATGTGATCCGTGGCGACGACCACGTCAACAATACCCCGCGCCAGATCAATATTCTCAAGGTACTGGGTGCCCCGTTGCCGGTTTACGGTCATCTGCCGATGATTCTCAACGCCGATGGCCAGAAAATGTCCAAGCGTCGTGATGCTGTCAGCGTGGTTGACTACGCCGGACAGGGCATTCTGCCGGAGGCGCTGCTCAACTATCTGGCGCGTCTGGGCTGGGGGCACGGCGATGACGAATTCTTCGACATGGCGCAGTTTATCGAGTGGTTCGATCTGGCTGCCGTGAGTGCCTCCGCATCGCGCTTCGACCATGAAAAGTTGTTGTGGCTGAATGCCCGGCACATGAAGGCCGCCGATCCGGCCCGTTTGGCCGGACTGCTGTTGCCGCGTCTTGTTGCCGCCGGTATCGACGTAGCCGGTGGCCCGGATCTGAGCGAAGTCGTGACCTTGCTGCGCGAGCGTGTTCAGGACATCAACGCGCTGGCCGTGGAAGCCGATTACTTCTATCGTCGTCGCGAACCGTCGGCCGAAGAGGTCGCCAAGCATTTGCCGGAAGGTACCCGCGAACGCATGTCGCGGTTTGCCGAACGTCTGGCTGCGCTGGAGGTGTGGAGCGCCGAAGCCATTCACGATCTCTTCAAGCCGTTCTGCTCTGATGAAGGTATCAAAATGGGCCAGTTGGGCATGCCGTTGCGCGTATTGGTGTGCGGCACCAGTCAGACCCCGTCGGTCGATGCCGTCCTGGCGCTGATCGGCAAGGATGAAGTGCTTCGTCGCCTGAACGAAGCCTGAGTCTGACACCCGGCAGCAGGGCCTGGCGTGCCAGTGTGATAGCGTGGATAGAACCCGTTCAAAAGGGGGCTTTCGATGATGTTTCGTTTTGCCGCTGCTGCCGTGTTGTCCTTTCTGTGTGCCGCTCCGCTCGGAGCGGTACCTCTGGTGCGTCTCGTCACGCTGGATTATCCCCCGTATGCCTCACCGGCGCTGGCCGGACAGGGTGCCATGGTCACGCTCGCCCGCGAGGCGTTTGAGCAGGCCGGCTATCAGGTCTCGGTGACCTTCTTGCCGTGGGGCCGTCTTGCTCCCCAACTGAGTCAGGGGCGTTTTGACGCGGGTGTCGGTATCTGGCCCAGTGATTGCGACGCATTGAACCTGGTGGCTTCCCGTCCGCTGTTTTCCAGTCACCTTGGCCTCTACTATCGTCGTGAGCGCCCCACTGCCATTCGTTCTCCGGCAGACCTGAAGGGGCGTCGCATCGGCATTACCGATAGTTACAATTACCCCGTGGAGTTAGCCGCGGCAGGTTGGCTGCCCGAGGTGTCTCAGGATGATCTGAGTAGTTTGCACAAACTGGATAGAGGCGATGTGCCGGTGGTGCTGCTGGAAAAGGCCGTCGGCGATGCGCTGATCGAGCGTTTCATGCCTAATACCCGGGGGGTGCTGGTCTGGCAAGAGCCTCCGCTGACCACCGTGCCCCTGTCGGTGGGATTTCCCAAGGCCTTGCCCGGTGCGGACACACTCAGGAAAGCGTTCGATAGCGGGCTGCGTCGTTTGCATGCCAACGGTCGTTACCGGGTGGTGGTGAAACAGTTCGGTCTGGAACGCTATGGTGTCGAACCCTGAACGGGAGGCGCAGAAGTGCTTAATAATCGGCAATACTTTTGGCGCAATTCGACAAAATTGCTTTACATTTGTCGACGATAACAGTAACACCAAAGTGCCTGAGCGAGGAGAACCCCATGAAGACCCAGACATCCAGACGCAATCCGGCGCGTGTCCTGTTGTGGAGCGGCCTGCTGGTCGGTTCGCTGATTTTTATGCTGACCCCGCGCGCCCACGCCGAGCCTCTTGCCACCACCCCTGTCGTCCAGTCACATTGAGGTGCCGGGAGCCGGTATTCCGGCATCCTGTTTTAGCAGTTGTTCCTCCAGTTCCACTGCGCTCAGAGGGGCCTGCAGGGCAGCGCCTTGCCCCAGCAGGCAACCGCTGCGTTGCAGGGCTTCGATCTGACCCGGACTGTCCACCCCTTCGCCTATCACCACCATATCCAGCTCGTGTGCCAACGCGGTAATCCCGCGCACCATGGCAGCCTCCCTGCTGTCATAGTCCAGTTGCCGAGTCCGGCAAGGGGCCAGTTTCACCATGGTAAAGGGCAAGTCGCGCAAGCGGGATAGCGACAGCAAACCGCCCCCGGCGACCTTGAAGGCCAATTGTACCCCAAGGTTTCCCAGCGATTTCAAGGCACTATCCAGTGCCGAACGACTGCGTGCCGGCAAACTCTCGCCACTATCCAGCACCAGACAATCGCCTGGCAATGCCAGTCGTGTCAGCAGCTGGCCGAGACGGTGACTGAAGTCGGCGCGAATCAACAGACTCTCCGACAGCGTGGCGAACAAGCAGCCAGGCTTCAAACCACGACTGCGCCAGTTCTGGAAGCGCTCGCAGGCTTCGGTGATCAGCCATTCTTCGAGCGGCACGATGAGTCCGGTTTCTTCTGCCAACGCAAGAAAACTGTCGGCAGGAATCTCGCCTTCCAGCGGATGTTGCCAGCGCAACTGCACCTCGGACCCGATGATCTGTCTGTCGCCCAGCGAGAAAACCGGCTGAAATACCAGCGAAATTTCATTGCGGTCAAGTGCTTGTCTCAGATCGAGCTCCCGCTGCCGCCGTGCCACGGAGCGCCGGGTCATTGCCTCGTTATGAAAGCAGTAACGCGCCCCCCCTTGCGATTTGGCCTGCGCCAGTGCGAAAGTGGCATCGGCCAGCAACGTTTGCCGGGTCCCGGCCCCCGCCGTGCTGATAGCGATACCTTGGGATGCGCTCAGTGAATAGTGTTCATTACCGATAGTGAACGGGTGGGAGAAGGCGGCATCTATCCGGGTGGCGAGTCTCATCAGCGGCGCTTCTACATGGAGTCCTTCCACCAGAACCATGAAGGTGTCCATGCCGGCACGAGCCAGCAAGTTTCCCCGCTGTACGCACGTTTCGAGCCGGCGTGCCACGTTCTCCAGTAATTGGTCGCCGACCGGATGACCCCCCGAATGGTTAAAGCGATTGAAGGCATCCAGATCGATAATGACCAGTCCGGTGCGCTGTGACGTGCCATGCTGGCGACTCAGGGCACTGTGTAGATTGACATTGAACAGCAGTCGGTTTGGCAGCCGTGTCAAAGGGTCATAGTGCAGCAAGGTTTCCTGAGGCAGGTCGCTCAGTGTGATATCGCCAACGTCACTGAAGACCCCCACATAGTGGGATACCTGGCGTGCCCCGTTCCGCACCGCGGCAATGCTTAGGTATTCAGGGTAGATTTCACCGTTTTTGCGCCGGTTCCACAGTATCCCCCTCCAGCTTCCGCTGGTGGTCAACGTCTGCCACAGTGACTGGTAAAAAGAAGCGTCCTGACGACCCGAGTGCAATATCGCGGGGGTTCGTCCAATCACCTCGTCACGCGGGTAGCCGGTAATGCGGGTGAAGGCTTCATTGACCTCGATGATACATTGCCGGGTATCGGTGATCATGATCCCTTCACGGCTCTGCACCATGACCGCCGCCGATTGACGCAGTTTTTGCTCGATCAGTTGATGACGCTGCGAACCAACGTGCCCGATCAGTCGCCGGGGAATGCCTTCGGCATCGCACTCGGCCACCGCCATCACGGTGATGGACTCCCATTGACCGGATTCGCCACGCTGCTTCAATGACACGTTCAGGGTCGTTCCATGGGTGAGTGTGCTGCGCAAGGCGTGTTCAAAGCGGGATTGGTCTTCGGTAGCGGTAGCGGCAACCCAAGACTCGATTGTGGCCGGCAGGTAAGCGGACTGCTCCGGTGTGGCATCGGTCCAGAACAGGTTGTTGGCGGCGATATCCCATTCCCAGTGCAAAGGGGCATCCCGTTCCGGCTGGCTTGCGCGGAGTTGTTGTTCGGCTTCGAGCTGGAGGGTTTGGTAGTAATGAGCCAGCGTGGTGCCCAGCATGTCGGCGCAGCTTTGCAGCATGCGCCTTTCCATCCATAGCCACGGCGCGGGGCCGTTTTCGCGATACACCGCGATGAGTCCCAAAAACCGTTTGTCGTTGACCAGCTGCGCCAGCATCAGCGAGTGATGTCCCTCGTTCGTCAGGAAAGGAAATAACGGTGCGTAGCCCTCGGGGAGTGGCGCATCGGAGTCGATCATCCTCCCGCCGTCGCTTGGTGGACGTTCCAGCTCGGCCCATTGCTGACGGGGAATGGGCGGTATGGCGATGCGGATGTCATCGATGGTTTCGCTGGACCATTGGTGCGTCAGGACCAGATCGTTGTCTTCCCGCAGATAGAGCAAGGTGCGATCCGCCCCCAGAAAACGGCCGCAGGCTTCCAGACATTCTTCCAGCCGCTCCCACAGCGTTGAAACGGGTTCATTGGCCAGCCGGGAGGCCAGATCGCCCAAAAATGACTGGATATTGATATGGCGTCGCAGCAGGATCGTGCTTTCTTGCTGATCGGTGACATCCTTGAGGGTGACCAGTAAGGCGTTTTGTGCGTTCCAGCGGATTTTCCGGGCACGGACTTCGCCACTCAGTGGCAGGCCGCGTTGGTGTTGCAATGACAGTTCACGGCTGACCGGCATGGTGCCATCCGTCAAAGGTTGGCTCAGGCCGTCAAGCACGCTCGCGGTGCAGGTGGATTGGAGATCGGTAAAGCGCATGGAGACCAGCGCGTCTTGCCGATACCCGGTCATCTCGACCAGTGCCGGATTGCAGCGCAGGATAGACAGGGTATCGGGCTCCACAATGGCGATCCCTTCTGCTGCCGCCTCCATGACGGCACAAAAGCGGGATTCGGCAGCATCCAGCTGCCACTGCATATCGGACAATGCGCTGACGGGATGCAGTCGCAGGACGAACGTGTCTTGATCCAGCCGCAACACCGAGACCGAATAGGCGTCGTTGTCGTGTGTGGCCGGGCCGGGCGTGAACGGGAACATCCGGCTTTCCTGAATCTCTTGCTGCAGGGTCAGTTGCCGGAATGCATCGTGTCCTTGCCAGGCCAGCAGTGTGTCCACCTGTAGCGGCTGTCCCGGCTGCAAGGCCAGGGCAGCCGGGTTGGCATACCGCACTGTTCCCGACGGGCTTGCCAGTAGAACGGGAGCGGGGTCTGTGTCCAGCAAGGCATGCCAACCGGCGGTTTCATGGCGATGTGCGGCTTGCTCGCCTTCACGTTGCAAAAAGAGTTGCACTAGCCGGGTGACGCCCTGAAACAACAGTAGATCGGTTTCACTGAACCCGTCGGCACTCAGGCTGTCGCCACCGCTGGCAAACCCCATTTCGAAGTGACCGCATAACTGGTCATTCATGGTGAGCGGGGTACTCATGGTGAACGGCGCATTGATCTGGCGGCCTTTGACAAAGCGTTTGTCCAGAAATCGTACTGCCACGCCACTCTCGTCGGGTCGGCTCATGGCGCAGGGGATGCGTCTGGCAATGCTTTTCAATAAGGCATCGGGAGAGGTTGGCCGGGCTGCGAGTGCCAACAGCTCACCTAACAGGCCAAGGACACGTTGACACCGTTCCAGCCCGCTCTGAAGCCCGACCCGCTGTGCCTCGCTGTCACGAAGCCCGGTCAGTTCGGTACACACGATCAGCAGGGTATGGCGATCACCGATTTTGTACGGGTTGCCTTGCTCGAGAATATGATGCAAATGGCCGTCTGGGTCGCGTAAGCGGTATTCGATCCGGTAGGGCATGGCATGCTGCCGGGCATGCCCGGTCAGCGCCTGCCAGTTGGCCAGATCATCGGGAGGCATGGCGTTTTGCCAGACCTCGACCTCTCTGGGCGGTGCCTGACACAGGCTTAACCAAAGCGGGGTATACAATGGCGTTTCATTGGCATCGAAACGCAGCCATAGCAGGTCCGGTATGGACTCGACCAAGGCCCGCAAGCGTTCACGGGTTTCCTGCAGGGATCTGGAGTAGGCGTCCAGTGTGGTGTGCAGACGGGTAGGCAAAGGGTGCTGCTGGAGTTCTGACGCCAGTGTCTGATCGGTTTCCAGGGTGTGGCGAGTGAACCAGTGGTTCAGGTAAGCGGATAGTTCACGGACATTGTCGGGCTTTTTCAGCCAGTTATGGTCAATGCCTGCCAGCCGGCTGTTCAAACCGGCGTGTTCGGAACGGTGCTCCAGGCGGTGTGCTTCACTGACCCCTGGGGTCTCGAGCAAACGGTCTTCCTGCGCGAAATGGTTTGCCACGCTGGCGCGGATACGCTTCAGCAACGCGCTGAGTCGGGTTATGCCCGCTCCGGCCAGTGAGGCGGTTTCCAAAGCGTTGATGAGGTCAGCCAATTCCTGATGCCCTTGATCAAGCGCTTCGATTCCCGTCTCAAAAGCAGGCTTGATGGTGATAATAGGCATTGCTATCACTCTTTCCTGAGCCATGAATTCGGTTCATCTGTACTAGTGATAGCGAATTTTTATAAAGTTTTCTGTCTTGTTGACGATAACAGGTTGACGCTTGCGGTTGATGCTTCATAACATCAACAAAACCTGTACTGGTACCTACCTATGAAGATACTGCGCCCCATTCGCTTGGCCCTGCCGGGAGTCTTGCTGACCATGACGGCTTGCGCTACGTCGCCAAGCCCTGAAGCCAGGACCGAACCTGTTCGGCCAATGGTTGCCAAAGCCGCGCCAGGCATGACCGGGGTCGGCTTCGTCGGACCCGGCATCGAGGCTGAAGCACCCAAAGTGGTGCTCAAGGAGGTCAACCCTTATCAGCCGATTACCATACGGGTCGTCGGTAGCGGCGCTGCGCCGTACTCGAAAGCCCTCACGCCCTCACAACGCAAGTTGCTGTCGTTGCGGGCGGCCCGGCTGGATGCCTTCCGGGCCATTGCCGAACAAGTGCAGGGCATGAAGTTGATCGGTAACAGTACGGTCGCCAACATGATTGCCACCAGCGACGGATTCCGCACCTATGTGGATGCCTATCTGCGCGGAGTGAATATCGTGTCGAACAGCATGCAGCCTGACGGCACCAGCGAGGCGGTTGCCGAGATCGTGCTGGACAAGACCTTCTATCAGGAATTTCGTCAGGCGATGGAAAAAACCGGCAGCGTGATGAAAGCGGCCCAGGAGTCGCCGGCGACCGGTACGGAACTGCGGGAGGGCGCTGCACCGCCGCGTTACAACAGTAATTATTACGTTTCACAGTGATGATGACTCTGCGCCAGGCAGGTTTGGCTGCCGCCCTTTGGGCGGCTTTTCTTTACGGTGGTACCGCCTGGGCCGCAACCGTGACGGCCGAAGGCGCCGCGCCACTGGATGCCGGACGGGCGGCTGCCCGCGAGTTGGCCATTCAGGATGCGCTGGAACAGGCCGCCCTGAAAACCGGTGCCAGAATCGAATCTTCGGAAACCCTGAGTCAGGGTCGGTATGCGGAAACCGGTAGTCTCACGGCGTCCCCGTTGAACGGCAAGGTGACGATCGTCAATGAGTACAGTGCGGGTGGGCTGTACCACGTGAAAGTGGCGGTGAATACCGGTGATGCGGTGAACGCAAGCCGTCAAGGCAATGCGGCCTCCTCCGCGTGCGTGCCTGCCGATGGGCGAGTGTTTCGCCGCCGGCTGGTAACCACCTGGTTTGCCGTCAAGGATCCCGCCGACGCTTCTGATTTATCGGCATTGAGCAGTGGTTTGCCCGGGGTGCTGGCGGAGCGGCTGGCACGTAGCCGTTCCCTGTCGGTGCTGAATGCCGGTGGCGTCGGGGTATTGCCTGACCCGCGCATGGCGGATCCTCACGCCGGTTCGGACAATGTCCGGCAGATCGGTGCGCGTGAAGGCGCCCAGTTCGTGGTGGCGGGAAGGGTTGTTTCAACGGCGGTAACGTCGCGCTTTCTGCGGCCGACGCTGTTCGAGTCCAACAATACCAGTCAGCAAGGGGTGTACTACAGCGGACCGTTGTCTGGCATCTTGGGCGGGGCGGTAAAATACCGGCCGACCGAACGCCAGTTCGATATGGAAGTCTGGCTGTACGATGCGCTCAGCGGTGCCGTGCTGCTCAACGAGCGCATGTCGGTGCTGGCCAGGGGCAATATCCTGCCGGATAATCCGGTGCCCTTTGCTTCGGCCGCGTTCTGGAGCAGCGATTATGGCCGGGCCATCGATCCCTTGTTTGAACGAGCCGCCACCACCCTGGAAAACACCATTGCCTGCATTCCCTTCTCGGCCAAAGTGGTCGAGGTCGAGCCCGGGGGGCGCAGTTATATCAATGCCGGTAGTCTGGACGGGCTGAAGGTGGGTGACAAGCTGTTGCTCTACAAACCGCGTGGCCGTGCGGCCGGTGATCAGCCGGGGTTGGGGGTTCCGGAAACGCTGGCGGGAACGCTGTCCATCGTTCAGGTGCAGCCCGGTTTGGCCATCGGAGTCAGTGAGGGGCGTGCGGCAGAAAGTGGCGATATTGTCAGGTACCAGCCGCGCCGTTGAATGGCATGAAGGACCCAAAAAGAACAGGGCATGACCGCATGGTCATGCCCTGTGTGTATTTCCGGGCTAGGTTCAGCCCTGGGCCAACCAGTTGGAAGGATGGGACTCCAGCCAGTTTTTCAGGGTTTTTGCGTCATTGACCCGGGCAGCACTGCCGCCGGCGGCCAGCAAGACAATGATGAGCGGCTGCGAACCGATGGTCGCCTGCATCACCATGCAGCGGCCGGCTTCCTGAATGTAACCGGTTTTCTGGATGGCGATTTCCCAGTCTCCCTCGCGAACCAGTGCGTTGCTGTTTTTGTAGTGCAGCAGGCGGTTGCGAACGATATGCACCTCATGTTCCGGGGTGGTGGTGAAGCTACGGATCAAGGGGTAGTTTTCAGCGGCACGCACCATGCGGGCCAGATCGGCAGCGGTGGAGGTGTTGCGGGTATCCAGACCGGTCGGTTCATGGAAGACCGTATCCTTCATGCCGAGTTGGCGCGCCTTTTGGTTCATTTTTGCAACAAAGGCATTCATGCCGCCTGGGGCGGTACGGGCCAGCGCGTTGGCCGCACGGTTTTCCGAGGACATTAGCGCCAGCAACAGCATTTCGCGGCGCGGCAGGGTGGTGCCGATCGCCAGCCGCGAGGTGGTGTTTTTCAGGTGGTCGATCTCGGCATCGGTGACAGTTACCGGCTCATCCATCGAGGCACCGGAGTCCAGAAGCACCATCGCCGTCATCAGTTTGCTGATAGAGGCGATCGGCATGCGCTGGGACGCATTTTTTTCGAATACCGGTTCACCGGTGACACCGTTGAGCACCAGTACCGATTGCGAGCTGAGTCGCGGCCCTGTCGTACTGTAGGTTTGCATATTGGCATGGCGGAAATTGCTGCTCTGCCGCGCCTGCGAGGCCGGCAGGGCATGCCTGCCATGGTTGTTTCTCAGCGAGATGGCGACCTGGGTTTTTTTGACAGCCGGCTTCTTGGCCGCTGTCTTGCGCACTTGGGTTTTCTTGCCGCTGACCTGTTTGGCAGCGGTCGACTTTTTGTGCGTATCATGAGCTGTCTGGGCCATGGTGGCGACCGGCAGTGCCAGTGAGACCGTGACCAGCCAGCGGGCGATATTCTTTAGCATCGTATGATTCCCGTGAAGCATGCAAAGTGTGGGTGACGAGTTGCTACTATTTTAAATCAAACAAATGCATGGTGTGGGAGCATTTTTGTTTCTGATTGCATTAAAAATCAAGACAATCGGATTTTTTCGCATCATGGCGTAAAATCAACTCCCCGTGAGTATTCGAAAGGTCGCCCCGCCGTGTCAAAAGTCAATGCCAGTCCCTTTCGTCTCCACCAGCCTTATCTGCCGGCCGGAGATCAGCCGGAAGCCATTCGCCGCCTGGTAGAAGGGCTGGAAGACGGCTTGTCCTATCAGACCTTGCTGGGGGTTACCGGTTCAGGCAAAACCTTTACCATGGCCAATGTGATCGCCGCCACCGGACGGCCTGCCATCATCATGGCGCACAATAAAACCCTGGCGGCCCAGCTATATTCCGAAATGCGCGAGTTTTTTCCGGATAATGCCGTCGAGTATTTCGTTTCCTACTACGACTATTATCAGCCGGAAGCGTATGTCCCCAGCCGCGATCTGTTCATCGAAAAAGACTCCAGCATCAACGAACATATCGAGCAGATGCGCCTGTCGGCCACCAAGTCGATTCTGGAACGGCCGGATTGCATTATTGTCGCCACCGTGTCGGCGATTTACGGTATCGGCGACCCTTCCGACTACCATCAAATGATCCTGCATCTCAAGGAAGGCACCGAAGTGCCTCAACGCGAGATGATTGCGCGGCTGGTGGCGATGCAGTACGACCGCAACGACACGGATTTCTCCCGCGGGTGTTTCCGGGTGCGTGGCGATGTCATTGATATCTTTCCGGCGGAAAGTGCCGAACTGGCCATCCGGGTGTCGATGTTCGACGACGAAGTGGAAACCCTGACCCTGTTTGATCCCTTGACGGGAGTGACGCGACAGCGCGTCTCCCGGTTTACGGTGTTTCCCTCCAGCCACTACGTGACCCCGCGGGATACCGTGCTCAAGGCCTGCGACAAGATCAAGGACGAATTGCGCGACCGGGTGGCGTTCTATCAAAAAGAAGGCAAGTTGGTCGAGGCGCAGCGTATCGAGCAACGAACCCGCTTTGATCTGGAAATGCTCTATGAAATGGGCTTCTGCAAGGGGATTGAAAACTACTCCCGCCACTTCTCGGGGCGAGGGCCCGGCGACCCGCCGCCCACCCTCATCGACTACCTGCCGAAAAATGCCCTGATGTTCATCGACGAGTCGCACGTGACCATTCCGCAGGTCGGCGCGATGTACAAGGGCGACCGGGCGCGCAAGGCCAATCTGGTCGATTACGGGTTTCGCTTGCCGTCGGCCATTGATAACCGTCCACTCAAGTTCGACGAGTTCGAGCGGCTGATGCCGCAAACCATTTTCGTTTCGGCGACCCCGGCGGTTTACGAGGCTGAGCATGCCGGCCAAATTGTCGAGCAAGTGGTGCGTCCTACCGGCCTGATCGACCCCGAGGTCGAGATTCGCCCGGTAACGACCCAGGTCGACGATTTGCTGTCGGAGATCCGCTTGCGCGCCGAGGCCAACGAGCGGGTGCTGGTGACGACCCTGACCAAGCGCATGGCGGAACAGCTGACCGATTACTACACCGAACATGGCGTCAGAGTCCGCTACCTGCACTCCGACATCGATACCGTCGAACGGGTGGAGATTATCCGCGACTTGCGTCTGGGTATGTTCGAAGTGCTGGTCGGCATCAACTTGCTGCGTGAGGGGCTGGATATTCCGGAAGTCTCGCTGGTGGCGATTCTCGACGCCGACAAGGAGGGCTTCCTGCGTTCGGAACGGTCCTTGATTCAGACCATCGGCCGGGCTGCGCGTAACCTGAACGGCAAGGCCATTCTTTACGCTGACCGGATCACCGACTCGATGCGCCGTGCCATGGATGAAACCAGCCGGCGTCGTGCCCGGCAGGTTCAATTCAACGAAGAAAACGGCATTGTCCCCAAAGGGGTCAACAAGAAGATCAAGGACATTATCGACGGTGTGTATGCCCCCGATGCCGACAAGAAGCAGTTGGTCGATGATGCGCGTGTGGCGATGCTGGACGAGAAGTCGCTGGCCAAAGAGATCAAGCGTCTGGAAAAAGCCATGACCGAGGCCGCGCGTAATCTTGAATTCGAAACGGCGGCCAAGGTGCGGGATGAATTGAAGTCGCTCAAGGAAAAAGCCTGGATGAACGGGCTGTGAGAGGGGACGGGATGGAACGCTGGCTCTTTGTGTGCATGGGGAATATCTGTCGTTCACCGACCCTGGAAGCGGTGATGCGGGAACGCATCCAGCGCTGGAATTTGTCGGATACTCTGGAGGTGGACTCGGCGGGCACCGGCGATTGGCACGTCGGTAAACCGCCGGACCCTCGCACCCGGTCTGCCGCACGGCAGCGCGGCTATGATCTCGATCCCTTGCGTGCCCGGCAGGTGAGTCCGGGCGATTTTCAGGCATTCGACCTGATTCTGGCGGCCGACCGCGCTAATCTGACTGAATTGCAACGTCGTTGTCCGTCGAACCTTCAGCACAAGCTGGTGTTGGCACTCTCGGTGCTGCCGGAAGGACCCCGGGAGATTCCCGATCCGTACTTCGGCGGAGGCGACGGCTTCGAGACCGTGCTGGATCTGGTTGAAGCGGCCTGCGATGCATGGCTGGCAAAGCGCTTCCTAACTGGGGCATGACGCGTTAAGCTCTGCGTAGAACAATGACAATTTTGAGGCATTCATGCCCTTTGACCCTTCGATGCTGCCTAAACCCATTGATGTCGCCCCGAGTCTGACGGCCGACGTGATCCTGCCGCGGCAAGCCGGGCGTCAGCCGCTGGTGCGCCAGACGGTGATTGCCATTGGTTCGTCCACCGGCGGTACCGAGGCCTTGCGCGTCCTGTTGACGGCCTTGCCGGAAAACATGCCGCCGATTCTGGTGACCCAGCACATGCCGGAAATGTTTACCAAGTCGTTCGCGCTGCGGCTGGACAGTCTGTGCCGCCTGACCGTGAAAGAGGCGGTGGATGGCGAGCGGCTCAAGCCCGGTCATGTCTATATCGCTCCGGGGCACTCGCATTTATTGCTCAAGGGGGCACAGACCATCGGTTATGCGGCCCAGTTGCATACCGGCCAGCCGGTCAATCGTCATCGCCCCTCTGTCGATGTCCTGTTTCGCTCGGTCGCCAATCTGGCGGGGCATAATGCCATCGGAATCATCCTGACCGGCATGGGGCGGGACGGGGCGGCCGGCATGGTGGAGATGAAAGAGTCCGGCGGGTATAATCTGGCTCAGGACGAGGCTTCCTGCGTCGTATTCGGCATGCCCAAGGAGGCCATTGCCGCCGGTGCCGTGCATGAAGTCCTGCCGCTTGCTTCGATGGCCAGCCGCCTTGTCGCGCTGGTTGCCCAACGCCAACCCTCAGCCTGATGCACCATCATGTCCACACCTAGTTTGCCGGTTCTCGTTGTCGAAGACGATGCTGATCTTCGCGAAGCGATTGTTGATACTCTAATGCTTTCGGGTTATGCCACTCTTGAAGCGCATGATGGAGAGTCGGCGCTGGCGTGCCTGAAGCGCTCGCCGGTTGGCTTGATCATCTCGGATGCCCAGATGGACCCCATGGATGGCTATACGCTGTTCGGTGAGGTCAAGCGTCTGTATCCGGGGGTGCCGTTCATCCTGATGACCGCCTACGGCGTCATCGAGCGGGCCATCGATTTGCTGCGGGCCGGTGCCAGTCATTACCTGCTGAAACCGTTCGAGCCCGCCAGTCTGACCCGCGAGGTCGCCAAGCATATCCTGTCGATGCCGGAGGGTCCGGACGATGAGGTGGTGGCCGAGTCACCCGCGATGAAACAGTTGTTTTCGCTGGCTGGCCGTGTTGCCAAAAGTGATGCCACGGTGCTGGTGTCCGGGCCGAGCGGCGCCGGCAAGGAAGTGCTGGCACGGTATATTCATCGTCATTCGGCACGGGCGAACGGGCCGTTTGTGGCGGTGAATTGCGCGGCGATTCCCGACACCCTGCTGGAATCGACCTTGTTCGGCCACGAGAAGGGCGCCTTTACCGGTGCGTCCCAGACCATGCCGGGCAAGTTCGAGCAGGCTCAGGGCGGTACCCTGCTGCTGGACGAGGTCACCGAGATGCCCTTGGCGCTGCAGGCCAAACTGTTGCGGGTGATCCAGGAACGCGAAGTGGAGCGGGTCGGCGGGTCGCGTACCATCCGTCTGGATATCCGGCTGGTGGCCACTACCAACCGCGACATCCAGAGTGAGGTGACGGCGGGCCGGTTCCGTGAGGATCTGTATTTCCGCTTGAATGTTTTTCCGTTGCGGCTGCCTTCTCTGGCAGAAAGACGCGAAGATATCCTGCCGTTGGCACGGCGTGTGCTTAAGAAGTATTCAGAGGCCGCCGCGCGCCCCGGTCTCGCCCTGTCCGGCGAGGCAGAGCGCGAATTGACGGCCTATAGTTGGGAGGGTAACATCCGCGAACTGGAAAATGTCATGCAACGGGCGGTCATTCTTGCCGCCGGGGCGGAAATTCTTGCCGCTGACCTGATGTTGCAGGGCAGTTCCGGGAACGAGGGAGTGGTTGCCCGACCGACTGTTGCCATTGAGTCGTCCGATGACACGGACATGCGCTCTTTGGAAAAAAGGCATATATTGGAAACGTTGGCGTCCGTTGGCGGGGTAAAAAAGCTCGCTGCGGAAAAACTGGGAATCAGCGAACGGACCTTGCGCTACAAATTGCAGCGCTACCGGGAAGAAGATGCTGACGGATCGTTTGACGATCAGGACCCGACGCCGATTTGAGTGATTCGGAGCAACCATGGCAATTCAAGGTATTGACCAGCTTCTCGGCGAATTGAACGCCGCATCGGCGCTGGCAGCCGGAAAGGCGCCGCCGAAGCAGGATGCCCAGACGGCAAACGTTGATTTTGGCGATGTGCTCAAGGCAACCATCGAGCAGGTAAATTCGGCGCAACAAACCTCGCAGGAGATGCAGAAGCAATTTGAGTTGGGCGAAGAGGGGGTCAATCTGCAGGACGTGATGGTCTCCCTGCAGAAGGCCAGCCTGTCGTTCCAGACCATGGCCCAGGCGCGCAACAAGTTGATGAGTGCGTACCAGGAAATCATGAATACCCAGGTCTGACCCTGTCTTTGGAGTGATGCCGACAGCGGTTGGACCTAGAGCTGAAACCACTGTATGGCTGATCTGGTAGAAAACGCTACCCCCGCGTGGAGAATGCGTCTGAATGAAGCGACTGACCGCTTCAAGGCGCTTCCCAATAATCGCAAGTTCCTTTTCCTCGGAGCGCTGGCTGCCATTTTTGCAGTCATCGTAGGCGCCGTCGTGCTTAATCGCGACCCGGCCTACAAAGTTCTCTTCTCCAATATCGCCGACCGCGACGGCGGGCTGATTACCGCCAGCCTGCAGCAGATGAATGTCCCTTACCAGTTGGGTAATGGCGGCGTGATCTCGGTGCCGGCGGACAAAGTCTATGATGTTCGCCTGAAATTGGCGTCGCAAGGCTTGCCCAAAGCCGGTGGTGTTGGTTTCGAACTGATGGATAACCAGAAGTTCGGTATCAGTCAGTTTGCCGAGCAGGTCAATTACCAGCGCGCCATCGAAGGCGAACTGGCCCGTACCATCGAATCCATCCAGTCGGTCGAGTCGGCACGCATCCATATCGCCACCCCCAAGCAAAGCGTGTTCGTGCGCGAGCAGCAGCAGACCACTGCCTCGGTGATGGTCAGTCTGTACCGCGGCCGCATGCTGGACGCGGCGCAGGTGGCCGGTATCGTCAATCTGGTGTCCAGTTCCATTCCCGGTTTGCTGCCCAAGAACGTCACGGTGGTCGATCAGGACGGCAATATGATTTCCAAACTGCCGGATCAGGATCAGGCCAATAACCTTGACCAGCGGCAGCTGGCCTATGTGCATCAAATCGAAGAGGACTACGTCAAGCGTGTCGAGGCGATCCTCGAGCCCATTTTCGGCAAGGGCAATGCCCGTGCCCAGGTGACGGCGCAGCTGGACTTTTCGGAGACCGAGCAGACCTCGGAGACCTACCGCCCCAATTCCAGCCCCAATCCGTCAGCAACCCGCAGCCAGCAGATTGTCGAAAAGCTGGGTAAAGGGGTGCCATTGCCCGGCGGCGTGCCGGGGGCCTTGACCAATCAGCCGCCCTCTGCCGCTTCTGCACCGATCACCTTGCCCCCGGGAGCGGCTCCGGGTACCCAGACCCTGTCGGGTCAGCCGATGGGCACCGACGCGACGCTGGAGCGGGATATCACCACCAATTACGAGGTGGACAAGACCATCCAGCACACCAAGCTGCCCAAAGGCACCATCAAGCGCATGACCGCGGCCGTGGTGGTCAATTACCGCAACATGCCTGACCGTAACGGCGAGATCAAACCGACGCCGCTGACTGCCCAGGAAGTGCAGCAGATCAACAATCTGGTCAAGGATGCTATTGGCTTCAACAGCACTCGCGGCGATACCATCAATGTGGTCAACGCCGCGTTTGCCGATGCCATCCAGCCGGTCAGCGTGCAAGACAAGGTTGTCGACTACGTGACCAACAACGGCACCTCGCTGCTGAAATACGGCTTGCTGGCGATTGCCATCCTCTATCTTATTTTCGGGGTGGTGCGGCCGATCATGCGCGATATCGTCAAGCCACCGCGTCCGCCGCGTGACGAGGCCGCCGAAGCCGCGGCAGGCGGGCGCTTGCTGGCGGTGGCCGGCGACGAGGAAGAGGGCGGCGAAGTGGTGCTCGATGCCGAAGGTCGTCCGGTGCGCGGCAGCCGCAGCGGTGGAGGTTCCGGGGATGAGGAGGTCGACGAGAAGGATGTGCAGCGTCGTCAGTACATGACCAGCCTCGAAGCGACCCGTGAACTCGTGAAGGCCGACCCGCGCATGGCGGCCCAGATCATCAAGGAATGGATCAGCTCCGATGAGTGACAACGGCATTCGACGTAGCGCCATCCTGCTCTTCAGTCTGGGGCAGGCCGAGGCGGTGGAGGTGTTCAAATACCTTGGCCCCAAGGAGGTTCAGAAAATCTCCCTGGCCATGGCGGCGATCAATAACCTCAACTACGAGGAAATCGAGGAAGTGCTCGCCCAGTTCCGCGAGGAGTGCGACGCACGGGCCAGCCTGGGCGCTTCCGACGAATACCTGCGCAACGTGCTGATCGAAGCGCTGGGGCCGGACAAGGCGGCCAACCTGCTGGACAAGATCATGCAGGGCAACGACCACAGCGGTATCGAAAGCCTGAAGTGGATGGACCCGTCCTCTGCCGCCGACCTGATCCGCAACGAACACCCGCAGATCATCGCCACCATTCTGGTCCATCTCGACCCGGATATGTCGAGCTCGATCCTGCAGTATTTCCCCGAGCGGATGCGCAACGAGGTGCTGATCCGTACCGCGACGCTGGAAGGGGTGCAGCCACAGGCCTTGCGCGAGCTGAACGATGTGCTGACCCAGCTGCTGTCCGGTTCGGACCGCATCAAGAAGAGTGCTGCCGGCGGGGTGGGCCTGACCGCGGAGATCCTCAACTTCATGGGCGGCAATGTCGAGGCCTCGGCGTTGACCTATATTCGCGAATACGACCCCGAACTGGCCCAGCGCATTCAGGACAAGATGTTTGTCTTCGAAAACCTGCTGGATATCGACGATCGTTCGATCCAGACCATTCTGCGCGAAGTCCAGACCGACTCGCTGGTGGTCGCGCTCAAGGGCACCAGTGTCGAACTCAAGGAAAAGATTTTCCGGAACATGTCGCAACGTGCCGCCGAGATGCTGCGCGACGACCTGGAGTCCAAGGGACCGGTCAAGTTGTCCGAAGTCGAAGCCGAACAGAAAGAAATTCTCAAGGTGGTGCGCAAACTCGCCGACGATGGCCAGATCGTGCTAGGCAGCAAGGGTGGTGATGAAGGACTCGTCGAATAAAACCATCATTCCTGCCGGCGAGCTGGAGTCCTGGCAGAGCTGGCAGCCTGGTGAGCTGTTTCCTTCGCTGCAATCGCTGACGCCGCAGGATCTGGCGCGTCTGGTGGTGGCGGCGCGCGGGCCCATGGTGACACCGGCCTCGCTGGCGGCGTCTCTGGAAGTTGTGCCCGAGACCGTGCCTGAAGAACCTCCGCTAGAAACCTTCCATGTGGAGCCGATGCCGGAGCCGCTCGAGAACGAAGAACCGGAAGAAGAACCGCTGGCCTATCCCACCGCGGCGGAGCTTGAGGCCATTCATCAAGATGCCTGGCAAAGCGGCTATCAGGCCGGACACGAAGCCGGTCAGGTGGCCGGCAAGGAAGAGGGCCTGGCACTGGGTCTGGCGCAGGGGCGTGAAGAAGCACTGGAACGATTTTCGACCGCCTGGGAGCCTATCGACCGCTTGTCTTCGGCCTTTGGCGAGTCACTGGGGCGACTGGAAGCCTCGCTGTCCTCCGAGGTGTTGCGGCTTGCCATCGCCATTGCCGAGCGGCTGGTGGGCGAGCATCTGCAGTCTCGTCCCGAGGCTATCCAATCCTTGCTGCAAGAGGCGCTGGCCAGTTTGCCGGCGACCCTGACCCAAGGCCGGCTGCGCGTCAATCCCGATGATCTGGCCATTGCCCGCACCTTTCTGGAAACCGAAACACCGGAAACCGTCTGGCAGTGGATCGAGGACGCGTCCATCGAGCGCGGTGGCTGCCTGCTGGAAACCCCGCAACTCAGGCTGGATCTGACCCTGAACAGCCGCAAGGCGGCGATTGTCGATGCCTTGGTTGGCCAGGGGGATGACAATGTCGGGTGATTGGCTCGGCACGCTGCGTGGCTATCTGGAGGATTGTGTCCGGGTGGTGGAAGAAACGCCCTTGTCCGCGCCATGCGGCCGGCTGACCCGTGTGACCGGTATGGTCATGGAAGCGGTCGGTTTGAAATTGCCGGTCGGCAGCGCCTGCTGCATCGACCTTCCCGAAGGGCATACCATCGAAGCCGAGGTGGTGGGTTTTTCCGGTGAAAAAGTCTTTTTGATGCCCTTGTCCAATGTGCAGGGCCTGCTGCCTGGTACGCCGGTTCGCCCATTGGCGGCGAGCCATCCTCCCCGTTACGACAAACCCTCGGTGGCGCCGCGTGTCAATGGTCCGGCCGGGCGACAGGTGCCCGTCGGGCGCAGCCTGCTTGGCCGGGTGCTGGATTCGCTGGGCCGTCCGCTGGACGGTCAGGGTCCGATTCATCCCGAAGCCTTCTATCCGCTGCATAGCCAGCCTATCAACCCTTTGGGGCGTACACCGGTGCATGATGTGCTGGATGTCGGCGTACGGGCCATCAATGGCTTGCTGACCGTGGGGCGCGGTCAGCGTTTGGGCCTGTTTGCCGGCTCCGGGGTGGGCAAAAGCGTGCTGCTGGGCATGATGGCGCGCTTTACCCGTGCCGATGTGGTGGTGGTCGGTCTGATCGGTGAACGTGGTCGCGAGGTGAAAGACTTCATCGACAACATTCTGGGCGAGGAGGGGCGACGCCGTGCGGTGGTGGTGGCCGCCCCTGCCGACATGCCCCCCTTGATGCGTCTGCATGGCGCGGCGTACGCGACGGCGCTGGCGGAGTACTACCGCGATCAGGGGCTGGATGTGTTGCTGTTGATGGACTCGGTGACCCGCTACGCGATGGCGCAGCGTGAAATTGCCCTTGCCATTGGTGAACCGCCGGTGACCAAAGGCTATCCTCCGTCGGTGTTTGCGCGTTTGCCGCAGCTCATCGAACGCGCCGGTAATGGTCCGGAAGGGGGAGGGTCGATTACCGCGTTTTATACGGTATTGTCCGAGGGCGATGACCAGCAAGACCCGATCGCCGACTCGGCGCGTGCCATTCTTGACGGTCACTTCGTCTTGTCGCGGGAGCTTGCCGAGTCCGGCCACTATCCCGCGATCGATATCGAACAGTCGATCAGCCGGGTCATGGTCGATGTGGTGAGCCGTGAGCAAGTCGATCTTGCCCGTCGTTTCAAACAACTCTATTCGCGCTACCAACGCAACCGCGACCTGATCAGTGTCGGCGCTTACGTGCCGGGGTCGGACGCCATGCTCGATGAAGCGATTCGCCGCCAGTTGCCGATGACCGGTTTTCTGACGCAGCCGATGCACGAGTCCCATGATTTTGCTTCCACGCTAACCCAGATGCACGACGTGTTGCTGTAAGGCGGCGTCATGGCGGAAAGCAAATACGTTCTCCTCATTCGTTTGGCCCAAGAGAAGGTCGATGCTGCGGCCGAACGGATGCGCCGCGCACAAAACCATCTCGCCCAGGCGCAAGGCAAACTCGCGCAACTGAATGCTTTTGTCGCTGAATACCGCCAGCGCTTGTGCGATGGTGGCATGAAGGGCATGTCCATCGCCCAGTGGCAAGACTGGCGACTCTTCCTCACCCGGCTCGACGATGCCGTGGAAATCCAGCAGCGCGATGTTGACCGGGCGACGCAACATTACGTGCTGGAGCGGCATGGCTGGACGGAAGCGCGCAAGCGTCTCAAGGCCTTCGAGAAATTGCTGGAACGCGAAAATGAAAAGGCGCGGCTGATCGCCGGACGGCGCGAACAAAAAGTCACCGATGAATTTGCTGCGCGCAAGTTCTGGGACAGTAGCCACGGCGAGGGTGACTGAGTTGGCATGATAATTGCCTGTAAGGGATATCTTGCAGGGGAGTTCACCATGACCATAACTGTTTTGCCGACCAGTACCGTCAACGTTGCCAGCGGTGCCAACGGGAGTGCCGGGGCCGCATCATCGCCGTTTGCCGCTCTGGAAGGCGCTGACGCCTTGCCGGCCGAGGGCTTGTTCGCCCAATTGCTCGGTACCCGTCTGGATGGTTTGGGGGCCACCGCCAGTCGCAGCAAAGACAAGGCGGAGGAAAAGCCTGCCAAGGAAAAAGCCGAGGCCCGCCCGGTGGCGCTGGCGACCGATCCCTTGCAGATTGTGGCCTTGCAACCGGTCAAGATCGAAGACCGTCCGCTGGTGTTGGCGACGACCCCCAAGGGCGACGAGGCGACCGACGCGCTGACCGACCTGCTGTCAGCCAAATCCCGCAAACCGACCGGTCAGGATGCTGACGACCTGCAAAATTTGCCGCTCGGTAAAGCCATGACCATGCCTTTGTTGCCGCAGGACGCCAATGCCGGGGCGACCGGCAAGGCCGCCGCTGTGCCGGTCTTCTCTGTTCCGACTCCGGTTAGCGATCCGGCATGGGGACGTGCCATCGGCAATCAGGTCATCGCCATGGCCAATGTGAAAATGGACAAGGCCACCATCGAAATCAACCCTCCCCAGCTGGGGCCCATCGAAGTGCAGCTCAAGCTGGACGACAAGACGGCGCAAGTCATGTTCACCGCCGCCAATCCGGCGACCCGCGACGCCATCGAAAACAATCTGCCGCGCTTGTCGCAAATGCTCTCCGCCGGTGGTTTGCAGTTGACCGATGCCCAGGTGTTTTCCGGGCAGCAGGAGCAACGTCAGGCTTTCCAGCAGAACAACAAGTCGCAAAAGCCGCAGGATACCCCCGCCGAAGAGGGGCTTGACGCGCTCGCCGCCATTCAGGCAGCCCGTAATATGTTGAGTATCTTTGCCTGATTCGGTGAAAAGTAGTTGACCTCTGTTCAGTCCGTGCGGAAAACTGGAAAATAGATGTGCGATTTCGTTTAGAATTCAGTAATAACAACCGTTCGGACTGATGAGATATGGCAGAAGAAAAAAAACCTGAAAAGGAAAAGAAGGCTGGCGGCGGCAACAAACTGATGTTGCTGGTGATCATCCTGCTGATTCTGCTGCTGGGCGCTGTCGGTGGCCTGGCCTATTATATGTTTACCAGCGCCCATGCCGCACCGGGAGCGGAAGGGGTCCAGAAGGAAGAAGTGAAGAAAGAGGCCAAGAAGAAACACGAAGGTCCTCCGGTATTCGAAAAGATGGAAACCTTTGTCGTCAATCTGGCTGGCGGCGGTTCGCTGCTGCAGGTCGACATGCAGGCGCAACTGCTCGACGAAGAGGCGAAAAAGAAGTTCACCGATTACATGCCGCGCATCCGCAGTGGTGTCTTGCTGCTGTTGTCCTCGAAGACAGCTGAAGAGCTGTCGACGCCGGACGGCAAGGTGAAGCTCAAAGCCCAGGTGAAACAGATCATCAACGAATCGATGGATTCGGGTGACGAAGAGCTGATCCAGAGCATTGAGTTCACCTCCTTCATCATCCAGAACCAGTAAGAGTCATGGGCGACGATATCCTGTCCCAGGAAGAGGTTGATGCCCTGCTACGGGGCGTCACCGGCGAGGACGACGAGGACGACGGCGGTAAAGACGCGGAAGGTGTCCGTAATTACGACATCGGCCGGCAGGAGCGTATTGTCCGCGGCCGGATGCCGACGCTTGAAATCATCAACGAGCGTTTCGCCCGCAACCTGCGCATTGGCCTGTTCAACTTCATTCGTCGCAATGCCGAGATATCGGTGGGGCCGGTGCGGGTGCAGAAGTACTCCGAGTTCATCCGCAATCTGGTCGTGCCGACCAACCTCAATCTGGTTCATGCCAAACCCCTGCGTGGCACCGGTCTGCTGATTTTCGATCCGGATCTGGTGTTTCTGGTGGTCGACAACCTGTTCGGCAGCGACGGGCGTTACCATGTGCGGGTGGAAGGTCGTGACTTTACCCCGACCGAACAGCGCATTATCCGCCGCTTGCTGGACGTGGTGTTCACGGAATGCCAGAAGGCCTGGGAGCCGGTCTACCCGATCGAGTTCGCTTACCTGCGTTCCGAGATGAATACCCAGTTCGCCAATATCGCCACCCCGACCGAGGTAGTGGTGGCGATGACTTTCCATATCGAGCTGGGTGCCGGTGGCGGTGATTTTCACATCTGCCTGCCCTATTCCATGGTCGAGCCGATCCGCGATATTCTCTCCAGCACCATGCAGGCCGACCGTACCGAGGTCGACAATCGCTGGGTGACACTGATGTCGCGTCAGGTTCAGGCTGCCGAGGTTGAACTGGTGGCCACGCTGGCCGAAACCAAGGTCAATCTGGGGCAAATCCTCAATCTAAAGGCCGGTGACGTGATTACCCTGGATATTCCGGAACGGCTGGTCGCCGATATTTCCGGTATCCCGGTATTTGAATGCCACTACGGGACACTGCAGGGCAAGTACGCCTTGAGGGTCGACGAGGTTCTCGCCGGTGCGCACGAATTCGCAGAACCGGTCTCCAGTGACAAAGAACAGAGTGAGTGACGAAACAATGAGTACAGCAGCCGACGGTTCTGACGAAATCTCCATGGACGACTGGGCGGCCGCCATGGCCGAGCAGGAGGTCTCCGACGCGCAGCCGGCGGAACCGGTGCCGGCCAGCAATCTCTTCCAGGAATTGGGGCCGGAGGATGCCACCCATCCGGTGCCCGGCAATCTGGACATGATCCTCGATATCCCGGTGCAATTGACCGTGGAATTGGGACGCACCAAGATCGCCATCCGCAACCTGCTGCAATTGGCACAGGGCTCGGTGGTCGAGCTGGACGGTCTGGCCGGTGAGCCGATGGACGTGCTGGTGAACGGCTGTCTGATCGCCCAGGGCGAAGTCGTGGTGGTCAATGACAAGTTCGGTATTCGCTTGACCGACATCATTACCCCCGCCGAACGTATCCGGCGCTTGCAGAAGTGATGCGCCGTTTACTGTCCTTCATGCTGGCGCTGCCGGGAGCCGCACTGGCAGCACCGCTGGCCAGTGCGCCCGTGGCGACCGCGGTTGCGCCTTCACCGTTGCAAAGTCTGGCTCAGGTCATTGTCGGTCTGGGCATCGTGCTGGCATTGATTGTGGGTGGAGCCGCGCTGTTCAAGCGACTGGGCGGACGTCTTGGCGCCGGTCAGGCAGGGCGCATGAAGCTGGTCAGTGCCTTGATGGTTGGCCAGCGCGAGCGGGTGGTGATCATCGAAGTCGGCGAAGAATGGCTGGTACTGGGGGTGACGGCGCATGCGGTCAACCTGCTGTCGCGCATGCCGCGCACGGAAACCCCGCCCGGTGAGGTGCTGGCACCCGCTGACCCGTTTGCCCGCTTTCTCAAGGCGGCTATCGACAAAACAAGGAAACGTCCCGATACGTCCTCCTCATGAAACGATTACTACGCGTGTTGATCGGGGCCTTGCCGGCCCTGTTGCCTTTGGCAGCGGATGCTGCCGGTTTGCCGTTGATGACCAGTGCTCCCGGTTCGGGAGGTGCCCAGACCTACTCGCTGAGCATGCAAATGCTGCTGTTCATGACCAGTCTGAGCTTCATCCCGGCCATGCTGCTGATGATGACCTCGTTCACCCGTATCGTCATCGTGTTATCGCTGCTGCGGCAGGCGATGGGTACCATGACCGCGCCGTCCAACCAGATCATTGTCGGCATGTCCTTGTTTCTCACCCTGTTCGTGATGGGGCCCACGCTCGACGAGGTGTATGCCAAGGCCTGGGTACCGTTTTCCGAGGACAAGATCAACTATATGCAGGCGCTGGATGAAGCGTCCAAACCGATGAAAACCTTCATGCTGCGCCAGACACGGGAAAAGGATCTGGCGTTCTTCATCGAGATTTCGCAATCACCCCGACCGGCTACGCGCAACGACGTGTCGATGAAAACCCTGATTCCCGCCTACGTGATGAGCGAGGTCAAGACCGCATTCCAGATCGGTTTCATGGTGTTCATCCCCTTCCTGATCATCGATCTGGTGGTGGCCACCATCCTGATGGCCATGGGGATGATGATGGTGTCGCCGGCGCTGATCTCGTTGCCGTTCAAGCTGATGCTGTTTGTGCTGGTGGATGGCTGGACCCTGTTGATGGGGTCGCTGGTGCAAAGTTTCTATACCGGTTGAGGAGAGTTCATGAGTCCGGAAAGCGTCGTGAATATCATGCAGGGCGGCATGTATGTATTGATTCTGGTGGCGGCGCCGGCCTTGCTGGTCTCCCTGCTGGTCGGTTTGCTGGTGAGCGTGCTGCAGGCGGCGACCCAGATCAACGAGATGACCCTGACCTTCATCCCCAAACTGTTGGCGATGTTCGTTACCTTGGTGCTGGCGGGGCCATGGATGATCAACACCCTGATTGATTACACCACACGCCTGTACCACAGTATTCCTTCCATGATCGGCTGATGATTACCATCACCGACGCACAGATCAATGCCTTGATCGGCGGCTTTATCTGGCCGTTTACACGTATCGTGGCCTTGTTCATGGCTGACCCCTTGCTATCGACCCGCGTGGTGCCGCGCCGTTTCAAGGCGGGTCTTGCCGTGATGTTGACGGCCCTGCTGGTGCCGATCCTGCCGCCGTTCCCCAATGTGCCGGTGGTGTCGGGAGCGGGCGGCATCATCCTCGCCCAGCAGGTGATCATCGGTCTGAGCCTCGGTTTCGTCATGCGCATGGTGATGGCGGCAGTCGAGTTTTCCGGTTTGCTGATGAGTAACCAGATGGGCCTCGGCTTTGCGGTGGCGTTCGATCCGCTGCGTTCGGCACAGGTGCCGGCGGTCTCGCAGCTGCTCTCGACCATGACCTTCCTGATTTTTCTGGCCTTCAATGGCCATCATGTGTTGATCTCCACCCTGGCGGAAAGCTTTGTCCGCTTGCCGGTAGGGCAGAGCATAGACGTGCTCTCCTATCGGCACATTGTCGAATGGGGCGGACATATCTTTGCCTGGGGCCTGTGGCTGGCGCTGCCGGTGATTGCCTCCTTGCTGGTCACCAGCCTGGCGATCGGGGTCATGACCCGTGCTGCGCCGCAATTCAACATTTTCTCGTTTGGTTTTCCGCTTACCCTGTCGGTTGGTTTCATCACCCTGTACCTGGTCTTGCCCTTGATGATTCCGGCCATCGAATCGATTTACGAGCAGGGTTTTGCCTTCATGTTGGCCATTCTCAAGAAAAGCCCTTGATCCTCGTCAGGGTCAACTACTGTCGCGCGATTGGGTTTCTGCTAAACTGGCATGATTTCGATTCTCGCAAGACTGAGGCGATTATGGCTGGCCACAGCAAATGGGCAAACATCAAACACAAGAAAGAGCGTGCCGACGCTAAGCGCGGCAAGGCCTTTACCCGACTGATCAAAGAAATTACCGTTGCGGCCCGTCTGGGCGGCGGCGACGCCGACACCAACCCGCGTCTGCGTCTGGCCATCGACAAGGCGCTTGACGCCAACATGCCGAAGGACAATATCCAGCGCGCGGTGGACCGTGGCAGTGGCAACCTCGAAGGCGTGGATTACCTCGAAATCCGTTACGAAGGTTACGGTATCGCCGGTGCGGCCGTCATGGTCGATTGCATGACCGACAACAAGACCCGTACCGTGGCCGATGTCCGCCATGCCTTCTCCAAGTACGGTGGCAATATGGGCACCGACGGTTGCGTGGCTTTCCAGTTCACCCATTGCGGCTATCTGGTGTTTGCGCCGGGTGTCGATGAAGATGCCTTGATGGAAGCGGCACTGGAAGCCGGTGCCGATGACGTGCTGACCAATGACGACGGTTCGCTGGAAGTGATCACCGCGCCTTACCAGTTCACCGATATCAAGGCGACGCTGGAAGCCGCCGGTTTCAAGGCGGAAATGGGCGAAGTGACCATGCGTCCGCAAAACGAGACAGTGTTGACCGGTGATGAAGCCGTGCGCATGCAAAAGCTGCTGGATGCACTGGAAGACCTCGATGATGTTCAGGAAGTGTATACCTCGGCCGTGATCGAGGAATAATCCTTAACACGATCAGACCAACCCGCGGTGCGCAGGCAGCGCGGGTTTTTTTACGTAGTGGAGTTCCCATGCAAACTTCGCATCGCCAGCGCCGTCAACGTCTGCTGGAGCACCTCGGCCATGCCGTGGCGATCTTGCCCACCGCCCCGGAGTGCATTCGCAATGCCGATTGCCATTTTCCTTTCCGTGCCGATAGCTATTTCCTCTACTTGACTGGTTTTGATGAACCGGAGGCCGTGCTGGTGCTGGATGGCCGGCGTGGGAAGTCGCTGTTGTTCTGCCGGGAAAAACATCTGGAACGAGAAATCTGGGACGGATTCCGGCAGGGACCGGAGGGCGCGGTGGCCAACTTCGGTTTTGACGAAGCCTGGCCGATTGCCGAGTTGGCGCAGCGCATGCCCGACTTGCTGGCCGGGGTGGAAGAGCTGCATTGGCCGGTCGGCAAGGACAGCGGCTTCGATGCGCAGGTGGGAAACTGGCTGGAAGTTTTGCGCGGCAGGGAGCGTCAGGGCATCAGTGCACCACTCCGTTATGTGAATCTGCTGGATTGTCTGGACGAGATGCGCCTGATCAAGGATGCGGACGAGATCGGGCTGCTGCGCACCGCCGGGCGTATTTCGGCCGAGGCGCATATCGCCGCGATGCGCGCCACTCGTCCCGGTATGGCGGAATATCAGGTTGAAGCCGAGTTGCTGGCGCATTTTGTCCGTAATGGGGCGCGCCACCCGGCCTATGAATGCATCGTGGCCGGTGGTGCCAATGCCTGTACTCTCCACTATGTCAGCAATCGGGGCGTATTGCGCGACGGAGATCTGTTGCTGATCGATGCCGGCTGCGAGTATGACGGCTATGCCGGCGATATCACCCGGACCTTCCCGGTCAACGGACGGTTTAGCGGGCCGCAACGCGATGTGTATGAAGTGGTATTGGCCGCTGAAATCGCCGCCATCGAGGCGGTGGGGCCAGGTGTTCCGCTGGCAAAACCGGGCGACGTTGCGCTGCGGATTCTGGCGCAAGGCATGATCGACCTTGGTTTGCTGTCCGGGAGTCTGGATGGCGTGCTGGAGTCCGGTGCATGGCGACAGTTCTATATGCACGGGATCGGGCATATGATCGGTCTGGACGTGCACGATGTCGGTCGGCGCCATGTCGATGGCCAGTTGCGGACTTACCAGCCGGGCATGTGCACCACCATCGAACCCGGTCTGTATATCCGCCCCGCTGCCAACGTCCCGGAAGCCTTCCACGCTATCGGTATCCGCATTGAAGACAATGTGCTGGTGACCGGACAGGGCCGCGAGGTGTACACCTCGGCGGTACCGAAACAGATTGATGACATCGAAGCCTTGATGCAGCAAGGCTGAAGAACAGGAATTTTGATGATGACTCCGCTTCATGTTGACATCCTTATTGCCGGTGGTGGACCCACCGGTGCCGTGGCGGCGCTGGGCTATGCCCGGGCCGGTCACCGGGTGGCGCTGGTCGAAGCACGAGAGCGTGATGCCGAGCTCAAGGATGCTCGCGCCATTGCCCTCTCGGGAGGTAGTTACGACATACTCCGGCAGCAAGGGGCCTGGTGCGACGAGTTGAATGCGACGGCTATCGATACCGTGCATGTGTCGCAGCAGGGGGCGTTTGGCCGTACCGTCATCCGTGGAGAGGATCTCGGGCTCGACCACTTGGGCTGGGTGGTTGACTATCCACGACTGACTCGTCTGCTTGACGCACAATTGGAGCAAGCGGGTGTGCAGGTGCTGTGGGGGCGGCGGGTGACGGCGGTCTCCAGTGTGACGGCGTATGCAACGGCAACACTCGATGACGGAAGTCTGATCTCCTCGCGCCTCGTGGTGCTGGCGGAGGGCGGGGCACTGGCGGAAACCCTCAAGGGGGTGACGCGCCATGTGCATGATTACCGGCAGTGCGCCGTGCTGGCCCGCGTGAAAACGACACGGCCGCATGACGGTGTCGCCTATGAACGTTTTTCAGATCAAGGGCCGTTGGCGCTGTTGCCGCATGGTGATGACTTCATGATGGTGTGGACGCGCTCCGAAGCGGAAGCGCATGCGCTGTTGGCGGCCGGTGGAGAACAGGTTGCTCGCGAATTGGCCGGGGCGCTGGGCGACCGGCAGGGCGAGATTGTCGAGGTGTCGGGTTTGGCGCTGTTCCCCTTGGTGCTCAAACAACTCAACCGGGTGAGCAGCGGCAGGGTGGTCATGATCGGCAATGCGGCGCAAACCATGCATCCGGTGGCCGCGCAGGGCTTGAATCTCGGTTTGCGCGATGCCGCCGATTTGCTGCAACTGACGGCCGGCAAACGGGACCCCGGTGCGGCCGCGTTGTTGGCCGCCTACCGGCGTGCGCGACGACTGGATAGCCATGCTGTGGTTGGGTTTACCCATGGTCTCATTCAACTGGTGGAACATTCCGGACCGCTGATGAAGCAGGTTCGCGGACTGGGCATGGCCGTGCTGGATAGCATCCCGCTGTTGCGCAAGTCCTTCGCCAGTCATCTGGTCTACGGTGTCGGACGCAACCGCGTCTGATCAGGAGTTCATGGAATGCAAACATTCGATATTGTGGTGGTAGGTGGGGGACTGGTTGGCGCCAGTCTGGCGCTAGGGCTTGCCGACAGTGGCAAACGCGTGGCTTTGCTGGAAGGTCAGACCGGGCGGTTTGCCGATCTGGAGCAAGGCTGGGATGCCCGGGTGTATGCCGTCAGTCCTGCCAACCGGGCGTTTCTGGATAGCTTGTCGGCTTGGCCGGCGATGGATCGGGTTGGAACGATCGACACGATGCGGGTGCGAGGCGATCAGGGTGGCGTGATCGAATTCGATCGTCAGGATGCCGGTAGCGAGGCGCTGGCATGGATCGCTGAAAACCGCTGGATGCTGGCGGCGCTATGGCATCGCCTGGAAGAGAGTTCCGTGACCTTGCTGACCGGGCATACCCCGATTGCCTTGGCAACCACGGCACTGGACGCGACCTTGACGCTGGATAACGGCGAGGTGTTGCAGAGCTCGGTGGTGGTGGCGGCCGATGGTGCCAATTCATGGATACGCAAGGAAACCGGCATCGAAGCCAGCGTCAAGCCCTACGGCCAGTCTGGCGTCGTGGCCAATTTTGCCTGCGAACGTCCGCACGGCAATATTGCCCGGCAGTGGTTCTTCGGTGATAGTGTATTGGCATGGTTGCCGATGGCCGGGAACCGAATCTCGATCGTATGGTCTACGTTTCAGCCAGAGCGTTTGACCGCGCTGGATGATGAAACACTGGCAGTGACGGTGGCCGAAGCGGGTGGCCGGGAGCTGGGGGCGTTCACGACGCTGACCCCGGGGCAAGCTTTCCCGTTGCGCCTTATTCGCCCCGAACGCACCGTGTCGCAACGTGTGGTGTTGGCGGGCGATGCGGCGCATACCGTCCATCCCCTGGCCGGGCAGGGCGTTAATCTGGGCTTTCAGGATGCGGCCCTGCTGGCACGTCTGCTTGGAGCGGCGCGTGACCCAGGGGATTGGATGGTGCTGCGCCGTTATGAACGCGAGCGCCGCGAGGCAGTGCGTACCATGCAGATGACCTGCGACGGTTTGTTTACCTTGTTCCACGGGCGCGACCTGCCGGGTCTCCCCTGGTTGCGCAATACCGGACTGTCCCTGACCAATCGCCTGACTCCGCTCAAGCGCTATTTTGCCCGTCAAGCCATCGGGTAATGTGATCCATTCAAGGAAAATGATGAAGAAATTCGTGTCGAAACTGGTGCTGGCCGGTTTGTTGTTCCCGATGGTTGCCTGCTCGGCAAACAACCCGGGTGAAACCGAGTCGCTGGATTCGGTGAAGAACGCGTTCCAGTCCCGCTTCACCGACCGCAAGGTGGTCAGCGTCAGCAAGACGCCGGTCAAGGGGATCTACGAGATCGTGCTGAAAGGCAATCAGGTGATCTACTCGGATCCTAAAGTCGAGCACCTGTTCATCGGCGACCTGATCGATGTGAAAAAGAACCAGAGCCTGACCGAGAAGAAGCAACGGGAACTGAGCAAGGTTGACTGGAACACCCTGCCGCTGGATCTGGCCGTCAAGGAAGTGCGTGGCAACGGCCAGCGCAAACTGGTGGTGTTCAGCGATCCCGACTGCCCGTATTGCAAGAAGCTCGAGCGGGAAGGTTTGAACGGCGTGACCAATGTCACCATCTACACCTTCCTCTACCCGCTGACCGAATTGCACCCGGACGCAGCCCGTAAATCTCAGCAGATCTGGTGTGCGAAAGACCGCACTGCCGCATGGCTTGGCTGGATGCGTGACGGCAAGGCACTGACCGGCCCGACCGATTGCGCCACTCCGCTGGATCGCGTCGGCGCTCTGGGCGAGAAGATGGGGATCACCGGTACACCGGCACTGATCTTCCCTAGTGGCGAGATGGTACCCGGCGCGATTGATCGCGAGCAGATTGAAGAGGGCTTGAACCGGAAGTGATCCTGTGCCGATTTCATGGTACATTTGCTCCATCTTTGCCGCATGACGGCAAGATGGGCTAACACTAAAAAACGGGTCACCCGTTTGACTTCGCAAAGGATAGATCATGTCTGACCTGCAGACTCTCTTCGCACAGGCGCAAGCCGATGTCAAAACCCTCTCCGAGCGTCCGGACAACCAGTCGCTGTTGCAGCTCTATGCGCTGTTCAAGCAAGCGACCGAAGGCGACGCAACCGGCGAACGCCCGGGCATGATGGACTTCATCAACCGCGCCAAGTTCGACGCGTGGGAAAAGATCAAAGGCACCTCCGCCGAGGAAGCCATGCAAGGTTACATCGACGTGGTCAAAGGGTTGATGGCCTGATTGCTCTCGGCTAGGACGACTCTGAAAAACGGCTGAAATCGCAGGATTTCAGCCGTTTTTACGTGTGGAGGGATAGGACGAAATATTTTTTTAGGTATACTTGTCCATAAATGAGTTTATTTATATGGACATAGTAACATGAGTGATTTATCGGAAAGTTCCTATTGTCAGACCCCCCACACGTCGTCTGCGTTGCCTTGGGTCGCGGCATTGGCCTTCTTCATGCAGGGGCTGGATACCACCATCCTCAACACGGCCTTGCCCTCCATGGCGCTGGACCTGCATCGATCAGCCCTTGCCATGGAGGGAACCGTGATCAGTTATGCCATGACCGTTGCGCTGTTGATTCCCTTGAGTGGCTGGCTGAGTGATCGCTTCGGCACGCGCCGCTGCTTTATTTGGTCGGTGGGCCTGTTTACGGCGGGGTCCTTGCTGTGTGCGCTGTCCAGCAGCTTGCCAATGCTGATTCTGTCCCGGATTGTGCAAGGTGCCGGGGGAGCGGTGATGACGCCGGTGGGACGGTTGGCCTTGCTGCGTGCGTACTCTCGCAGCGAGTATGTCAGGATTCTTAGCCTGGTGACCTTGCCGACGCTGCTTGGGCCGGTGCTGGGACCGTTGCTGGGAGGCTGGTTGGTCACGGTTGCCAGCTGGCATTGGGTGTTCCTGATCAATTTGCCGGTAGGGGTGCTGGGAATGATGCTGGCCAGAAATGTCATGCCGGACTTTACCGCACCGACCCGGGCGTTCGATGCGACGGGATTTGTGTTGTTTGCACTGGGCTTGGTCGGCGTCTCGTTTGGTCTGGAGTCGCTTGGCAGCGAATCATCATGGCTGGTGGCACTCCAGTGTGTCACCGGAGTCCTGTTGTTGGCTGGCTATGTCTGGCATGCCGCACGCACCGACAATCCGCTCTATTCGCTGGAGGTGTTCCGCTTGCGTTGCTACTCCACCGGTTTGCTCGGGAATGTGCTGACGCGATTGGGCACCGGAGGGATCGCCTTGTTGTTGCCGTTGATGCTGCAAGTCGGTTTTGGCGAGAGTGCGCAAACTGCGGGGGAGATGATGTTGCCGGTGGCGCTGGCGGCCATCGCCATGAATAGCCGCTTGCCGAACATCATTGCCCGCAAGGGGTTTCGTTGGACCTTGCTGGTCTCGACTGTTGTTACCGCGTTTGCCACAGCCAGTCTGGCGTTGATCTCGGCAAACTCGTCACTTTGCGTGATCCTGCCTTTGCTGGCGCTGTTCGGTGCCGCCAATGGGGTATCGCTGGTGTCGGGAAATACCTTGGCGATGGGCGATCTGCCGGCGGGCTTGGCAAGTCAAGGGAACAGCCTGATTGTGGTGTCCCAACAGTTGTCCATCAGCCTTGGCGTGGCCTGTGCGTCATCGGTATTGAACCTGTTCCGGCAACCGCACATGACGGGGGTCGGGCTGACACCGGCGTTTCACGCGACCTATCTGGTGCTGGGCGTCATGACCTTGGTGTCGGCCTGCGTGTTCTTGCGCCTGAAGAGGGGGGACGGGGCCCAGCTTAGTCATTCTGTGCCAGTGCCCGCCGAGCATTGAGCGTGTCGCTTGGAGGCTGTAAACAAAACCCGGTGAGCAGCCGGGTTTGTTATTTTCAATAAAGAAAGGGTGGTTTGTGTAACAAACAATCCTTTGTGCATATTTTGGTTTAAATAAAAAATCTTCATCTAAACTATTTTAATGTGAAGTTTTTATTAAATTGCTTTATGTTGTATTTCTTCACCTCTAATCACCAAGTGTTAAAAAGCACCCATCCTGTTTCTATCACTCCCTGATAGGCAAATATCCTTTGTTTTTCGGCTTCATAGCGGTTTTTTCTCTTGAATTCAAACGGTCGTTCTGTTAATTTCCATCGCCTTGTCATAAAAGTGACATTTTATTTTCAGTTGAATGAAATATTGGTGGGGTATAAAAGCCCGTCCGCAACAAAGCCGTACTTGAATACGCAGGAGAAAAGATGTTTTTTCTGGATGAGGAACCAAGGAAAGAAGCTCGCATTGAAATCATTCCGATGATCGATGTGATGATGTTCCTGCTGGTGTTCTTTGTGCTGATCAGTCTGAATGTGATCCCGACCAGTGGTTTGTCTACTCAGCTGCCCAACTCGAAAAGCGCTACCACCTCGACGGCACCGGCCAAGCCGCTGATCGTAACGGTGACTGTGGCTGGCAAGCTGCAATTGAATGGCGAAGATATCACGCCGGCCGCGCTGAAGACCCGACTGGTCGAGCGCAGTCATGACACCGATGCCAGCGTGATCATCAAGAGCGATGGCAAGGCAGAAATGCAGAAGGTGATCGATGTCATGGATATTGTTCGTGACAGCGGAATCAAGAAAGTGTCCATCGCCGCACGCAAGGCCTAAGGAAAATGACTCAAGCATCCCTCAGTACGCCGCACCGGCCCTTGCTGTTGAATCCCTGGTGGCGTGATGGTGTGGCATGGACCTGCTCGGCGCTGACCATCGCCGGGATCATCGGTCTGGAGTCATTGCCGGCCATCGAGCATGCCAAACCGGAAAAGCCGGCCATCGAGATCCAGTTGGCCGACATCAAGGATTTGCCGCCGGACCCGCCGCCTCCGCCGAAGGTCCAACCGCAGCCTCAATTGCCGCCTGATCCTGCGCCGCAACCCAAGGTTGCGCAAACCGTAGCGCCCACGCCGACACCGGCGCCGGTCGCGCAGCAGGTGCAAACGCCGCAGCCGGTGGCTCAACCGGTCAGGCCGCAGCAAGAGGTCGCCAAGCCGCAGCCGGCGCGCCCGGTCAGCAATGCTTCGGCCGATCTTGCCTATGAAGCTCGCGTCAAAACCCTGATCGAAGGTCGCAAGTCCTACCCGACCGGACGTCAGGCCATGATCGAAAAGCCGCAAGGCACGGTTCACGTTTGCGTGACCGTCTCGCGCGGTGGTTCGAGTCAGGGCGTGAGCATCAAGGAGAGTTCGGGTTCCAACCTGCTGGACAGCGCTGCCAAGCGACTGCTGCAGAGTCTGGAGTATCCGGCGTTTCCCGAGTCGGTGTTTGCCGGCGAAGAGAGCCACGTGATCTGTACCAATCTCGAGTACAAGTCACCAACCAGTTAAACCACAACACATCTTGCCTTGCTAAGGGGATTTGAGTAATGAGTGCCAAGCGAATGATGCATCACACGCTGGCTGCCGCGCTTGCGGCGGTGTTTGCCAGTGGAGCCCTTGCCGATGGAGCCAAAACGTCGGAACTGGGTACCATCACCATTACCGGAGAGGGCGACAAGCTCGGTTCCGGTCTGCTGCAACAAGAAGACAGCGGCCGTGCGCGCAGTAACGTCAGCCGTTCCTC
>JAGLBD010000079.1 GCA_018260425.1 Pseudogulbenkiania sp. | reverse complement strand
CTGGCCAGAGCCAGCGTAGCGATGAACTGTTTCATGGTGTCTCCATAATATTTATTGGTCATGAAATATTACGATAGACCGCCATAATGCTAATACAAATAAGTTTTAAATGATATTATAGATTATGAAGTGAATGCTTTTTTACAACAGATCGCCCGCAACGGCTGATCGGCCAAAACATCGCTTCATGACATTGTTTTTGCAGGATTTTTCAGATTAACCACAGAGACTAGCCGCGCAATTGCTCCTGCAGGTAGGACACCAGCGCCGCCAATTTGGCCGAGCCCAGACGGTCGCGCCGATAGAGCAGATTCACGGGGCGTGGTTCGGGGCCCTGCCCGGCCAATACCTCCACTAAGCGCCCATCCTCCAACGCGTCATCCAGCAGGATGCGCGGCTGCAGGATAATGCCGCCACCGGCCAGCGCCATGGCCTTGAGCGCCTGGCCGTTGTTGCTGACAAAGCTGGCGCTACCGAAGCGGTCCTCACCCCCCAGTGCCCAGCCCCGGCCACCGGCCCATGACGACAAGCCCAGACAGAGATGGTCGGCCAGATCGTCGGGCGTGGCGGGCGAACCATGCCGGGCCAGATAGGCGGGCGATGCCGCCAGCACCATGCGGTAGGGTTCGAGCGGCCTCGCCACCAGCGTTTCATCATGAATCGGGCCGATCCGCACCAGCACATCAAAGCCCTCTTCAACCAGATCGGCCAGTTGGTCCGAGACCGTCAGCTCGACACGGACGGCGGGGTGGCGCTCCATGAAGCCGGGTAACAGCGCGGCCAGCCGCAACGAGCCGAAGGTCACCGGCGCATTGATGCGCACCAGCCCCCTCACCTCGCCGCCAAAGCCGCGGGTTTCCTCTTCGGCCTCCTGCACCTCGGCGAGAATGGCTCGGCAGCGCTGATAAAACTGCTGCCCGGCCTCGGTCAAATGCTGACGCCGGGTGGTTCGCACCAGCAAGCGGGTTCCCAGCCGTTCTTCCAGTGCGGCCATATGTTTGCCGACCATCGGGCGCGACAGCGCGAAGCGCTCGGCGGCCGCCGTCAGGCTGCCACCCTCCACCACCGCCACAAACAGCTGCATGCTCAGGAAACGGTCCAGCATTGGAAACTCCGGGTAACGAATCATGCAACTGATGATGGATTAATCAAACGAGCAATACAAGTCACACTGACAGGACTGATCACCCCCCTGTGGAGTTACCATGAAAATCCTGCTTATCGGTGCCAGCGGCACCGTAGGGCGCGCCGTTGCGGCCCGCCTCGCCCACCACCAGCTCATCACCGCCAGTCGTCATGACAGTGATTTCCCGGTCGACATTACCGATCAAACCAGCATCCAGCGCTTGTTTGAACGCACCGGTCCGGTGGACGCCATCATCGCCACCACCGGCAGCCTGCACTTCGCCCCGTTGGCCGAGATGACCCCAGAGCAGTTCGGCATCGGCATCGCCAGCAAACTGATGGGACAGGTCAATCTGGTACTGATCGGCCAGCACTATCTGAACGAACAGGGCTCCATCACCCTGACCGGCGGCATTCTCAGCCACGACCCGATTCGCCAGGGCAGCAATGCCTCGACCGTCAATGCGGCGCTGGAAGGTTTTGTCCGTGGCGCCGCCATCGAGCTTGGCCGGCAACGCCGCATCAATCTGGTCAGCCCCGACATGCTCGCCGAGTCCGCCGGCGTCTATGGCAGCTTCTTCCCCGGCCATGCCGGTGTAAGCGGCGAACACGTCGCCGGAGCCTATGTAAAAAGTGTGGAAGGTGCCCAGACCGGGCAGATCTATCGACTGTGGGGCGTGACCGGGCACGGGGCCTAGGCAGCGATACAGAAGCCGCGAGCCCGTGCGCCAACTGTGCATTTCAAAGCCGCGTGTGTTCCGGCACACTGATGGCGGGGTGACGGACCGTGTAGTGTCCTCCCGTCGCCCTGCAGCATGAGACACGCTCTCTTCTGATGGTTGGCCCGGTGGATGCACCGGGCCCTTTTTTTGTTTCTCGATGACTCCCGAAGCGCAATTCACGCGCCCCCTCACCAACGGCACCGGGCTAAAATGTCCGTTGCAATCGGCAATCCCGCCGAAGCGTCGAGAGGATCAGTATGGCGGTGCCGCAGAACAGACAGGAATTGCTTGATCCGTTGCGCGGCAAACCTTGCCCTTCAGGGCGGGGAAGGATAGCGCTGACGGCGAAGCCGTCCTTGCCTTTGCCGTTCAGTGAGGCGGCGGATGATGTCGATGGGCGCACCGCCGAAACCGTCGGCAACGTCAACGGGTGGCAATAGCGAGTAGGCTTGGCGACATGCAACGTCTTCAGGCTTTCAAATACGAACTCATGCCAACCGGCGATCAGCAGCGCGATATGCGTCGCTTCGCCGGTTCGTGCCGCTTCGTGTTCAATCAGGCACTGGCGTTGCAGAAGGCCAACCACGCCGCTGGCGGCCCGTTCATTGGCTACGTGGCGATGGCACGTTTATCCGGCCGAGCCTGACAATAGTGTTTCCTGCACCATATGTTTTTCCATAGTGTCCTCGGCAGGTGAATCCCTCTATGGCTTGGTCCGTCAGTACAATTGACCGCTGGAATCGCCTCCCCCTCAAATGGCAGCGGATTACGACCGGTGGTGGGTCTTTTTCTGAGCTTCGACATAGGCGAGCAATACCGCGTTGATGCGGGTTTGGTATCTACGGCCAGTCCCTTTGAAAAACTCCAGCACTTCAGCATCAAGCCGCAACGTGACTTGTGATTTGTTTGCTGAACCTACTCTTTCTGCTGCAACCCAAAAGGCATCTGGTAACATAGGGGCATCGCTGTAATCGATTTGGTCGTCTGGCATAGTCGCAACTGCCGTCAGGCGTTCCTTCTGCTCGTCCGTCAGTTTGGGTGGGGTGTTTTGGTCAAGGGTTAGCTTGACGATATTGCCTGCGTTCTTTCTCATTTGCTTTCCTCGCCGAAATTAGCCGGATGGTATCGCCATCCCGAACCGTATAGACCACATACAGGACTGCCAGATAAACAAGTCCAATGGTAGCCCAGCGCTCCTCTCCGTAATCTTCACGACCGTCATGCACTTCAATGCGCCCGGCATCGTAAAACACATGTACTGCGTCTTCGAAGGCAACCCCGTGCTTGCTCAGATTTGTAGCTGCCTTTGCTTGGTTCCACTCAATGTTCATTGTAGTTACATTTGTGATTTTTCCCATGTTACCGCTGTTCTCCCCCAGATGGAGAACCTTAGTATCGGGATGCCCTCACTCTGTTGCATCCCCGCATCAAGCGGCCACGATGAAGTCGGGTAGTTTCCATGATTCATTGCTCCGGTAACAACAGTACGGTCGTGCTGCATTCGCTTGTCTTAATACGATACCGCATTGTCTGTCTGGCGCGCACCCATGAAAAACGGGAGCCGCAGCTCCCGTTCCTGTCAGCTTCCCACGCGTTGGCTTACGCCGCCGGAATCGCCTTGAGGATGTCTTGCAGCAGGCTCCATACCTTGCCGACCGATTCGACATTGACGCGCTCACCCGGGGCATGGGCGCCACGAATGTCCGGACCGAACGACACCATGTCCATACCCGGGTACTTGGCGCCGATGATGCCGCACTCGAGACCGGCATGAATCACCTTTACACCTGCCTCGCGGCCATAGGCTTGCCGATAGACGTTCTTCACCACTTCCAGCAGGCTGGACTGCGGATTCGGCGCCCAGCCCGGGTAGCCACCTTCCAGCTCGACCGTGTAACCGGCCAGCGAGAACAGGCTTTCGATCTCGCGCGCCAGCATCCAGGTGCCGGTATCGAGCAAGGAACGCACCATCATATTGGCAAACAGCTTGCCCTCGCCAACCACCACAACACCGAGGTTGTTAGAGGTTTCCACCACACCGGCAACACGCTGGCTCATGCGTTTCACACCATGCGGTGCGGCATGCAGAGCCGCCAGCAGCGGGGTCTGGTCGGCCACGGCCATGACATCGGCGGCGCTCGCAGCGACCGAGGTCAGGGTAACATTGTCATCGACACCGGCCAGTTCGAAGCGCACGGTGGACTGGAAGCGATCCAGCGCCGCGTCGATCTTCGCCGCATCGGCTTCCGGGAAAGCCACAACGGCAACCGCTTCGCGCGACAGGGCATTGCGCGCCGTACCGCCCTTGAGCGAGGAAAGACGCAGGCCGGTTTCACGCGCCAGTTCGCTGATGAGGCGAATCAGGATCTTGTTGGCGTTGCCGCGTTCCAGATGGATGTCGGCGCCAGAGTGGCCACCGGTCAGTCCCTTGACCCAGATTTCACGAACGACATGGCCGGCCGGCACCGCTTCACGCTGGTACTGACGGGTGACGTTGACATCGATACCGCCGGCGCAGCCCATATAGAACTCGCCCCACTCTTCGGTATCGATATTGATCATATACTTGCCCTGCAGGACGCCCGGTTCGAGCCCCAGCGCGCCGCCCATGCCGGCTTCTTCATCCAGGGTAAACAGGGCTTCGACCGGGCCGTGCGGCAGGTCTTCGGCGGCCAGTACCGCCAGCGCCAGCGCGACGCCGATACCATTGTCGGCACCCAGCGTGGTGTTTTCAGCGACCAGCCAGCCGTCTTTCAGCACCGGGCGGATCGGATCCTTGAAAAAGTCGTGTTCGGTACCGCTATTGGCCTGGCAGACCATATCGAGGTGACCTTGCAATACCACGCCGGCACGGTTTTCCATGCCGGGGGTCGCCGGTTTGCGGATGATCAGGTTGCCGGCGGTATCCACGTGAACGAACAGACCGCGCAGTTCTGCCCAGCCTTTCAGATAATCACGCAGTTGTTCTTCATGTTTGGACGGACGGGGAATCTCGCACAGGGTCTGGAAGTGTTCCCATACCGCTGTCGGTTCAAGTTGGGCAATTGAGTTCACGCTGCTTCCTTACTTGCTCGGTCGGCCCCTTCACGAGGCCTGTGATGTAGACAATCGACTGTACCACGATTGCAGCATCACAGAAACCGTGTGCCTCATGCCAAAACGCTTGCCGGGGCGTCATCGGCATCGCTTTCCTGCTGCAAACGCCACATTTGTGCATAGCGCCCGTCACTGGCCAGCAGCTCGCGGTGCGTCCCGGACTCGAGCACTTTGCCGTCCTCCATCACCAGAATGCGGTCGGCGTCGACAATGGTCGACAAGCGGTGCGCGATGATCAGGGTGGTGCGATCGGCAGAGATGGCCGCAAGCTCGGCCTGGATAGCTTTCTCGGTCCGCGAGTCCAGCGCACTGGTGGCTTCGTCGAAAATCAGTACCGGTGGGTTCTTCAGAATGGTCCGGGCAATCGCCACCCGCTGCTTCTCGCCACCGGACAACTTCAGGCCGCGCTCGCCGACCATGGTGTCGTAACCGTCCGGCAGGGACTGCACGAAATCATGGATATGCGCCGAGCGGGCCGCCTCGATCACCGCCTCGCGGCTGGCATCCGGGCACCCATAGGCGATGTTGTAGTAGATGGTGTCGTTGAACAACACGGTGTCCTGCGGCACGATGCCGATCAAGCGGCGCAATTCGTCTTGCGCCACGTCGCGGATATCGGTGCCGTTGAAGCGCACCGCCCCGCTGCCGACATCATAGAAGCGGTACATCAGGCGCGACAGGGTCGATTTGCCGGCACCGCTGGCCCCCACTACCGCCACCGTCTTGCCGGCTGGAATGGCGAAGCTCACACCGCGCAGGATCTCGCGCCGCCCATCGTAGGAAAAACCGACGTCATCGAACTCGACACTGACCGCGCCCGGATCAAGCTGACTGAGCTGTGGCCGGTCCGCCACTTCCGGGGGCTCGTCCAGCAAGGTGAACATCCGTTCCATGTCAGCCAGCGAGTGCTTGATCTCGCGGTAAATGAAACCCAGAAAATTCAATGGCGCATACAGCTGGGTCAGGTAGGTCGACACCAGCACCACATCGCCGACCGTCATGCTGCGCTCCACCACGCCACGTGCGGCCAGCACCATCACCAGCGTCACCCCGATGGCGATGATGGCGCCCTGCCCGGCATTGAGCAGCGACAAGGACACCTGGTTCTTGATCGCCGACGCCTCCCACGAGGCCAGATTGGCATCGTAGCGCCGCGCCTCGAACCCCTCGTTATTGAAGTACTTGACCGTCTCGTAGTTGATCAGCGCGTCCACCGCCTTGGCGTTAGCCCGGGAATCCAGCTCGTTCATGCTGCGGCGAAACACGGTGCGCCATTCGGTCACCATCAGGGTATAGGCAATATAGATCGCGATGGTGCCGAGGGTGACCAGCACGAAACTGCCGCGATAACGGCTGATCAGGATGCCGGCCACCAGGGAGATTTCGATGAGGGTCGGCAGGATGTTGAACACGGTAAAGTTCAACAAAAAACCGATCCCCTTGGTGCCGCGCTCGATATCGCGGCTCATGCCGCCGGTCTGGCGGTTCAGATGAAAGCGCAATGACAGGCGGAACAGGTGTTCGAACACCGAGCGCGCCACCTGGCGCACCGCGCCTTGCACCACCCGGGCAAAAATCGCGTCGCGCAACTCGCCCAGCAGGCTGGCCGACAGGCGTGCCAGACCATAACCGGTCAAGGCCGCCACCGGCACCACCAGCAGGGTTGCCGGCATCGACAGGGTGTCGACGATATCCTTGAGGTAGAGCGGTACCGTGACATTGGCCACTTTGGCCAAGATCAGACAGGATAGCGCCAGCAGTACCCGCCACTTGAAGGTGGCAAGGTACGGCAGCAGGGTGCGCAAGGTTTTGAGATCGTTGCGGTTGGTCGGCGCAGGGCCGGTATGGGTAAATCGCATCGGGTATTGCCTGTTTGTCCTGTCTCGTCCAAGCTAAGGGCATCCCCCCTTCTCGCTGGAGCGTCTATGTGGGCATTGTTGCTGGAAATCCTGGTGGTGATCGGACTCGGAGCCTTTATCGTCTGGTGGGTCTGGCCACGCGCCAGCGACGCCGACGATGCCTCCTAGTGCAGAATGCGTTTGGCCACCAGCTCCATCACCGGGATCTCCGCCTCGAAGCGGGTGCCGTCGTCCGCCAGAAACTGGTAACGGCCATACATGCTGCCATAGGGTGTTTTCAGGGAGGTTCCGCTGGAATACTCATAGCGCTGGCCCGGATCAAGGTGAGGCTGTTCGCCGACAACCCCCATGCCACGCACTTCCTGTTTCTGGCCATTGGCATCGGCAATGATCCAGTGACGCGAGATCAGCTGTGCGCCGACCTTGCCGGTATTGCCGATCACGATATGGTAGGCAAATACATAGACATCGCTGGTCAGGTCTGATTGTTCTTCGATATAGGCGACCTCGGTCTCGACCGTGATCTGGTAGCTGTCGTCTGCCATCTGTTTTTCTCCTTGTCGCCGGAGTCTCCCTACGGCGGTTTTACTGTATTTTATCTCGTGATTTCGCTCTGCGGGGGTACAATACCGATTCTTTCATTACTCCTGACCGTGTGACTCATGGGACACTTCCGCATTGCCCCCAGCCTGCTCTCCGCCGACTTTGCCCGTCTGGGTGAAGAAGTCCGCAATGTCGTCGACGCAGGTGCCGACATCATCCACTTCGACGTCATGGACAATCACTATGTGCCCAACCTGACCATCGGACCGATGGTCTGCGAGGCAATCCGTCCCCACACCACCGCGCCGATCGACGTGCATTTGATGGTCAAACCGGTTGACAGCCTGATCCCGATGTTTGCCCGGGCCGGCGCCGACATCATCACCTTCCACCCCGAAGCCTCCGAGCATATCGACCGCAGTCTCGGGCTGATCCGCGAACACGGCCTGAAATCCGGTCTGGTGTTCAACCCGGCCACCCCGCTGTCCTTGCTTGACCACGTGATGGACAAGATCGACATGATCCTGATCATGTCGGTGAACCCGGGCTTTGGCGGACAGTCGTTCATCCCCCATGCGCTGGACAAGATTCGCGAGGCGCGACGCCGCATCGACGAGTATACCGCCCGTCATGGCGGCGATATCTGGCTGGAAGTGGACGGCGGTGTCAAAACCAGTAACATCCGCGCCATTGCCGCGGCGGGTGCCGATACCTTTGTCGCCGGCTCGGCCATTTACGGCACCGACGACTACAAGGCCACCATCGACGCCATGCGCGCCGAGCTTGCGCTCGCAGGGCAGTAAACACCATGCACGCTTACATCATCACCGGGGCGTCCCGCGGTCTCGGCCACGCCCTTGCCTGTCATGTCGCCGGTCTCGGCCATGCAGTAGCCGGGATTGCCCGTCAGGCGAGTCAGGCACTGGAAGGCGATGACATCATCGCCATCGACGCCGACCTTGCCGGTCCGGATGCGGCCCATGCGGTGCGCTATGCCTTGCAACTGCTGCCGCTGGCCGACTGCAGCAGCGTCACGCTGATCAACAATGCCGGCACGGTCGCGCCGATCGCACTGGCGGGCCATTACCCGGACGAGCAGGTGGCTCAGGCGCTGACCCTGAACCTCGTTACGCCGATTCTGACCACCAACGCGTTTCTGGCCGCCACGGCAGGCCTCGCCCTGTCGCGCCGCGTGCTGAACATTTCGTCCGGCGCGGCACGCAGTGCCTATCCGGGCTGGGGCGTCTACGGGGCAGGCAAAGCCGGTCTCGACCACTTCTCCCGGGTCGCCAACCTCGAACAGACCGGCAGCGAGACGCCGGCGCGCATCGTGGCACTCTATCCCGGTGTGGTGGATACCGACATGCAGGACACCATCCGCCGTAGCCCGGCCGAAGCGTTTCCGCTGCTGGAACGCTTTATCGGACTCAAACAAGACGGACAACTGACCGCCCCCGCCGTCGCCGCCGCCAAAATCATCGACTTCCTCGATTCGGCGACGTTTGGCGACACCCCGGTCGTTGATATCCGCGAACTCTAACCCGTACTTTTCAGGACTGACATGGATCTTACCCGCATCAAGGCCATTGCCTTCGACCTTGACGGCACACTCGTCGATTCGCTGCCCGATCTTGCCGCTGCCGCCAATGCCATGCGCGAGCATCTCGATCTGCCGCCTCTGGCCGCCGAGCGCATCATGTCGCACGTCGGCGACGGCATTGCCAGCCTGGTGCACCGCGCCATCACCGACGACCGCGACGGTACCGCCCACGAAGAACTGTGGAGCGAAGGTTTCAGCTACTTTGTCCGTTACTACCATGAGCATCTGACCGTTCACACCACGGTCTACCCGGGGGTGATCACCGGACTGGAGCTGCTCAAGGTCATGAAACTGCCGCTGGTGGTGATCACCAACAAGTCGGTTCGTCTGGCGGTGCCGCTGTTGCGCGAACTGGGGCTCTCCGACGACTTTTGTCTGGTGCTGGGCGGCGACAGCCTCCCGGAAAAGAAACCCTCGGCACACCCCCTGCACCATACCTGCATGACGCTGGGCATCGCACCGGAAGAATTGCTGATGGTTGGCGACTCGATCAACGACGTGCTGGCCGCCCGTGCTGCCGGCGCTCCGGTCGTTGCCGTCAGCTATGGCTATGCCGACCCGGCATCGCTGGATGCCGATGTGGTGATCGACAGTCTTGTCGAACTCTACGAAATGCTCAAGAATAAGGCCTCATAGTCAAAATGGAACCTGGATTCATGCGCTGTTATCCCTGCCCGTCCCCGTGGCGATGGCGACTCTGACCGACGCTGTTGCCCTGCCCGTCCCACGGGCGTCATTTGGACTTTACCGGAATGAACCGCATGACTCCGCACGACTTTGACCAGCTGGTTGCACAAGGCTACAACCGTATCCCGGTGGTACTCGAGCTGTTTGCCGACCTCGACACCCCGCTGTCGGTCTATCTGAAACTGGCCAACCAGCCCTACTCCTACCTGCTTGAATCGGTGGTCGGCGGTGAACGCTTCGGCCGCTACTCCTTCATCGGCCTGCCGGCCCGCACCCGCTTGCGGGCCAGTGGCGATCAGCTGCAGGTCGAGGAAGACGGCCGGATCATCGAGCGCCACGAAGGCAATCCGCTCGATTTCATCGAACGCTACCAGCAGCGTTTCCGTCCGGCCCCCTTGCCCGGGCTGCCGCGCTTTGCCGGCGGTCTGGTGGGCTACTTCGGCTACGACACTGTCCGTTACATCGAACCCCGTCTTGCCAATGTCGCCAAACCCGACGAGGTAGGCACCCCCGACATTTTGTTGCTGCTCTCCGAAGAGCTGGCCGTGGTGGACAATCTGTCCGGCAAGCTCTATCTGGTGGTCTATGCCAACCCGGCCTGCGCCAATGCTCTGGAACGGGCCAACGCGCGACTCGCCGAACTGCGCGCCAAACTGCGCGAACCTGCCGCCATTCCCTTGTCACTGCCCGGCGACAGCAGCGAGGCGCGTTCGGAATTCGGCCAGCAGGCTTTCGAGACCGCCGTCTCCGCCAGCAAAGAGTATATTTTTGCCGGCGACATCATGCAGGTGGTACTGGCCCAACGTATGCGCATGCCTTTCACCGCCGCCCCGCTCAGCCTGTACCGCTCGCTGCGCAGCCTCAATCCGTCGCCCTATATGTTCTTCTACCACTTCGACGACTTTCAGGTGGTGGGTTCGTCACCGGAAATCCTGGTGCGCCGCGAAGGCGATACCGCGGTGGTGCGTCCGATCGCCGGCACCCGGCCGCGCGGCAAGGACCGCGAGCAGGATCTGGCGCTGGCCGACGAGTTGCTGGCCGACCCGAAAGAAATCGCCGAACACGTGATGCTGATGGATCTGGGCCGCAACGATATCGGCAGGGTCGCCGACACCGGCACAGTCAGGATCACCGACAATATGACCATCGAGCGCTACTCGCATGTCATGCACATCGTGTCGAGCGTGGAAGGCAAGGTCAGCCCCGAGGTCTCGAATATCGACATTCTCAAGGCCACCTTTCCGGCCGGCACGCTGTCCGGTGCGCCCAAGGTCCGTGCCATGCAGATCATTGACCAATTCGAACCGGTCAAGCGCGGCATCTATGGCGGCGCGGTCGGCTATCTCGGCTTTGGCGGCGACATGGACCTGGCCATCGCGATCCGTACCGCGGTGATCAAGAACGGCACCCTGTACGTTCAGTCAGGCGCCGGCATCGTCGCCGACTCTGTGCCCAGCGCCGAATGGCAGGAAACCCAGAACAAGGCACGCGCGGTGATTCGGGCCGCCGAACTGGTGCAAGCGGGACTGGATGCCTAGCCGGCTTGTACATCTCATTACACAAAAGTACAAACCGCCAACAGACAAACTGCTGGCGGTTTTTTCATAATAAGGGGGTAAATTGACCCGTTTTCTCTAGCAGACTAAGCACGACCCCGAACACATTCACCATGAAAAGATTGATCGTCTTCCTCGTTTTCAGCTGCCTCGGCTTGACCCATGCCATGGTCAACCCGTCGTCAGTACGCACGCCGCAGCATCCGGCGGCGTCGCAGCCGGCCGAGAGTGACGACATGGCCGCCCCGCCGGTACCTATTCACCACACCACCTCGGCACCGCGTGTCTCGAAAAAACGTGGCGACAAGCGTACCGACCCGCGCGGCAAAAACACACAGGGCAAACCGGAAACTCCGGCACACAAACGCCCGCACCGCTACAGCCTGTTGATCACCAACTAAGCCCTTATAACCATCCGGAATTGCGAAATAGATAGATATAATTTCGCAATCTAATACACTCTCGCTAGACTCATTCCATCGTCCTCAACCGATCAGGAGTCTTGCGCATGAAACGGAACCCCGCCGGGTGGCTTGCCACCGTCAGTCTCGCCGCCACCGCCTCGCTGGCTCACGCCGCAGACATCACGCTGCTCAACGTCTCTTACGACCCGACCCGCGAACTGTATCAGGATATCAACAAGGCCTTTGCCAGCCAGTGGAAAGCCCGTACCGGCGACACGCTCACCATCAAGGCCTCGCATGGCGGCTCCGGAAAGCAATCCCGCTCGATCATCGACGGCATTCCCGCCGATGTGGCGACACTGGCTCTGGCCTACGACATCGACGCCCTGGCGGACAAAGGTTTTCTCGCCGAGAACTGGCAAAGCCGCTTGAAACACAACAGTGCCCCCTACACTTCCACCATCGTGTTTCTGGTACGCAAGGGCAATCCGAAAGGCATCAAGGACTGGAACGATCTGGTCAAGCCGGGCATTCAGGTCATCACCCCCAATCCCAAGACCTCGGGAGGCGCACGCTGGAACTATCTGGCCGCCTGGGGCTACGCCCTGCACCAGCCGGGCGGCAACGAGGCGCGTGCCCGTGACTTTGTCAAAGCGCTCTACAAGAATGTTCCGGTACTGGACAGTGGCGCCCGCGGCTCGACCATCACCTTCGTCGAGCGTGGCCTGGGAGACGTGCTGATTGCCTGGGAAAACGAAGCCTTGCTGTCGCAACGTGAACTGGGCCCGGGCAAATTCGATATCGTGACCCCGTCGGAAAGCATTCTGGCCGAGCCGCCCGTAGCGATTCTGGACAAGAACGTCGACAAACACGGCACACGCAAGGTGGCTGAAGCCTATCTGAACTACCTCTACACCCCGGAAGCCCAGAAAGTCATCGCTGAAAACTTTTACCGTCCAATCGACCCGACCGTCGCCAAAACCTATGCGGCGCAATTCCCGAAGGTGAAACTGTTCACCATCAAGGATGCATTCGGTAGCTGGCGCAAGGCACAAACCACCCACTTCAACGACGGTGGCGTTTTTGACCAAATCACCCAGGCCAAATAAGGCTTGCAAGCACGGGACAGGGGCACAGCATGAAGGCACTTATCGTCGGAGGCGACAATGTTGATCTGGTACGTCGCGAATTGGCCGAGCATGGCTATGATGAAGTACATCATTGGCCGGGACGCAAACCCGGCGAGTGCCGTCGCCCCTTCCCGCGTCATACCGGAATCGTCGTGGTGATGCTGGGGTATGTCAACCATACGTTGTGCCAGCGGGTTCGCCACGAAGCCGGACGGCAGCAGTTGCCGATCGTGTTTACCGGCCGCAAACAGACCACCCCGCTGAAAGCACAACTGGCCGAGGCTGTGCCATGAAACAAGGTCAACGTCTTGCCGATCTGGTCGAACGGGTCGGCAAAACCAGTGTTAGCCAGTTCCCGCT
>JAGLBD010000028.1 GCA_018260425.1 Pseudogulbenkiania sp. | reverse complement strand
CCAGACTCCCCCTTCGAAGCCCTGACCCAACGGTCAGGGCTTTCGTCATTTCTGCGCCGTGCACGCGCATATCGATGCAATTTCTGTTGGTTGTAGCAGAAATCTTGATCATGACGCATGATACTGACGAAATGCCCCGTGTCGGGGTGGATTCAGGAGCCATTCATGGTACGTCTGATGTTATGCGGGTTGCTGCTGGCGCTTCCTTTCCAAGGTCTGCAGGCCGAAACCCTGAAGCCGGCGACGGTTGTGGCTGTCGGGAAGGATGGCGGGCATCGTGTGCTCAAGGGGCGTGTGCGAGGCTATGCCGTACAGGACTATCGGATTCAGGCCCGGGCCGGGCAGACACTGTCGGTAACGCTGAAGGCATCTCACCCGCAACTGTTTCTGAATCTGGGGCTCGGCACGTCGGAGGACGCCATGTTCAATGGCAGCCTGTCCGGCAATCGTGTTGTGCGGCGCTTGCCGGATGATGGTGACTACTGGATCCGGGTGTACTTGATGCGGGCGGCTGCCCGGCGCGGTGCCTCTGGACAGTATGCTCTCGATGTCGCCGTGAGCGGGCAACCCTTGCCGGCAATCGATACCAATACCGATGCCGTGGTGGCCGGTACCCGTTTTCATGCCTTGGCACGAATTTCCTGTCTCATTGATAGTGTGGAAATAGCGCCCGGCTGCGAAGCGTCGGTGCTGCGGCGCACGCCCAAAGGCAGTGCAACCGTCGAAGTGCGTTTGCCGGGTGGTATGCGTCGCCATATTTTGTTTGCCGAGGGTCAGCCGGTTTCCTCCGATGCGCCCGAAGTCGCTTCTGCACTGCTGGTTCAGCGCTTGGGGGATGAAACCCGGCTGACGATTGGCGCCACCGAGCATTATGTGTTTCCTGATGTGTTCATCTACGGAGATTGATGGCACTAGGGAATGAATGGACTCGCCTGATTGCGTCCCTGTTGCTTGGCCTGATACAGGGCACGATCAGCCTTGAAGAGCAGGGCGTCGAGATCCGGTTCATCGGCGGCGGTAAAGGTGGCATAGCCAATGCTGACGGTGTAGGGAATCGTGCTGTCTCCGCAACTGGCCGGCTCGCTGCCAATAATCCGGCACAGCCGCTCGGCCAGAATGCGGGTGCCTGCCAGCTCGGTTTCGGGGAGCAGGATAGCGAACTCTTCCCCTCCCGTACGCGCAAATAAATCGATACGGCGTAACTGGGTGGCGACGGTCCGGGTGAAGTGCATCAGCACCCGGTCGCCGCTGGCATGACCATGGGTGTCGTTGATGATTTTGAAATGATCAAGGTCCAGCATCATCACGCTGGCCGGGCGTCCGCTGCGCCTTACCCGTTCCAACTCTACCTGGGCGTGCTCGGTGAAATAGCGCCGATTCGGTATGCCGGTCAAAAAGTCCGTAATGACCAGTTGGTGCATGGCATCCTGCAGCTCTTTCTGTTCAGTGATATCAAAGATAAAACCACTCCATACCGGCGGTTCCGTGCCCTCGCTGGTGCATGCCTGCGAACTGAGGCGAATCCAGCGGATTTTGCCGGAGGGTGTGATGATGCGGACTTCGGCCACGAATAGTCCACCACTGCGGGCGGCTAGCCGGGTTTCGTCGCGCAGCCGGGCAACGTCGTCAGGGTGAACCAACTCCCAGAACCGGGCGGTGTCGTTGAGGATGGTTTCGGCGGCGACCTCGAAAATGTTTTCTACACGGGGACTCAGGTAGAGGAAGGTATTGCTGCCATCGGGGTGCAGGACAAAATCGTACAGGGTGCAGGGGAGGGTCCTTGCCATGCGTTCGAAACGGTGGTGACTCTCCTCTAGCCGCTGTTCGGCGTGTTTACGCTGATCGATATCGATGATGGTTCCTACCATGCCGAAGTTGTTGCCCGAGGGATGGCTGAGCGGTCTGGCACTGAGCTGTCCCCAGAACTCCGTGCCGTCCTGGCGCAGGTAACGCCGTTCCACCTTGACACTGTCCAGTGTGCCGGCAATCATCTCGCGCATTTTTTGTCTGGCCTGAAGTCGGTCGCTGTCGTGAACCAGTTCCAGATAATCGCGGCCATGGAGCGCTGTCAGCGCTATGGCGAACATGTCCGCCATGCGTTGGTTGGTATGCAGGATGATGCCCTGGGTATCGATCAAAAATATGGCCGCATCCGAGGTATCGAACACCAATTGCAGCAAGTCTTGCTCGTTGAGTGTGTTTAACGTGTCCATGATCCACCGGCAACGGAGGGGTTGACCAAATCAGACCCACTGATTGATCGTCTGGTTATTGTTGAACAATAAACCATTTTCGGTAGGGGAAAGGGCTTGCTGAGCGGCATGTCGGCAATGTTTGTGCTGCCCGGGTGGATTCTTGGTAAAAACAGCTGTGTTTATGCCTGAATAGACTTACTGGTTAATTCGATAGTGAATATTGATATATCCAAACGAATTTGCATCACGGGTCACTCCCCCGGTAGATTAAGCGGGTAGCGCTGCGGCGCTGACCTATATGTACGCTAACAGGAATGGCCCATGACTTCTCACCCGTCACGATTGACCCACCTCAAGCAGCTTGAGGCTGAGTCGATTCATATCATTCGCGAAGTGGTTGCCGAGTTTGATAATCCCGTGATGTTGTATTCGATCGGGAAAGATTCGGCTGTCATGCTGCATCTGGCACGGAAAGCGTTTTTCCCAGGCAAGCTGCCCTTTCCCCTGTTGCACGTCGATACTACGTGGAAGTTCCGCGAAATGATTGAATTTCGCGATAAAATGGCGCAAAAGTACGGCTTTGATCTGCTGGTGCATGTCAATCAGCATGGGGTCGAAGAAGGCATCAATCCCTTCGTGCATGGCAGTGCCCGCCATACCGATATCATGAAGACCGAAGCGCTGAAGCAGGCGCTTGATCACTACCGCTTCGATGCCGCCTTTGGCGGAGCACGTCGCGACGAAGAAAAATCCCGGGCAAAAGAGCGGGTGTATTCCTTTCGGGACCGGCAGCATCGCTGGGACCCTAAAAACCAGCGTCCTGAATTATGGAACCTCTATAACAGCCGGGTCGCACCGGGTGAAAGCATCCGGGTCTTTCCCTTGTCGAACTGGACCGAGCTGGATATCTGGCAGTACATCTATCTGGAAAATATCGAGATTGTTCCGCTGTACTTTGCCGCACCCCGTCCCGTGGTGAAGCGCGACGGTATGCTGATCATGGTCGACGACGAGCGCATGCCACTGTTGCCGGGAGAAACCCCCGAACTGCGCACGGTGCGTTTCCGTACCCTGGGCTGTTACCCCTTGACCGGTGCCGTCGAGTCGGAGGCGGCCACTTTGCCGGACATCATTCGGGAAATGTTGCTGACCCGCACCTCGGAGCGGCAGGGGCGACTGATCGATCACGATCAGAGCGGTTCGATGGAAAAGAAGAAAATCGAAGGATATTTCTGAGCGCACACCGCGCCAAGGAAACTCGTCATGTCACACCAATCCGACCTCATTGAGCACGATATTCATGGCTATCTCGCCATGCATGAACACAAAGACCTGTTGCGCTTCATCACCTGCGGCAGTGTCGATGACGGCAAGTCAACGCTGATTGGCCGGCTGCTGCACGATTCGAAACTGATTTTCGAAGACCAGTTGGCCGCTATCGAGCGTGACTCGCGCAAATTCAATACCACCGATCAGGCGATCGATCTCGCCCTGCTGGTGGATGGTTTGCAAGCCGAGCGTGAACAAGGCATCACCATTGATGTCGCCTACCGCTACTTCTCTACCGACAAGCGCAAGTTCATCATTGCCGACTGTCCCGGGCACGAGCAGTACACCCGCAATATGGCGACCGGTGCATCCACCTCCGATCTGGCGATCATCCTCATCGATGCCCGCAGTGGCGTTAAACCGCAAACCCGCCGCCATAGCTATATCGTCAGTCTGCTGGGGATTCGTCATGTGGTGGTAGCCGTCAACAAAATGGATCTGGTGGGCTATGACGAAGCGACCTATCAGCGGATCTGTGCCGATTATCAGCAGATAGCGGCGGATCTGGGTATTTCCGAGGTGCGCTATATCCCCATGTCTGCGCTGCGGGGGGATTTGGTGGTCAAGCGTGGCGACGCCATGCCCTGGTATAACGGGCCGACGCTCAAGGAATGGCTCGAGGACGTCCGCCTGGACGAGGATGTGACATTGACGTCATTCCGCTTGCCGGTGCAGTACGTGAACCGTCCCAATGCCGGGTTTCGGGGCTTTAGCGGCACGGTGGCCGCCGGCGAGATCCGTCCCGGCGATGAGGTCATTTCCTTGCCGTCCGGGCGGGGTAGCCGGGTACGCGAGATTGTGACCGCCGATGGCAACTTGCCGGTGGCCCGGCGCGGGCAGGCGATTACCCTGACACTGGAAGACGAGATCGATGTGTCGCGCGGCGACATGCTGGTGCGTGCAGGAGAGGTGTTGCCTGAACAAGGGACGGTGTTTTCAGCACGATTGGTCTGGATGAATGATGACCCGCTGACGGTGGGGCGGCCCGTGCTGTTCCGCTTTGCCGGCAAAGTGGTTCCCGGCAAGGTCCGTCGCCTTGTCGAACGAGTGGATGTCAATGACTTCAGCACGCACCCTGCCACCCAGCTTGGGCTGAACGAGATCGCCAGCGTCGAGGTGGAGCTCGCGGCACCGGTGGTGTTTGATGCCTATACGACCAGTCGTGCCACGGGCAGCTTTATCGTGATCGATCGTTTAAACAATGCAACGCTGGGGGCGGGGATGATTCGCCATGCCTGCGAGCTGGCCCCGGCCGGAGCGATCGATGACGAGCTGGCCAACTATCGTGCCTTTGAGCGCGAGCTGAATGCGCTGGTGAGAAAACACTTTCCGCATTGGGAGGCGAAGGCTATTTCAGAGGTGTTTGGCAAGCTTGCCGGTGATGATTGACCGGACGGTGCACAAGAAAAGGCGGTACGGTAAACGTACCGCCTTTTTGCTGTCTGGAAGGAAGAGGGGGCTTAGTTTTCGTGGTGTTCCAGCGTGTATCCCGCCCCGTTGTCCAGCTTCAAGGCGTCAGCCAGCCAGGGCATCACGTCTTCGAGCGTGCTGGCCAGCGTCCATGGCGGATTGAGGATGAACATGCCGCTACCGTGCATGCCGAATCCGTCCGCTGACGGCTTTTGTACCGTCAATGTCACATTGAGCCAGCTCTTTGCCGGCAGTTTCTTCAGCGCCGCCGGAAGCTCCTGCATGTCTTTGCGTTGCAGCAAGGGATACCACACGGCGTAGACACCGGTGGCAAAACGCTTCAGGCACTCTTGAAGCGCCTGCGGCACACGTTGGTAATCGCGTTTGTCTTCATAAGGCGGGTCGATCAGGGTCAAGGCGCGGCGCGGGGGGGGCGGCAACATCGCCTTGATCCCTTCAAAACCATCCTGACGGGCGGCTTTGACCCGGCGTCCCCCCAACTCGGCACAGTTGGTTTCCAGTAGGGCAAAGTCGCTGGGGTGGAGTTCGAACAAGCGCAATTTGCCTTCGCGGGGCAGCGCCTGTTCCGCGCACCAGGGCGAGCCGGGGTAGAGCCGTAGCTGTCCATCCGGATTCACGGCCCTGACACTGTCCAGATAGGGTTGCAGCGCGGCAGGCAGGTCAGGGTTGTTCCACAGGCGTGAAATACCGCCCAGATGCTCGGCGTTGCGGGTCGCATAGCCTTCCTCCAGAGCATAAACGCCCGCACCGGCATGGGTATCGATATACCAGAACGGGGTCGGTTTTTGCGCCAGATGGCGGATGATTTCGATTTCAACGAAATGTTTCAGCACGTCGGCGTGGTTGCCGGCGTGAAAGGCGTGACGGTAGCTGAGCATGGGGAGTTCCTGACAATTCGCTGCGAATTGTAACGGATCGCGGCGATCAGCGCGAATTTGCCCGCTCTCAGGAAAAGTCGGGTACGACCTCGTCCCAGCCAAAGCGGCTGATGATATCGGCAAACGAGCCCTCCAGCGGTGTGCCGATGCGCAATGGGGTGCCATGCCGGGGGTGGGGCAGGCTCATCTCGCAGCAGGCCAGCAGCATGCGATTGCATTGGTAAGCCTGCTGGAAATAGCGATTGTGTATCCCCTTGCCATGGGTGGCATCGCCAATGATGGGATGGGCGATGTGTTTCATGTGGCGACGCAATTGATGGCGGCGACCGGTCAGTGGCCTTAGTTCCAGCAGGGCGTAACGGCTGGTCGGATAACGGTCCACTTCGACCGGCAATTCGATGGTGGCCAGTCGCAGGAAATCGGTGACCGCCTCCTGAGGGGCGCTGTCATGGCTGACGAAGCGTCCTTCGAGGTCGTCGTGCTGACGCCGCAGCGGGTAGTCGATGCGGCCTTCCGGTTCCGGGTGGCCACGCACCACCGCCAAATAGCGTTTGGCAACCTGTTGCGCCTCGAAGCTTTGCATCAGGGTGCGTCCTGCTTCGGGCGTCAGGCCGAACAGCAATACCCCCGAGGTACCTTTGTCCAGACGGTGTGCCGGGTAGACGCGTTGGCCGATCTGGTCGCGCAGCAACTGCACGGCAAAGCGGGTTTCGGTTCGGTCGATCATGGAGCGATGGACCAGCAGCCCGGCCGGTTTGTGGATTGCGATGATGTCATCGTCCTGATGGAGAATCGTCAGCATGGGGTCGCTTTGCCGGAAAGGGCTTGGATTATGGTGTCTTTTTTCCCACAAGGGAAGTCCGAAAAGACTTCCGACACTGACAATCGTCAAACCTAGGCAGTGTTTGAGGGGGGATGGCGCGGGAGGCTATTGCCAAGGTTTCTTCAAGGGAAGAAAATGCCGACTTCGCCGGGCATTATCTGTCATAGTGTGTCGCCAGTGTGCGGCACGGTTACGACATGTGCGGCGAATACAGCCGGAAAAGGTTTACAGCCGAATCGCAGGTAATTACAATTCTGCGCGCTTTACTAGACGATGGGGTGCCTGTCATTCGACTGTGCGGTCACAGTGTGCCGCGACAGTGTTAAGAAACGATGACGCTACCTTGCCCGGCTGGGTCTGTCAGAGGGAGTTGCATCCGGAATGCTTCGTATTTCCGGCGTGTCGGAGTTATGTCCGGCTTCGGCAAAACTCCCCCATGACGCGCTGCATGGACATGAACGCTCTGTCCCGCAGGGTATTTCCACCACCAAAACGATACGAGTTGATAGAGATGAAAATGGAACTGAAACGTGTCAGCCTGGCTGTTGCCGCTGCCGTCATGGCCACCAGCGCCATGGCCAAGGATTTTGCCCCTGCCGTGGTTTACGACCAGGCCGGCAAGTTCGACAAGAGCTTCAATGAAGCTGCTTACAACGGTGCAGAACGCTTCAAGAAAGAATTCAAGCTGAACTATCGCGACGGCACCATCTCGTCCGACGCGCAAAAAGAACAGCTGCTGCGCAACATGGCGCGCAAGAATGCCGACATGATCATCGCGGTTGGCTTCTCGTTCACCCAGGCCGTTGAAACGGTTGCCAAGGAATTCCCGAACGTCAAGTTCGTCATCATCGACTCCGTTGCCAAGGGTGCGAACGTACAGTCCATCCTGTTCAAGGAACAAGAAGGCTCCTTCCTGGTGGGCATGGCCGCTGCGATGACCTCCAAGAGCGGTAAGGTCGGCTTTATCGGCGGCATGGATGTCCCGCTGATCCGCGCCTTTGGCTGTGGTTACACCCAGGGTGTCAAGTATGCCCGCAAGGATGCTTCCGTTGTCGCCAACATGACCGGCACCACCCCGCAAGCGTTCAATGACCCGGCTCGTGGTACCGAATTGGCCAAGAGCCAGTTCGACAAGGGTGTTGACGTGGTATTCGCCGCTGCCGGCGGTACCGGTCTGGGCGTTCTGCAAGCTGCCAAGTCGGCCGGCAAGTACTCCATCGGTGTAGACAGCAACCAGAACCATCTTCAGCCGGGTTCCGTGCTGACCTCGATGGTCAAGCGCGTTGACAACGCCGTATTCGAAACCTTCCGCGATGCCAAAGACGGCAAGTGGAAGCCGGGCCTGAAAGTTCTGGGCCTGAAAGAAAACGGTGTTGACTGGGCTCTGGACCAGTACAACCGCAAGCTGATTCCGGCTGCCATGGAAGCCAAGATCAATGCTGCCCGCAAAGACATCATCAGCGGCAAGATCAAGGTAGTCGACTACCGTACCAGCAACAGCTGCCCGGTGCAGTAAGCGTCTGACCGGCACAATCTGACCGGCAGACCCTGACAAACGGACACGCTGGCACACAGCCTGCGTGTCCGTTTGAGTTATATCGTCAGGACTGATGTTGGTGTCATCTCAGAACCGGGGAAGCAAACAAGTATGACCGACATTGCCATCGAGTTGATCGGCATCAGCAAGAGCTTCGGTGCCGTCAAGGCCAACGAAGACGTGTCGATGAGCATTGCCAAAGGATCCATCCATGGCATCATCGGCGAGAATGGCGCGGGCAAATCCACGCTGATGAGCATCCTGTACGGCTATTATCAGGCCGATACCGGCGCCATCAAGGTGCATGGCCGTGAAACGCGCATTCGCAATAGCCAGGAAGCCATTCGTCTCGGCATCGGGATGGTGCACCAGCATTTCATGCTGGTAGACACCTTTACCGTGCTGGAAAACATTGTCCTGGGGGCCGAAGGAGGCATGCTGCTTGCCGAAGGCATGGCTGCCGCGCGCGAGCACCTCAAGGCTCTCAACAAGGATTATTCGCTGGAGGTCGATCCGGACGCCATTGTCGGCGAGCTGGGCGTTGGCCTGCAGCAACGCGTTGAAATCCTCAAGGCGCTGTACCGTGGGGCCGATGTCCTGATTCTGGACGAGCCGACCGCGGTGTTGACGCCTCAGGAAGCGGATCATCTGTTCCGCATCCTCAATGCCTTGCGCGATCAGGGCAAGACCGTGATCCTGATCACCCACAAGCTTCGCGAAGTGATGGAAATCACCGACGCGGTGTCGGTGATGCGCGCCGGCAAGGTGGTGGGCAATGTGTTCACCCGTGATGTCAATCAGGAAATCCTGGCCGATCTGATGGTGGGCCGCAAGGTAATCCTGAAGGTCAACAAGGCCGAGTGCAACGCGGGTGACGCGGTGCTGGACGTCAAAAACCTGTCGTTGACCGACGAGCGTGGCGTCAAGCTGCTGGATTCGTTGAACTTCACGGTGCGTGCCGGCGAAATCGTCGGTGTGGCCGGGGTCTCCGGCAATGGTCAGTCCGAGTTGCTGGAAGTACTGGCCGGGATGCTGGTGCCGACGACCGGTGCCATTGTGTTCAAGGGCGAAGATCTGTGCGCGCGTCGCTATCGCCATCCGCGTGCAGCCGAGTTGCGCAAACTGGGTATTGCCCATGTGCCCGAAGACCGCTCGCGCGAAGGCTTGGTCAAGGCATTCTCGATGTATGAAAATGCCATCCTTGGCTATGACGACACGGCAGCGTTGTCGCGCGGCCCGCTGTTTTCCCGCAAGGCATTGATCGAGCGTACCCGGACCTTCATCAGCGAGTTCGACATTCGTCCGGCCAACGCCCTGTTGCGCGTTGGTTTGTTGTCGGGCGGTAATCAGCAGAAAGTGGTGCTGGCGCGTGAGATCGATGCCAACCCCGAGCTGTTGCTGATTGGCCAGCCGACCCGCGGTGTCGATATCGGTGCAATCGAGTTCATTCACAAACGCCTCATCCAGTTGCGCGATGAAGGCAAGGCAATTTTGTTGGTGTCGGTGGAACTGGAAGAAATTCTGGCGCTGTCCGACCGGATTCTGGTGATGGCAGGTGGCAAGATTACCGGCGAAGTGTCCGGTAACGAAGCGACCACCACCTCGCTGGGTCTGTTGATGGGGGGGGGCTCACATTGAAATTCGGACAACCGTCCACGCTGCCGCGTTGGGCTCAGCTGACTGTCTTGCCAGCGCTGAACCTGATGGCCGCGTTGCTGGTCACTGCACTGGTGACCTGGCTTATCGGGGAAAACCCGCTCGAGTGCCTGGAAATTCTGGTCAAAGGGGCCGTCGGCTACGGTGAGGGGATCGGCTACACGCTGTTCTATACCACCAGCTTTGTCTTTACCGGTCTGGCTGTGGCAACCGCGTTTCACGCCGGGATGTTCAACATCGGTGCCGAAGGACAGGCCTATCTGGGCGGTCTGGGGGTAACGCTGGTCGTGCTGGCCTTCGACACGGTATTGCCGGCTCCGCTGATGGTCACGCTGGCCATTCTGGCGTCCATGCTGTTTGGTGCCGCCTGGGCATTCATCCCGGGCTGGCTGCAGGCACGGCGCGGCAGTCACATCGTGGTGACCACCATGATGTTCAACTTCATCGCCTCGTCGTTGATGCTGTACCTGATTGGCCATTTGCTGATCGAACCGGGTTCGCAAAACCCGACCACCCGTGAATTCGGTGCATCCTCCTGGGTGTCGTCGATGCAGGCCATCGCGGCCTCGGTGGGGCTGGATATTCCTGCGACACCGCTCAATGCCAGCTTTATTCTGGCCATTGTAGCCTCGGTGTTGTTCTATATCGTGGTTTGGCATACCCGCTGGGGTTTCCAGTTGCGTACCGTCGGCGTCAATGACAAAGCGGCCCGCTATGCCGGGATCAACGTGACCTTGGTAATCCTGCTGGCCATGTGCGTCTCCGGCGCCTTGTCGGGTCTGGCTGCCGTGAATGAATTGCTGGGGTCGACCCACCGCATGAATGTGGCGTTTACCAACGGTATCGGCTTTGTCGGTGTGGCCGTGGCGCTGATGGGTCGCAACCATCCGGTCGGTATCTTCCTGTCGGCCTTGCTGTTTGGTGCGCTGACTCAGGGTGGGCTGGACCTGTCATTCGAAAAGCCGGTGATTACCCGCGAGATGATCATTTTCATTCAGGGTCTGATCATTCTGTTTTGCGGTGCGCTTGAAAACCTTTTCGAGCCGTTCATCGCCCCTCTCTTCAAGCGGAGAAAGTGAATATGGATCAGTTGATCAGTGTTCTCGATTCGACCATCCGCGTTGCGACTCCGCTGGTGCTGGCGTCGTTGGCCGGTCTGTTTTCCGAGCGTTCCGGCGTTGTCGACATCAGCCTGGAAGGCAAGATGCTGGCGGCGGCCTTTGCCTCGGCTGCCGCTGCCTATATGACGCAGAACCCGTGGATCGGTCTCTGCGCCGGGATGATGGCTGCCGTGATGCTGGCCATGTTGCACGCCTTTGTTTCGGTGACCTACAACGGCAACCAGCTGATTTCCGGTATGGCCGTGAATACCATTGCGTCGGGTATCACGCCGGTACTGGGTTTGGCGTGGTTCCAGCAGGGCGGTAATTCGCCGCAACTGCCGGATGCCGGACGTTTTCATGAAATCACCCTGCCGTTTGCCGAGCAACTGGCGGATGTGCCGGTGATTGGCGCGCTCTACAGTCGCCTGTTGTCCGGTCACAGTATTCTGGTGTACCTCACGATCCTGATCATTCCGGTGGTGACCTGGTTCATTTACAAGAGCCGTTTCGGTTTGCGCCTGCGTGCCGTGGGTGAAAACCCCCACGCGGCAGACACGGCGGGTATTTCCGTCGCCCGTATCCGTTACATCGCCCTGTTCTGGAACGGGATGCTGTGCGGTATGGCCGGTACTTTCCTGTCGGTTTACCAGACCGGTGCCTTCATCAAGGAAATGACCGCCGGCAAGGGCTTTCTGGCGCTGGCAGCATTGATTTTCGGGAAGTGGCGTCCGGTTCAGGCGGTGATTGGTTGCTTGCTGTTTGCCTTTGCCGATGCGATCCAGATTCGTCTTGAAGGGGTGGCAGTGCCGGGTATCGGCATTATTCCGTCACAGTTCATTGCGGTGATTCCGTATGTGTTGACGGTGCTGCTGCTGGCCGGGTTTGTCGGTCGCGCCATTGCGCCCAAGTCGATCGGGATTCCGTTCGTCAAGTCGCGCTAAGCATTGGTGGTTTGAGTCAAAACCGCTCCCGGGGTCTGTCCCCGGGAGCGGTTTTGCTTTGTCGGGATGCCGCTGGCGTGCGGCTAAGGGCTCAGGGGAGAGCAGGGCCCGGCAAGGGCTTCATCTGACAGTTGCCGCTGATGCGGATCATCGGAATGCCGGCCAGTCTCAGCGTGCCGGTGAGGCGTCCGCTGGAACGATCCAGCCGGTAATCGTTACTGGCGGTATCTTTTTCCAGCGAGAAGGTCACGCTGTCGTTCTCGATGCGTACTTCGGAGGCTTTCAGCGGGGCCTTGTCGGGACGACGGATCAACAAGCGGTTTTCATCGACAATAAAGGCCATGCGCTCCAGGCTGCGGCCGGGTTCCGAGGCTCCGGCCTGTTCGTTGCGGGTACAGGAGACATTGAGCAGGGGTTTCAAGGGTGGCGTAGTGGCCGCACTGGAAAACACCAGACGGCTGAAGGCCTCGCTGACGGTCTTGCCTGCCGTTTCCCGCGCCTGGCACAACAGCGTCAAACGAGTCGTTCCCAGCTCCCATTGGGCATTCAGGTCGAGAATGGTGCTTTTGTTGCTATCTGCGGTCAGCGTATAGCCACCATCCACGACAAGGCCCGGCACACCAAACCGCGCTTTGGCCCAGCGCGACAGGGCCTGACACTGATTGCGGCGCCGGTCGTTGGCATGGGTCAGCAATTGGAGTTGATCCGGTTGGCGAGCCGCGCCGGTGCGGGCCAGTATCGCGAAGACATCGACGTCGGCAAGACGCAGATCTTGAATGCGCTGGCGGTTTTCCCCGGGGGCGGGGGCGCCAATATAGTTCACCCAATTCTTTTCCTGCCACAGCGCACTAGTGCCGGGATGATCCCAATCCAGGGTTTTCCATTGGGCGATATCGCCCAGATGGTCCGGCAAGGCAGCACCGGCCAGAGTCAACGGCAGAAGGGCAAACAGCGGGATCAGACGCTTCATGTTGTGCGTTGTTTTCCTGAAGTCGGGGGGAGATCTTACCATACCGCTGCCGGCGGTATGGTTTGACCCCGGTCATGTCCTGCCTAGGCGGGGCGGGCGGCACTCAGCACGTAACGGTTCTTGCCCTGACGCTTGGCCCTGTACATGGCTTGATCGGCCTCGGACACCAGTGTTTCCGCCATCACCGGCTGGGCGGTTTGATTGAGTGCGATGCCGATGCTGGTGGTAACGCTGACACTGCCCTGCGGCAAGATGAAAGGCAGGTTGATCGCTTTGATCAGTTTGCTCGCCAGAGCACGACAGTCCGCCTCGGCATTACCGAGATGTTCCAGCAGAATAACGAATTCATCGCCGGCCAGTCGTGCCACCATGTCGGTGGAACGCACGGCGGTGAGCAAGCGCCCGGCAAATTGCTGCAGCAAGGCATCGCCGGCATCGTGGCCCAGCGAGTCATTGATGCCTTTGAAACCGTCCAGATCAAGGAACATTACCGCAAGACCTTTTTTCACCCGGGTCTGGCGGTTGAGCGCGGCGGTAATCTGTTCCAGAGCGGCGCGGCGGTTGGGCAGACCGGTCAGCGGGTCTTCGCGTGCCTGCTGCATCAGGGTGTCTTCCAGCGTTTTGCGGGCGGTAATGTCCTGAACCATCAGGTAGTAGCCGGGAATAGAGCCATCTTCTCGGAGGTCGGGAGTCAATACTCCACGTAAGTGGCGGTGCAGTCCCATGATCACATGAGAGGTTTCGTAAATAGCCTGTTTTCCTGATAGCGCTTGCTGCGTATGCGGCTCCAATTCAGCTGCATGCTCAGGCCCGACGACTTCAATAATGGTTTTGCCGATGATGCTGGAGTAGTCCAGTCCTGACCATTCCTTGTAAATAGCATTGGCGTAGCGGTAGCGGCCATCCCGGCCGACGTAGGCCACCAGCACCGGCAGGTGATCGACAATGGCTTGCAGGTCGGTAGCCCGGTCCATGGCATTCCAGCCATCGACCTGCTTTTTGAGGATGTGCTGCGATACCTCACAGAGATGAAACTCACGCTCGGCCAGAGCGGCGAGATCGCCGAGTACTGCCAGTTCGGTGCTGGTGAGGCGGCGCGGTACCGTATCCAGCACACAAAACGCCCCCAGCGGGAAGCCCTCGCGCGAGTAAAGGGTTTTGCCGGCATAGCTGCGAAACCCGTGCTCGCAGACGAGCGGTGCGGTGGTGAAGCGCTCATCGACACTGAGGTCGTCGATCAGCAGTTGGCCGTCTTCGGCAAGCAGGGTGTACTGGCAAATCGAGTCGCGGCGCTGACAGTGACGGAAGGGCAGGCCGCTGGCGGCCTTGATCCATTGGGTGTCGGCATCCAGCAGGGTGATCGCTACGGCTTCTGTCCCGAAGGTATGCCGGGCGATACGAATCAGGCTTTCCAGTCGCGGGTTGGGGTCTGACATATTCAGATCCCTGATCAATTCGAGTCTGGCGTGTTCTGCAGCGGGGAATTCCAGTTTCATTCCATTTCATCCGGCTTTTGTATTTATTCCATTATAGTTTATAGGTCAGCGGCGCCGTTAGTGGCCTCCCTCTTCGCGTATGTCTGCATGTTTTCCTGCTAGAGTGTTGAAAAAACAGACAAAATGACTTAACCCGTGCCGCGCTTTCTGGCACAATGCGCGTCTGCCTGAATCGATACCCCCACCATGACACACCAATTACCTGCTCCGAAGCCGATCCATAGCTATAAAAAATTCTGGGCCGAGCGCTTCGGAACCGCCACGTTCCTGCCGATGAGCCGTGCTGAAATGGACGAACTCGGCTGGGATTCCTGTGACATCATTCTGGTCACCGGCGACGCCTATATCGACCATCCGAGTTTCGGCATGGCCCTGATCGGCCGTTTGCTTGAAGCCCAGGGCTTCCGGGTCGGCGTGATCAGCCAGCCTGACTGGCATTCCGCCGATGCGTTTCGCGTGCTGGGCAAACCCAATCTGTTTTTCGGGGTGACGGCCGGCAATATGGACTCGATGATCAACCGTTACACGGCAGATCGTCGCCCCCGTTCCGATGATGCCTATACCCCGAATGCCGAACCTAACCGTCGCCCGGACCGTGCAGTGACCGTGTATGCCCAGCGCTGCCGGGAAGCCTACCCTGGCGCCGGCATCATGATCGGCAGTATCGAGGCCAGTCTGCGCCGTATCGCCCACTATGATTTCTGGAGCGACAAGGTCCGTCCTTCGGTGCTGACCAACTCCAAGGCCGACCTGTTGCTGTATGGCAATGCCGAGCGTGCCTTGGTGGAGATCGCACATCGCTGTTCCCGTGGTGAACACCTGTCGGAAATCCGCGATGTACGCGGAACGGCGTTCTGTGTCCCGCATGGCTGGCGTCCCGACGACAGCTGGGAAGAGATGGACTCGACCACCGTCGATGTCCCCGGACGCATCGATCCTCATATCGACCCTTACGCCATGCAGCCCGAGACCCCGGAGAAGACCGACCCGGCCGCTCCGCAACCGATCCGCATCGTCCCGGCGGCCGAGCGCGTTGCCCGGCGCAAGGAGGCGCGTACCCGTACCGTGGTGCGTATTCCGGCCTTCGAAGCCGTTGCCCACGACCCGGTGTTGTACGCCCATGCCAGCCGTACCCTGCATCTGGAGTCGAACCCAGGCAATGCCCGGGCGTTGGTGCAGTTGCACGGTGACCGTGATGTCTGGCTGACACCTCCGCCGATTCCGTTGACCACGCCGGAAATGGACTACGTGTTCGGCATGCCGTTTGCCCGCAATCCGCATCCGAGCTATGGTGATGCGCGTATTCCGGCCTGGGACATGATCCGCTTCTCGGTCAACATCATGCGTGGCTGCTTTGGCGGCTGTACCTTCTGTTCGATTACCGAACATGAGGGCCGTATCATTCAAAGCCGTTCCGAGGACTCCATCCTTCGCGAGATCGAAGAGATCCGCGACAAGACCGACGGGTTTACCGGCCACATTACCGACCTTGGCGGGCCAACGGCCAATATGTACCGGCTGGCGTGCAAGGATCCGAAAATCGAGTCGTCTTGTCGACGCCTCAGTTGTGTGTACCCCGGGATTTGCGAAAACCTCAATACCGACCATGCGCCGTTGATCCAGCTCTACCGCAAGGCGCGGGCCTTGCCGGGCGTGAAGAAAATCTCCATCGGTTCCGGCTTGCGCTACGATCTGGCGGTACGTTCCCCCGAGTACATCAAGGAACTGGTGACCCACCATGTGGGCGGTTACCTGAAAATCGCTCCGGAGCATACCGAAGAAGGCCCGTTGTCGAAGATGATGAAGCCGGGCATGGGCGCGTACGACAAGTTCAAGGAATTGTTCGAACGCTTCTCGCGCCAGGCCGGCAAAGAGCAGTATCTGATCCCGTACTTCATCGCAGCCCACCCGGGCACCACCGATGAAGACATGATGAATCTTGCCCTGTGGCTGAAGAAAAACAACTTCCGTCTCGATCAGGTGCAGACCTTCATGCCGACGCCGATGGCCATGGCCACCACCATGTGGCATACCCGACGCAATCCGCTGAAGAAATTGTCGCGCAGTTCGGAAAAGGTCGATGTGGTGCGGGACGGTTATCGCCGCAAGCTGCACAAGGCCTTCTTGCGCTACCATGACCCGGCCAACTGGCCGCTGCTGCGCGAGGCACTGCAGGACATGGGACGTGCCGATTTGATCGGCAACGGCCGCCACCAGCTGATTCCGTCCTTCCAGCCCAAAGGCACGGGCGAGTCCGGCGGCAAGTTCAATACCGCCCGTACCGCGCATTCCGCCAAGCGTTTTCAGGATGCGCCACCACGGATCGGCAGCGGTAAAAAGCCTAAACCCAAGTCGCGGACACGCTGACACCACGCGCCGCCCTCCCGGCCGGGAGGGCGGCGTATTGGCGACTTGTTTTTCCGGTGTGGCTCCGTCACAATACCCCTTAGGGGTATATTGCCCGTGAGGACACCATGAACCGTCGCCAGTTTCTCCTTCGCAGCAGCGCCAGTGCCATTGCGCTGGCCTTTTCTTCCCGTTCCATGGCCGCCATGCCGGCCGCTCACACCATGCCAACCGCCTCGGCCCCGGTGCCATTGATGGCGGCCGATGCCATTCCTGCCGGTTCGCCACTGGCGCCGCTCAGTCGTCTTGCCAATCGCTCCAAGCGGATCGGCGAGTTCCGTGCCACGCTGGAAGCGGCCGTGCATGAAGTGACGCTGGTTCCCGGAATCAACACCACGGTATGGGCCTATCAGGGTGCCGTGCCCGGGCCGTTGATCGAGGTGATGGAAGGTGACCAGGTCGAGATTCGCTTCATCAACCGGTTGCCGCAAGCCTCCACCATTCACTGGCATGGTTTGCCGGTACCACCTGCCGAAGACGGCAATCCCTGGGATCTGGTGCCGCCGGGCGGCGAGCGGGTCTACCGCTTTACCTTGCCGGAAGGCTCGGCCGGGACTTACTGGTACCATCCCCATCCGCATGGCGATACCCCGGAGCAAGTCTATCGCGGCCTGGCGGGGGTGTTCATCGTCAGAGCCCGTCACGACCCGCTGGCAGGCTTCGCCGAGCAGCATCTGGTGATCTCGGATCTGCGCCTCGACCGGGAGGGCCGAATTCCGGGCAACACCGCCGAGGATTGGATGAATGGGCGCGAAGGTCAATATGTGCTGGTCAATGGACAGCGCGAACCGTGTATCACGCTTGCCGGACGCCAGCGTCTGCGCCTGTGGAATGCCTGCAGTGCCCGCTATTTGCGTTTATCGCTGGGCGGAATGCCGTTCTGGCTGGTCGGCACCGATGGCGGTTTGCTGGAGGCTCCGCAGCGCATGAGCGAATTGCTGCTGGCGCCCGGCGAGCGCGCCGAGTGGGTGGTGGACGGTGCTCCGGGTCAGGTGGTACTGACTGCACTGGCCTATGACCGGCAGAAAATGGGTGAGGTGGCCGACGAACGTGACTGGCCATTGGCGCGGGTCGAGTTCGTCCCGGGGCCACGGCCGGAACTACCGTCACGGCTGCGCAGCCTTGAGGCGTTGAGCGGTGTGGCGGCGCGGCAGCGGGTCGAATTCAGCGAAACCATGTCGATGGAAAACGGTCAGCATGAAATGGCTTTTTTGGTGAATGGCAAAGCCTTCGACATGAACCGGATCGATCTGGTGGGTAAGGTCGGGCGAGTCGAAGAATGGGAATTGGTCAACGATTCTCACATGGATCACCCTTTCCACCTGCATGGTACCCAGTTTCAGGTCATCTCGCGCAGCGAGGAGGGCAAGGATGTTGCCGAGCCGTTCCTCGCGTGGCGGGATACCGTGAATCTGGCGCCGCAACAGACCGTCAGGGTGCGTTTGCGTCAGGCGTTTTCCGGCCTGCGCATGTTCCACTGCCATATTCTCGAGCATGAGGGGCAGGGGATGATGGGGGTGCTGGAGGTCAAGCCCTAGAGTGTAAAGCCTCGCGTGACCGCCGCCAGTTGTTGAGCCAGCATGCGCAACTCGACGACTTCGCTGTGGTTGCGCGACAGTCGCTGCCGGGAGTCGCCCAGCCGTTTGACCATATCATCGATATTCACCGTCACCGATTCGCCGCTGGCTTTCTGGCTGACCAGTGACTCGGCAATGGCCTCGATCGCAGTGCGGGTGCGTTGTATCTCATCGCAAATGGCATTCATGGTATCGACCGTGGTCTGGCAGCGACCCGCGCTGTCGCCGGCCTGTTCTCGGCTTTGCCGAATGATATCGACGGCATTGCCGGTGGTGCTTTGCATGGCGCTGACGATCTGGTGAATCTCGTGACTGGAGCGTGTGGTGCGCTCGGCCAGATTGCGGACTTCATCGGCCACCACGGCAAATCCCCGCCCGGTTTCTCCTGCGCGTGCGGCCTCGATGGCGGCATTCAGCGCCAGCATGTCAGTTTGTTCTGCCACATCCCGTATCACATTGACCACTTTCGAGATGTCACGAGCCCGCTCTCCCAGTGCTTCGATGATGGTGGCGGCCTCATTGACCTGACGCGCAACCGCATCCATTTCCTGTGCGGTACGGGTCATGGCGCCATTGCCTTGCGTGGTCTGCTGCTCGGTGGTGTCGATTAACCGGTGTGACGCGGCGGCCAGCTGTGCGCATTGGTTGATGTTGTCGCTGAGGCCGGAAATGGCCGCCGCGATGGCGTCGGCGGCGGCATGTTGCTCCTGTCCGGTTGTCGCCAGATGCTCGCCGTTGCCGGCGACGATCTGCGATGAGGACTCGATGCGTTCGGCGACCGACAAGACGTCGCTGATGATACTCCTGAGTTGCAAACGCATTTCCACGGTACTGGCCAGCAGGCTTTTCGGTTCGGTGATATCTGCGGTGACCGGGATGTCCAGACGTCCTTCGGCAATGTTCTTGATGGCGCTCATCACAAAAAACGGTTCTCCGCCCAATTCACGGGTGATGGAGCGATACAGTACAGCAAACAGGGCAAAGGTGATCAGCAGCGACAGGGCCGCCGTCAGGATGAATCCATTGCGTTGCCAGCGAATGCCATCGATACGGATCTGCAGCAAGCGTTGCAGTTCGGCATGGGTCGTGGTTTGTGCCGTCTTCAGCCTTGATTGCAAGGTTTTATTGGCGGATGCAAGCATGGCAGGATCAAATGAAGCGGCTTCCGCAAGGCGGGCAGACACCGGTGCCATGGTGGTGCTGACCGTATCGGGAACCATTGTCACAAGCGTTCCGAAGGCGGTGGCGACCGAGGCGTTGGCTTGGTTGACCTTGCCTTGATTGGCTTGCCAACTTGCCAGGCTGTCGCGAATCAGCGGGCGTAATTCGATCAGTCGTTCCCGGCGTCCGGTCGTCATGCCGTGATCGACCGGCAGGATGGCCAGCGCCGCAGCTTCGCCAGTCCGGTTTGTCAGGCCCGGCAGTCGGGTGCAGGCATTGTCCATTAGATAGTAGCTGTCGAGGTCCGGGTCCAGAGTGAGGTTCGAGCCGTCGCAGGCCTGATTCAGCAACTGCAGGGCCGAGCTGGCCAGTGCGGCATTGGCGGCGATGCGCGAGTCACCGTGGCTCGTGCCGGCTTGGCTTTCTTTCCAGCTCCGTTCCAGTTCCTTGAATGCCTTGGCGGTGCCAAGCGCATCCGGGTCTTGCGTCTCAAGGGTGCGTACGGCAGCCAAGGCATTTTCTGCGTCGGCATCCGAACCCACACCACTGCCCCGGTTCTGAATGGCTTCCAGAAGAGCCGGAAACGGCATGATATAGTGCGCGCCCTGCAGTTCTTTGGCCGAGAAATTGATGGTGTTTTGATTGTTGCTGAACAAACCCCAGGTCAGATAGAACAAGGTCAGGGCGAAAACCGCTCCAATCAAGGCAAAACGCAGCGGGTAAGTGAGTCGACTCATCAAAGCAATTGGCGATGGCATGTCAGACCCTGTTTTATGATATTGAGGTACTTATATAGCTGACATACATGCTCTATTACAAGATTTGTTGCGGCGCAGCATCAGGTGGCTCGACGCAAAGACTGAATGCAGTAGGGGCGCAGCAGGTCGTAGGCCAAATTGTAAAGAAAGGTGTAGGGCAGATAAAAAAGGATAAAACCGATATCCAGCAGTAGCGCTTCCCGCCAGCTGGTGCCGAGCCACGCTGCGGCGAGTGGCACCGCAATCAGAATGAATCCCCCCTCGAAAAGCACCGCATGCACACTACGGATCAGCAGTGTTCGGCGCCGGGTGACGCGGTCAAACAGGTAATTGAAGGCCATTGACCACAGCAAGGCCGAGGTCGACAGCAGGATGGCCAGTCCACCCATGTGCAGCAAGGGGACACCCGTCAACAAGGCCGCCAACGGGGCGATCAGCATAACGCCGAAGGTTTCAAACAAAATAGCGTGCAGGGCGCGTTCGCCAAGAGTTTTGGAGTGGCTCATGGTGGGAATTCCGAAAGACAGTCTCGTTATTGTGTTCGGTATGGCGGATAATAGACAGCTGGATACCATCGGAAAAACCGATAATGAACCCGTCAATTGAGGCATTGCAAGCGTTTGCCGAGGTGGCCGCCCGTGGCTCTTTCAGCGCTGCAGCACGCGCTTTGGGCAAAAGCCAGTCGACCCTGAGCGAGAGCGTCGCCAATCTGGAAATCGATCTTGGCGTGCGGCTGTTCGATCGCACCGGACGCTTGCCGGTGCTGACGCCGGAGGGGGTGAGTTTGCTCGCCAGGACCCGTCAGGTGCTGGATTCGGTGGATGTGTTGAAACGTCATGCAGCAGAACTGTCGATTGAAGGCGTGGAACCCCGGCTGACGCTGGTGTTGTCCGATACCTTTCAGTCCACCAGTCTGGAACGGTTCATCACGCTGTTTGCCGAACGGTTTCCCGATGTCGAGCTGGAATTCCTGTTCGGCGAGGAGGACGACGTATTGCACCTCGTCGATGAAGGGCGTGCGCAGCTGGGCTTCATTGCTGCCCGGCCCCATTATCCGGCCACCCTCGCGCACCAGCGGCTTGATGCCGAGAGTCGAATCGGCGTGTTTGCGGCTAAAAGTCATCCGCTGGTGAAGGCCGGGGTGACGAGTCATCCCGAACTGAGCCGTTACCGCGAACTGCGGCTGGGCACCTACCTGCAAGGGGGCGGCGCAGGGAAAACCGGTCTCAGTTGGTCGTCGCCCAGCTATCTGATGCTGTTGGAGATGACCCGGATCGGGGCAGGCTGGGCCGAGCTGCCCGAGTGGCTGGTCGAGAACTATGGCGGAGATATGCTGCAGCAGCTCGACATTCCCGGTTGGCCCCGCTCGGTGCGGGTCGATATGGTGTGGTCGCGCCGCAGTCGTCCCGGCCCCGCGCTGGCCTGGACCCTGCAGCGGCTCTCGTCAGGTGGCCAGCACGATAACGCCGGCGATGATCAGTAGCGACCCCACTATCAGGCGGCTATCCAGCGGTTCGCCCAGCAAGGTGACACCGAGCAGGATGGCGACCACCACCGAGAGTTTGTCTACCGGGGCGACCCGCGAAGCCGGGGCCAGTTTCAGGGCCCGGAAATAACACAGCCACGACGCACCGGTGGTGATCCCGGACAGCACTAGCCAGCCAAGACCGGCGTTGCCGGTTTGGCTTAAACCGCGCCATTGCCCTTGTAGGGAGACCGCCAGCGCGCTGACCAGCAGAATAACGATGGTGCGGATAAAGGTGGCCAGATCGGCGGGCAGCGAACTGACACCCAGTTTGCCAAGGATGGCCGTCAGTCCGGCAAACAGTGCCGAACCCAATGCAAATAACCACCACAGCCGTTCGCCATTCATGGGTCGGGTCATTTCACTGTGCTGTCCAGACAGCAATAACGATTGCGTCCGGCACTTTTTGCCAGATAAAGCGCCTGATCGGTACGCGACAGGACGGCGTCGGGTCCACTGTCGTCGGTCCGGCACTCGGTGATGCCCAGACTGATGGTCAGGGTAATGCGGTGTCCCTCGACCTGAATGGGCGTTTCTTCGATGATCTTGCGCAATTCCTCAGCCAGTTGCCGTGCGCCCTCGATATCGGTGTCCGGCATCAGAATGCCGAACTCTTCTCCGCCCAGTCTGCCGATCAGATCGGTGCTGCGCAAGCGGCTCAGGCACAAATGGGTGAATGTCTGCAGTACCTGATCGCCGGCCAGATGGCCGAATTGGTCATTGATGTGTTTGAAGTGATCCAGATCCACCATCACGCAGCACACTGGACACGGACAACGGCGCATGCGTTGCAAGGCTTGTTCCAGTGCTTCAAGAAAGGGGCGGCGATTGGCGATGCCGGTCAGCGGGTCGGTGCTGGCCAGGCGCTTCAGTTCCTGTTCCATATGCCGGCTGGCGGTAATGTCGTTGACGTGGGAAATGTAATACAGCGGTTCGCCAAGAGCGCCGCGTACCAGTGAACTGGAGACCCGGCACCACACCGAGGTGCCGTTCTTGTGGCGGTAATGGCGCTCGAATTCACTCCATGCCCCCGCACCGTCACCGTCGTGGCGCACATAGGCCGGGTCGCTGTGACTGTCCTGCGGGTGGACGAAGTCACTGGCCGGGCGTCCTTCCAGTTCATCCTTGTCATAGCCCAGCGTCCAGCACATCTGCGGATTGACCCGTAGCAACACCCCGTCGAGGCTGACCAGACACATACCGATGGTGGCCTTGTCGAAGGCTTGCCGGAACAATTCCTCGCTGCGGCGCAACTTGTCTTCGGCCCGTCGCCAACGGCTGATATCGGTGGCAATCAGTCCGGTCGCATAGACAGCGCCCTGTTGGTCAAGGATCGGAAACTTTACCGACAGATAGGTGCGTAGTTCGCCCTGTACCGGAACCACTTCTTCCAGGACCAAAGACGATTGGCTGTAGCGGGCGCGGCGATCCGCGGCGCGCAGATGGCTGGCGATGTCGGGAGGGAATAGCTCGTCATCGGTTTTGCCGAGAAACGACTCGCACGGAACACCGAAGGTGGCCGAGTAGCTGACATTGACGTAGATGTAACGGCCATCCAGGTCCTTGGCACCGATAATATTCTGTGAATGGCTCACCAATGCTTCAAACAGCAGGGATTGCAGAGAGTCGTCATCGTGCGCCATGGCATCATCCGTGAAGGGCGGTCAGAGGCTGCAGTGGAAAGGTCTATTAATATATATAGCAATAAAAGTTGTTACGGAAAATTAATTGTCATTGACTGGCTCAGCCGCCGGCGAGTTTTACCGTGAAACCGCGCTTGCCTAACTCACTGACGACTTTCTCGCGACGGTCACCTTGCAGTTCAATCACGCCATCCTTGACGGTGCCACCGCAGCCACAGCTCGCCTTGAGGGCTTTGCCCAGTTGCGCGAGTTCGCTGCCATTCAGTGGCACGCCGCGAATGACCGTCACTTCCTTGCCGCCGCGCCCGGCCTTTTCCCGGGTAATACGGGCAATGCCGTCGCCGGCCGGAAGCGTCTCAAGGGTTTTGCAGTGGCAGGCATCGATAGGCTGGCGGCAGTCCGGGCACATCCGGCCGTGTTCGGTGGAGTACACCAGACCACTCGTGGAACGGGATTTCATCGTTCGGGATTCCTGTGGTTAACGGGGGCAAAGCCTAACAGGGCAGGGCGGAGCGGGCAATCCAAATACCCGGATGGCAGGGTGGATATAAATAGATATGATTTAACCTGAAGGGCGCTTTCAGGCAATATGCTTGTCATAGCGGCGCACCCGCCGTCCATTGACGCGACAGCAAGAGACCTAGCATGGCAACCGATAAATCCGCACCCCTCTATCATCCTGAAACACTGGCCATTCGCGCCGGGCGTGAAACCAGTCCGTATGGCGAGCACAGCCAGGGCCTGTTCCTGACCTCCAGTTTTACCTTTGACACCGCGGCCGAGGCGGCCGCTTTATTTCTCGGGGAGCAGGAAGGCTATACCTATTCACGTTTTACCAATCCGACCGTGGACGCCTTTCAGCAACGTCTGGCTGCGATGGAGGGCGGGGAGCGTGCCATTGCCGCGGCGAGTGGCATGGCAGCCATTCAGGCAGTGATGATGGCGTGTCTGAAGGCCGGTGACCATATCGTCGCTTCGCAGAGTCTGTTCGGTTCGACCACCAATCTGTTTATCGGCACGCTGGCGAAGTTCGGGATCGACACCACTTTTGTTGATGGTGGCGACCTCGAGGCCTGGCAGCAGGCGCGGCGCCCCGAGACCCGCTTGTTCTATCTGGAAACCCCCTCCAATCCGTTGACCGACGTGTTCGATATCAAGGCTATCGCCGATATCGCCCATCAAGGCGAGGTTTTGCTGGTGGTGGATAACTGTTTCTGTTCGCCGGCGCTTCAGCAACCGCTGGCGTTGGGTGCCGATCTGGTGGTGCATTCGGCCACCAAGTATCTGGATGGCCATGGCCGGGTGCTGGGGGGCGCAGTGGTCGGGCGCTCGGAGCTGATCGAGCCGATTTATCTGCATGTGCGCAGTGCCGGTCCTACGCTGTCGGCCTTTAATGCCTGGGTCCTGCTCTCGGGTTTGGAAACCCTGCACCTGCGTATGGAAAAGCAGTGTGCCAATGCACTGGAACTGGCCGCCTGGCTCGAAAGCCATCCCGCGGTCGAGCGCGTCTACTACCCGGGCTTGCCCAGTCATCCACAGCATGCACTGGCGCTGGCGCAGCAAAAGGCCGGTGGCGCTGTCGTGTCGTTTGTCGTCAAAGGAGGGCGGGAAGCCGCCTGGCGTGTGGTGGATTCGGTACAGCTGATCTCCCGGACAGCCAATCTTGGCGATGTAAAAAGCACGATTACCCATCCCGCCTCGACAACCCACGCCCGTATTACTCCGGAGGCGCGTGCCAATGCCGGAATTGTCGAAGGTTTGCTGCGGGTGGCGGTCGGGCTCGAGCATGTCGATGATCTCAAACGCGATCTTCTGCACGGATTCGTCGCATAATCCAATCGTTTGATTCAAACGCAAGGTCTACTATCAAGAGACTCCCCGTCGGCACGGACGGGGAGCGGGAGTGTGTTCGTGGCATTCCATCAGGATTTTCTTGACACTGATCAAATTAAAACGTAAGTTTGAAACGCTTGTTCGAATAGCCAATGGATACGGTCAAACCAACAACAAACCTGAAAAAGGCAAAGGAGACCATGGAAGCGAGTAAACCTGATACAGCCACCCGGATTCTGGATGTTTCGGAGCGGTTGTTTGTGGAACACGGTTTTGAAGGTACGTCGCTTCGCATGATCACGCAGCAGGCCGAGGTCAATCTTGCTGCAGTGAATTACCACTTCGGCTCGAAGGATGCACTGTTCGAATCGGTGTTCATGAGACGTCTCGCCCCGCTGGTGGCAGCGTGTCTGGCCGAGCTCGACCGCTTGGAAGCGAAGCAGGAGGCAGCCGTGGTAGAGGATCTGGTCATGGCGTTCATTCGTCCGTGTCTGGCGCTCTCCCGGGACCCCTCCAAGGGTGGCGCACTGTTTGTGCGTCTGCTTTCGCGCACGCTGGTGGAAAACCACCGCCTGCTGCGCGAAACCATTTCCCAGCAATACAGTGTGTTCGTGCACCGCTTCGCCAAGGCATTCAAGGAAGTCCTGCCCTGGCTTGGCGAAGAAGAGCTGGCGTGGCGCATGCATCTTGCCTTCGGCATCATGTTCAACGCCTTTGCCGGTAACGATGTCTTGAAAATCTTTGTCCGCAGTCAGGTCGTCACGGCCCGCGACCCGGACATGATCGTCAAGCATTTGTTGCCTTTCGTGGTTGCCGGTCTGGTCGCGCCCGCCCAAGGCTGAGAAGAGTCAACACGAGGATTCTACACACATGCTAACCGTCATCATTCTGGTCGCTCTGATCGGTGCCCTGGCGTACTTCCGTGCGCCGGTCCTGGTCTGGACCATCGGTATCGCCGCCTGGCTTGCCGGGATTCATTTCCTGGCCGGCTCCGCCGTTTCCGTTCCGGTCTGGAGCGTTTTCGTCGTGGTCGCCGCGGTACTCAATCTGGCTCCGCTGCGCCGTCTGGTTTTCACCGGACCGGTCTTCGGTATTTTCCGTAAAATCACTCCGGCCATGTCCCAGACCGAGCAGGAAGCCATCAACGCCGGTACCGTCTGGTGGGATCGCGACCTGTTTTCCGGCAAACCGGACTTCAATCGTCTGCTGTCCTTCCCGGATCCGAAGCTGACTGCCGAAGAGCAGGCTTTCCTGGATGGCCCGACCGAGCAACTGTGCTCGATGATCGACGACTGGAAAATTACCCACGAAACCAAGGACCTGCCGGAAGAGGTGTGGAACTTCATCAAGGAAAAAGGTTTCCTTGGCATGATCGTCAAGAAGCAGTACGGCGGTCTGGAGTTCTCCAACTATGCGCACGCCAAGGTCGTGACCAAGATCGCTACCCGCGGCGGTACCGCTGCCGTATCGGTCATGGTGCCCAACTCCTTGGGGCCGGGCGAGCTGCTGCAGCACTATGGCACCGAAGCACAAAAAGATTACTACCTGCCGCGTCTGGCCGTGGGCAAGGAAGTGCCTTGCTTTGCCTTGACCAGCCCTTCGGCAGGCTCTGACGCTGGCAGCATTCCTGATTACGGTTATGTATGCCGTGGTTCGTATACCGACCCGCGTACCGGCGAACATCACGACAACGTGGTGGGTATCCGTGTCAGCTGGGAAAAACGCTGGATCACGCTGGCTCCGGTCGCCACCATCCTGGGTCTGGCCTTCAAGCTGTATGACCCGGAACACCTGCTGGGCGACAAGGAAGATATCGGTATTACCTGCGCACTGGTTCCGACCGAGCACGTGGGTGTCAGCATCGGTCGTCGCCACTTCCCGGGCGGTGCCGCGTTCATGAATGGTCCGACCTGGGGTCGCGACGTATTCATCCCGATCGACTGGGTTATCGGTGGCCGCGAGTACTGCGGTCAGGGCTGGCGCATGCTGGTCGAGTGTCTGTCGGTAGGTCGCTGCATCTCGCTGCCGGCCATGTCGGTAGCCTCCGGCAAAGTCGCCACCTTCGTGACCGGTGCCTATGCCCGCATTCGCGACCAGTTCGGTTTGCCGATCGGCAAGTTCGAGGGCGTGGACGAGGCAATGGCCCGTATTGGTGGTCATACCTACCAGATGGAAGCGTCGCAGGATCTGGCGCTGACCGCGCTGGATATCGGCGAAAAGCCGTCGGTACTGTCCGCCGTGCTGAAGTACCACAACACCGAACGTATGCGTAAATCGCTGAATGACGCGATGGACGTGCATGGCGGCAAGGCCGTGGTGCTCGGGCCGCGCAACTATCTGGCGCGTGCCTATCAGGCCATCCCGATTGCCATCACCGTGGAAGGCGCCAACATTCTGACCCGTTCGATGATCATCTACGGTCAGGGTGCGATTCGCTGCCATCCGTATGTATTGCGTGAAATGCGCGCGGCTATGGAGAATGATGCGAAAGAGTTCGATGTCGCCATTACCGGTCACATCAACTTCGTGATCAGCAACCTGTCGCGCTCGCTGTGGCTTGGCTTGACCGGTGCAGCTTTCACCGGTGCTCCTCGTTCCGGCCCGACCGCGCGTTACTACAAGCAGGTTACCCGTTTCTCCAGTGCCTTCGCGCTGTTGTCCGATATGGCCATGTTCAGTCTGGGCGGTTCGCTGAAGTTCCGCGAGAAGCTCTCGGCCCGTCTGGGTGACATGCTGTCCGGGCTGTACATCGCCACGGCTTCCCTGAAGCGTTTCGAACGCGAAGGCGCCAAGGCAGAGGATCTGGCACTGGTGCAGTGGGCGGTTGAAGCGGCGCTGTACGATGTCCAGCAAGCCATGCACGGTTTCCTGGCCAACCTGCCGAGCCGTCCGCTGGCCTGGGTGCTGCGCCGGGTGATTTTCCCGTGGGGTCTGACCCTGCAGGCACCGTCCGACCGACTTGGCACCAAGGTGGCACGTTTGATGATGGAGCCGGGCGAGGCTCGCGACCGTCTGACCCGTGGCATGTATGTGCCGAATGACGAGACCGATGCCATCGGTGTCTTGCCGCACGCCCTGAAGGCCGTGCTGGCGACCGAGCCGGTTGAACAGAAGCTGCGCAAGCTGACCCGCGACGGCAAACTCAAGGCACTGACCCAGCTCGAACGACTGGCGGAAGCGCTGGCCGGTGGTGTGATCACCCAGGCCGAGTTCGACGCGGTAACGCGTGCCCGCAAACTGAAGCGTGACGTGATCATGGTCGATGATTTCGATATGTCCATGACCCACCACGACGACAAGCTGCTCGAACGCCACATCTTCTGATGAAGGCAGGGCGGGGTGTTACGGCACCCCGCCACCGGGCACCTTGCCACACCACATCAACAGGCTGGTGTGGTGTGGCAAGGTAACACCAAAGAACAGGTAGGTTGATGCCATGGAAATACCTCAGGACAAGATGCCGGCGTTGCGGGTTCGGGCCTTGCCGATCAGCACCGATGCCTACGGGCGGGTGCAGGCCGGCTGGCTGATGAACCAGATCGATCTGGCCGGCAGTCTCGAGGCCGAGCGGGTTTCCCGGGGGCCGGTGGCGCTGGTGGCAGTCAATGCTTTCCAGTTTTCCCTGCCTATCCTGCTCGGGGACGTGGTCAATCTCTATGTTGAAAAACTGCGTGTCGGACAAAAATCCATCACCTTGAAGATTTCAGTCAGTTCAGAACGAATGGATGGAGAGACGGTGTTTATCACCGAAGTGATTGTGACCTTTGTGGCAGTGGATCTGCAGGGTAAATCACGGTTGTTGGGCGAGGCTTGAGTGAAATTCACCAAATCCGGTCATTGTTGCACCAATGTTGCGTCAAACGCACGTTTGGAACAATGACTCTGGATTTAGTGGACAAGCTCTAATTCTCTGGTACTATCCCACTTGAGCGGCTTTTTGGGGCTGTTCAGTACATATGAATGCCAAATCAAATAACATTGATACGCAGAGAGGGATAACATGAAACTCAAGCACCTCAGCCTTTCCGTCATGATGATGGGTGTCGCTTCCGGCGCAATGGCCTCCGGCTACCACTTCGGTTCCCAGAGCGTTTCGTCGCAAGGTACCGCGTTTGCCAATGGTGCCGAAGCCGCTGATGCCTCGACGATCTTCTATAACCCGGCCGGCTTGACCCGTCTGGACGGTACCCAATTTTCCGGTGGCGTGACTCTGGTGATCCCGGACTCCAAGTACACCGATGAAGGCTCTACCCGCTACAAATACAACGCCAATGCCGCGCCGCTTCCGAACAACGGCAACAATGGCGGTTCGTTCGCGCCTTCCGCCGTGGCAGCCCCGTCGCTGTACATGTCGCACAAGCTCAATGACAAGCTGACCTTCGGTATGGGTGTGTTCGTCCCGTTCGGCGCCAAGCTTGACTATGACAGCAAATGGTCCGGCCGCTATGCCCTGCAAAGCATCAGCCTGGAAACCATCAACTTCAACCCGACGCTGGCCTTGAAGGTTGATGAACACCATTCGTTCGGTTTCGGCCTCTCTGCGCAGTACATCAAGGCCAAACTGACCAAGGGCGTCGATGTTGCCACCGGCGTGCTGAACGTTGGACAGACTCCGGCCGGTCAGGCGCTGGCCGCACCGAAAGTGACCGCGATTGTCCAGAAGTTGATGCAGGCCAATCCGTCGCTGACACTGGCGCAGGCCCGTACCCAGGCCGTGGCCATGTATCAGGCCGGTATCGCCAAGCTGCCGGATGGCCAGGCCAAGATGGATGCGGATGACTGGGGCTTCGGTTTCAACCTGGGCTATATGTTCACCCTCGATGAAAACACCCGCTTCGGCCTGGCTTACCGTTCGAACATCCAGCACAAGCTGAAGGGCAACGTGACCTGGGACTACCCGGGCGTGGACGACCCCACCTTGCTGGCTGCGTTGCGCAACGGTGCCGCCGGCGGTCATGACAACTCGGCCGCTTCGGTGGATGTCAACACCCCGGAATCGTTCTCTGCCAACGTGTTCCACCAGTTGAACCCGACTGTTGCCTTGATGGGCGATGTGACCTGGACGCGCCACTCGCGCCTGAAGAGCATCGACATCAAATTCCCGGGCACGTCCGAGGGTGACCTGAATATCGTTCAGAACTGGAAAGACACCTACAAGGTCTCGGTTGGTGCGAATTACAAGTACAGCGATTCCTTGCTGTTGCGTGGCGGTCTGGCCTACGACCAGTCGCCGGTCCAGAACGACAATCTGCGTCACCCGGCCTTGCCGGACAGCGATCGCTACATCGTGTCGCTGGGCGGCAACTACAAGATCAACAAGCAATCTTCGGTTGACTTTGCCTACAGCTACCTGTTCTTCAAGGAAGCCAAGGTCAACTACACCGACAGCTGCGCTCCGGGCAGCCTGACGTGCACCGGCAACGGTGAAACGACTGTCGGCAAGTATAAGACCAATCTGCAAATGATCGGTCTGCAGTACAACTACAGCTTCTAAACCGTTGTCAACGGCAGTTTAGAGGCGTGGTGAAAGGGAAGGGGGCTCGACCCCCTTCCCGACAAGGCAAGGCAGGAGTCGAGGGGCCTGCCTCATGATTGTGTTCTCCATAAACGAGGAAACCATGTCTCAAACCAAGTTCATCGTGCGCAAGGTAGCCGTACTCGGCGCTGGCGTCATGGGTGCGCAGATTGCTGCTCACCTCGTCAATGCCAAGGTACCGACCGTGCTGTTCGACCTGCCTGCCAAGGAAGGTGACAAGAACGGCATCGCCAAAAAAGCCATCGAAGCGCTGAAGAAGCAAAAGCCGTCCCCGCTGGCATCCAAAGATGCCGTCAACCATATCCAGCCGGCCAACTACGACGACCATCTGCATCTGCTGAAGGATTGCGATCTGGTCATCGAAGCCATCGCCGAGCGCATGGACTGGAAAGCCGACCTGTACAAGAAGGTGGCTCCGCATCTTGGCGAAAACAGCATTTTCGCAACCAATACCTCCGGCCTGTCGATCAATTCCCTGGCCGACAGCCTGCCGGCAGAACTGAAACCGCGTTTCTGCGGCGTTCACTTCTTCAACCCGCCGCGCTACATGCACCTGGTCGAGATCATCCCGTGCGTGGGCAGCGACGCCGTCATTCTGGACAACCTCGAGCGTTTCCTGGTCACCACCCTGGGCAAGGGCGTGGTACGTGCCAAGGACACCCCGAACTTCGTCGCCAACCGCATCGGTGTCTTCTCGATGCTGGCGACCATTGCCAATGCCGAGAAATTCGGCATTCGCTTCGATGTGGTCGACGACCTGACCGGTCCGCGCCTGGGTCGTCCGAAGTCCGCGACCTTCCGCACCGCCGACGTGGTCGGTCTGGATACCTTCGCCCATGTGGTGAAGACCATGCAGGACACCCTGCCCAATGACCCGTGGCACGGCCTGTACAAGTCGCCGGAATGGCTGCAGAAGCTGATCGCCGCCGGCGCACTGGGTGCCAAGACCAAGGTCGGCATCTACAAGAAAGAGGGCAAGCAAATGTTTGTCCTCGACCCGGCCAAGGGCGAGTATGTCGGCTCCGGTGAAAAGGGCGACGACAGCGTCAAGGACATTCTGAAGAACCCGGATATCGGTGCACGCTTCAAGGCGCTGCGCGAGTCCGCACACCCGCAGGCGCAATTCCTCTGGGCTTGCTTCCGCGACGTGTTCCATTACATCGGTTTCCATCTGGCCGACATCGCCAACTCCGCACGCGACGTGGATTTCGCCATTCGCTGGGGCTTTGGCTGGTCCACCGGTCCGTTCGAAACCTGGCAAGCCGCTGGTTGGCAACAAGTGGCCAAGTGGGTCGAAGAAGACATCAAGGCCGGCAAAGGCCTGTCGTCTGCCGACCTGCCGGCCTGGGTGCTGGAAGCGGATCGTGGCGGCGTGCACTTTGCCGAAGGTTCGTTCAATCCGGCCCAGAACAAGCTGGAAGGCCGTTCCACGCTTGACGTCTATGCCCGTCAACTGACCCCGGCCAAGGTACTGGGCGAGAAGTCCGGCCTGTTGGGCGAAACCGTTTATGAAAACGACGGCGTACGTGCCTTTACCACCGGTGATGAAATTCTGGTGGTGTCCTTCAAGTCCAAGGCCCATGCGATTGGCCCGGACGTGCTGGATGGCCTGAATGCCGCTCTGGATATCGCCGAAGACCGCTTCAAGGGTCTGGTGGTATGGCAAACCGAAGAGCCGTTCTCGGTCGGCGCCGACCTGCAGTCGATGCTGCCGGCCTTCATGACCGGTGACTGGGAAGCGATCGAGACCATGATCCGTCGCTTCCAGCAAACCTCCATGCGTATGCGTTACAGCCAGATCCCGACCGTTGCGGCAACGCAAGGTTATGTATTTGGTGGTGGCTGCGAAATCGCCATGCACTGCGACCGCGTCGTTGGCGCGCTGGAGTCCTATGTCGGTCTGGTAGAAGTGGGCGTCGGCCTGCTGCCGGGCGGCGGCGGTTGCAAGGAATTTGCACTGCGCGCGGCTCAGGAAGCCCGTGGCGATGTCCTCGCCGCACTGAAAGACTACTTCATGGGCATTGCGACCGCCAAAGTGGCCACCAGTGCCATGGAAGCTCAGGAAATCGGCTTCTTCAAAAAGTCCGACATCGTGGTCTTCAATGCTTACGAACTCCTGTACGTGGCCAAGCAGCAAGCGCTGGCCATGGCCGAATCGGGCTACCGCCCGCCGTTGAAGGTGAAATCCTTCCCGGTGGCCGGCCGTTCGGGTGCTGCCTCGATCAAGGGTCAGCTGGTCAACATGCTGGAAGGCAACTTCATCAGCAAGCATGACTTCTTCATCGCCTCCCAGATCGCCGACGTCATGACCGGCGGCGACGTGGAAGCGGGCACCGAAGTCAATGAGCAATGGATCCTGGATCTGGAGCGCAAGGCATTCATGACGCTCCTGAAGAACTCCAAAACCCAGGACCGCATTGCCAACATGCTGACGACCGGCAAACCGCTGCGTAACTGATCGAAGCACAGATATCGTGTGGCGGCCGAGCGATGCCGCCGCACCCCAGGAGATTGAAAGAATGGTCAAGCAAGTACAGGAAGCTTACATCGTAGCCGCCACCCGTACCCCGGTAGGCAAGGCTCCGCGTGGCATGTTGCGCCACGTTCGCCCGGACGACATGCTGGCGCACGTCATCACCGGCGCTCTGGCCCAGGTTCCGAATCTGGACCCCAAGCTGATTTCCGATTGCGTGGTAGGTTGCGCCTTCCCGGAAGCGGAACAAGGTCTGAATATGGCCCGTATCGGCGTACTGCTCGCCGGTCTGCCGGATACCGTGGGTGGCATCACCATCAACCGTTATTGCTCGTCCGGCATCAACGCCGTGCAGATTGCGGCCGACCGTATCCGCATGGGTGAAGCTGACGTGGTGATCGCGGCGGGTTCCGAGTCGATGTCCATGGTGCCGATGATGGGCAACAAGGTCTCGATCAACCCGGAAGTGTTTGCCAAGGACGAGAACTACGCCATTGCCTATGGCATGGGTCTGACCGCGGAAAAGGTTGCCCAGCAGTGGGGCGTTTCCCGCGAAGATCAGGATGCGTTTGCGGTGGAATCCCATCGTCGCGCCCTGGCCGCGATCGACTCCGGCGCGTTCAAGAGCGAAATCACTCCGCTGGCAACCACCTATCGCGTTCCCAACCTCGAGACCGGCGAAGTCCAGCTGATCAACAAGGTACTGGAAAACGATGAAGGTCCGCGTCGCGAAACCACGCTGGAAGGCCTGGCCAAGCTGAAAACCGTGTTCGATGCCAAGGGTTCGGTAACGGCCGGTAACAGCTCGCAGATGTCAGACGGCGCCGGTGCGGTGATCATCGTGTCCGAACGCGTGCTGAAAGAGTTCAACCTGACCCCGATCGGTCGCTATGTGACCTTCTCGGTCAAGGGCGTGCCTCCGGCCATCATGGGTATCGGTCCGAAGGAAGCCATTCCGGCGGCACTGAAACAGGCTGGCCTGTCCCAGTCCGACCTGAAGTGGATCGAGCTGAACGAAGCCTTTGCCGCCCAGGCTCTGGCGGTGATCCGCGATCTGGATCTGGACACCTCGGTGATCAACCCGCATGGCGGCGCGATTGCTTTGGGTCACCCGCTGGGTGCGACCGGTGCGATCCGTACCGCAACCCTGCTGCACGGTATGCGTAACCGTGGCGAGAAGGGCTACGGCATGGTGACGATGTGTATCGGTACCGGTATGGGTGCTGCCGGCATCATCGAAGTCCTGTAAAGCGGACGACGGGGCGGTGGCTTCGGCCTGGCTGCCCCTTAGCCAACAACCCGTGCTTATGCACGGGTTTTTCATTTGGCGCCATGAGGCATATAATGCTATTGACTTGTGCAATATGCATACAAAATGCTTTTTCTAAGAGGGTAAACATACCCAACCATGGCCGTCCTCGGCTACACTGCTCCCCATGCCGAAAAAATCCCAACCCACATTCCTGCGCCGAATGAGGGATAGTGTTGTGACCCGCATCATGCTGCTGGCGCTCTGTATCGTCAGCGTTGGGTCCGTTGTTCGATTTTGCATACTGTCCGACTTTTTGCGCACCGACCTGAGCGTCCTGGCCGAGAGCCGCCAGGCGGATCTGGTCGCGTATATTGCCCACGATCTGGATATCAAGATTCAACAGCGCCAGGCATTACTGGAGCGGATGGCGGCCGACTTGCCTCCGGACGTGCTGTCCCATCCGGTGCAACTGCATGATTGGCTGCAGGAACGTTACCAGTTTCAAACCCTGTTCAGCGGCGGTCTGTTCGTTGTCGACCCGCAAGGGATGCCCCTCGGTAGTTTCCCGCTGCAGCACAATCCCAAACTGTTCGACTACTCTGTTCGCGATGATATCCAGGCCGGGCAATCCGATCGTCGCATGGCGGGCAGGATTATCGAGGGGCGTGATGAACAGCAGGCGGTTTTGCCGCTGGCCGTCTCGGTCAAAGATGCTTCGGGTACCATTCGCGGGATGCTGGTCGGGGTGACCTTGCTCAATGACCGCACCTTTCTGGCGCCACTGCATAGCTTGCGGCTCGGCTATTCTGGTGGCAAGTTGCTGCTGGTGTCGCCCCGGGATCACCTGCTGATGACGGCTGACCAGAAGAACGCCGGACTGCTGGCAACGCCGCCGGCGGGGCGTGATGCCTTGATGGACAATGTCATGACAGGGTTCAAGGGCGAGGGGGTGGCCACCACCGCGGATGGCGTGGAGATGGTGTATGCGATTGCCCCGGTTTCCACTACCGGCTGGTCGGTCGTGGCGATGCTGCCCGGCAGCGAAGCCTTTGCCACCATCGAGCGGGTACGGCAGCTGACCTGGCGCAATGCCGGCTGGATCATGCTGATCTTTTTGTTTTTTGCCGGGATTTACATCTACTTCTTGTTTCGACCGTTGTTTCATGCGGCGCGTCAGGCCGAAGCCATGGCCAGTGGCGAATCGCCATTGGCGGCATTGCCGGTGGTACGTCATGACGAACTCGGTCATTTGCTGGCGGCATTCAATCGCTTGCTGAGCAAGCTCGATGCCAAGCAATCCGAGTTGTCCGACATGGCCTTGCACGATACCTTGACCGGTTTGCCAAACCGGATTGCCCTGTCCGACCGCTTGAGCCGCGAACTGGCCAGTTCACTCCAGACCGGGGTGAGACTGGCGGTGGTGTATCTGGATCTAGACGGTTTCAAGCAGATCAATGACACCTTGGGGCATGATGCCGGTGACACGGCATTGCGCGAAGTTGCCCGGCGCCTGAGCTGTATCCCTGCGCCGGACGACATGCTGGCCCGCATTGGTGGCGACGAGTTTGTGTTATTGCTGGGGAAACTCGGAGAGGGTGCCGAAGCCTATGTCGACGCCATGGCCGTGCGTTGCCATGAAGCCATGGAAGCCCCCTTCGAGATTGCCGGCCGCATTTTTACATTGGGTGTCTCGGTGGGGGTGGCGCTCGGCGATGGGCGTTGCGAAGCCGATGCGCTGCTGTTATCCGCCGATCATGCCATGTATCAGGCCAAAAAGAATCGTGTGGAGGGGTATGAAATGGTGAAGGAGTCGGCGTCCCGTTCGATCAGCAGCGCCCAGCTATCATGATGCACTGGGCGCTGCCATAACTGATGACTCCTACGCTCAGGGCGACTTAACAACGCCAATGTGTACAGCACATCACTGTTTCGGACTCAAGAGCCTGACATCAGATAGCACACGTCTTGTCACACTGATCGCAACATCACGTTCTTACAGGGGCGGTCTGCCATCGTGGCACCGCTTTCTTTCTGGGAGCCTGATCCATGCGAGTCATCAAATATGAAGAAAACCCCGGCATACCGTCCGCCCGTTTTGTGGTCGATGTCGAAGATACGTTTCACGGCAACAACCGGATCGCAAAAATCGGACTGTTCCAGATCTGCCGTTACTTGAGAAATGACATCCCTGTCACTAACAAGACGGATCTGGATATTGCGCTGTGGGAGCAGGGCGCACGACAGGAGCAGACCAAGCGCAACACCATCAATGGCAATGGCTGGTTTGTTGATGTGCTGTTTCGCGAGGGTGTCGAGCAAAGTCCGTTTTATCTGGACAGTTTCGATCAGGCTACCCGCGACGGGATGACACAGCAGATTCGCATGACCCTGGGTGCCGGAGAGTTTCTGGACCATTGGTTGGACCCGCTGGGTTTTGTCGCGGATCACGACGAATGGGCCGATGCCGAAACGCAGTGCCTGCCGACAGGGGGGCCGAACAATCATTATCTGTTCCTGTGGGACACACCCCAACAGCACCGTGGCGTCAGTCTGGAGTTCAAGGTGCACCTGCTCGGGCTGCGCACCGATAGCAGCTATGTGATCGGTCCGGGATTTTACTGGGAGTGGCGCAGCCTGGCCATGGGAGATGTGCCGACTGGCGGTATCAGTGCCATAACCGCCAGCAACCAGGTGCCCGACAATGATGTCACGGCCTGCCTGCAGATGTGGATCGCCGCAAACCGGAACAACAAGAAAATCCTTGTTACCGCATGAGCCGTGTCGCATCTTTGACAAAGCTGCGCCGGGACTGGCATAGCCCGGCTTCAGTGCACCCGGCAAGCCCACTTATGCATAGCGTAAAACAACGTCATAGTTGAGAATCCCGTACCGTGTCGCGATATACTCTGTCAGCCAGCCCAGTAGATCGAGGTCAGTGAGAATCGGCTATCGCCGGGATATTCTGCTGGAACCCGATCTACTGGTACACAATAGCGACGGAGATAATGATGACATCCACTGTAGACGAGCCGGTTCGTTGTTTCTGGTGTGGCGAAACCGAGCTGTATCGGCACTATCACGACACCGAGTGGGGGTTTCCGGTAGGAGACGATACCCGCTTGTTTGAAAAGCTCTGTCTGGAAAGTTTTCAGTCAGGCTTGAGCTGGATCACCATCCTGAAAAAACGTGAGGCATTCCGGCAGGCCTTTGCCGGTTTCGATATGGAGCGGATGGCGCGCTTTACCGAAGGGGATGTCGAGCGGCTGCTCGGTGACGCCGGCATCGTGCGCCACCGGGGCAAGATCGAAGCCGTACTGCGCAATGCCCGTTGCGCGCTGCAATTACGTGACGAGGCCGGCTCGCTGGCCGCCTATGTCTGGCGGTATGAAGCCTCGCCGACGGCCCCCGCCGTGATCAGCGAGACGGCAGAATCGCGCGCCATGGCGCGTGACCTGAAGAAGCGTGGCTGGTCCTTTGTCGGACCCACCACGGTGTATGCCTTCATGCAGTCCATGGGGCTGGTGAATGATCACTCCCTGGACTGCCATGTCCGCGAGGCCGCTTTGCTTGCCCGCCGTCACTTTATCGTGCCGACCTGATCCTCACGGTTGTTGGCGGGTGGCAGCCAGTACGATTTCCCGGATGCAGACATTGGCCGGTTGCCGCCAGGCATACCAGATCGCCTCGGCGACATCTTCAGGTGCGATCACCCCGCCCATTTCTTCTTTCCACTGACCATAGTTGTCCTTGATGGCCTGGTCGGTGGTATGGCTGAGCAGATTGGTTTCCACCGCACCCGGTGCAATGGTGACGACCCTGACATCGTGGCCGGCCACTTCCTCGCGCAGGTTTTCCGAGATGGCGTGCACGGCGAACTTGGTGCCGCAGTAGGCGACGTGCGACGGAAAGGTCTTACGTCCGGCAATCGAGCTGACATTGATGATGGTGCCGCTGCGTCGTGCGATCATGCCGGGCAATACGGCATGCACCCCATTGAGCACTCCTTTGACATTGACATCGAACATGGTGTCCCATTCGTCAGGGTTCTGCCGCTGCATCTCTCCCAGCAACATCATTCCGGCATTGTTGACGATGGCGCCCGTCGGGCCGAATTGCTGCTCAGCCCGGGCGATGGCGTCCTGCATGGCGGCCCGGTCGGTGACATCGACGGCGAGACACAGACACTCCGGCAAGCCCAGTGCCTGCATGGCGGCGAGATTGCGCGCCAGCAACAGCAAGGGGTGACCTTCACGGGAAAAGCGTTGGGCGGTGGCGCGGCCAATGCCCGAGCTGGCACCGGTGATGACGATAAGCGGCTTGGTCATGAATGACTCCTGATGAAATAGACAAAAACGATGTATTGTGTGATGGCTGCACTATAGTCGAGCGGTAACTGCTTGAAAAATGCTTTATTCCTTTTGCTGGTATATGAAATTCCTATGGATATTCGTCAACTCAAGGCTTTCATCGCGGTGTTTGAAGAACGCAGCATTACCGCTGCGGCTCAGCGCTTATTTCTGACCCAACCCAGCTTGTCGGTCACGATCCGGCAGTTGGAAGAGACCTTGGGCGTCACCTTGTTTCAGCGCTTGCCGCGTGGTGTCGAGGTGAGTGATCAGGCCCGTGCGCTCTACCCCAGAGCACGCCAGCTGGTGGATCAGGCGGCGCAGTTGGAGGGCTTGTTTCAACAGGCCCCACTGCAAGCCACGTTGCGACTGGGGGTGGATGCCGATATTGCCGGCCTCCATCTGGAGGCGGTGATCCGGCTGGTACATGCGGCCTTGCCGGGGGTGAGGCTGTGTGTCGAGGATGGTTGCTGCGGCGATGCCCGTCTTGCGGTTGAGGAATCGCGTTGCGAGGATGAACTGTTTTTGCCGCTGGAAGAGGAGCCTTTTGTGCTGGCGGTGCCGATTCAGGCCGCCATTATCGATCCGCAGCGGGAAAACACCCCGTGGGTACTGTGCCCGGGCGATCGTTCACATCAACGGCTGTTGCCGTTTTACGGCGAGAATCCGCCAGGACGCCCGGTGGCCGAAGCGGGCAGTCTGTCGATGGCGGCACGCTTGGTGGCGGCCGGTGTTGGTGCGGCGTTCTTGCCGCGTTCGCTGGCGCACGGCGTGGCGGGTGTCAGAACCCAAGAGATGGACGGGGCCAGCCTGACGCGGCGGGTGGGGCTGTGTTTTGCCGGGTCGGCACTGACCCATCCTGCGGTCAGTGCCTTGCATGACGCGTTGCTGCGCAGGCCTTGAGTCGTCTTAGAACGACAGGCCGGCGCCGACGAATACCCCGTCGGACAAGGTGCGGTTGCGCGACGCATCGCTACGCTTCACCGCCAGATGGCGATAGCCTGCCTCGACTGCCAGCGGTCCCAGCGCCTGCCAACGGACGCCCGCACGGGTGTCCTCGACGCGGCGAATGCTGCCCGATGAGGCCGCGGACGGTGCATGATAGCTTTGGCCGAACAGGGTCACGCTGTTGGTGAGGTCATAGGCGATGCGACCGCCCAGCAGGGCTGCCGTACCCGAACCGTCGGCATTGATGGCAAACAGCTTGCCGCCGCCCGCCAGGGTCAGTTTGCCCGGGTTCACGGCGAATTCCATGCCGATGCCGCCGGCACTGCCGTGATGGGCATGCTTGAGGTAGTCGGCGGTCAAGCCGATGCCATTACCGGTCGGGGTGCGGGAAATGGCCACGGTGTCGCGGCCGGCTTCCAGTGCCAGGTCGCCGGCATGCGCGGATGCCGCAACCAGACCAACCATGACAAAACGGATGATGTTATTCATCGGAGAGCTCCTTTGAGGTTTCTTTGGGGGGGAGGTGGCCACGTTTTTCCAGCAGAGCTTCCAGCTCGTGCAGGCGTTCTATCTCGCGGCGACGATGACGGGTTTCTTCCTGATTGAGGGCCTTGAGCAGCGATACCGCCATGCCGATCATGATCAGCATGAAGGGCAGCGCCGACACGATGGACATGGTTTGCAAGCCCTTGAGGCCTCCCGTGGTGAGCAGCACCAGCGCGATGACCGCCAGCATGATGCCCCAGATGACTTTCACCCGGTGCGAGGGGTTGAGCGATCCCTTGCTGGACAGCATGCCCAGCACAAAAGTGGCCGAGTCGGCGGAGGTGACGAAGAAGCTCAGCACCAGCAACATGGCGATGCCGGAGAGCAGGCCGGAGGCCGGCAGGTGGTCAAACATCACATACAAGGCGGTCGAGACGTCGGCTTTGACGGCGGCGATCATATTGGTGTGTTCGAAGAGCTGCAGATGCAGGGCCGTTCCGCCGAATACCGAAAACCACAGAAAACTGGCCAGCGCCGGCACCAGCATGACGCCGATGATGAATTCACGCACGGTACGGCCACGCGAGACGCGGGCAATGAACATGCCGACAAACGGCGCCCAGGTGACCCACCAGGCCCAGTAGAACAAGGTCCAGTCGGCCGTCCAGGTGCCTTGGGTAAACGGGGTCATGCGCAGACTGGCACTGACCAGATTGCCCATATAGTCACCCAGTGTGGTGGTGAAGGTGTCGAAGATGAAGCCGGTCGGTCCGAGCAGCAGTACCAGCAGCATCAGTCCGATGGCCAGACCCAGATTGAGGTTCGACAGCCATTTGATGCCGCGTGACAGGCCGGTCAGCGATGACAGCAAAAACAATACCGTGGCGACCACCACGATGGCGACGGTGAGCAGCGGGGAGGACGGGATGCCGAATAGCCATTCCATGCCGCTTTCGATCTGGCTGGCGCCAAATCCCAGCGAGGTCGCCACACCGAAGACGGTGGCCAGGACCGCCAGCGTGTCGATGGCATAGCCGACCGGGCCATTGACCCGATTCCCCAGCAGTGGACGGAAGGTCGCACTGATCAGGCCGGGTTCGCCGCGGTTGAACTTGAAGTAGGCCAATACCAGTCCCATCAGGCTATAGACCGCCCAGGGATGGAGCCCCCAATGAAAGAATGCGTAGCGCATCGCTTGTTTGGCCGCTTCGGCACTTTGCGGTGTGACGCTGGCACTGGCGGGGGTCGCAAAGTGCGACATCGGTTCGGCGACGCCCCAGAACACCAGACCGATGCCCATGCCCGCTGAAAACAGCATGGCAAACCATGATCCACGGGAAAACTCCGGCTCATCGTCTTCGTGCCCGAGGCGGATGTGCTGATAGGGGCCAAAGGCCAGAAACAGGGCAAAGGCCAGAAAACCAAATACGGTGAGCAGGTAGAACCAGCCAAAGCGGCTGATGGTCAGTGCCAACAGGCGTGAGGTTTCCTGATTGAGGAAATCGGGGGCAATGACGCCGCACAACGCAAATAAGGTGGCGAGCGCCAATGATAGTCGCAATACCATGCAATTTCTCCCTGAAAATATCCCGCGCAGGCAGCAACACATCCGTGCATGCATCGGGTTGTCGGGGTTGAAATGTCACTCGCAGGGGAGTGGATGAAGGTGCCCAGTCGA
>JAGLBD010000078.1 GCA_018260425.1 Pseudogulbenkiania sp. | reverse complement strand
CACGGTTGAACTGGCGCGGCTCGCCGTCACGCGGGCGGCGTTGTTCGCCACCTTCGCGGTTGAACGATTGACGCGGGTCGCGGTTGCCGTCACGGTTGAACTGGCGCGGCTCGCCGTCACGCGGGCGGCGTTGTTCGCCACCTTCACGGTTAAACGACTGACGCGGATCGCGGTTGCCGTCCTGATTGAAACGACGCTGTTCGCCACCATCACGACCGGCCGGGCTGCGGCGTTGTTCGCCACCTTCCCGGTTGAACGATTGGCGCGGATCGCGGTTGCCGTCCTGATTGAAACGACGCTGTTCGCCACCCTCACGGCCGGCCGGGCTGCGGCGTTGTCCCTCCCGGGAGAACGGAGCCTTGCCTTCGCCACCTTGCGGTGCCGTGCGGTTGGCGGATTTAATGAACCCAGAGCCTCCCGGCTTGCGGTTCGAAGGGGATTTCGGCGCCTGGCCGTCAAAACGCGATTGCGACGCGTCTTCGCGTCCCCTGACACGTGCCGCCGGTTGACGGTCGTGATTACGCTGTCCTTTAGACATCATTCTTCCTGTTCAATTTCGTTAGTCTCCTCGTCGTCGAGGGACTGGGCATCGGCCAATCCGATACCGCTGATGCCGTCCCCGGCATCAGGTACGACCAGTGTCCCCAGATCCGCCAACGGTGGCAGATCCCTGAGGGAATTCAAGCCAAGATCATCGAGAAACTTGCGCGTCGAGGCATACAGCCCTGGTCGTCCGGGCACATCCTTGTGCCCGATCACTTCAATCCAGCCACGTTCAAGCAGTGTTTGCATCACGCTTGTCGACACCGAGACACCGCGTATGGCTTCGATATCGCCACGGGTCACGGGTTGCTTATAGGCAATAATGGCCAGAGTTTCCATCACCGCCCGCGAATAACGCGGTGGTTTCTCCGGGTTGAGTCGGGCAAGGTACGGCGTGAATTCGGCGCGGGCACGAAAACGCCACCCCGAAGCCAGCCTGACCAGCTCGACCCCCCTTCCCCGCCATTCCTGCTGAATCTCGTCCAGTAGATCATTGATCAGGGTCGCCTTGAGCTCTTCGGTAAACAGCTTTTTAAGCGCCGCTACCGACAAGGGTTCTGAGGTCGTCAACAGCGCAGTTTCCAGCACTATCTTGATATAGGAGAGATCAGTTATCGTGGACATGACATGCAGTGTAGTCCATTCTCGGGACATTTCGCGGGAAGCTGCGGATTTTACACGACTTTTCTGGTTTCAGGCCAGTGCCAGACGAACATATATCGGCTGATAGGGTTCATCCTGGCTGACCCGCACCAAGCCTTCCTTGACCAGCTCCAGCACGGCGATGAAATTCACCACCAGATGGGCAACCCCCTTGGCGACATCGAACAGCTCTTCAAAAGGGACAAACTCGCGTCCGTCAAGGTAACGAAGGATCCAGCTCATCTGTTCGCGAACCGACAGTTCGTCCTTTTCCACCTTGTGATGACGGAAATTTTTGGCGCGCGACAGGATGGACAGCCAGGCCTGACGCAAATCCGGTGCGGCTACCTCCGGCAAGCGCGCTTCTGCCGCCTGTTCGATCAATACCGCCAGCCAGACGAAGTCACGGTCGGCCTGTGGCAGTTTGTCCAGTTCCAACCCCGCCAGTTTCATTTGCTCGTACTCCAGCAAACGCCGCACCAGTTCGGAACGGGGGTCATCGACCTCCCCCTCCTCATCCAGTTGCGGGCGGGGCAACAGCAGTCGCGACTTGATTTCGATCAGCAAGGCCGCCATCAGTAGATATTCCGCGGCCAATTCCAGCCGCTCGACCTGCATCGCATCGATATAGCCGAGATACTGTGCGGTGATCTGGGCCATCGGAATATCCAGCACATTGATATTCTGCTTGCGGATCAGATACAGCAACAAATCCAGCGGACCTTCGAAACTGTCCAGAATCACCTTGAGGGCATCCGGAGGGATAAACAGGTCCTGCGGAATCTCCAGTACCGGTTGCCCGAACACATGGGCAAGCGGTACCCCCGCCGGCAATGTCGGCGGGGCCAGCTCGAAGGAAGCGGGTGTGTCGCTCACAGGCCGCCGTAACCCAAACCCATGGCTTCGCGCACGTCATCCATGGTCTGCTTGGCCACGACACCTGCCCGGGCACAGCCTGCCGCGACGATTTCACGCACCAATTCCGGGCGATCCATATAGTGGCGGGCGCGCTCGAACATCGGTTGTTGCTCGGCCAGCACCCCTTCGATGACCGGCTGCTTGCACTCCAGACAGCCGATGCCCGCGCTGGTACAGCCGGCTTTCACCCATTCGCGCGTTTCCGGCGTGGTGTAAACCTGATGCAACTGCCAGACCGGACACTTCTCCGGGGAACCCGGGTCGGTGCGACGCACCCGTGCCGGATCGGTCGGCATGGCACGGATTTTCTTGTTGACGGCCTCCGGCTCTTCACGCAGGAAAATGGTATTGCCGTAAGACTTGGACATCTTCTGTCCGTCAAGACCCGGCATTTTCGAGGCAGCGGTCAGCAAGGCCTCCGGTTCCGGCAGAATGGTCTTACCCTTGTTTTCCAGGAAGCCGGCGAGCCGTTCACGGTCGGCACCGCCCAGATTCTGGCTGGCCGCCAGCAAGGCACGGGCCTGTTCCAGTGCTTCCGCATCGCCTTCCTGCAGGTAGCGGGTACGCAGACGGTCATAGTCCTTGCCCGCCTTGCCCATTTTCTTCACCGCTTCGCGCGCCTTGTCCTCAAAGCCCGGCTCGCGTCCATACAGATGGTTGAAGCGTCGGGCCACTTCCCGGGTCAGTTCGACATGCGGAACCTGATCTTCGCCCACCGGCACCAGCCCGGCCTTGTACACCAGAATATCGGCCGCCTGCAGCAGCGGATAGCCGAGGAAGCCATAGGTGGTCAGGTCCTTGTGGCTGAGTTTCTCCATCTGGTCTTTGTAGGTCGGCACGCGCTCGAGCCAGCCCAGCGGGGTCATCATCGACATGGCCAGATGCAGCTCGGCATGTTGCGGCACACGCGACTGAATGAAAATGGTGGACTTATCAGGGTCGACACCGGCCGCCAGCCAATCGATCACCATGTCCCAGGTACTCTTGCCGACAATGGAAACGTCGTCATAGCTGGTGGTCAAGGCATGCCAGTCGGCCACCATGAAGAAACACTCGTGCTCGTGTTGAAGGCGGACCCAGTTGGCAATGACGCCATGATAGTGACCGAGGTGAAGGCTTCCGGTCGGACGCATGCCGGAAAGAACGCGGTTGGCAAACATAATCAGATATCTTTCAGAACAGACGCGCTACAAGATTCAACAGCACGGACACCAGCGGATTGATCACCGCATAGAGCGCATGCAGACAAAGAGCGATGAAGGGCGAGAGAATCGGCCCCAACAGACGGAAATAGGCCAGACCCAGCACGATCCACAGACCATAGGGCTCGATTCGGGAATACTTCCAGGCCACCCCGGGCGGCAACAGGCTTTCCACCACCCGGCCGCCATCCAGCGGCAAGATCGGCAAGAGGTTGAGCATCATCAGGCTGACGTTCAATTCGATGCCGGCCTTGCTCATCATCGACAAGGGCTGGCTGAAGTAACCGGGAATGTTTTCCGACATCAGAAACAGGAACATCCAGATGGCTGCCATGGCCAGATTGGCCATGGGCCCGGCCAACGCCACCCAGCGCATCCCGGTACGGGGATTACGCAAGGCGCCGGCATTGACCGGCACCGGCTTGGCCCAGCCAAACAGCATGCCGCCGAACAGCAGACCAAGCAGCGGCATCAGAATCGTCCCGATCGGGTCGATATGCTTGAGGGGATTGAGGGTCATGCGCCCCATCATATAGGCCGTGGCATCGCCAAACCGCTTGGCGGCAAAGGCGTGTGCCGCCTCATGGACGGTAATGGCCAGCAACACCGGCAAGGCAAGAATGACGATTTGCTGCATCAGGAGGTCAATATTCATGGGCCTCGTTCCAGTCAGGTATCAAACAACTCAAAATCCGAACAAGGCAGGATCGCCTTTGCCGGCACGCACCAGTTGAACGTCTTCGGACATATCGATCACCGTGGTCGGTTCGGCACCACACCAGCCGCCATCGATGATCAGGTCCACGGCGTGCTCCAGGCGTTCGCGGATCTCATACGGATCGCATAGCGGCTCTTCATCGCCCGGCAACATCAGCGTACAGGAGAGGATCGGCTCGCCCAGCTCTTCCAGCAAGGCCAGGGCGATGGGGTGATCCGGAACACGCAGACCGATGGTAGAACGCTTGGGGTGCAAAGTCCGGCGCGGCACCTCACGTGTCGCCTGCAGGATGAAGGTATAGCTGCCCGGTGTCGCGGCTTTCAGCAAGCGGAACTGGCTATTGTCCACCTTGGCGTAATTGGCCAGCTCCGACAGATTGTGGCACACCAGCGTCAAGTGGTGTTTCACATCGATCTGGCGGATCTGCAGGATGCGCTCCATGGCGCTTTTATCGCCCAGCATGCATCCCAGTGCATAACAGGAGTCGGTCGGATAAACGACGACTCCACCTTCCCGCAGGATCTTCACCGACTCACGGATCAGTCGGGCCTGCGGTGTTTCCGGATGAATCACGAAAAACTGTGCCATGGTGGCGCTACTCTTTCTTGTTCAAGGCTGGCGCGCGCGAATGATCCGCTCGTGCAACTCGTTCCAGACCGGCCGGCAGATAGGTGGCAAGTCATCGGTATAGCCGACGTCCCGCCCCCCCTCGCCCGGCGCATGAAAATCACTGCCGGCACTGGCCAGCAGCTCATACTGTTTGGCGATCAACGCGTACTTCAAGCGGTCGTCCAGACTATGGCTACCACTGGACACTTCAATGCCCTGCCCGCCGGCGTCCTTGAAATCAAGGATCAGCCTTTCGGTCAGCGTCCGGCCAAAATCATAACGTCCCGGATGCGCGATCACGGCAATGCCGCCGGCCGCGACGATCCAGCCGACCGCATCGGCAAGATTGGCCCAGACATGCGGAACATAGCCGGGCTTGCCCGGTGTCAGGAATTTGCGAAACACGGTTTTGACATCTTTGACATGCCCGCTCCCGACCAGAAACCGGGCGAAGTGGGTACGCCCGATCATCTCGGGGTTATCGCACAAGGCCATCGCCCCGTCGAATGCGCCCTCGATACCCAGTTTCGCCAGCGCATCGGACATTTCCCGGGCCCGGTTGACCCGTCCGGCACGAATCCCCGCGAGTCCCTCGACCAGACCCGGATGGTCGGGATCGATACCCAGCCCGACGATATGAATCGTATGCCGGCTATTCCAGGTGACCGACACCTCGACGCCATTCAGAAAATCCACCCCGGCAGCCAAGGCGGCCTCGCGGGCCTCCTTGAGGCCGGCCAGACAGTCATGGTCAGTCAGGGCAATCAGGGTCGCGCCACGCTCGCCTGCGCGGCGTGCGACCTCGGCAGCCGGCAAGGCGCCGTCCGAGGCCGTTGAATGAAAATGCAGGTCGACCGTTGCCATGACTATCCTTTCACTGCGGCAGAGGCTTGCCGTAACTGCCACTCGGCATGCTGCCGCTTGAACGCTTCCTGCTCGATACGATAGGTATCCCAGACACAGGGATCGCAGCCACTGCCACAGCACTGGCTGTCGTCCGGCGGGAGCGGGGCCTCCGGCTCGGGATCGAATACCTCGTCGTCACGCATCGGCGGCCAATACCGTCAGTTCGAAGCCGGCCCCGCTCACCACCTGACCGGCGCGGATCTTGCAGGTCTTGCGCAGCTCGACCTGGCCATTCACCATCACGTCGCCTTCGCCGATCATGAACTTGGCGGCACCACCGGTATCCGCCACGCCACACACTTTAAGCAGATCGCACAAGGCAATATATTCACCGGATAACCGGAAGGTTTCTTTCATTTTTTTCACACCAATCTGGGAAAGACATGTGTACTGCCGGTGGATAAGCAGGACAAGTCCTTCATCACAAAACAGAATTTTCAATTGACCAAAAAACAGGCAATCGGTTCCCACCTCACCGAGTGGCCAGCAGCGCCTCGATGGCACTCCATGCCAGAGCCTGTCGTTGTCCGGCCTCGCCGTAAATCTCCACGCACCGCCCCGTGGTCGACGCCAGATAGCGGCGGTAGCGTTCCAGCAAATCGTCGCGACTGTCCGGATGGGAGCGCAGCGGATCCGGTGCCCACGGAATATCCGGACGAGCCAGCAGCGTCAGGGCATAGTCGTCAGGCTGCCACAAGCGTTCAAGCTCGGGAGCCACCTCGCCAAAGCCCACCTCCGACCACACAAGACAGGTCAGCACCGTACTATCACACACCACGATATCGACATCGCCGGCGGCCTGCTCTGCCGCGCACTGCCCCTGCGCGATCGCCAGCACGTCATCGGCCGTCGGCAGATAAGGGCGTTCCCGGTAGTACTCGCGGGCATACTCTTCGACCAGTGCCACCCGGCAACGCTCGCGTAGCTGCCCGGCAAGGTATCTGGACAAGGTTGTCTTGCCACTCGACTCCGGGCCGACAATGGCCACTTTAAGCGGCCGGAATAACGGCTTCATGCATGATCCGGAAAAACCTTCATTATACGTCCGAGACGGGGATGACAGCCAATTCTAACAGGGGACGGGGACAGGCTTGTGCACCAGCTGTGGACAAGTCCGCTAACACGCTGTTGCACCGCCGTTTTTTTCAGGTGATTAAAAAACAGGCAGCCATCCGGGCTTATCCAAGGATGAGGTGTAGAGTCCTGTGGGCGGTCTGTGGACAAACACGGCAAACCCATGAAGGCAAAGCATAAATTTCAACTGATTAAAAAATAGTCAATATCTTACCCGAAACAGTGTCGGGTACCTTGTTCACCGCCTCCACACCACCCTGCCCGGTCACTCCGGCCTGAATTCCGCAACACTCCACGGCCATTCTGACGTTTTCCCCATCCATGGTGCACCAGCATGTGGGTGAGATGTGGACAAGACCGGTAAGCCCATGGCGGACAAGGACAAATTGGCATTGATTAAAAAACAGGCAATCGCGCAGGGTTTTCCCCACTGGCAGTGTGCGAGTGTGTGAGCCGTTTGTGGACAAACCAGTCAAGTCACTGACGCACAAGCAAAAAAAAAGACTGCCTAAAAAACAGGCAGTCTTGTCGTTTCGCCACAGCGCATCAGGTATAGGCAATGTGCAGCGTATTGGTACTGCCGACTTGGCCAAATGGCACACCGGCTACCACGGCGATCGGTTGATGGTCATTGGCGTAACCATGCCGCACCGCAGCGGCAATGGCCTTGCCGACCATGTCTTCGACGCTGAGTGCATCATCGGTCACCACCGGATGCACCCCCCACACCAGCGCCAGACGGCGCCCGGTGTCGGCGGACGGCGTCAGCCCCAGCACAGCCGCTGGAGGTCGCTCGTGGGCAATGCGGATACAACTCTTGCCGGACGTGGTGTAGGCCACGGTCGCGGCCAGCGGCAGCGTATTCGCCGCGGCAAGAATGGCGGCACTGATGGCATCCACCACGGTATGTTCGTTACCGGCATGGATGGCCATCAAGGTCTGTCGGTGCAAGGGGTCCTGCTCGACGCGGCTAATGATGCGGTCCATCATGCTCACCGCTTCGATCGGGTATTTACCGAAGGCCGACTCGCCAGACAACATGATGGCATCCACCCCTTCATAGACGGCTGTCGCCACGTCGGACGCCTCGGCCCGCGTCGGCGTCGGGGTTTCGTGCATCGACTCGAGCATCTGGGTTGCCACCACCACCGGTTTACCCAACGCACGGCAGGTACGCACGATCTGGCGCTGCAGCACCGGAACATCCTCGGCCGGCAACTCCACGCCCAAATCCCCCCGTGCCACCATCACCGCATCGGCGGCCGTGACGATCGCTTCCAGATGTTGCAAGGCAGCGGGTTTCTCCAGCTTGGCCATCAGGGCGGCACGGTCACCCACAATGGCTCGCAACTCGTCAATATCCTCCGGGCGCTGCACAAACGACAATGCCACCCAATCCACCCCTTGCTCAAGCGCAAAGGCGAGATCGGCGCGGTCTTTCTCGGTCATGGCCGAAATCGGCAAGGTGGCATCGGGGATGTTGACGCCTTTGCGGTCGCGCACCGGCCCACCCACCTCCACTTCGGTCATCAGCTTGCCGGGCAACACTTCCAGCACCCGCAGACGGAGTTTGCCGTCATCGATCAACAAGGCATGACCCGGCTGGATCACGGCAAAGATCTCGGGATGCGGCAGGCAGACCCGGTGGTTGTCACCCGGGGTGACATCACGGTCGAGCACAAAGCCCTGCCCTTTAAGCAGTTCGGCCTCGCCCCCGGCAAACGTGCCCAGCCGGATTTTGGGTCCCTGCAGGTCGAACAGCACCGCGATGGGATGGCCCACCTCTTTTTCCAGGGCACGGATCAAGGCAATCCGGGCGGCATGATCTTCGTGGGTGCCGTGGCTGCCATTCAGGCGAAACACATCGGCACCGCCCTCGAACAAGGCGCGGATACGGTCTGCCGTGGAGCTTGCCGGCCCCAGCGTGGCGATAATCTTGGTATTGCGGTTACGTCGCATGGTGTTCTCCCCCGAAGGGATGATGTTATCGAGTCGGTTAGTGGTGCCCGCCAAAGTCGGCTTCGCCTGCCATGGCCATCGTCAGTCGCTTGCGGCGTTCGTTGCGGTCGATGTCCATCGATAGCATGACAGTCAGTTTCGCCAGCGCCGCTTCAGGCGTCATGTCGGCACCGGAGATCACCCCGGCCTCGGCCAACGGCCCGCTGGCGGCATAGGCGCCCACTTCTACGGCGCCATGCACCACCTGCGTGAGATTGACAATGTCGATTCCCCGCGCCGTTGCCGCACGGATTCCCGCCAGCAACACCGGGTCCTCGGGGGCATTGCCGTTGCCATAGCTCATCAGGATGGCCGCCCCTGTGGCCTGCGCCTCAAGTGCCTTGCCGATCAGGGACGGCATGGCGCCAGGCATCAGGAAATGGCAGCTGACCACCACCTCGCGAGGTGTCACGGGAGCAAACTCCCCGGAGGGCGCCAGCCAATGCTGCCGGTGCCAGTGCGTATCAATGCCGAATTCACCCAGCAGTGGTGCATTGGGCGAGCCGAACCCCCGGAATCCCGAGGCATCCAGCTTGCGGGCACGGCTGCCGCGCAACAGCAAGCGGTCGAAGGCAATCACGACCTCGTTAAGCTCGGGCTGACAGGCCGCCTCAAGGGCATCGGCCAGATTACTCCAGCCATCGCTGCGCGGGTGAACCAGTGGTAATTGCGAACCGGTCACCACGACAGGCTTGGCCAGTCCCGGCAAGGCAAACGCCAGCAACGATGCGGTATAGGCCATGGTATCGGTACCATGGATCACCACAAAACCGTCATGGTGAGGATAGTGTTGCACCAGATCGCCGACCAGTTGTTGCCAATGCTCAAGGGTTATCGCCGAGGAGTCGATCAAACGGGGATATTCAATGACCTGTAGAGTGAGGTCAGGGCGGTGGAACCGTTCCAGCAGGGACGGCAGCAGGCCGGGAACCGGTCGCAATCCACCTTCGGCATAGTCCATGCCGATAGTGCCACCGGTATAGAGAACCAGAATATTTTTCATGTGTGCCTTTGTCGGGTCGATGCGAGACAGGTCTTTTCACGTTGAACCAGCGCTATTCTAGGCGCAACCAACACGCCTTGCAGCACAGCGCTGACAGAGCATGCCGAAAGAGGACGCAAAAAAGCCGCTCCCGCGACAACGGGAACGGCTCGCGCCAGTCAACTCAAGCGACTTTGAAGCGGGCTACCACATCATTCAATTCCCGCGACAAACGCTCCAGCTCGACAACGTTGTCACGCGCAGCCTGCACCGAGACCGCCGACTCTTCCACCATATGGGCAATCTGTTCGACATTGTTGGCCACACTGGTGTTGGCAATGCTCTGCTCGGAGGTCGAATGCGCCACTTCGCGAATCTTTTCCAGGGTTTCGGCCGCGCCCTGGCTGATCAATTTCAGCGTGGTGGCCGCCTTGGTGGCCTTATCCACCCCCAACGCCACTTGCGGGGTGATTTGCTGCATGCTGCCCACCACCGAATGGGTATCGTCCTGAATGGTCTTGATCATCACCGTGATCTGACTGGTCGCCTTGGCAGTGCGTTCGGCCAGTTTGCGCACTTCGTCGGCCACGACGGCAAAACCACGGCCCTGCTCGCCGGCCCGTGCCGCTTCGATGGCGGCATTCAAAGCCAGCAAATTGGTCTGCTCGGCAATGTCGCGAATCACATTGGCAATGCTGTCGATCTCGCCGGCACGTTCGTCCAGCGACGCAATGCGTTGCGAAGCCTCGCTGACCTGCCCGGAAACACGGCGGATTTCTTCCGCGGCCTCGTGCACCAGCACACCGCCCTCTTGCGACAGCGCATTGGCGCGTTCGGAGTTCTTTTCGGTATCGCGGGCACTATCGGAAATCTGGGTGACACTCACCGACAACTGCTCAATGGCGGCGGCGGTCGAAGCGGTCGACTCGGAGGAGCGATGCGAGGCTTCGGCGATCTGCTCCATTTCATGGGAGATACTGCTGGCGGTGATATGCAGGGAAGACGCGCCGTGCTGGATGGTGCGAACCATATCCTGCAGATTGGCCTGCATGGTCGCGATCGCACCGAGCAAACTGGTCGAGGAGCCCTTGTAGACGATGGACTGACTCAGATCGCCCTGGGCGATGGCCACCGCCACATCGGCCGCATAATCAGGCTCGCCGCCAAGACGACGGTAGATTTGCCCGGCCAGCACCACTGCCGCTCCGACCACCACGATCAGGATGACTGCACCGATCGCCAGGAACTCCAGCGCCCGGCTCCAGAAGATCGCCTGCACATCATCCACATAGGCGCCACAGCCGACAATCCAGTCCCAATCCGCAACTTTGCCGACACCAACGATTTTCGGCACCAGTTCTTCCTGCCCCGGTTTCTTGGTCATGGAATCAACATAACCAAACGGTGCGTTGGCCAAAACGTCGCGATAGCCTTGCATCCCGCTGCGGCCGTCGGCCAGCTTGCCGGCTTCATCGGTCTTGCCCTCTTTGCGCGGATCCGGATGGACCAGCGCAAAACCGTCCGGACGACGCACAAACACATAGTCGTCACCGGTGCGCAAACCACGGATAGCCTGGGCAGCCTGCTGCTGCGCGGCCTCGCGCGTCAACTTGCCTTCTTTTTCCAGACCTTGATAGTAGGCGATCTCGTTCATCGCCAATCCTACGACCAGATGCAGGGTAGCTTTGCGTTCGGAAAGGATGGTGGAGTTAAGGGTATTCAGCGCAAAACTGGCAATGACGATCAGGCCGATAATCGCACTGACGACGATGAAGGCAAGGCGGGTAGAGAGTTTCATGGCGTAATCAACCGAAGAAAGAGTTGGGGCATCAGCAACAGTGAGTAGTGGTTTGGTAGCCCCAACGATAGAGCGATGAACCCACTGACACAATGGTTAAATTACACAAATAGAAAAAATGCACATCACAAACAACATGTTTAGAATAGATTGCTTGCCGTGGCTGTTCAATTTGGCACTTTGTTGCCCGGCAAGCATCCCCCGTCTTGCCAAGCGGTTCAAAACCGTTAAGCCCGCTCCGGGCTTCGGGTGTTGCTCAAAGGCTGGGCGGAAGCTCCCCAAGCTTTTCCGTCGAAACCAGCCCCAACATGTCAAGCGTGGTTCCCTCCCGATGCTTACCGGGGCGCCACAAAGACCAACGTGGTGATCGCCACTTCTGTCGCGAGCCACGACAACACTTCCTTCAGGCGACATGATGTCCGACCCGGACAGTATCTTTCCGTCGAAAGCCCAACCCTCCCCCGGTAACTCAACGAGTTTCTGGAATTCTGGCTGACCCGTTTGCTTGAGCAGGGCCACAAAGAAACGCGGTAATGCCTCAGTCCTTTCAGCATCGAAGTTCATTCCAATTTGGCCAAGCACAGCCGAAACATTCATCACAACTAAAACCGGCGCAAACCAAAAAACTCCAGACAGGTAAATAACAACGAATTATAAAAATATTTAATGCAAAAACAGCATACCGAATGCATGCAAAAAACCTGTCCAAAACAGCAAGCCAATAAAACATTTGACACAATTAAAACGATGCACTTATCGTGGAATTGCAAAAAAGAAATTTCATACCACCCATTACATCTACAAAGGACATATACAATGCAAGAATTAAATATAATGGAAATTAATGAGGTGAGTGGAGCAGGCTTTTCAGAGGGATTTGGTCAAGCCGTGGATGATGCAGGCCGAGGCGCTATGATTGGAGGAACGGTTGGCTGGGTACTTGGTGCGCCAGGCGCAACATTAGGCGCAGTAGCGGGTGCCGTGTATGGTGCTGGATTGGGCTTAATGATCAGATTAAATAAAATGGAAATATAGGTAATGAACCTGGTTGGTCACTATCACCTTTTTGACTTTGACCAACCAATAGGGAGCAGTGCGCAAATACCCCACCATTAAACAAGAAAAATATAATCATCATTAATTTATGTCACACCCAGACTATCCACTCATTCATTACTTCAGAGAGAATCCATGAAAAACTCCGTCACCCCCCTTATCGGGCTAATGGGTTCGGCCATTTTCTTGGCGGGCTCTATCTCCTCCCTCATCAGCAACCTCCACCAGTCCAGTTACTGGGGAATAGCAGGAGCCTTAGCGCTTACGGCTATTTTTTTATGGGTTGGCATGTATTACTTTAATTCTTGCAAGAAAATATGGGCAATCCGATTCAGAAAAAATGCGAAAACTGATTAAATCATCTACTCACCGAACGATGGACAACCCTCACCCCATTCCGCAACAAACCCCGGGACATCAACATTCTGTGGAGGCGATGAAGGCATGATGGACAAAAAACTGAAGTAACGAACGTCATCATGGTTAAAAATCAATCGGTCATCATCAAAAAAAGCGGCGAGCCACGTCCCCCCACCGCAGCCCCACGCCTTGCGCAACGGTACGAGGCCTTGCCAAACGGAATAAAACCCGCTAAATTGTCTCGCTTCGATGTGCGGGTGTAGCTCAATGGTAGAGCAGAAGCTTCCCAAGCTTACGACGAGGGTTCGATTCCCTTCACCCGCTCCAT
>JAGLBD010000077.1 GCA_018260425.1 Pseudogulbenkiania sp. | reverse complement strand
CTGCAATTGCAGGCCCGGGAGCTGCTGAATGATGACGGCACGCTGAGCCTGACGGGCCAAACAGCCTCGGTGTGGCAACTGGACGGCGAGCTAGGCAACCGTCGCGGCTCGATACTCGTCAATGCGAACGACTGGACGCTGGGTGCCGGAACGGTTGCCAATACCGGTGGCCGTATCGAGCATTACGGGCGAGGCGAGGCCCGGGTAACGGCACGGGGGATGGACACCTCGGGCGGCGGCAAGGTTGCGGGAAATGGCCGTTGGGTTCTGGCACTGGATGTCCTGGATAGCCGCAAGGGTAGCCTGACGGGATTTGGCGGTATCCGTGGAACGGTTTCCTCGGTATTCAATGCGGAAGGCGTCCTGTCCACTGCCGGGAAACTTGATCTCGATGTGAGCGGGACGCTGGACAATCAGAGCGGCGTGCTCGGTGCGGGACAGCTGGCGATCAAGGCGCGCGTCCTGAATAACGATGCAGGGGTCATTGTTCAATCAGGAGATGCCACTGGCGTCATAACGGTTGCCGGACGGGCATCCAATCGTCAGGGCGTTATTCGATTCGACAACGGGGAGGGACGGCTTGCCGCAGCCCGGTTTGATAATGCCGGTGGCAGGCTGGAAGCCGACAGGGCGCTGACCCTGACAATAGGTGACTCGCTGGTTAATGCGACCGGACTTGTCCAGGCGGAGAGTCTGGTGGTCGAGGCTGCTGCACTGGATAACGTCGGTGGCGTGATGCAAGCGCTGGGACAGCAAGGCCGCAGCCAGGTTCGCATCGCCGGGGGCATCGACAACCGCAAAGGCGTGCTCGGAGGCAATCACGAACTGTCGTTATGGGCGGGGATGCTGGATAACCGCTCCGGGCAATTGAGCAGTGCATCGACGCTCAATGCCGAGATCGCCGGGCACTGGTCCAATGAGGAAGGCCTGGTGCAGGCCCGTTTACTGGCAATCCAGAGCGATTCACTGGATAACCGTGCAGGCCGGGTGCAGCAGTTGGGTGACGGTCGTGCCAGTCTGACTGTGCAAGGCCTGGTATCCAATCAGCGGGGAATCCTGTCCAGTCAGGGTTTATGGTCTATTTCTGCCGGCAGTCTGGACAATTCGGATGGATTGCTGTTCGCCGACACCGCCCTCACCGTGGCTTCCACGGGCAAACTGGTCAACCGCGGTGGCCACATGGAGGCGGGTCGTTGGCTTGATGTTGCAGGCGCTGCGTTTGATAACCGGCAAGGCAACCTGCGCGCGCTGGGAGATCTCGGTGCCAGTCGTCTTGTCGTCGCGGGCAGCATCGATAATAGCGACCGGGGCGTTATTGGCGGCAATGGTGATGTCGTGATTGCCGCAGGTGCACTGGATAACCGCCGCGGGCAGGTAAGTTCGGCAAAAACCGTGTCGGTGAGTGTGGCAGGGGAGGTAAATAACAGCGGGGGCACTATGTTCGGGGGCGGAGATGTCCTGATCAATGCCCGAGCTTTTCATAATGTCAGCGGGCGGGTTCAATCTGCCGGGGCCTTGTCGCTGGCAGCCGATACGCTCTACAACGCACAGGGATCGTTGCTGGCACTGGAGGCCGGGCGCAGCAGCAAACTCGCGATACGGTCTGTCTTCGACAACACCGGCAAGGGGCGCATTGCCAGCAATGGCCATCTGATCATTGATGCCGCTTCGTTCGACAATCACGAAGGCACCCTGAGTTCTCTGGGTGACCTGACGCTAAGCCTGCCGCAATGGAAGAGTCTGGGTTCCCTTCTCGCCGGCCACGACATCGTTCTCACTCTTGGAGGGGACTTCGGCAGCGACAGTACCGATAGTGTGCAGGCCGGGCATGACCTGCGTTTGACCGTAGCGGGTACGGTGCGTAACAAGGGGCGGTTGCAGGCCGGGAACCGTCTTGAGGTGGGAGGGCAGAACCTGTTCAACAGCGGGATTATTCAGGCCGATGGCGATCTGCGGCTTGCCCTGAATGAGCAGATCGACAACGACAGTTCCGGCGTGGTCGGTGGGCGCACGACCACCCTTGTCGCACCGTTGATCACCAATCAGGGTTTGATCACCGGGCAGACACTCGGTATGTCGGGCGATGTTTTGCTCAATGAAGGAGACAAGGCGGTCCTTGCTTCCAATGGCGACATGTCCCTGCAGTTCGGTAATCGTCTGGAAAACCGTGGCGAAGCGTGGATCAATGCCGAGGGCCACCTGGCTATCGGCCGTGCCGGTCACCCGACGGGCGAGCTGGTAAACCGGCAATCCACCATCCAGGCGGGAGGGAATGCGTCGATACATGCGAAGAGCGTCGTCAACGAATCAAGCGCTGTCACCGTAAAAACCACGACCACAGAGGATAGCAAAAAGCTGGATATGTACGCTTTGCCCAAGGCATGTGGAAGATGGGGGCAGAAAGGTGGAGGGCAACATGGTAGCCCCAGTGATGTCTGTGTCAGCGAATTCAAATATTTTGGGCGAGTGGATTTTGTCGATGGAGTCAGTATAAACCGCTACGTCATCCCCTATGCAGGAATTGGAAGTCCAGAGAAAAATGGTGATGTGCATGGAGTTCTTCTCTATGAGCTTATTGCTGATGATGTGGTAAACAAAAAAATTACCGTTTCGGAGAAATGGTATCAGCAGCGTAGAAAATTTGGTCATTTAGCAGGATATTCTGATTGGATTAATGCAAATGATCGTATTTGGCGTGATCGGTCAGTGGTGGAAGAAGTGAGGGATATTTATTATTTTGAAAAAACAGTAGATGGGTATGTTTTCTTGCCGGGTTTCAATCCGGAAAAGTCGATGTTGCCGCGATTGAATCCGAGTGACAACGCCAAGATAGCTCTGCTGACGCCCGGCGAAATGCGCAGTGCAAGTGCGGATTATAATGCATGGCAAAAAAGTGGAACTAGTGTAAATGAAGAAGAATATTTAAAGTATTTGCAATATGTGGTTCCGGGGCGGGATACGCTTGGCGAAGATAATGAATACTCACGAGTGATTGACAGGGTTATCTCAACGGACCATGTTGAAGGGGAGTCTGGTCCAGGCAAAATACTGGTGGGTGGTGATTTGATTATTGATGCCGGATCAATTGTCAACCGGTATGGCACGATTGCCGCGCAGAAAAATATTACCCTGCTGGGCGGACGCGATATTCATAATATTGGTCAAAGTATTAATCAGACCATTGTATCCACTATTACCCATACCTTTGCCAAACCCCATGGCCATCGTTCGATTTTTTCGTCGACCACCGAAACCGTTACCGACGTCAAACAACTGGGTACGCTGGATGCAACGGTGTCGGCTGGTAAAACACTGACTCTGGTGGCTCCGGCCATCGTCAACCAGACCGTGAATCCGGTGCAGGTCGCGGTGGCCAGCGGGGCCGTTCCGGGACACGGTGTTTCAGGTATGGCGCCTCCCATCGGTACCGACGTTCCCCAAACAGGTGCAACCTTCAAGGCCGTCACTGGCAAGGCTCGGCCCGTGCCGGACGTGTCCCCGGTGCCGGCCATGCCGGTTGAAGTCATCAATCCGCTGTCCGCTGGTTATCGTTTGCCCGAGGGCGGACTGTTCCGTCAGGTCCGGGCACCCGGGCAACGCTATCTGGTCGAGACGGATCCGCGTTTTACCCGGTTCAGCCATTTCATCTCCTCCGACTACATGCTCGATCGATTGGGCTACAAGCCCGGGGATCTGGAGAAAAGACTGGGCGACGGCTATTACGAGCAGCAGTTGATCAGTCAGAGCATCAGTGCCAGAACCGGCCATCGTTTTCTGGAGGGGTACGGTTCGGCAACCGAGCAGTATCAGGGATTGATGAATGCCGGGGTGTCGTTTGCCGAGTCGTTCAATCTGACCCCCGGTGTGGCCTTGTCTGCCGGGCAAATGGCAAAACTGACCAGACCGATCGTTTGGCTGGTGTCGCGCGAAGTTGCCGGACAGACCGTGCTGGTTCCCGAGGTGTATCTTGCCGGTCAGGCCAGTCTCAAAGGACAGGGCGGGGTGCTGGCCGGACAGTCAATGGGCTTGAGCGCCGATGGGACGCTGAGCAATAGCGGTACGTTGCGAAGTCAGGGCAATCTGCTGGTTCAGGCCGATGATATTGGAGTTCGGGGCGGGGTGGTTGAGGCCGGGGACAACCTTCTGATGAAAGCCCGGCGCAATATTGAAGTGATATCGGCAGCGGATCAATTAGGTCGAACTGCCCGTCTTTCCGCCCGGAATCTGTGGTTTCTGGCGGGCGGCGATATGACACTGGTCGCTGCCAGGGTGAAGGCAGAGGAGGCTGCCGTACTGCAGGCCGGCAACGATCTGGGCATTAACAGTACTCGTACCGAGCAGACAAACCATGCCAGCAGGCGAGGAGGGGATGTCAGTTCGGACTGGAGTCGATCTGCCAGCCGTACTATCGGCAGTGAGGTCAGCGCCGGCACTGTCATGCAGCTTGAGGCCGGGCATGATATGACCATGACCGCATCACGTGTCTCCGCCGGAGCAGAGTTGTCAGCTCGTGCTGAAAACAGGCTTGCCTTGCGCTCTACCGTGGAGAGTGTCAAAGAACGCCAAACGACCGATGTTGGCCGTAAATCCTTTGGCCACCATGTGCAGAAGGACTCGTTGAATCAGGCAATGCTTTCCAGTGGCAAAGCCATGTCCGTGTTCGGTGGCGCCGGGGTCTCGCTGGAAGGTGCGGCGCTGACGGCGGGGGGAGTCGCACGCGTGCAGTCCCGCGGTAGTGTGCTACTCGATAGTGTTGCGACAACCCGTGCAGACGGCTGGAATGACATGCGTGGCAATGCCTGGCGTCAGAGCGATACACACCAAAACGGTAGCCAGTTGTTCGGCAAGCAAGGTGTGGCAGTGCTGGCCGGGCAGGATGTCGTTGCCCGGGCCGCCGGGCTGGGCAGTGATGGTCTGGCGGTTGTCCAGGCAGACCGGGATGTCTTGCTGGGATCTGCACAAAACCGGCACAGCGATTACCGGCGCTCCGCCAGACGTTCCGGTGGCATGCTCCGTTCCAAATCCATCATCGATATTTCCGAGCGTGAATCAATCACCGAGGTCGGCACATCGGTCTCGGCTGACGCCATTTTCGTAGCGGGCAAACGCGATGTTACGGTAAAGGCGGGGCAAGTGGCGGGTAGCCATGATGTCGATTTGCACGCAGCCCGAACCTTGCTCATCCAGTCTGGCACCGACCTCAGCCGGTTCAATCACTTTCGCCGTGAAACCACCTCTGGCCTGTTTGGCAGCGGCGGCCTCGGGTTCACGATCGGCCGCAAGGAGTTGACCTCGATACTGGATGGCGTGGGGACGACCCAGAGCCAAAACCGCAGTCTGGTCGGTAGCGTGACGGGTAACCTGACCCTCAAGTCAGGCGAAGGAATGGCGATTCAGGGCAGTGATGTCACCGCCGGCCGTGACATCAAGGTGAGAGCCAAGTCGTTGACCCTTGATCCGGGCCGGGACTGGCTCGAAACCACCCAGACCCAGACCATGTCGTCCAGCGGTCTGACCGTGCAACTGACCAGTCCGGTCATCAGTGCCGCGCAATCGGCCTGGCAGATGAGCGAAACCCTGAAAAAGCCGATGGATGACCGCACCAAATTGCTGGCAGCGGCCACCGCCGCGATGGCGGGCTACAACGGCTATCAGGCTTACCAGCAGGCCATGGCCGGACAGAATAACGGCAGTGGCGGAGGCGTCAAACTCAGCATTACCGTGGGGGGCAGTCATAGCAAGAGCGTCAGCAAAACCACCAGCACCACCCTGGCCGGCAGTGTGGTCAAGGCGGGAGGCACCCTGTACATGGAGGCTAACGGTGGCGGTAGCGACAGCTCGATTAGCGGTACTGCCGCGCAACTGGTGGCCGGAGTTGATGCCCGGCTGGCCGCCGACAATGCCATCCTGCTGCAGTCCGGCCAGAATACCCGCGAGCAGCAGACACGTAGCCATAGCCGCAGCGGTGGTGTCGGCGTGGCGGTTACCTACCAGAACAACAAGCCGGCATTCGGTTTCACCGCCAACGGCAGCCTCGGCCGTGGTCGTAGCGATGGCCAGGACATTGCGCAGGTCATGAGCACGGTGCAAGCCGGCCAGACACTGAGCTTCATCAGTGGTGGAGCGTTCTCGCTCAAGGGGGTCGAGGCCAGTGGACATACCGTCATCGCCAAGGTGGGGACGGACATGTTCCTGGAAAGCCGCCAGGACAGTAGCCGCTACCACAGCAAAAACGATAGTATCAGCGCCGATGTGACGGTCGGTTACGGCTACTCCGGCAGTGCCAGCCTCAGCCTGCAGCGGATGGATAGTGACTACGCCAGCGTTAATCGCCAGACCGGCATCAAGGCCGGCGACGGCGGGTTCAACATCGCGGTCAAGGGTAAAACCGACCTTATCGGTGCCGTCATCGCCAGCAACCAGCAAGCCATCGACGCGGGTCGCAACCAGTTGGACACCGGCAGTCTGAGCAGCAGTGACATCCGCAACCACGCAGACTTCACGGCGGTCAGCATCAACATTAGTGCGGGAGGAGGCATTGCGGGTTCCGGCCCGGCCGGCGGCAAGTTGATGAATCTTGGCGGTCCGGCCAGCGGCAGCGGTGGAGCCGCCGGTGCCGGCCATCACGATAGTTCCACGACCACCTCGGGCATCAGTGCCGGCACACTGATCGTCCGCGACGGACAGGTTCCGGCGGCGCTGGACCGTAGTTTGACCACCTCAACCGACACCACCCACCGTTTAGCCAACGACTTCGACGTTGATAAGGTACAGAACGCGCTGGATGTCGCCCAAGCCTTCCAGCAACAACTGACGACCCTGACCGCCAACCAGCTGGCCAAGGAGAAAACCGCCCAACACACGCTGGAGCAGGCGCAGGCCAACCAGCGCGCTGCCGAAGCCAGCGGCGATGCCGAGCGACTGAATGACGCCAACCGTCAACTGAGCGAAGCCGAAAGCGACTATCAAAGCGCCAAACAAACCGGCAAAGACTGGGCACCGGGGGGCAAGTACGGTCAGGTGGCCGCCATCCTTGGCGCCGGACTGAGCGGCAACGTCACCGGCGGTGTCGATGGCTTGCTGCAAAACAGTGCGGTGGCCTATCTGCAAGGACTGGCGGCCGGGGAAGTGAAGGCCCTGAGCGAGGCACTGGAGCAAAGCGGGTTAAGCCACGAGCAAGCGGAACAGGTGCGTGGTGCCCTGCATGCGATGACCGCCTGCGGTGGCGCGTCAGCCAGCGGCCAGAGCTGCGGCGCAGGCGCCTTGGGCGGTGCATCGGCGGTGGTCATCAACAATCTGCTGGGTGGTGATCCGGCCACCATGACCGCGGAAGAAAAGCACAACCGGGAGAATCTGGTCAGCGGACTGGTGGCCGGCATTGCCGTGGCCTCCGGCCAGCAGCAGGGTGCGGCGACGGCGGTGAATGCGGCGAAGCTGGAGGTGGAGAACAACACACTGAATTCCCGTGCGGGCGTACAAGTGATGCAGTCCGTCAGAAATTGTGCCGGCAAGTGCGATCTTGAGCAATTAAGCCGTTACATCAAAGAGGAGTCTGACAAGTGGGATAAAGTGGTGGCCTCTCGATGTGAAGGGACTGGGAGCTCATTGACTAGTTGCGGTTTAACCATTCGTGGCGCTCAAGATGCCATGAGCAATATTTCCACCGCATATGGCATGGCTAAGACACGTGAGGAGCGTCAGCTTTTAGGTGAGCTATACCAGCAGCAGATTGCTGATATTAATCGTATTACGGCCTCAATGGAGAAGTTAGGGGCGTCAGCATCAACACTGGAGCAGTTCGCTAATGCGACAGTGGCTGTGATGCCCGAGTTGCTAGCTGGAATCGGAAGCACAAAACCGCTAGGAGGCGGTAGAATTAGCAGGCTACCTGTTCCGGAAACAGTAAAGACGGCCAACGGGTTATATAAGTCTAATTCAAAGCATACTCTTGGTGGGCTAGGCAATAGACCAAATGCTGGGGTAGAGCCTAAAGACTCTTTAGTTATTTTTCAGGGCTCAATTCCTAGTTCTGTAACTTATAGTAATAAAGAGGTTAGGTTCGCACTGGATAAAAGTGAGAATATCCATCGTTTTGAAGGAACAAATGGAGTTTTTCATTGGAATGGCAGCACTGGAGATAAGAAAAATGCTTTGATGAGCCATCAAATTCCATCCGACATTCAGAAACAACTAGGGGTTCGAGTGAAATGATTTTTGGTGATCCTTATAAATTTGCCATATTGATGCAACACATTCCAGAATGGAGTGATGGTACTTGTAAAAATGGGGTTTTTCATTTTTGCATTGATGGCAAATTTTTCCCTGATGCAATTGGGACCTCAACTATTTTTGTGGATGCCTACTCTCTAATTGATGATTCAAGTCCTTTGATAAATTTTCAGGAAAACAAGGGGTTGTTTGAACTGGATATTGAAACGGCATTTCGGGCGCTGCTGGCAATGATTTCACCAGATTTTAATAGGGGGTATGAGTCAGATTGTTTTGAACAAAATCTTCAATACAAAGTGTCAACAGAAAACATCGAGGAACATGGTTTCATTGTTTTTGCTGTGGCATGCAACTCAAGTGTCAGAGTAATGTGTGCAAAATGTTATGAGCTCAAAAATGATGAAAAAGGCCAAGGCTATTGGGGAGCGGTGGATTGCTTGAATATAACGGAGACTGTTGTTGATAAGTCGGAGCTTGTCTCGATGATGTCAAGTGTGAAAGAGTATACAATAAAAACTTTGTCGTAAATGAAATTTGAGTTGATTGTATTTGCCTGTTGAACGATGTTTTAAATAATTTTGAATAAGTCCTTAGGTGTCGAGTCCTGCTTGTTTGTATACGCGCTTTTTAAATAATTCAGGTTTCTTTACCTGCCATTTTTTCATCGCGTCCATAGGGTTTTGATGTCCCAGAGCGTGTTGCGGAATGTGACGGTTGTAGATATTCAGGTAGTGCTTGATCGAGAAGATCAAGACTCGAAGCCGGCATGGCCTATATGAATGGCGGGACGGGCCGACACTGTCCTGAGTATCCAGTCCCGGACGCATGTTGATGCGAATGTTTAACCGTTGGTGCGCCTGCTTGTTGGCTCACTAAGCATCCGTCCATCACATGCGACATGTTCTACTCTTTGCGGGGCACAAGACGCCGGGTTTGTCCCGGGCGCAGCACGTAGAAGTCCTGTTCGGTGAGTCCTGCTGCTTCCCGGGCTCGTGCCAGGGCTCTGGGTGGCTCGTCCAGCGACTCGTCTGTCAATTCAAACGTGCCCCAGTGAATCCCCAGGCTTTCTTTCGAGCGTAGCCGGCGATGGATGTCGACCGCTTCGGCCGGGTTGATATGCTGGTTGTGCATGAACCAGCGTGGCTCGTAGGCGCCAATGCCGATGGCGCAAAAATCAAATGAGCCGAACCGGGCGGCAATGTCGTCAATGTCCTTCGAGTCGCCCAGATCCCCGGAAAAGAATCCTTGCCAGTCTTTATGGCCAATGACCCAGCCTCCCCAGAGGGTGGCATTGCGGTCGAATGGCGTTCGTGCACTCCAGTGTTGTACCGGGACGAAGCTAAAGGTGAGTGAACCGTGCGACAGGCTGTTCCACCAGTCGAGCGGTACGACCCGATCGGCCGGCAGGGTCGGCAGGTTGGCCAGGAACCAGGCGTCCAGTCCCAGCGGCACCAGAAACAAGGGTGGTCCACCGGGCTGATTGACCAGTGCTCTCACACTATTCCGGTCTAGATGATCATAGTGATTGTGCGACAGCAGGACGACATCGATAGGCGGCAAATCGGCCAGTGCCACACCCGGTGGCTGGTGTCGTTTGGGGCCGGCAAACTGTACCGGTGAGCAGCGTTCTGAAAACACCGGGTCGGTGAGAATGTTCAGGCCGCCCACTTGCCACAGCATCGTGACATGACCGATGAAGGTGATGGCCGTGCTGTCGCGGTTGTGGCGGATAAAATCCAGCTCGGCGGGGAGGCATGACAGGTCGTCTACCGCTGGTTTCGGCAAGCCGGCGGCCTTGCGCTCGCGACGCCAGCGCTGCAAATCGGCATGGCTTGGCCGGCCATGCGGATAGGTATTGCGAAACCCCTGTTGGGTATGATGCGCCAACGAGGGGTCGAAGTGAACGTTGTGGTGAGGGTTGCCGGTCAACCACTCGGTGAGCCAGGCCAGCATCGTGCGTAGTGACATGAACATTCCTTGCGAGCAGCATGTTACGCTAGCGCAATGATTGGCGCTTGGCAATGCTGGCGCGGTTGATGAAGGGGGGTAGGTATGTTGGGAAAATTGAAAGACCTGGGAACCAGCAAGGCGTTATCGATCTGGCTGGAAAGCAAACTGGCGCGCTACGGGGTGTTGCGCAGCGTGAAGATCGATAGCAAGACACGCTCGGCGCTGCTGGTGCTGACACCGCTCGGCGAAACCGAGGATGTGGAATTCGAGGTGACGCGTTACGAGATTGTCAGGGACGGCGAAGAGTGCCGGCTGGTGGTTCGTGCGGTGGCCTGTTCGCGCAGTTGGCTGGCCAATCTGGCCGATGACTGGCTGGTCGGGCGGGAATTTGCCATCCCCGCCCTGGTCGCGCTGGCGCTGTGATCAATCGATCAGGCGCATCTTGACGTTTTTACCCTTGATCTTGCCGTTCAGGCGGGTAATTACCTTGTCGGCAACACGGCGGTCAAGCGCCACATAGCTGGCGAAATCGAAGACATTGATTTTGCCGACCTGATCGCCACTCAAACCACCATCGCCGGTGAGTGCGCCGAGGATGTCACCCGGACGCAGCTTTTCCTTGCGGCCGGCGTTCATGTTCAGCGTAATCATGGGCGGCACCAGCGGTGCGCCCGAGGCCGGGGTCAGTGCGGTAATGTCATGCCACTTGACCTTGTTCTCCTGATACACCTCGATCAGCTGCACCCACTTCATGTCGGCATCGGCCGCCAGCGTGATCGCGAGACCCTTTTCATCGCCACGGCCGGTTCGGCCGATGCGATGCACGTGGATTTCCTGATCACGCGAGACATCCACGTTCAGCACCAGATCCAGTTCCTTGATATCCAGTCCCCGGGCGGCGACATCGGTTGCCACCAGGACCGAACAGCTGCGGTTGGCGAACTGCAGCAGGATTTCATCGCGCTCGCGCTGTTCCAGGTCGCCATACAGTGCCAGAACCGAGATGCCGCGTGCTGCAAGGGCTTCGGCCAGCTCACGGCAATGGATCTTGGTGTTGCAGAAGGCCAGAGTCGAGGTGGGGCGCAGATGCAGCAACAGATCGCCAACCACGGTGTTGCGGTTCTCGGCGGTCACCTTGTAAAAACGCTGCTCGATCTTGTCGGAGGCATGCAAGGCTTCGACCTTCACTTCCACCGGACGGATCATCAGCGGCGCAGACAACTGCTTGATCGTGTCCGGATAGGTGGCCGAGAACAGCAGGGTCTGACGTTTTTTCGGGCAGGCGCGGGCGATGTTCTCGATATCCTCGTAGAAGCCCATGTCGACCATGCGGTCGGCTTCATCCAGTACCAGCATTTTCACGGTGGACAAGTCCAGTGTGCCTTTGCCCAGATGGTCGCGAATGCGTCCCGGGGTGCCGACGATGATGTGGGCGCCATGCTCCAGCGAACCAATCTGCGGGCCCATCGAGACACCGCCGCAGAGCGTCAGTACCTTGATGTTGTCCATGTAACGGGCCAGACGGCGCAGTTCCTTGGCCACCTGGTCGGCCAGCTCGCGGGTCGGGCACATCACCAGTGCCTGAATGGCGAACCAGCGCGGATTCAGGTTGTTCAATACGCCAATGCCGAAAGCGGCGGTTTTGCCGCTGCCGGTTTTGGCCTGGGCAATCAGGTCGCGACCATCCAGCACCGAGGGCAGGCTGGCCGCCTGAATCGGAGTCATCGACTGGTAACCCAGCGACTGGAGGTTGGCGAGACATTCGCCCGGCAGGGGCAGCGAAGCAAAATCTGTTGTGTTCACAATGACTTGGGCGCAAATTTCAAAGGGCGATTAGTGTAACACAGGCTGGGCCTGTGACCTAATGGCTTGCCAGATAGCGTTGCAGCGCCTCAATGGCATGGCGGACCCGTGCCGGCAGCTCGCGGGTGCGGGTCACGGCAAAGACTCCCAACGGCGGCAAGCGCCAGTCCGGCAAGACGCGTTGCAATTGCCCACTGGACAGTTCCGTGCCGATTTCCTGCAGTGGTTGCAGGGAGAGTCCCAACCCGGCCAGCGTAAAGCGTCGCGTGGCGATGATGCTATTGCTGCTCACCCGTCGGGGAAGTGTCACCGTTTGTTGTCGTCCATCCGCATGGCTGAGTGACAAAGACGGCGTGTCCTGCTCCTGGGTCAATGCCAGCCATTGCTGTCCCGTCAGGTCGACAGGGTGCAGGATCGGCGGGCGCGCCAGTAAATAGGCTGGCGCAGCGACCACACTCATTTCGGTATCTGCCAAATGGCGGGCGATCAAGCGCTCGTCCATACGTCCGATGCGAATGGCGAGATCAATACGTTGCTGAACCAGATCGACGTGTTCGTCATGCAAGACCAAATCCAGTGTCAGCCCGGGGTTGGCGGTAAGCAGGGGGGCCAGCGCTCCCGGTAAAACCATGCTGCCAAAACCGACCGGTGCGGCAATGCGTAGCTCTCCTACCGGAGCGTCTCGCAACTCATCGAGGCGTTGCCGTACTTCGCTGGCTGCATCCAGCATTTGCCGGCAGCCGCGATAATAGGTTTCGCCTGCGGTGGTCAGGGTCAGTTTGCGGGTGGTTCGATGCAACAGGGTGACGCCACTGTCGGTTTCCAGCCGGCGGATATGTTGGCTGACCGCCGACGGTGTGATGCCGAGGCGGCGCGCCGCGCCATTCATCGAGCCCTCGTCCACGACGGTGGCGAATACCGCCATGCGCCGCAACTCTTCGTATACCGGGGTCATTGTGTAGAAAAACTAATGAGTAAAAGCCATTTTAGGCAGATTATCACGCGTTGTTCCAGTCGATACACTGCAAGGCATCGGGTAGCACTGCTGCCTCTCAAGGACATGGCAAAGGAAATACTATGAAAATCGCTTTGATCGGTGCGACAGGTTTTGTGGGGGCGGCGGTACTCAATGAGTTGCTGCAACGTGGACATCAGGTGTCTGCCATCGTTACTCGTCCCGAACGCGTCCCGTCTCATGCCAATCTTGTCGCCTATGGCGTGGATGCCACCAATGCC
>JAGLBD010000076.1 GCA_018260425.1 Pseudogulbenkiania sp. | reverse complement strand
TGTCGGCAGTCCCGACACCATCGCGGCAGCGTTGAGCGCCTTCCTGGAACGCACCGGGGTCGACGAGATCATGATGACCACCGACAGCTACGCCTTCAGTGACCGGGTGAGGACGCTGGAGGTGGTGGCTGAGGTGATGGGGCAGGGTGATTGAACAGGTGCGCGGCAGATCTGTTGTCATCCACGAGGATTAAACGGGGTAATTTGGCTCGAAATTACCCCGTTTAATCTGCCATTACCCCATTTAGCACAGCAGGAATGGTGTTGCGGAAGTGGGCAAGCCGGTCTCGTTGGCGTACGCAAGGCCGTAGTTGCTGACAGCCTCCGCTTCGTGGTGAGTACGTCGACCGTTTTCTGTGGTGCATCGGGGGGCTAGACACTTAGGATCATAATATTTTCTGCGACCTGACATTGTGGCTAGTGACGAGAATCAGTGAAGGAGGTTAATCTAGCGCTGCTAGGACTTCTCTGGCCACTCAAGATTGACAGTGCTGCTTCTAATTGCTGCGGGCAGCCATTCTAGCGAGTTCGTACGGCTTTTCAATCCACACTCCCATATTACGAAGACTCGCCATCCTGCCATCCTAAGAGCTCGTTTTGATTCTTCATCTCGTCTCTGGTTGTCTCTGAATTTTTTAAGCCAGAATTCCTGACGAGTTTTCGGGGTTGTGGTGAGTTTGCATCCAGTATGGCGATGCCAAAAACAACCATGGATCAAGATGCACAAACGGTATCTCGGAAGTACAATATCGGGCTTCCCAGCTAGGGATTTGCAGTGAAGGCGGTAGCGGAAACCACGCGAATGCAGGAATCTGCGAACCGTCATTTCCGGGTGCGTGTCTTTGCCGTGAATGCCTGCCATCATTCTTGACCGGGTTTCAGGGGTAACGGTGTCCATATACGGCCATTCCTGGTATCCTGGCGATCAATTTGTTTTCTTGGAAGTGTCAATGAGCCTTACTCCCATACCTATTATCGATCTTTTTGCCGGGCCGGGTGGTTTGGGTGAAGGTTTTTCATCGGTTGATGATGGAAAGGCGTTTCGCATTGCCGTGTCGGCAGAAAAAGATCCGATTGCGCACCAAACACTAAAGCTTAGGGCCTTTTATCGGTTGTTGTGCAATGAAAACCCTGCAGGACTTGAGGACTACTATCGATTTTGCCAAGGGAAATCGGATTCGCCATATGGCTTGGGGACACGCAAGGAATGGCTTAAGGCTTCCCAAGAGGCGTTGTGCATCGAGTTGGGATCTCCTGCAGGTAATCAGGAATTGGATGTTGCCATTGCAAAAGCATTAGGAGCTTCTCCGTCGACCGTCCCATGGGTTCTGATCGGAGGCCCTCCCTGTCAGGCTTATTCGTTGGTTGGCAGATCAAGAAACAAGGGCAAGATAGACTACAGCCCCGAAAAAGACCATCGTCATTTTTTGTATCGAGAATATCTGCGGGTAATTCAACAATACCAGCCTGCTGTGTTCGTTATGGAAAATGTGAAAGGGATTCTGTCCTCCACCGTCCATGGTCGAAAAATCTTCCGCGATATTCTCAATGATCTCGTCAATCCGAATCGCGCCTTGGGAGTCGAGGTCGATGGACACAAATACCATATTTGCTCCCTAGTTAGTGATCAGAAGTATAGTGATGGGGATGATTTCGATGCTTTGGATTCGAGTCGATTCATCATCCGTTCTGAAGATCATGGTATTCCCCAAGCTCGTCACAGAGTCATTTTGTTGGGCATTCGTGAGGATTTCTATGACGAAAAGAAAATGCGCGTACTCCGGTCTAGCAAAGAAATCCTGAATGTGAAGCAAGCCATCGGTCAGCTACCTGCGCTACGGAGTCGATTGACAAAGATGACAGATAGCCCCTGTGCCTGGCAGACCATTGTGCGACTCCGCATGTGTGAGCTGGCTAAATCCGCTCAGGAAATGGGGAAGGAAGAGATTGCTCTCAAATTGCTGGGCGCGGTCCCTAGCGTCAAGGAAAAAACACACTTTGGTGGTCTCGTTTATCCGAAAGAGGTAGAAGGCTCGACAGGGAATGGATTGCTGGATGACTGGTTGCTGGATAAACGCTTGGGAGTATGGCTTAACCATGAAGCGAGAGGCCACATGGCAGATGATCTCGGGCGCTATGCATTTGCGGCTGCTTTTGCAAAGGTTCATGGTCGTTCGCCTAAGGGACATGAAGAGTTTGATCTACCTGGATTGAGTCCCGCGCACAAAAACTGGGAGTCGGGTAAATTTTCTGATCGTTTCAGAGTCCAGACCGAGCATGGTCCGTCGACAACGATTACCAGTCACATCTCTAAAGATGGACACTATTTCATTCACTACGATGTCAGCCAGTGTCGCAGTCTTACGGTGCGCGAGGCGGCCCGACTGCAGACCTTCCCCGACAACTATTTCTTCCAAGGCGGAAGAACTCAGCAGTTTCATCAAGTCGGAAATGCGGTTCCCCCATTTCTTGCCTATCAGATTGGCGAAGTGGTGAGGCAGTTGGTGCTATGATAAATATGTGATCAATTTGATTACATTCTTTGCTTTGCATATTGTTAACTGATAAAGTGTCGGGAATATTGCTGATCAGATAAAACTAGTATGGTCCTTGCACTTTCCGAACTGAGTCAGATTCAGTGCGAAAGGCTGGCGTTTATCGAGTTCCGGCTTCTGTTTCTTGGCAGAATCGGTCGTCTGCATGTATGTGAGCGATTCGGTATTACATCAGCCGCTGCAACACGTGATTTCAGATTATACAAAAGCCTTGCCCCATCCAATCTGGCCCTTCATGGGCCATCCAAGCAGTACTGTTTCCTCGATACATTCGTTCCATTGTTCGAGTTCAATTCGAATTCCGTTCTGAATGCCCTTGTGAATGATGGTGGGTATCTGGAAGAAAAACGGTTTTCTTCAGCCATTCTTCATGACTCTCCTTCCCCTCTGAATAAACCAGATGTCCGTATCGTTGCCTCCATTACACGAGCGATACATATGGGACATGCGTTGATAATCTCTTATCTCTCCAATTCCAGCGGTTTGACCTCGCGAGAAATTGTGCCGCAAGCATTGGTCAACAGTGGCTTACGTTGGCATGTTCGTAGCTATGATCGATTGCGTGGAGAGTTCAGAGATTTTGTCCTCACCAGAATACTGGGATCAGCAGTGTCACCGGACGGTCCATTCGAACATGAAAGTTTGAAAAATGATTCGCAGTGGAATTGCTGGGTCAATCTTGAGTTGGTCGCTCACCCACAAGCTCGGCGCGTTGATGTCGTTGAGAGAGATTTTGGTATGACAGATGGTGTGCTGGTTCTTGAAACACGTGCCTCGATGGCCGGCTATCTACTGCGAAGATGGAATGTCGACTGTTCTGCGAATCATTCGCTCGAAGGTCATGAATACGTTATGTGGCTAAGAAATCATGAAAAACTGTCTGAAATAGACAATGCTCTTCTGGCTCCAGGCTTCGGTATCGGGTGTGGAGATGTTGATGAGTGAAATTCATATGAAGCTTAGTCCACTGATGAAGTTGGCGATCAAAACTGGAGTCAGAGCGGCTGTGGCGTTGCAGCTGAGAAATCCTGCAATGGCAAATGCACGAGATGCACATGGATTGACGCCCTTGATGCTTGCCTCGCTTTATGGTCGGATTGATATATGCATGTTATTGCTGGATGCAGGGGCAATCCCGGACCTGACTGACTCACATGGCATGTGTGCTGCATCCATTGCGCGCAGCAAGGGGTTTCCCGATATAGCGGAATTGATCGAGCATGGTACGCGGGATATTCATACGGTTCAGGACGATGAAGTTGTTGGATTGGAACTACACCATTTAATCCGCAAAGAAATTGGAGTAGATGATAAACCTCAGGCAGATGTAGATCGTACCGATTCAAAACGAGGCGGGGACGAAACTCCTACCCATAATCCCACCACTATCTTTAATCAAGCGGAAGGTGATTGCCTTTCGGATCTAGCCCCGACGCCCTTGTCCTCAGAAAATGCCTTAGAAAATATAGCGTGTAACGCTGAATTCAGTGACGGAAGCCAGATTCATGCTTGTACGAAGACACGGTTTGCGATTGTAGAGGAAGAAGAGGTAGTTCTACCGGGTGGTACCGGAAGTGACTTCATTGAAAGGCATGTGGTGCTATCTGCTGGGGAGCCAACAAAAGTGGCCGGAGCGGGTAGATGGGAAGTCGAGAATTTCTGTGATTTGCCTGAAGCATTAATCAATGAAAGTACTGAAGAAGTTCGCGAATCATTTGAATTTTTTGGGGTAAATACTTCTGATGCACAGAATGTATTACTGATTGATGATGGGGGCGAGTGGGAAGCCGAGAGAGAAACGGTGGTTCCCCAGCATGATGAAAATTGCCTGTTGGCCGCCGCCGAAGCACAGAAAGCCATTTCTCGTCACAGACCTATAGATCTGGACACAGATTGGTCTGAAGTGGAGTTTGATCTGCCCGAGGTGGTCGAACCTGTTTTGGCCTCCCTTGATGAATACCCCACCATTGCTGCTCTTGTAAAAATTGCTGTCAAATCTGGGCGTATTTTTCATGGGCAAATCGAGTTTGCCTGTAGTCGAGATTTTGCCACTAGAAATAATACGGTCGTTCCCATTCTTTCCAGGTTGTTGGCCGAGCTTGGGGTTGTTATTGACGAATTCGATCCTGATGAGACGATGCTTGTCACGGAGTGTCATGAGGGATGTCATGACGAAGAGGCTTCTCTTGTCCTAGAGAGTTTTGTGCATGAACTAGCCCATGACTGGGGAAGTCTTTCCTGGTATCAGTCGGAGTCCAAACATTACGAGTTGCTAGATAAAACAGGGGAAGAACGGGTTGCGCAACGAATGGACAGCGCTCTATTGGCTCTCTGTCGTGCAATGTTGGAGAAGTCCTTGGGCCTGAACTTGGTCAGCCTTGGGAGAGACCATGTCGGTGAAGAGGCTAGTGACGATGAAGACGATGACATCGCTACCGAAAATGACGATGTTACCCTCTTGCCTGAAGGGTCTGCTGCTGGGCTTGGGTTCCTTTCCTTTCTGGAGCAGGCGCACCAAGACCCATCGGTTCTTCGTTCGGATGAGCATATCCCTCGCCCTACACCGGAGGAAGTTTCACTTATTCTCGAACAGCTCTCCATTAGGGGGGGGACTTTCGATTCGCTGTCTATCGATACGTTCCTTTCATCCTATGAAAAGGCTAGAGATCAACTGATCACGGCCAATCTACGTCTTGTTGCTTCAATTGCAAAAAAATATCAAGGTCGAGGCCTCGATTTTGAGGATCTCATCCAAGAGGGAAACATCGGGCTGATGAGAGCCGTTGAGAAATTCGATTATCGACGTGGGTTTAAATTTTCCACATACGCCACTTGGTGGATTCGTCAGGCAATTACCCGAAGCATAGCCGATAAAAGTCGCAATGTTCGTTTGCCGGTTCATATGGTCGAATCCCTGAATAAGATCAGCAGAGAAACGCGCCAAATGGCAGCAAGGATGGGACGAGAACCATCTGTGGCCGAATTGGCCCATGCCGTGGATCGCCCGGAAGAAGTCGTTAGAAAATTGCTCAAACTAAATCGAGAGGAGATCTATCTCGATGAGTTGCAAGAACAGGAAGATTGGGAGCATGGCGTTTATGGAGATGAAGGTAACGTGCCCGATCCCCTGCTCCAGGTAATAGATGTGTCTCTGTCGAGAGAGGTGGAACATCAATTGTCCAAGTTAAGTGATCGCGAGGCGTTGGTAATTCGCCTGCGGTTCGGTATTGACGTTGCAGCCGAACATACCTTGGAGGAAGTCGGACAGCAATTTGATGTGACACGTGAACGGATCCGGCAAATCGAGGCCAAGGCGCTCAGAAAATTAAGACACCCGGAAAGGAGCAGACGATTGATGATATTCGCTGACTGCCAGAAGCATGTCACTGACAATCTGAGGGTTGTGGAATGATCTCGTCAGCAGAAGGCATTAAATATCGGCATGCACCTCCCAAGGCTGTGGCCATGATAGAAGCGCTCCGAGGATTGGGATATAGCGCGGCAACAGCTCTTGCCGACATTATCGACAATAGTATTGCCGCCGAGGCTAAAAATGTCTGGCTGAATTTTGTTTGGAGTGGGGAGAAGAGTCGGGTCGAGATACTTGATGATGGTTGCGGCATGAGCGCCGTGATGCTTGACAGGGCCATGCGCCTTGGAGAGCTTAACCCATTGGAGGAACGCAAGGAAAGTGACCTTGGGCGTTTTGGCCTTGGGCTCAAGACAGCCTCGTTTTCCCAATGCCGTCGTTTGACAGTGGCATCCATCGGCCATGAGGGACTTCAGTGCCTCCGTTGGGATTTGGATGTCCTGTCCAGGAGTGATGACGACGGATGGTACCTACTAGAAGGGCCAGATCCAGGCTCAGTTTCCTATCTGTCGTCTTTGCTGGATGCCGGGCGGGGAACTCTGGTGTTATGGGAAGTCCTTGACCGAATCGTCACTACGAGTTTTGGGGAGCCGGAATTTCTTGATTTGATCGATAGAATCGAGAGGCACCTATCCATGGTATTTCATCGCTACCTAGAGGGGGGGCGTCCACGACTGAAGCTCTTTATCAATGGTCGGCGCCTCAAACCATGGGATCCATTCATGAGCGGCCATCCGGGCAAGCCATGGCACTCTCCACAAATTCGTGCGCCGGGTCATGACCGAGTCGAGGTGGAGTGCCATGTCCTTCCGCACAAAGATAGGCTAACTGCCAAAGAGTTCGACGAAGCACAAGGCCCCGAAGGATGGACTGCGCAGCAAGGCTTCTATGTCTATCGCAACGAGCGACTTCTTCTTGCTGGTAGTTGGCTTGGTTTGGGCCAGGGGCGTTCATGGACGAAAGATGAGGCACACCGACTGGCTCGTATTCGCATAGATCTTCCCAACTCTGCCGATGCGGATTGGAAAATCGATATCCGCAAGTCGACGGCGCGACCGCCGGTCGCGCTGAGAGCATGGTTGATTCGTCTTGCCGAGGATACTCGAGCGCGAGCTCGAAAGGCATTTGCACACCGAGGTCGCCCTCCTGCTACCAGGGAAGGTGGATCGGTACTTCAAACCTGGCGCGCCGATCATTCAGAGGGTGGTATGCGTTATCGCTTGGACACAGACCATCCCGCCATTCGAGCTGTATTGGATCAGGCAGGCCCCTTGTTGTCTGAAGTCCGGGCCATGCTGCGCGTTATTGAAGAAACCGTACCGGTACAGCGAATCTGGATCGATACCGCAGAGAACCGTGATACGCCGAAAACTGGATTTTCGGGAGAGGCTACTTCGGAAATCATATCCGTACTTGATGTCATGTATCGCAATATGGTGATCCATAAAGGCATGTCCTGTGAACTTGCCAAGGATCGTTTATTGCGCACAGAACCTTTCCATGAATACCCTGAACTCATTGCGGCTCTTCCCGAACTCAACTGATGGAATGACTTTATAAAATGCTTGGTGATAACTCTCTCAGCGTACTTAAGATGGTTCAGGGACTCCTCGAAGGCGAAGAGGATAAATCATCAATAACCCCTTCTCTCATCGATACCAAAATTGGATTGGTACTTGGAATCAGTCCTAAATGGAAAGATGGACTTGATCGTGATGCGATAACCCAAGAGCTGATCCGTCGTTTCAGTGTATGGATGGGGACGGATACTACCTTGTGTGATTCGAAAGGCCATATCCAATGGCTGACTCCGGAGCGGAAGAGAGAGTGGCGCTACTGGCAGCGATATCGAGAGTGGCAGGAGATACGTTTGCCTTGGGAGGCTGTTGATGCTTTGGATGCGTCAACGGATCACATTCTAGGAATGTTGGAAGATCCTGCTCGCGAGGATGCCTGGGATCGTAGAGGACTCGTTGTTGGTCATGTTCAGTCAGGCAAGACGGGTAACTATACCGGTCTGATTTCGAAAGCGGCTGATGCTGGCTACAAAATCATTATTGTTTTGGCTGGTTTACATAATAACTTACGTTCCCAAACACAGATGCGTCTTGATGAGGGTTTTCTTGGCTATGAGACCAACCCTCTCAATGAGAAGCTCAATATTATCGGGGTAGGTGAAATCGATAGTGATCTGTCTATCCGCCCCAACTTTGCAACCAATCGTTTGGAAAATGGCGATTTCAATATTAGAGCAGCAAAGCACTTGGGAATCACGCCGGAACAGCGGCCTTGGTTGTTTGTGGTAAAGAAAAATAAATCTGTTCTAAGCCACCTGTACAAATGGATTCTCGACCATGTTGCCAATACCACCGATGCTGATACTGGTAAGAAAATCGTTACCAATTTGCCTTTGCTCATCATTGATGACGAAGCGGATCACGCCTCGGTGGATACCGGTGTCCAGATTTTTGATGATGATGGCAAGGCAAATCCTGAGTACCAGCCTAAAGCTATCAATAGTCTGATACGCAAGATACTCCATGCCTTTAGCCGAAAGGCCTATGTGGGTTATACGGCAACACCATTTGCCAATATTTTCATTCATGAACGGAGTGAAACCGCCGAAGAAGGGCCTGATCTGTTCCCTTCTGCTTTCATCATCAATCTCGGTGCGCCATCCAATTACATCGGTCCTGCCAAGGTGTTCGGTCTGGCTGGAAATGATGGACGTGAAGGAAGCCTGCCTCTGATTCGGACCGTCGATGATCATTGTTCGGAGGATGAGAAGAGTGGTTGGATGCCTCCCGGGCACAAGAGCAGTTACATACCCTCAATACAGAACGAGCAGGGATTTCCTGATTCCTTGAGGGATGCCATCGATTCTTTCCTACTTTCCTGTGTCGTTAGAAAACTGCGCGGGCAAGATGCTCAACATAGTTCAATGTTGATACATGTAACCCGATTCAATGCGGTACAGCAACGGGTGCATGAAAAGGTCGAGATCTATGTCCGCAAATTGCGGCAGCACCTTGGCCGAAGGATTGGACATGAGCCTATCCTGGCCCGTTTTGAGAGATTGTGGATTGAAGATTATTTGCCAACTTCGAAGGCGATGCCAGCTGGCGTCGTGGGAGGCGCGTCACCGCGTTCACTCACGTGGGAGCAGATCGAATCACAACTTGGTATCGTCATCGACGAGATCAGCGTTCGTATGATCAATGGTACAGCCAAGGATGCTTTGGACTATGCCGATAATGCCAAAGGATTGAAAGTCATCGCCATCGGGGGTGATAAGTTGGCACGTGGATTAACGTTGGAAGGGCTATGCGTCAGTTACTTCCTGCGAGCCTCGAAAATGTACGACACATTGATGCAAATGGGGCGATGGTTCGGTTATCGTCCAGGCTATCTCGATCTATGCAGACTTTATACCACCTTTGATCTTGTCGAATGGTTTGAGCATATTGCGGATGCCTCCGAAGAGCTACGCCAGGAGTTCGATATCATGGCCGACAGCGGTGGCACTCCACGAGATTTCGGTCTCAAGGTTCGATCTCACCCGGTGCTGATGGTGACTTCCCGGGTGAAGATGCGGTCGGCGCGCAGTCTGTATCTGTCATTCAGTGGCAGTGTTGTCGAGACCGTAACCTTCTTTAAGGATCCCGCGAAGCTCTCCACGAATTACGAGGCGTTCCACTCGTTTGTAGAGCATTTGGGGTCTCCGATCGCGATTCCACCTCGCGCTAGGCCTGAAGGCGAACAGAAATGGAATGGGGTTTGCTGGCCAGCGGTAGATGGAGCACATATCGTTGATTTTCTCGATGCTTATGAGACGCATCCCGAAGCAATGAAGGCCAACAGCAGGCTGCTTGCTGATTTCATTGGCAAAATGATGCTTGAAGGCGAGCTTACCCAATGGATGGTTGCCGTCATTCAGGGGGGAGATCAAGAGGAAAATGAAGAAATCGGAGAGTTCTCTATCCGGTGGGCGCACCGCAAGCAAAAATCCGGTGACGATGGACGCTACTCTATCGGTCGTTTGCTGGGGTCCATAGACGAAACCATTGATATGGATCTGCCTGCATGGCAGGCCGCCCTTGCCGAAACTGTCCGGGTGTATCGCAAGGATCCGGGCAGAGAGAAAACCAAGGATATGCCGACGATTCCTAATGGTCCTGCCATCAGGATGATTCGTGGGTTTGGTGCCGAGGGGGTGGATGCACATCCTGAACGCGGGGTTCTGTTGATTTATCTGCTTAATCCAGCTGCGGCAAGCATCGAGAGTAGCGGCACTCCGGTAGTTGCTTTCGGGGTCAGCTTTCCGGGAAGTCGATCCGGCACAAAAGTCGAGTACAAAGTGAATAATGTCATGTGGGAGCAGGATTATGGTGATGCCGAATAGCAATGAACTCGCCATTGCCTGGCAAGCATTGTCCTCTCTTGATGAAAAGGATGGGTGGCGGAGTATTCCCTTGTCTGTTTCTCGAGGTGTTTCCCTGCGCGCAGGCCGACTGTATCCGACCAATGTCGAGGCCCTGCTTATCGGTTTTGACCAACTGACCTTGCCTTCAGAGAGATCTCTACCGAAGGGCAAGGGTTTCCGCATCGACAAGCTTGCGTTGGAGTCTGGATCAACACGCTGGCTTGCCCTAGTCCGCGAATCGGTGGCTTCGCTCGAATTGTTTGCAATGGTAGCGGAGGACATTGTTTCCGTTGTGGCTTCTGCATATGAAGCGAGTGAGTCAGCGATTTTCAGATTGGTCATGGCAAGGATTTCAGCATGGCAGGAATTCATGAAAAGGGGGGGCGACGGCCTATCTCCGGAGGAAGAGCTAGGGTTGGTTGGGGAGCTTGTCTGCCTCGAGCAACTGTTATTGACGTCGCTTCCAGCCTCTACGGTTCTGGATGCTTGGCAAGGGCCCTTGGATGGGCTTCAGGATTTTTCTCTAGGTACTGGTGCCATCGAAGTGAAAAGCACTCTGGCCGCAGAGGGATTTACTGCTCGAATCATGTCGTTGGAACAATTGGATGATTCACTCAGACAGCCAATATTCGTTTTTGCCTGTCGTTTGGGAGTGGCGTCTGAAGGATTGTCGCTCCCCCAGCGTGTCGCATATCTCAGGGGGCAACTAGCGAACGACCCCGCCGCTCTGTGCCGCTTCGAAACCGCATTACTGGGAGTCGGCTATTTTGATAGGCATCACGAGCGGTATGCCAGAGAATTTGTCTGTCTCCAAGCCAGGTGGTTGCCAGTCGTCGATGGATTTCCTCGCCTTACCATGGGTATGGTCCCGGTAGGAGTGCGATCCGCAACTTACGAGATAGATTTGGATTTGATGGATGGTTCCGGCGTTTCCATCGATGAGGTCTTGAATTTACTAGGGATGGTATGAAATGGAACTGCTTGATTTTTTGCAGCGTACTCAGAATGAAATTCGAACAGAGCTGGCAGATCGGGAAAATACGCCCGGTGAGGATATGCCTTTTCCTGAAATGATTTTTACCGAAATTGTCATGCGACATATGGCTGATGTCGGAATGACGTTCGATGATCACTGGGTTGTGCATTATGTAGCAGATGTGGGTGGCAAAAAAATTCAATTAAGCGGTTACGCTCTATCCGAGGATTGTGAACAATTGGATTTGTTTGTCAGTCTTTATCGTGGCATTGATGAAGTTACTGAATTAAACGATAAGGTCTCCACCAAAGCAGCTGAAGCCTGCGCCGCCTTTCTAGAAAGTTGTGTTGGAGGTTCTCTTGCCGGACAGATGGACGAGTCTTCCGAAGCCTTCCAGATGGTATTGTCTGTTTCGCAAGGTTATGCCAGTTTTGAGCAGATCAGAATTTATGTACTGACCGATTGCAAGGTAAAGACTCATCAATTCAAAGCACGTGAGATTCAAGGAAAAACCATCAAGCTTGAAGTCATGGATATCCAACGACTTTTCAATCACTGGCAGGAAGGGAAGCCAAGAGATGAATTGGTCGTCAATTTCGAGGACGTGGCAGGTGGTGCTTTACCTTGTGTGTGGGTGCCGGGGGTTCCAGGGGCGACAGATTACGATTACGCCATGACGGTCGTTCCTGGCGAAACACTTCGGTTTCTTTACGATAAGTATGGTGCACGAATATTAGAGGCCAATGTCCGGTCGTTTCTCAGTCAAACAGGTAAGGTCAATAAAGGTATCAGTGCGACGCTACGTGAGCAGCCTGAGCGATTCATGGCATTCAATAACGGAATCGTAATGATCGCTGATGAAGCTCATCTGGGGAAAGCTGCGGATGGGAGTACTGGAATTACTTGGCTGAAGGGCTTGCAGATCGTTAATGGTGGCCAGACCACGGCCTCGATGTATTTCACTAAAAAGAAATACCCTCAGACCAATCTGGGAGCTGTCCGTGTACCTGCAAAGATCATTGTGCTGCGGCATGCCGATCAAGCTCAGGAAGAGGCGTTGATTGCCGATATTTCACGGTATGCCAATAGTCAGAACGCAGTCAAACAGTCTGATCTATCCGCAAACAAACCGTTCCATGTGAATCTCGAAAAATACGCAATCAACACGTATTGCCCGGACGGCTTTGCTCGTTGGTTCTATGAACGTGCCTCAGGCAGCTATAAGGTCATGCTTGAACGGGAAGGCAAAACAGCGGCGGGCATTGCCAAGTTACAGAGCTCAATGCCACCAGCGCGGAGAGTCACAAAAACCGATCTCGCCAAATTTGTCTGCGCATGGCGTCAGCGTCCAGACATGGTGAGTCTTGGAGGACAAAAAAACTTTCTTGCCTTTATGGAAATGATCGAGGCGAATGGTGGGCAAGACGCTTTTCTTGCTTCCAGCAAGGACTACAAGGACATCATCGCCCAAGTCATTATTTTCAAATCGGCGCAAAAGCTGATACGCCCAATTTTCAAGGCTTTTCAAGCCAATGTCACAGCCTATACTGTGGCAACGGTCTCCCGCTTGCTCGGTGAGCAGATAGACTTAGGGAGAGTATGGATGGAGCAGGCGATTTCTCCTGCACTCGGTCAGCAAATTGTGATTTGGTCTAAAGAAGTGAATGCAACTCTCCATGAGAGCTCGCAAGGGCGAATGATATCTGAATGGGCTAAGCGAAAGGAGTGTTGGGAGATCATTTCGAGGGTATCGTTTTCTGCGGCAGCAGAAGACATTCCTGAGTTGAAGAGAACGATCTACGCTTGAGAACGAGCGGGTAATGTCATCGTGATGAGGGGCTTGAGACATGTTTCTTGCCCCTGCCATCCGCTATAATTGCGGTTTGTTGAATAAACACCAACCTCCTGGACACGATTCATGTTGCGCATTACCGAATTGAAGCTTCCGCTGGAACATCAGCCGGAAGAGCTTTCTGCCGCCATCCTTGCCCG
>JAGLBD010000075.1 GCA_018260425.1 Pseudogulbenkiania sp. | reverse complement strand
TGTGTTGCTTAGGCTGCGCCGGCTTTCCAGCGGCGGGTGGTTTCCGCCACACGTTCGCCCAGCACTTCGGCGGTACGCTGGTCGGCTGCCGGAGGAGCGACATCGGCGCCCTGATCGGCATTGGATTGCGCCATCGCGCCCAGGAAGGAACCCAGACGATTGAGGTCATCCACCGAACCGTTGCTGTTATTGTTGCCCGGCATCAGACCGAGGCTGGTCCAGAGCATTTGGTGCTGAGCCGCAAAAATGGCCAGTTGCACCAGGGTGTTCAACTTGTCGCCGCTTTGCGAAGCAGAGTTGGTGAAGCCGGCGGCGATTTTGTCGCGCCACTTGCCCCAATGCTTCGACGAAGCATCCATAAAGCCCTTGAACTGCGCAGAGGCGCTACCCATATAGGTCGGCGCACCGAAGATGATCGCATCCGCCGCGTCCAACAGATCCCAGTGCGCGTCAACGTCTTCGACCGGAACCAGCGTCACGGTGGTTCCTGCCACTTTGGCAGCGCCGCGGGCAACCGCCTCGGCTTGAACTTTGGTATGGCCGTAGCCGGAGTGGTAAACAATGGCGACTGATGTCATTACTGAACTCCTGTCATGAGTAAAGCATTACTATAGTCTCTTGAGTTACCAAAAGTAAGTAGTTACAATTTGGTTACTTAACATCAGGATGTGTCATGGCCAGCAAACCCGTCAACAACCCCTGTCCGGTGAACCGTATTCTGCAAATGATTACCGGTACGTGGACGACTTACATCCTGTGGATCCTTTATAGCAGGGGCACATTGCGTTTTGGGGAGCTGAAGCAGGCGATTCCCGACATCTCGGCCAAAGTCCTCACCGAGCGCCTGCGTAGGCTGGAAAGCCAGGGACTGGTACAACGCGATTACAAGCCGACCATTCCACCGCAGGTGTCCTACCAGTTAACCGATAAAGGCATGGAACTGCATGACGTACTCGACAGCCTGGCCAAGCTGTCGGAACGCTGGCAACACCAGCAAGACGAACAGTAAACGTAACAACGCCGCCCTGTCGGAAACAGGACGGCGTTGACGGATGAGCCTTAAACCAGTTCGATCGCGACGGCGGTGGCTTCACCGCCGCCAATGCACAGACTGGCCACGCCGCGCTTGCCGGCCGTTCTTTGCAAAGCGGCAATCAGGGTAATGATGATGCGTGCTCCCGACGCGCCGATCGGATGACCCAGCGCGCAGGCACCACCGTGGATATTGACCTTGGCATGCGGCAGATCCAGTTCCTTCATGGCCGCCATCGTCACCACCGCAAACGCTTCGTTGATCTCGAACAGATCGACATCCGAGGCTTTCCAGCCGGTTTTGGCAAACAAGGCCTGCATGGCGCCCACCGGTGCGGTGGTAAACCAGGCCGGCGCACGGGCATGGGTTGCATGCGCCACCACCCGTGCCAGCGGTTTGAGGCCACGGCGCACCGCCTCGCTTTCCTTCATCATCACCAACGCCGCGCCGCCATCGGAAATCGAGCTGGCATTGGCCGGCGTCACCGTACCGTCTTTGCGGAACGCCGGCTTCAGGGTCGGAATCTTGTCCGGGGAGGCCTTCAAGGGCTGCTCGTCGCTTGTCACACGCACCTCGCCCTTGCGTCCGGAAATCGTCACCGGCGCGATTTCACCGGCGAAATACCCTTCCTTGACCGCTTGCTGCGCACGCTCCAGCGAACGGATGGCGAAGGCATCCTGTTGTTCGCGGCTAAACGCAAACGTGTCGGCGCATTGCTCGGCAAACACGCCCATCAACGTCCCTTTCTGGTAGGCATCCTCCAGCCCGTCCAGAAACATGTGATCCTTGATCTCGCCATGACCGAGGCGCAAGCCACCACGCGCCTTCGGAATCAGGTAAGGCGCATTGCTCATGCTCTCCATACCGCCGGCCACCATTACCGTCGCACTCCCGGCCAGCAGCAGGTCATGGGCCAGCATCACCGCCTTCATGCCAGAACCACACATCTTGTTGATGGTGGTAGCCCCAACGGCCTCCGGAAGTCCAGCCTTGAGCGTCGCTTGCCGGGCGGGTGCCTGTCCCTGTCCGGCAGGCAACACGCAGCCCATGATGACTTCTTCGACATCGACCGGAGCCACGCCGGCGCGCTCCAACGCGGCGCGAATGGAGACCGCGCCCAAGTCACTGGCGGCACACGCCGCCAATTCGCCCTGAAACCCGCCCATCGGCGTACGTGCCATACCAACGATCACAATTGAGTCCTGCATCGAAACGCTCCTGACTGACTGATTGACGATTCTATCTTACGTTAACGTCAACCTTTTGCCAAACAAAGCCGTCCATTGCGCGCCACATCGCCACCAGCTGCGCTAAAATACCGCATCACTCCAAACGAAACCGCACATGACCTTGCTTAAATCAGAACGAAACCTGCTCGCCGCCCTGCTACTGGCGCTGATCGGCTTTGCCCTCGAACACACCCTGCTTGCCGCGGGCCTCTGGGTGCAGATCCTGTCGGCCCTGGTGCTGTTCGCCACCATCATCGGAGTTGCCCTGCGGGTCGCCCACCACGGCGAGATGCTGGCAGAAAAGCTGGGCGAACCCTACGGCACCATGATCCTGACGCTGTCGGCCGTACTGGTTGAAGTGGTGATCCTTGCCATCATGATGCTCTCGGGCGGCAGCCCCACTCTGGCCCGCGACACGGTGTACTCGGCTTTGATGCTGGACATCAACGGTATTCTCGGTGTCGCCGCCATCATCGGCGGACTCAAGCATGGCGAACAAGCCTATAACCTTGACTCCGGCAACAGCTACGTGGCGATGATTCTGGTTGCCGTCGGCGTCTCCATGTTCGTACCCGAATTCATTCCCGCCGGCAAATGGCAGGCTTATTCCGGCTTCACCATCGTGTGCATGGCGGTGCTGTACGCGTTGTTCCTGCGCATGCAAACCGGCCGTCACAGTTACTTCTTCGATTACGCCTACGCCAGCCGTCATGAAGAAGAACACACACCGGAGGGTGGCGTTGCTCTTCATGCCGGCTTGCTGGTTGCCAGCATCATTCTCATCGGCGTCCTGTCGGAACTGCTCGCCGCGTTCATGAACCATGCGCTGGCCGGCAGCAGCGTCCCGGCCATCGTGCCCGCCATTGTGGTTGCCCTGATCTCGGCCAGTCCCGAAGTGCTGACGGCGTTGCGCGCGGCGCTCGACAACCGCATGCAGGCGGTAATGAACATCGCGCTGGGCGCCTCGCTGGCCACCGTGGTCCTGACCATTCCGGTGGTGGAAGCCATTGCCTTGTTCACTGGCCAACCGATCGAAATGGGCCTCACGCCGGTGCAAACCGCCATGTTGTTGCTGACGCTGCTGGTTGCCTCGATCAACCTGCACGATGGCGAAACCAATGCGATCGAAGGCTACACCCACGCCGCCCTGTTCGCGACCTTCCTGTTCCTCTCGGGCATTGGCGTCTAAACACCCCCGCCTCCACCGGGCTAGACGATCGGTCTAGTCCGGTGTTATCCTCATCATCAACCACTCGGCAACATCGATTTTTAACGTTACGCCTTTTGTAGTTGACCGGTCTATTTAGTCCATCGTGATCCTGACCGGTTCGCAAGCAACCTACTTCACCCCCGGGAGCCCGCTTTCATGAGCATTGTCGTCATCGCCACCCTCTATCCTGCCGCCGATCATCTCGCCGAAACAGAAACCCTGCTGCGGGAGCTGGTTGACAGAACCCGCACCGAACCGGGCAATCTGCGCTATGACCTGGCACGCAGTCAGGACACCCCGACCACTTTCACGATTTTCGAGGTGTACCGCGACGAGGCCGCACTGGAAGCCCACCGCAACAGCGAACACTATCTGGCTTACCGCGCACGCTTTGCCGGTCTGATGCGCCAGGCGCCAGATCTGCTGATTCTGGACGGCATTGCCATCGCCTGACCCCCTTCCGGAGCCTTACCCTTCCGACAGGTGACGTACACGGTCGCGCCGGTACTGCTCCGGACTCATGCCGCCCCGGCGCTGAAACATGACGATAAACGCCGAAGCCGTGCCATAGCCCAACTCCAGTGCAATCGACTGCACTGTCGCGCCTTCATCCAGCCGGCTCAAGGCCACCAGATAGCGTTGTCGCTGCCGCCATTCGCCGATGCTCATTCCGAGTGCCGCCCGGCAATGGCGGGCCAGAGTGCGCTCGGTAACATGCAGCACCGCCGCCCATTCCGCCAGCGTGCGATTATCTCCCGGATCGGCATGCAAGCGTTCCAGCAGCCGTGCCACCAAGGGGTCCTGACTGGCCGGCAAATAGCTTTCCAGACACGGTGCCGCATGAATCTGGTCCAGCAATACCTGCGCCAACCGCTGATCTTCGGGAGTCTGTGGCACAGCAACCTTGCGGGTGGCGAAGTCGGCCAGTATGGCCCGACTGACGGCACTGATGGCGATGGCACGCGGCGAATCGGGCAAGTCCTTGCACCAGTCGGCATCGATATAGGCTGACTGGTAGGTAACGGCTTCGCGGATATGCGCGTCATGCCAGGCACCCGGGGGAATCCAGATAGCGTACTGCGGCGGCGACAAGAAACGCTTGCCGTCAATCATCAACTCCATCACCCCGGTGGCGGAATAATTGAGCTGCCCCCAGTCGTGGCGGTGGCTGACAAAACGGCTGCCGGCCGGAAACTGTGCCATGCGCAGGTGAACGGGATACGGCAAGTGAGTGAGATCGGGGGGCTGCAGCAGGACGGGGTTCGACATGTCTGCCTGACATGAAAAGTTGTCTTAAATTCATTATATAGCGCAAAGAGGACTACGCGATACTAGGCTCGTACTGTTCTTGTCGAAAGCTCTACCATGCCATGGCGCGCGTATTTACCCTCTTTGCTGGCCATTCTGATCTGGGCCGGCAACACCATCATCAACCGGATGGCGGCCAAAATCATCGACCCGGCGGCCATTTCTTTTGTACGCTGGCTGATCGCCGGCGTACTGCTCAGCCTGCTCATGGCACGCCCTCTGTATCAGGCACGTCATGCCATCCGGCCCCATCTGGGTAAATTATTTACCCTGGGCCTGTTGGGCATGGTGGCTTACCAATGCCTGGCGTATCAGGCGGCCCACACCACCACGGCCACCAATATGGGGCTGATTACCGCGCTGGTACCCCTGTTTGCCGCAGCCTTCGCGCTACCGCTATTGGGCGAGCGTCCGGCCATCGGCACCCTGCCAGGCGGTCTGATCTCCCTGACCGGTCTGGCCGTCCTGCTTAGCCACGGCCAGCCAGGGCAGTTGCTGGATCATGGACTGGTTGCAGGTGACGGCCTGATGTTACTGGCCGCGATGTCCTATGCCCTGTACGGTGTGTTGATCAAACGCTGGTCACTGCCGCTGGATTTGCGTGTTTCGCTATGCATGCAGATTCTCACCGTGCTCCCGGTGCTGGCGGGCTACTATAGTGCCAACGGAGCCCCCGCCGTTCCTGCCAGCAGCCTGCCACTGATTCTCTATGCCGGTATTCCCGCCTCGGTCATCGCCCCGTGGCTGTGGATGCGCGGACTGGCCACACTGGGGCCGGCCCGTGCCTCGTCGACCATCAATCTGATGCCGGTATTCATTACGGTGATTGCCATGGTGTTTCTGGGAGAAATGCCACAAAGCCACCATCTGGCCGGAGGCGCACTGGCACTGCTGGGGGTCGTGGTGGCACAGCAACGCAGCCTGCCGGGCTGGCTCAAACCCGCCAAAGCGACGGGATAAAGGAGAGAGAGATGACCGGTGAACTCGTCACCCAACGACTATGTCTCAGACCCTGGCGCCGGGAGGATCTGGCCGCGCTCGCACACATCAATGCCGATCCGCGGGTCATGAAACATTTTCCGGGGACGCTGAGCGAGGCGGAGAGTCTCGCCGCCATCGAGCGTTTTCAGGCCCATGACGCACAGCACGGGTTTGCCCCCATGGCTGTGACGTTGCGTGATAGCGGCACCGTGATCGGCAGCATCGGTCTGCAATACCCGGCCTTTGTCGCGGCCTTTACCCCGTGTATTGAAGCGGTATGGCGCATGGACGCGGACTACTGGGGACAGGGATTGGCCAGCGAAGCGGCTCGCGCCGTGCTGGCCGACGGGTTCGAGCGGCTGGCGCTCGACGAAATCGTGGCATTCACCACCCCGGCCAACCAATCATCCTGGCGACTGATGGAGCGGGTCGGGATGCAGCGCGACCCCGGCGCAGACTTTGCCCATCCGCGCCTGCCACCGGAGCATCCGCTCTCCCAGCACTGGCTGTACCGCCTGCGACGGTAACTCAGCCCTCGACACCTTCCTTGCGCGCCAGCATCCAGGACTCGCATTGCTGGCGCAGCTGCGAAATCTCTTTCATGGCTTCCTTGATATCCTTGAGCTGTTGCTGCAACTGCTGCTCGCGCCGCCCGAGAATACGGATGAACTCCTGCAGTTGCGGCTCATCATCGTTGGCGGCATCGTAAAGCTCGAACAGCTCGCGGATTTCCTGCAAGGATAATCCGATGCGCTTGCCGCGCAGGATCAGCATCAGTCGTACCCGGTCGCGACGGCTATAAATACGGCGCTGCCCTTCCCGCGCGGGCTCGAGCAAGCCTTCGTCTTCGTAAAAACGAATGGTGCGAGTGGTGACATCAAACTCCCTGGCCAGCTCGCTGATGGTGAAAGTACGCTCCCTGTTGGTCATGTCTTGCTCTTTGCCTGTTGACGTTTTTTCTCAGTGTAATGCAATGTTCCGCCCCGGAAAACCTGCAACTGCAAAGCTAGAGCTTTCACTTCACGTAAACGTCATTACCGGAACATCCGCCAATTCAGGCGGAATAGACGGCACGCCGCCGCTTGATGGCAATGAGCATCACGACCGACCCGACACCCTCACCGTCATCACCTCGTCGATGAACGCCGTTTTCTGTCAGCCACGGATACAACACCCGCGCCAGACCCATAAAAAAACCAGCGACACATGTTGACGCTAACGTAAACGTTAAATACTCTTTAGTCAGCGTAGAACAAAAACATGAGGAGACGATATGAGCATTACTCTGGCAGGCGTCATTGGCGCCGGCACCATGGGCAACGGTATTGCCCAGGTGTTTGCGCACCATGGCTACCGCGTCATCATGGCCGACACTTCCGATGCCGCACTGGCAAAGGGCCTTGAGGCGATCAAGCAGAGTCTGGCGCGACAGGTCAAGAAAGGCACCCTGACTGACAGCGATGCCGAGGCAACCCTGGCACGCATCACCCCCACCACCCGTCTGTCCGACCTGGCACCCTGCGGGATTGTGGTGGAAGCCGCCACCGAAAACGCCGCCATCAAGGAACAGCTGTTCCGCGAGGTATCGGCACAGGTCGCACCGACGGCGATTCTGGCTTCCAACACCTCCTCTATCTCGCTGACCCGCATTGCCTCATGGTGCACGGCACCGGAGCGGGTCATCGGCATGCATTTCATGAATCCGGTGCCGGTCATGCAACTGGTCGAGATCATTCGCGCCTTGCAAACCAGCGATGCCACCTGGCAAACCGTGCACGACCTGTCGCTCGCGCTCGGCAAGACCCCGGTGACAGCCAAAGACGCCCCCGGCTTCGTCTCCAATCGCATCCTGATGCCGATGATCAATGAAGCCGTTTTCACCCTGCACGAGGGGCTGGCCACCGCCGAAGATATCGACACCGTGATGAAACTCGGGATGAACCACCCTATCGGCCCGCTGGCACTGGCCGACCTGATCGGTCTGGATACCTGTCTGTCCATCATGGATATCCTTCATGACGAATTCCGTGACAGCAAATACCGCGCCTGCCCCTTGCTGGTACAGATGGTCAGCGCCGGTCGGCTGGGCCGCAAGACCGGCCGCGGCTTTTACCGCTACTAACCACTCGACAACTCCCTTACTGCAGGAGATATCCGCATGAGCCCCACCGTAAAACTGCTGATCAATGGCGAATTTGTCGAATCCTCTACCCGTGAATGGCGCGACGTTGTTAACCCCGCCACTCAGGAAGTGTTGGCACGCGTCCCGTTCGCCACGGCCGACGAAGTCAGCCAGGCGATTGCCTCGGCCAAACAGGCCTTCAAAACCTGGCGCAAAACGCCGATCGGCACCCGTGCGCGGATTTTTTTGAAATACCAGCAACTGATCCGTGACAACATGAAGCCGCTGGCCGCGCTGCTGACCGCCGAACAGGGTAAAACCCTTGCCGATGCCGAGGGAGACATTTTCCGGGGTCTGGAAGTGGTCGAGCACGCCGCCAGCATCGGCAACCTGCAATTGGGCGAATATGCCGAAAACGTTGCCGGCGGGGTGGACACCTACACCGTGCAACAGCCGCTCGGTGTCTGCGCCGGCATCACCCCGTTCAACTTCCCGGCGATGATCCCGCTGTGGATGTTCCCGATGGCGATCGCCACCGGCAACACGTTTGTGCTCAAGCCGTCCGAGCAAGACCCGATGGTCACCATGCGTCTCGTGGAACTGGCCCTGGAAGCCGGCATTCCGCCCGGGGTGCTCAATGTGGTGCACGGAGGTCCCGAGGTGGTGAACGCCTTGTGCGACCATCCGGACATCAAGGCGGTGTCCTTTGTCGGCTCCACCCGGGTCGGCACCCATGTCTATCAACGCGCCACCCTGAACGGCAAACGTGCCCAATGCATGATGGGCGCGAAGAACCACGCCATTGTGCTGCCGGACGCCAACAAGGAACAAGCCCTGAACCAACTGGTGGGCGCTGCCTTCGGCGCGGCGGGTCAGCGCTGCATGGCGCTGTCGGTCGCCATTCTGGTTGGCGAGGCCCGCGACTGGATTCCCGAACTGGTTGCCAAGGCCAAAACCCTCAGCGTGGGGGCCGGCAAGGACAATCCGGATCTGGGTCCGGTCATTTCCCAAGCCGCCAAAGAGCGCATTCACGGCCTGATCGGCAAAGGCGTAGAGCAAGGCGCCCGCCTCGAACTGGACGGTCGCAACGTCATGGTGAAGGGCTTCGAATCCGGCAACTTTGTCGGGCCGACACTGTTTTCCGGGGTCAAACCCGGCATGGCGCTCTATGAGCAAGAGGTTTTCGGACCGGTATTGTGCGTGATGGAAGCCGCGACGCTGGACGAGGCCATCGACATCATCAATGCCAACCCCAATGGCAATGGCACGGCCATTTTCACCCAGTCCGGCGCGGCGGCACGGCGCTTCCAGGAGGACATCGATGTCGGTCAGGTCGGCATCAATGTGCCGATTCCGGTGCCGGTCCCGCTGTTCTCCTTTACCGGCTCACGCGCCTCGAAACTCGGCGACCTCGGCCCCTATGGCAAGCAGGTCGTGCTGTTCTACACCCAGACCAAGACCGTCACCAGCCGCTGGTTCGATGACGCCGCCTCGAGCGGCAAGGTCAACACCACCATTTCCCTGCGCTGAGGGTCGGAGTTACCATGGATTTCGCACTGAACGAACAGCAACGTGCCTTTCAGGATGCGGCGCGTGACTTTGCCCGCAACGAACTGGCCCCGCATGCCGCGCTGTGGGACCAGGAAGAAACCTTCCCGGTCGAGGTCATCAAACGGGCCGGGGAAATGGGCTTCTGCGGCCTTTATACGCCAGAGGCGCTGGGTGGACTGGGGCTGTCGCGACTGGATTCGGCCATCATTTTCGAGGAGCTGGCCGCCGGATGCACCTCCACCGCCGCTTACCTGACCATCCATAATATGGTGACCTGGATGGTCGCCAGTTGGGCACGGCCGGAAATCGCCCGCGACTGGGTTCCGACACTGGCTTCGGGAGAAAAACTCGGCAGCTACTGTCTGACCGAACCGGGTGCCGGCTCCGACGCCGCCTCCCTGAAAACCCGTGCCGATCGGCAAGGCGATCACTATGTGATGAATGGCTCGAAAATGTTCATTTCCGGGGCCGGCAGCACCGATGTTCTGGTGGTGATGGCACGCACCGGCGGCCCGGGCGCCAAAGGGGTTTCGGCGTTTCTGGTACCGGCCGACCTGCCCGGCATCCAGTACGGCAAAAAAGAACGCAAGATGGGCTGGAACAGCCAGCCGACCCGGGCCATCACCTTCGACAACGTCAAGGTGCCGGCTTCATTCCTGCTCGGAGAGGAAGGTCAGGGCTTCACCTTTGCCATGAAGGGACTGGATGGCGGGCGCATCAACATTGCCACCTGCGCGGTCGGCACGGCTCAGGCGGCACTGGACGCGGCGGTGCGTTACGTCGGGGAACGCCAGCAATTCGGGCAGAAACTGGCCGATTTCCAGAGTGTACAGTTCCGGCTCGCCGATATGCTCACCGAACTGGTCGCCGCACGACAGATGGTCTATCTGGCGGCATGGCAGCTCGATAGTGGCAGCCGCGACGCCACCACCTACTGCGCCATGACCAAACGGATCGCCACCGACCTCGCCTTCAAGGTCGCCAATGAAGCCTTGCAAGTGTTTGGCGGCTACGGCTACCTGAAAGACTTCCCGCTGGAACGCCATGTACGCGATGCGCGGGTGCATCAAATTCTGGAAGGCACCAATGAAATCATGCGGGTCATTATTGCGCGCAACCTGCTCAAGGACGGCGCACTCGAGTCGCTGCGCTGAAAGGAATCCCTCATGACAGACTACCCCAACCTGATACTGGAAAAGATTGGCCACACCGCACTGGTGACAATCGACGCTCCACCGGCCAACACCTGGAACCGTGACTCGCTGGCCGGCCTCAAACAGCTGGTGCTCGATCTGGAGGCCGACCGTAATATCTATGCACTGGTGATCACCGGCAATGGCAGCAAGTTTTTCAGTGCCGGTGCCGACCTCAACCAGTTTGCCTCGGGTGACAAAGGCGCCGCTCACGAAATCTCCATCCTGTTCGGCGAGGCGTTCGAAACGCTCAGCGCCTTCCGTGGCGTCTCGATTGCCGCCATCAACGGCTACGCCATGGGCGGCGGTCTCGAGTGCGCACTGGCCTGCGACATCCGCATTGCCGAAGAGCAGGCGGTCATGGCACTGCCCGAGGCCGGAGTTGGCCTGTTGCCCTGCGCCGGCGGCACCCAGAACCTGCCGTGGCTGGTAGGTGAAGGCTGGGCCAAACGCATGATACTGTGTGGGGAGCGGGTCGATGCCCGCAAGGCACTGGACATCGGACTGGTCGAAGAAGTGGTGGCCACCGGACAGGCGCGTGATACCGCGCTGGCGCTTGCTGAAAAGGTAGCCCGTCAGTCACCGTCTTCGGTCACGGCCTGCAAGGGACTGATTCAGGGGGCCCGCAGTGCCGCGCCGGCCCACTGGCTCATCCATGAACGGGAACGCTTCGCCCGACTGTTCGATACCGCCGACCAACAAGAAGGGGTCAACGCTTTTCTGGAAAAGCGTGCTCCTCACTGGAAAAACGCCTGACGGGAACTCGCCATGAACGATGTCGTACTGTTTGAAGAACGCGCGACGGCCGATGGCCATCGTCTCGGCATTGCCACCTTGAATGCCGAACGTTCGCTCAATGCACTGACCCTGCCGATGATCCGGCTGTTGCACCAAACATTGCAGCGCTGGAACGACGACCCGGGCATTGTCGCCGTGCTGCTCAAAGGTGCCGGAGAGAAAGCTTTCTGCGCCGGGGGCGATGTTCGCGCACTGCGCGAAGCCTTGCTCGCCGACCCACAGGAACGCTGGCCCAATCCCGATGCCGTCGCTTTTTTCAGTGAAGAATATGCACTGGATCATGCCCTGCACTGCTGGAGAAAACCGGTGGTGGTCTGGGGTAGTGGCATCGTCATGGGCGGCGGCCTCGGCCTGCTGGTCGGTTGCAGCCACCGCGTTGTCACCCCGACCACCCGGATCGCCATGCCGGAAATCACCATCGGCCTGTATCCCGATGTTGCCGGCAGCTGGTTCCTGCAGCGCATGCCGGCCCGCCTCGGCTTGTTTCTCGGTCTCACCGGAGCACCGCTCAATGCGCATGACGCCCTGATCGCCAACCTTGCCGACCATGTTCTGCCTGCCGACGCTCTGGCCGTGGTCGTCGATGGTTTGCTGGCGGCCAGCTGGAGCGGTGACGTGCCCCACCATCACAGCATGGTTCGTCAATTGCTCAACACCCTGGAGTGCGCCAACGACTCGCTACTTCCCGAGTCGCCGGTGAGCCGCAATCTGATCGCCATTCACCAGCTGATGAACCGCGGCAGCCTCGAGTCAGTGGCCCATGCACTGGCGCACACCGCATTTGAAGACCCGTGGATGGCTCAGGCCGCCCGCACCTTTGCCGAAGGCTGCCCGATGTCGGCCGCTGTTACGTGGGAAATCTGGCGGCGTGTCCGTCATATGTCGCTCGCCGACGTTCTGCGAATGGAATTGGTGCTATCGGTGAATTTCTGTGCCGGACCCGATTTCCGTGAAGGGGTACGCGCCTTGCTGGTCGACAAGGATCGCCAGCCCAAGTGGAGCGTCACCACACTGGCCAACATCGACAACGAGACCGTTGGTCGCCACTTCCGCTCACCGTGGAGCCACAGCGAACACCCACTGGCCAATCTGGCCTGAACCGAGGATGGACAGTATGCAAACCGTAGCATTTATTGGTCTTGGCAATATGGGCGGCCCGATGGCTGCCAACCTGCTGCGTGCCGGCATCAAGGTACGGGCGTTTGATCTGTCTCCCGAGGCGCTGAATGCGCTGGTCGCACAAGGCGCTTACCCGGCCGGCAGCGCACAGGATGCGGTTCGCGGGGTAGACGTGGTGATTTCGATGCTGCCAGCCGGTCGCCATGTCGAAAGCCTCTATCTGGGCAACGACGGTCTGTTTTCCCGACTCAGTCCCGGCACACTGGTGATCGACTGCAGCACCATCGCCGCCCACACCGCACGTCATGTTGCCACCGAGGCAGGCAAGGCCGGGCTGCGTATGCTGGATGCCCCGGTCTCGGGCGGTACGGCGGGCGCCGCGGCCGGTACATTGACCTTCATGGTCGGTGGCGAATCGGAGTCGCTGGAAGCCGCCCGCCCACTGCTTTCGGCCATGGGCAAAAACATTTTTCATGCGGGCATGGCCGGCGCGGGACAAACCGCCAAGATCTGCAACAACATGTTGCTGGGCATTCTCATGGCCGGCACCGCCGAAGCCCTGGCTCTGGGGGTGGGCAACGGACTGGATCCGGCCGTGCTGTCCGACATCATGAGCAAGAGTTCCGGGCGCAACTGGGCACTGGAGCTCTACAACCCCTGGCCGGGCGTAATGGACAACACCCCTGCCAGCCGGGGCTACAGCGGCGGTTTCATGTCCGAATTGATGCTCAAGGATCTGGGGCTTGCCGAAGAAACGGCGCTGAACAGCCACGCGGCCACGCCGTTGGGCAGTCTGGCACGCAACCTCTATGAACTGCACGTCAAGAGTGGTTGCGGCAAGGAAGACTTCTCGGGCATCGTCAAACAATTCCGCAAGGAATAAACCACGCGGGGGGGGGGGGGGGGGGGCCGGGGGGGTAAAAAAAAATTCTGCAGGACGGGGTTTATTATACAAATCCCCCCAAAAAACCACATCGG
>JAGLBD010000027.1:37315-42653 GCA_018260425.1 Pseudogulbenkiania sp. | reverse complement strand
CCGACATTCTGCTTGTAAGGCAGACGCTCTACCAACTGAGCTAAACGCCCTGAAAGGGGTACTGCTAATAATCTGTTGGCGGAGTGGACGGGACTCGAACCCGCGACCCCCGGCGTGACAGGCCGGTATTCTAACCAACTGAACTACCACTCCAACCTTGGTGGGCGTTGACGGAGTCGAACCGCCGACATTCTGCTTGTAAGGCAGACGCTCTACCAACTGAGCTAAACGCCCTGAAACCGTTTCGCTTGCTGCATTTCGTCAGCAGCGAGGAGGCGAATTAAACCATATCGTTTTTGCTTGTGCAAGAGGGTTTGATGAATTTTTTTAGTGAAACCCGCTTTTTTTAAAATCGGGCCATGTCAAATGCATTTTGTCAGACAGAGAGATGACGAGTGGTGTCGCGGTCATGTATTATTCCGGGATTCTCCTAGATCGGATTACGAGACGCATGAAGCCAACCTTTCTCGATTTTGAGCAGCCGATTGCCGAGCTGGAAAACAAAATTGAAGAGTTGCGATTCGTTCAGGACGACTCTGTCCTGGACATTTCCGAAGAGATCGCTCGCTTGCAGAAGAAGAGTCAGGAACTGACCAAAACCCTCTACAGCAAACTCTCCCCGGCCCAGATTTCCCAGGTGGCACGCCACCCGCAACGGCCGCTGACGCTGGATTACATTAATAGTATCTTTACCGATTTTCATGAATTGCACGGTGATCGTTCGTATGCCGACGACCCGGCAATCGTCGGCGGGCTGGCCCGTTTCAATGGTCAGTCGGTCATGGTCATTGGCCACCAGAAGGGCCGTGAAACCAAAGAAAAGATTTACCGCAATTTCGGCATGCCCCGTCCGGAAGGCTACCGCAAGGCGCTGCGCCTGATGAAACTGGCCGAGAAGTTCGGTGTGCCGGTCATGACCTTTGTCGACACCATGGGCGCGTACCCGGGGATCGGTGCAGAAGAGCGTGGCCAAAGTGAAGCCATTGGCCGCAACCTCTACGAGATGGCCAAGCTACGTGTGCCGGTGATTGTCACCGTGATCGGCGAAGGCGGGTCGGGCGGTGCACTGGCCATCGCCGTGGGCGACTACGTCAATATGTTGCAGTACGCGACGTATTCGGTGATTTCGCCGGAAGGCTGTGCGTCCATTCTCTGGAAAACGTCTGAACGGGCGGCCGATGCGGCCGAGGCACTGGGGATTACTGCCAACCGCCTCAAATCACTGGGCCTGATCGACCGCGTGGTCAACGAGCCCTTGGGCGGCGCACACCGCGACCATGCCCATATGATGAGCTCGCTCAAACGTGTCCTGCAGGAACAAGTCAAAGAACTCAACGGGCGGGCGCTCGACGAGGTCATCAAGACCCGTTTTGACCGACTGATGAGTTATGGACGATATCTGGAAGATGCAGCCTGACCTGCTTGATACCGTGTTGAAACAATGGCCGGACGCCCTGTCCGGCCATTTGTCATTGGAAGTCGGGCTTTCCGGTGGTGTCGACTCGGTGGTATTGCTCGATGTGTTGGCACGTTGCCGGGAGCAGCGTTCGCTGACGCTGTCGGCTGTGCATGTCCATCATGGTTTCAGTGCCAATGCCGATGACTGGGTACGTCACTGCGAGGCGCTGTGCACCCATCTGGACGTTGCCCTGCGGGTCTGCCGGGTCAAGGTGGTGCTGGGAGGCGGCCTCAGTCTGGAGGCCGAGGCGCGCAAGGAGCGCTATCAGGTGTATCGCGCCAGCGCGGCCGAGGTGATTGCCTTGGCCCATCATGCGGATGATCAGGCAGAAACCGTCATGTTGCAGGTGTTGCGTGGCGGTGGGGTGAAAGCCTTGTCAGGCATGGCCGGGCTGCGCGAGTGGGAAGGGCGCTGGTTGTGGCGGCCGTTGTTGGGTATAAGCCGCGACGAGATCATGGCTTATGCCCGCTGGCGGGGTCTGGCGTGGATCGAAGATGAAAGCAATGCCGATGTACGCTGGCGCCGAAACTTCCTGCGCCATGACGTCATGCCGGTTATCTCGCAGCACATTCCGGCCTATCGACGTCATTTGGCGCGCAGTGCGCTGTTGATGGCCGATGCGGCCGCGATTGTCGGGGAAGTGGCTCAGGCCGATCTTGCCCGTTGTCTGGCCCAGGGACGTTTGCGGCTGGATGCCATGGCAGAGCTGTCTGCGGCCCGGCAACGCATGGTGCTGGCGGCGTGGCTTGAGTCGTCTGGGGTGTCGGCCCTGGCGCCTGACGCGCTGGAGGCGTTTCGCCTGCAGTTGCTGCATGCCGGTGAGGATCGTTCGCCGTGCTTGCGGGTAGACGGTGTCTCGCTGTTTCGCTATCGGGGTGAGCTGTGGAGGGTGCGCTTGCCCGAGACGCTTCCGGCGGCCGTTGCTCTGGAGTGGCCAACCGGCCGTCAGTCACCTGAAGGGTGGGCCGGAACCTTGGTGTGGCGGCGTAGCCCCGGAGGCATTGCCTCCGCTGTATTGGAGCGTGGGGTGCAGCTGGTGCCACGCCAAGGGGGTGAGCGGATTGGTCTGGCGGTCGGGCAGAAGCGGGTCAAGACGATCTTGCAGGAGCAGGGCGTGCCACCGGCGTTGCGCCCCTTTTGGCCGCTGTTGCAGGGTGCGGATGGTCAACTGCTGGCAGTTCCCGGTTGCGTCGTGGCCGCTCGGGTCGCGGATGCCGATGGCTGGTGGCCAGACTGGTCGCCCGACGGTAGTCTGGATAGCTAATATGAAAAAACCCGCCGAAGCGGGTTTTTTTGGGTCGTTCGCAGCAATCAGTCGCGGTCGCCGGCGAAGAACATCAGCAGGCGCAGCAGGCTGGTGAACAGGTTGTAGATCTGGATGTAAATGGTCAGGGCTGCAGAGATGTAGCTGTCTTCACCCCCGTCGACGACCATTTTGACCTGCCACATGATGAGCAGCGAGCTGAGCAGGGCAAAGCCGCACGACAGCACCAGCGACAAGGCGGTCAAGTGCAGGAACAGGTTGGCGATCATCGCCACCATCAGCACTATGGCACCGGCCCCCAGAAAACTGCTCATGCCGGACAGGTCACGCTTGGTGGTGGCACCAATCGCGGCCATGGTCAGGAAGATCGCTCCGGTACCCCCGCCAGCCATGGCAATCAACGCCCCGCCGTTGCGCAGGCTCAGTGCGACTTGCAGCAAAGGCCCGAGCAGCAGACCCATCATGAAGGTGAATCCCAGCATCAGGTAAATGCCGGCCGTCGAGTAACGGTTGCGTTCGATGGCGAATACCAGACCGTAGAAGACGGCCATGATGGCGATAAAGCCCATCAACGGACTGCGTGCGAGGAAAGCGAAACTGAGGTGGGTGCCGATCAGCGCGCCGATGACCGTCGGAATCATCGACAGGCCGAGCAGTGCGTAGGTATTGCGCAGAACCTTGTGGCGCGAGTCTGCCAGCGAAGGCGAGTAGGCCGATTGAAGGTTCGGTTGCATGTATCGATCTCCTGAATAGTAAAAAGTGTTCGTTGTGCCTGACATAGACCCGTGGGTTGCCAAATAGGTTCCCGGCCTTACACGTGGCACTATCGTAGTGTAATACGGATAGGGTTGCATGTAGTCATTATTGCTAGTGACAAGATCGGGGCAGGGGGCGGGAATGTCAAGAGCGGGCAGGCTTGCAGCGACGTGACGTTTGCGGTATTCTGTGCGACTTCCTGATTCGGCAGTCTTGCCGGAACGGTGACATCCTGGCGAAAGTGGCGGAATTGGTAGACGCACTGGATTTAGGTTCCAGCGCCGCAAGGCGTGAGAGTTCGAGTCTCTCCTTTCGCACCAAACTCGGTTCTTGAGAGCCAACACAGTACCCTTCGAATCTCCCGCAAGTCCAAGCCTGTCAAGGCTCGTCCCCTTTTGTTTCTCCCGGTATAAAAATGCCTGAATCCCGTCTGTTTCCCGGATTGGCAACCTTTGGTCATCGCTGTGCTTCTTGGTATCACAACGTTCAAACGTCTCTCTGCTGCGGTTGTGAATGGTAGCGTGTTCCAACGATAAAAAACGGCGCCAGCCCGGGAGCGTAGCGCCGTTGTTCCATGCGGATCAGCTCACTTGGTCTTGCGTTTCGCCTTGCGGGCCTTTTTGCTGACCGGCGCCTCGGGCTGTGCCGGGGTTGAGGGCGCGTCCGTCATGACCGCTTGCTCTTCGGTCTCGCCTTGGTTCTGCAGTTGCTTTATGAAGGCTTCCACCTCGACAACCTCGGTCGCTGGCGGAATCGCGGTCAGTACCGGTTTGTCGTAATTGAAGAAGCGGACGTTCAGGGCGATGTTGCGCTGAAGCGATTTGATCGGCAGTTTGGCCTGATTGCTGACCGACAGCATGCGGAAATCGCGATCGGCCAGAATGTCGCTGACCAGTTTGCCGGAGAGACCGAAGTCGTTGTGGCGTACGGCCTCAAGCACAGCCTCGATTTGAGTGATCTGTTGACGGATAGCGTCACGATCCTGCTCGGCAAAATACTCTGGAATGCGGTGCAGGATTTCTTGATGCGCCTCTTTTTCCAGTTCGAGTTGCTGTTCGGCACGAATGACGCTGCGCAGTTTCCAGGCCGCTCCGGCTTTGCGTTCTGCTTCGCTGGGCTCAAGCAAGAAGAACGAGTCCGGATCGATGCGGTCATGTTTTTTGAGCATGATGCGGTGGATTTCAGCATACAAGCCTTTGAGGTCGGCGCGCTTCAAGCGTTCTGCCGTTGCCGCGGGAAGGGCGATGCGTGCCCATTTGCCGGCTACCGGTGCATTGGCGGGAATGCTCCAGGTGAGAGCAGCAGGATCAATCAACAGGCTCATCGAGTCCAGGTCGAACACGATGGGTACCGACACGCTGACAATGAAGTTGCGTCGGGTCATGGCCAATTGTGGTGCCAGATCGATGCGTCCGTGCGGGATATCCATGCCGCCAGTGACTTTTAGCGAGCCGCTGTCGATGACATTGTCAATGGCTGCGCTGACGTAGCGATTGGCGGCCAGATCGCCGAACTCCTTGAGTTCTTTTTTCAGCGGTTTTGTTGCTGATGCCGGTGCCACCTGCTCTTGCCTCGGGAACGTCACTTCAGCTTCGAAGTTGAACGCCGTTTCAGTTGCTTGCTTCGCCGCGATCGCATGGGCGACCTCGAAAGGGGCCAGTGGTTTTTGGGGAGCCGTCAGGGTAGAACAGCCGGCCAGAGTCGCCGCCGCGGCGAGCAGGGCAAGAGAGCGGAGTCGTGTCATGTCGAGTGTATGTGGTGCATGCAATGTGAATGCATGATTATTGCACGTGATGGCTTACAGGGATATGGCAGTAATTCCGGCACACGGCGGCCAGGTGCTTTGCCGCCGTGTGCCG
>JAGLBD010000027.1:0-37215 GCA_018260425.1 Pseudogulbenkiania sp. | reverse complement strand
GCCGGGCGCCGGTTAGAAGCGGTAGCCGATACCGGTAAAGAAGCGTCGGCCCGGAACGTAGTAGTCACTGGCGCCATCTGCCTTGGGGCGGGTATCCAGCAGGTTCTGGACGCCGGCACGCAGGGTGGTCCGGGCGTTGGCTTTGAAGCTCAGCGACAGATCATACAGGGTATACGCCTTCAGGATCGATTTGGCCGTTCCCAATTGCTTGCCGACATACTGTCCGGCCAATTCAGTGGTCAGCGTCTCGGAAGGCTTCCAGCTCAGAGCCGAGGACACCCGTAAACGTGGCGTGGTCAGCAAGGCGGTGTTGTTGGACAGATTGCGCGACTCATGCAGCCAGGTGGCACTGCTGACCCAACTCAGCGTCTTCGTGACCGGGAGGGTGGCATTGCCTTCAATACCGCTGATGCGGGCTTTTTGGATATTCTCCATGCGCGTCCACCACAGGCCTTGGTAGCGTCCCAGTGCGGCATAGTCGATCTTGTTACTGAAGTCGGTATGGAAGTAGGTCATGCCGATATCCCAGCCATCCTTTTCATAAGCAAAGCCGATTTCCGAGTTAATGCTGGTTTCCGGTTTGAGGTTGGCATTGCCCGCCATATAGCAGCCCCCACGGGTGTACCCCAGCGGGGTGAGCGATCCGCATCCGCCGCCACGGGAGAAGGTCGCTGCACCGGGAGAGTCTTCCTTCAGTGTCGGTGCACGGAATCCGCGGGAAATGCCGCCGCGTACCGTCCACTCACTGGCCGGGTGATAGACCAGATAGGCTCTGGGGCTGCTGTGGCTGCCGAATTTCTGGTGATGATCCAGTCGGGTGCCAAGCGTCAGGGTCAAGGTGTCGCTGAGATAGAGCTGGTCTTCGGCGAAGATCGCCCATGTGCTGCCGCTCAGCTTGGCGCTGCCGGCGCTTTGGCCGTTATAGTCGATGGGCAGTAGGCCGATGTTGCTGGTATTGGTCAATTGCTCATGCTTCCACTGTCCGCCAACCGTCATCATTTGATCCACCAGCCAGGTGACTGGCAGTGTCGCACTGCTGTCCAGGGTCGTGTCGGAGGACGTTGCCGTCACGCCGGTTTCACGGCTGTCGTAGTGGTTGTGGTAAAGCGCCGTCTTGGTTTTGCCGAAGCTCCATTTCCCCTCGTGCATCACGCTGGCGCTGGTCCGGATCAACTTGCCCGCACCCCAGCCTGATTGGGTGGCCGATTCGATGGATTCCTGAACCCCGTAGTTTGCGTCGCCGGTGACGGTGTGACCCGGGGCGGGCTGCCAGGCCAGTTGCGCGGTGTAATTCTGATTCATCTCCCCGCCGGCGCCGCCTTCCCTGGCATTGGCCAGCGTGTCGGCATTTTGCCGGGAGACGCTGGCACCGACTCGCAGACCGAGGTTATCGGCAAGCGGACCTGACAGGGTCATGTCCATTTGCCCGGCCGCCCCCCGGCCGCTTTTCTCGTGAACCGTTGCATTGCTATCGATGGAGCCGCTCCACTGACGGGTGGTTTTACGGGTGATGATGTTGATCACGCCACCCATGGCATCTGAACCATACAGGGAGGACATCGGGCCGCGCACGACCTCGATGCGCTCGATCATGTCCGGAGCGATCCAGTTCAAGTCCTGTCGGGCGAGGTTGGCGCGGTACTGGGTATCCGCTGAATTACCCACCCGTTTGCCATCGACAAGAATCAAGGTGTAGGAGGAGGGCATGCCGCGCAGACTGATTTTTGATTGCTCTCCTTCAAGACTCAAGCCTCCCGATACCCCCGGCAAGCGACTCAGCACCGTGTTGAGATCGTAGACCGGCATCTTCTCCAGATCTTCCCGGGTAATCACGCTGATGCTGGCAGGTGCATCCTTGAGCTGCACGCTGTTGCTGGATGCGGTAACCACGACGGTATCCAGTTCTTTGGGGGACTCGGCTGCCTGAGACATCGCAGGCAGGGCCAGCAACAGACTGATAGCAATAGGTTTCAGTGAATGAGAAACAGCGGGTGACATGGAACGCTTCCTTGAAAGTAACGTAGTGCGGCGTTTGGGCGCCGTCGGTTGACCTGGAGTGACTTTACGTGAATGACTGCATAAATATTATTGAGTATCATTCTCATTAAGTCAAACAAATTAACAATTACGTTAAATTAGGTAAATTTCATTACTGGTGAAGGACTTGGCCGGACAGCGTGGCACCGCGACAGGGAATGGGGAAAGATGCCGTTAAAGGGGTATTTGCAGTATTCTATTTCTTTTGCACTACCTGTCCTTTCCATGCGACTTACCGCGTTTACCGATTACTGCTTGCGTACCCTGATCTATCTGGCCGTCCATCCCGAGGGGCTGGCGACCCGTGCGCAGATCGCGGAGGCCTATGGTGTGTCGGATAACCACTTGATGAAAGTGGTGCATTTCCTCTCGAAGGCAGGCTATGTGGACTCCTTGCGCGGACGGGGGGGCGGCTTGCGCTTGGGCAAGCCGGCGCATGGCATTCGAATTGGCGAGGTGGTCAGGCTGTGCGAAGCCGACAGCCCGCTGCTGGAATGTTTTGATGATGCGCGGGCGGGGCAGTGCAGGATTGACGGAATGTGTGAACTCAAGCATGCCCTGCATCAGGCGGTGCAGGCCATGTATCGTGTGCTGGACGGTTATACGCTGGCCGACTTGTCGGCCAACCGGGACCGACTGGCCAGTCAGCTCGGGGTGACCCGTATCGCCTCCTGAGTGGCCTCCAGAACACCGAACAGTTCCCGCTCCTCGAAGCGGACATGGTTGGCCAGCAATTGGCCGAAGTGGCCCAGCAACTGACCATCCCCTGATCGCAAACCCGCCATCAGTCGGCGCAGTTCGGTATGCTCCCGGACAAAGCGGACGGCCAGTGCCGGGTGGTGCGGCAAGGCCGTGCCGAGTTGCTGTTCTTCGGCGGCAAAATGGCTCGCCAGCTCGTCAAAAAAATCACTGTTGTTCAATTGGCTCAACATGGCCTGCCCGGCCGCTTCATCGCCGTCAAGCCGGCGGATGTGGTTGGCGATAACCAGTGCGCGGTGATGTTCCCGGGAAAATTCTTGCAAGGCTGCGCTGCGTTTCATTCGCGTTCCATGGCGGCTTTAAACATGTATATACTATACATATTTATCGGGGTGGCGCATACTCTGCGTGCTCACCGTTTCTGTCTGGAGTCGTCCATCATGAATGCTATCGTCCTCCCCTTGTTTGCCGAGACTGTCTTCGGCTTTGACGCCCGGGGCATTGCCCGGCGGTTCCGCCATGTGGCGATCTTTGCCGCGCTGGATGCCTTGCAAGCAGGGGAAATCATGCGGTTCTGCAATGATCATGAACCGGCACCCTTGTTGGCGAGTCTCGCCGAACGCTATGGCGACCGGTTGCAGGTCAGCCGGGTTTCCGACGCACCGGGTGAAGTGTTGTTTGATTTTCGGGTGGTGAAATGAAGCTGCTGGCCAACGTGGCGCGCGCACCGCATCGCGCCGGATTCCTCAGTGGCGCCGTGGTGTTGTGCGCCGGCCTGCTGTGGTGGGCCGCCGAACTGCTGCTGCGTGAGCGCGGTATGTCGCTGTTGAGCAGCACACCGCCGGCGTTGCACGGGCAGGTGATGCTGACCGGATTCTTTCCCTTGTTCATGTTGGGATTTATCTTTACCGCCGGCCCGAAATGGCTGGGGGTGGCGCCACCCTCCACGGTGCGCTGGGGCATGGCGATCGGGCTCTATGCGCTGGGAAGTGCCAGTCTGCTGGCGGCAATGCTCTGGCCGGTGTTTTGGTGGGTCGGCAGCACTGCCCAATGGCTGGGGTGGGGCATGGCGTGTCTGATCTGGCTTGGGCGGGTGCGAGCCAGTCCGGCGCCGGACCGCTTGCATGCCGGCTTGATTCTGGCGGCGTTTGTGCTGGGCGAAGTGGCTTTGACCGCCTATCTGCTGTCGGGCAGTACGACCTTGTCCGGCTGGCGTTATGCCGCGCAGCAAGGGATGCTGTGGGGAATGCTGTTGCCGGTCTATCTGGTGGTATGTCACCGCATGGTGCCGTTTTTTACCGCCAATGTCGTGATGGGCTATCGTCCCTGGCGTCCGGACTGGCTGGTGGCAAGCTGGGTAGCTGGATCTTGGCTACACGGCGCGCTCGCCATGGCGTGGTTGCCAACATGGCCAGTGGATGCAGTGCTGGCGCTGCTGCTGGGCTGGACGGTGTATCGCTGGCAGTTCTGGAAAACCTTGCGGGTCCGTTTGCTGGCCATGCAGCATCTGGCGTTTGTCTGGGCCGGGATCGGCATGGTGCTACTGGTGCTGGAGGGGGGGATGGCAAGGACGGGATACCCGGTGTCGGGGCTGGCCTCCTTGCACGCTCTGGCGTTGGGCTTCATGGCCTCGATGTTGCTGGCGTTCGTGACCCGGGTGTCGCTGGGCCACTCGGGGCGGGCCCTCGTCGCCGGGCGGATTGCCTGGTGCGGTTTCTGGGGATTGCAACTGGTTACGGTATCGCGGGTTCTGGCCGAGTTCCTGCCGCTTTGGCGGGTGCCGTTGTTGCTGGTGGCCATCGGATGTGCCGTGCTGGTGTTCGGTGTCTGGGCATGGCGTTATGTGCCGATGTATTGGCAGCCACGCCCGGATGGCCGTGAAGGGTAAGACTCAAGCCAGACGGGCGGCCAGTGCTGCCAGCACCTCGGGAAAGTCGGCAGAAATGGCTTGCCCTGCCTCGGCGGCACCGTCACCCGTCACCGCTATCTCGTAATGGATACGGGTTCCCCCTTCGGCAAGGGGGTCGAGACGGTGGCTGACGATGACGCACAGTCCCTCCAGCCGGGTTTCGTCGACGAAACAGCAGTTGTCCTGTACCTCGGTCAGCAGTGAGTCGATGCGCGTGCCGTCCGGTAGCGTCATGGTGAAGCGGGTCCCGGCACGGAATTCACCGTGCAGCTCGATGGCGGCGACGCCGGCATTCCACTCCGGCCAGCGGCGCGTGTCGCACAACCATGGCCAGACGGCGTTGGCAGGGGCCGGGGTGTCAATGAAGAAGTCCTGTTTCCACATAGCGGCCTTTCTCTTTCATGATGAACAATGGCGTATCTAGCGGGCCAGTACACTCGCCGGCAGGATACGCCATTTTTGAATTATTTGTCATGAATGCAACGTGAAAGGTGCTGTGGCGACACGATGGGGGCTAGTGACCGGTCGCTTGGCTGTCCTCGGGATCGTCTTGCACCCGGAAGGTCGAGATGACCACCAGGCCCACACCCTGTACCGGCAACAGCGCGCGCTTGCCGTGTTTGGCATTGACCACGTGCCGGACCGCCGGTGCGGAGGGGTGCGGCGCCGACTTGCGCTTGCTGCCGCCATGGGTATGGAAGCACCCGGCTTGCAGCAGGAAGAGAGAGGAGGCCATGGCAGTTCCCCGCAGTGAAAAAAAGGCCTGCCGGTGGTGGCAGGAGAGTTTCTTTGTAGTCGATGCCGGTGCCGGGGGCAAGAAGCCGGAGCATTTTCATGATTGCTTTGAAAGTGAATCGGCGTGATGCGTCTGTTTGGTGCCAGGGGGATTGGGCATGATAGGTCTATTGTCATTGTTCCTTCGGAGTCACCTTCATGAAAGCCATTGTTGCCCGTCAATCCTTGCCCGCCGACCATCCTGACGCACTGGTCGATGTCGAACTTCCTGTGCCGGTACCGGGGCCGCGTGATGTGTTGGTTGAGGTCAAGGCGGTATCGGTCAATCCGGTGGATACCAAAGTCCGGGCTGGCATGCCAGCCGAGCCCGGTGAAGGAAGGGTGTTGGGGTGGGATGCCGCCGGCGTGGTGAAGGCGGTCGGTCGCGAGGTGACCTTGTTCAAACCGGGCGATGAGGTCTGGTATGCCGGTGATCTGACCCGACCGGGCAGCAATGCCGAGTGGCAAGTGGTCGACGAGCGAATTGTCGGTCACAAGCCCGCCACCCTGGGGTTTGCCGAGGCCGCCGCGCTGCCGTTGACCAGCATCACGGCCTGGGAGCTGCTGTTTGACCGTCTCGAGGTCGGTTCCGGCGTCGGCAAGCGGTTGTTGGTGGTCGGTGCCGCCGGAGGCGTCGGTTCGATCCTGTTGCAATTGGCGCGTGCCATGACCTCGCTGACAGTGATTGCCACCGCTTCGCGTCCCGAAACCATGGCGTGGGTACGCGAGATGGGCGCGCACGAAGTGATCGACCATCGTGAACCGCTGAATGAGGGTTTGCAGCGTCTCGGCATCACCGAAGTGGACTATGTGGTCAGTCTCAACCAGACCGATCGGCATTTCGATGCCATTGTGGCCGCGCTCAAACCCCAGGGCAAACTGGCCCTGATTGATGATCCCAAGCCCTTGGACGTGCTCAAGCTCAAGCGCAAAAGCCTGTCCTTGCACTGGGCCTTCATGTATACCCGTTCGATGTTTGCGACCGACGACATGATTCGTCAGCACGAGCTGCTGGAGCATGTGGCCGAACGGGTCGATGCCGGACAGCTGCGCACGACCCTGACGCGGCATCTGGGGGCACTGTCGGCGGCAACCCTGCGCGATGCCCATGGCTATATCGAAACCGGCAAGGCACTGGGCAAAGTGGTGCTGGAGTGGCGTTGAGCGGGGTTTACGGGGCCAATGCGTCTTGCAGGACCTGACGCAATGCCTCGATGGCGGGAGTGAGCATGCGCCGGTGAGGGCATAGCAGGTAGACCGGTGCGGCTTCCCCCTGAAATTCACTCAATAGTTCGATCAGGCGCCCTGCCTGCAGGTCGGCCTGAATATCCAGCCGGGACTTGTAGGCAAGACCTTTGCCGGCGATGGCCCAACGGCGCACCAGCTCGCCATCATCGCTGATCCGGTCGCCTTGTACCATGACCCGGCTGGTTTTACCGTCCCGCTCGAACAGCCACTCGCTATGGGTGACTTCGCTCAGGGCGAAGCGCAGGCAGTTATGCCGTAGCAGGTCATCCGGTTGCTGCGGGGCCGGGTGGCGGGCCAGATAGTCGGGCGAAGCACAAAGCACCCGGCGGTTATGCACGGCCAGCGGAAACGCCACCAGCGACGAGTCTTCCGGTTGTCCGTAACGAATCGCCAGATCCACCGGTTGGCGTAACAGATCCGTGCGTTGGTCGCTGATGCGGATCGTCAGTGAGATGCCCGGATGGGTGGTTTGAAACGCGTCAAGCAAACCGGCCAGCACGTGGCGACCGAGGTCGGAGGGGACCGACAGGGTCAGATGGCCGCTGATGGCCTGCTTGCCCGACTCGATGGCGGCCTGCCCCGAGTGCAGTTCCTCCAGGGCCCGGCGGGCGAAGCCCAGATAGCGCTCGCCATCCGGACTCAGCCGCAGGCTGCGTGTGGTCCGTGCCAGCAAGCGGCAGCGCAATTCGCTCTCCAGCCGTTTGATGGCGGCGCTGGCCACCGCCGGTGACAGGTCCAGTGCCCGGGCAGCGGCAGACAGGCTGCCATGGTCGGCAGCGGCAACAAATACGGTCAGGTCATCGAAACGCGGCATGGTGACGGATAGCAAAGACGAGTGCGACAAGCTTACCCTTATCCGACAGCCTGCCGCCAGTGTGCTGTCCGGTCTTTCTGTTTGACGCTCCGGCAGCGAACCGCCGTGGTGCTTCCCGGTCTCTGTTCAGGTCAGGGGTCGCGGGGGGACCGCGATTTCCCAATGCGAACGTGTCGGGAGAAATCATCATGAATCGTGGTGTAGCGGGACGCGAAGGCGTCATCAAAGAATTTGTCGGGGCGGTGGACGGCTACCTTGACGAAGAACTCGTCGAGCAGCTGGTGACGGAGTGGCAGGGTTTGCCCACCGCGGGTGCGGCCGAGGGCGATATCAGTAGTCACGTTTTTCATCAGACGTTTTCTTTATGCCTCGATCAGGGGCCGTTGTTTACCGGTCAGGGAGGCGGGGTGTGCAGCCCCGGCGACGCGCCGCTGTTCGGCAATCTGTACAGCAAGGATCTGCCGCAGCTCTATGCGGCGACGACAAGCTTTTTCTTTCTGTCGAAGCCGGGTTATTTCAGCATGGTGTTTTTTTCCGGGGACACCCGGGTGCTGGGCTGTTTTCTGGGAGAAGGGCTCGACTGCGTCATGGGGGCCGGCGGCGGCAAAGGAGGCTGGTCGGAGCTTGACTGAGCCAGATCAAATAACATTGTCATGACCGGGGGTAGCATCAAAGTGTCGAGAAATCCTAATGACAAAAGAATGATTGCGCTAACCCACCAAGGAGAACGACACGATGTTTCCAGAATACCGTGATTTGATCAGCCGCCTTAAAACCGAAGACAGCCATTTCAGCCGTCTGTTCGACAAGCATAACGAGCTGGATCAGCAGATCAAGAATATGGAGGCACGCATTGTGCCGGCCACTGCCGATGAAATCGAAATGCTCAAGAAAGAAAAACTGCACCTGAAAGACGAGCTGTACTCCCTGCTCAAGACCGCCGCAGTGTGACGCGGAGCAGGACAAGACAAACCCGCCGTTTGGCGGGTTTTTTGTTAGCTCTTGGCCAGCTCTTCCAGGATTTGCTGGGGGTCTTGCGTTAGCGCCAGCACATCGCGTACCCGGTTGTAGACCACACTGGCTTCGGCGGGATACTTGGCCATTGGTGTCACCGCATGATGTTTCCAGCCCGCCGCCGCCAGCACTTGCAGGCGGAATTGCGAGGCTTCGCTACCACCTCCCGCCAGCTGCAACAAGGCGTGATCGATCAGGATGTGCGGATAGGGCGTTCTCGAGAGCGTGATAAAATGTTGTGGCATAACCTCATCAAACTGCATGGCGCTCCCTCCAGTGAATGGCGACGTGTGGTTTTACCTTAGTACACGATTCACGCCATTGACCAGTCATGTCAGTCAATTTCTGTCGTAAGGTTCTCCGTGGGCCACGCCGTCTTCAATGCTCAGGGTCGCGATGCGGCCGTGCAGGATCAGCGGCAAGCTTCCTTCGCCCTGTGTCTGGATCCCTCCTTTTACCACCAGTTCACGGAGTTTCGCCGATGCGGCGATCACGATGCCATAGGCACCCTGTGGTTGCCCGTCCTGTTCCAGCGCATCGCCGCGGGTTCGTACCCCGTGCCGGATGCTCACCCGTCCGGCACGGCTGTTTACGCGCAGAGCGCAGGCGCCTGGACCGTGGGTTGCGACATGGGTGAGGTCGGCAAACTCCAGCTGCCCATCCTGCAGGAGCAGGGCATCGGCGGCATCGCCACGGGTTTCCAACGGGGCAGCCAACTCAAGCGAGTGCCACTGTCCGTGATTGACGATGATGCTGGCCGCTGTGCCACGGGTCGCCAGTTTGTCGCTGCCAAGACAGCGCTCGATGCTGCCCTGATTGTCGATAATGTGGCAGCGCGTTCCATGGGTCACGATGGTGGCGCACAGCTGCAGTAAATCGACATGGGCTCCCGGACCGACCTGAATAGCGCTCGCGCCATGGGGGAGGGCCTCTGCGGCATCGGTATTGCAGTACAGCCCGCCGGTTTCCAGGCGTGGGACGGTGATCGGTCCTAACACGCGGATGCCGCCGGATGCCAGCGGTTTGCCAATCCGCCCCAGTCGCAGCCCGGCAAGACAGGCCGTGAGGGTGCTCGCGGCGTCTTGCGCGGTATTCAGCAAGGTCAAGGCACCGGCGACTGTCCCATGGCTCGCTTCCACCGTGCTGGTGTTGGCCGCACGAATGTCGAGCCCGTCGATGTCGATGAAACCTCCCCCGACGTCCCCGGCATCGACGATTAGTTCGACACGACCGCTTACCGCAAGGTTGCGCAGTTCGATATGCCCGAGGTGAGGCGTAGCCGGGTCGTTGAAGATGACGCGTTGGTTCGGTGCGGCCAACAGGGTGATGTTACGCACGGCATTGTCGGGGCCGATCTCCAGTCCGTCGCTGTCCTCATCGAAGTGAATGGCGACATCGTGACCTTCGGCGCGCAGGACCTGTCCTGGCGACAGACGGAGGCTTTTGACCCCCTCGAGGCGGGACGTGACGATGATTTCGTCCACGCTGGCATCTCTGACTACCGCTTGTAAACCGGCGGCGCTGGTGACGATGACGCTGTTGATGCTCATGGGGGAGCAGACTCCGTAAAGGCGTAGAGGGAGATTTTCAATCAACTTCCGCCCTGTCACCAATCCCCATGTCAAAAAAGCACCGTATGGCACGGCCGGCGTCGCAGATTGACCACAGCCCGGCTGCACAGCGAATGTTACCCGGCGTGATATTCAACGGCTGTCGACAGTTGCCCCGGTGTCGGGTTAGGGAAGGGCTGGGGAACAAATGGAATGTTGATCGAATCTTGGAAGCCATTTAGATAGTAAAAGAACATGATGAATCCATCTTATAAATCGATACGCAGGTACTAACCATCATGGTCGCCATTTCTACCAAACAGCTGATCAACAAGTTCAATACCCACTCCTGTTCAACAGAAACACGCCTCTATGAGAGTGGGCTTGCCCGTCGCCAGCCGTGTGTTGCAAATACGAGTACCACACCCAGTCGCAATAACCCGGGACCCAAACCGGTGGTGCCCCCAAAGCCTAACCGGCTCCTTGGGCTCAAGGGGGTCAGCAGCAAACCTGCGGTAGCTCCCAAACCTGCGATATCTCCCCGACACGCGATATCTCCCCGACACGCGATATCTCCCGCGCCCGCTGATCTACTTAAAACAGCGCGAAAAGAAGAAGCAATGAAGCCGGATACACTTCCTGTGGAATCGGGTGCAACGCTCTCAAGCAAAAAATTGAACTACCTGAGCAAATTGGAGCATAAAGGTAATGGTTATACACTTTATGCCGAGGATATCAGATTATTGAGTGATTACTACTCAAGTACAGATAATATACATATTGAATTTAATGGTTTTTGCAAAAATGTAGATCCACGTGATATATCAGAATCGTTAATGGATGATTTCTTGAATGAATTTACTCATGGTACTTTTGATGAAATAAGATATGACGCATATATTCTTGATGGAGGAAACTTAAAATTGGTGGAGAAATTTATCTCTGCAGAAGATATTGAAAAAATTGCCAGAGAATATAAGTCAGATGAAAGATTTAGTGCAAAATTGGCTGAGATAAAGGGTGTGAGAGAGGCTGTGGAAAGATTTCACTTTCGCGAGTTTGATAGAAAATATAGCAGAAAAATAAACTACGCTGAAGCCATTGACGAATTGAAGGAGCTCGCCCGCAAAGCTGGAGGCAAGCCGGCAGGCTATGTATATATGGGAGGAAGACAGCTGGGAACGGGCCATGCGGAAGGCCTTATCGTTGGTGAGGACAATACCCTCTATTCTATTGTGCCGTTTGTGGATGGTACTCAATATGACTTCACCGAAGCAGGTAAAGAAAAAAATATGGTGTTCTATCGATCGGATGTGAATCAATTTATTGATAAGTCAGCATCTCCGGAGTTTTATCCCCAGGCTTCATCAACAGAGTGCGGTTCGTTGAGTCTGGCCACTATCACGGAGTATCTGAAAAATGGTGCAGAGCAATGGTATGACTACACACTGAAAGTGGATTGCCTGGATGGCCGAAAATTCCTGCTGTCGAGTCCCCAGGTGTTACGTTTCTCGCAAAGTGGTAGTTATACAAAGATGGTCGCGGCTATGGTGGATGGTGGTAAGACCAACACTGAAGTCAGTTACAAAGGCAAGCACTATAGTGTTGAAACGCTGGCGGGCTTGTTGAGCAGGGGTGCGACCATTACCAACCAGCGTGGCGATAAGCTGGATCAAGCCGGGTTGGAGGCATTCTGTGAACATTGGAAGCAGGCCTATGGCCCAAGCATGGCCAAGCGTGACGCAATGACTGTCGAGCTGGATGGGGAACTGCAAAATACCTATTTGCGCTACATTGCAGATCAATACGGTGAACTAAGTAAAAAATTGAAGGAAGAAATGGCCAGTCAATGACGGTTCATTTCTCGAGACGGAGATGGGTCCGTATAACCGGATGCCGTCATCGGATCCGTCCCTGCCGGACCGACGCTATAAGGTGTCGTCCTCGCCCAACAGGAACTGCACAAGTTTCTGGCACGCAACTCCAGCATGGCTTCGCCTTCACGGGTCTACTCATCACATGCTCCTGTGTGAGTTATGACCTGAGCCGTGATTCAGTGGGTCATAACACCAGAGTCGATAACCTGCATCAGCCCGGTGACACCTTGGCCGGGAACCGTGCGCAAGCCTAGTGAATTTGATGATTTTGTTTACAACAGACTACGTAGTTTGTCGTATTGCCGCGGTTGGTCTGGCAATGTAATCTCCGTTCTCAGAATAAGATTTCTATACATATTGAGTATTCACATTTTGGGGAATAAAGGTATGACAGTGCTCAAACTGACGGCAGCGTTGGCCTTGGCCGGTTTCGCCGCCATGTCTCAGGCGGCAAGCACCACGGTAAGTCTCGGTAACGCCAGCGGCTACAATGGCTATTTCTTCGGTAACTACCAGACCGGCAGCGGCGATGTGGAAGGTCGTCTGGCGGTGGGTGGCAACCTGACCAGTAGTGGCGGTTTCTCGGTGGGTGCCAAGGCGTCCAACAAAGACGTGAACCTGTCGGTTGGCGGCAACATTCTGGCCAAGAACGGCGGGAGCGTTCAGCTTGAAAAGGGCAAGGGTATCTATGGCGGAACCACCGCCCAGGTACCGGCCTGGGGGCATGACGGTCTGAGCGCCAGCCAGATTTACGCCAAATCGTCCAGTGTGGCGGCCAGCATTGCCGCCAGCAAAACCACGCTGACCCAGGAGTCTTCCCTGATCGGCAGCCTGAAGGCCACCGGCACGGTCCGTTACGGCCAGTCGATGGATGCGGTGCTCACCGGTTCGGGCAACGGCAAGGTTCAGGTGTTCAATCTGAATGCCGCCGATCTTGGCAAGGTCACCAGCTTCTCGGTGTCGGGTGTCGCCAAAGATGCTTTCGTGTTTGTGAATATCTTCGGCAGCAACGTTAATCTGACCGGCAACTTCGATGCCTTCAAAACGTTTACTGCCAATAACAGCACCCGGGTGATGTTCAATCTGCCGGGCGCCACCAGTCTGTCGTTGAAGAATATGTGGTTGGATGCCGCGGTTCTCGCACCCAAAGCCAATATTGGCAACTCTTCCGGCCATATCAACGGCCCGTTGATCGCCAACAGCTTCACCAATAGCCCGAGCGCGCTGGAACTGGGTGCGATGAACTATGTGAATGGTGCACAGATTGCAGCGGTGCCCGAGCCGGAGACCTACGCTCTGATGGGACTGGGTCTGACCGCTATGGTGTTGCGGCTGCGTCGACGCAAAACCGCCTGAGTCAGTCAGGGCGTCAGCAAAAACCGGCCGGTGTGGCTAATGCCGTTCACTTAGACAGTGGACGGCATTTTTTCATTCAACACGTCTCCAGGCAGGTACCCGTCCTACAACCTCGGTTACCCCATGCCAGGCAAGCCCCACCTGATTCCTGATTTCACCGCTCTTTCTCAACATATCGATCCCGATTGGATCACCAACGCACTACTGCTGACGGGAACCGCCAGTGTCAGGCGTCGCAAACTCCCCGCCGAACAAGTCGTCTGGATGATCATTGCTCTTGCCATGTACCGGCACACTTCCATTCCGGATGTGGTTGCCCAGCTCGAACTGACCCTGCCGGATCCGATCAACCCGGATATCGCCAAGAGCGCACTGACTCAGGCTCGCCAGCGAATGGGAGAAGAACCCCTTGCCCAAACCCGGCAACGTCGCCAGGCATGGCGCGGGCTGGCACGCTTGTGCGGGTGTCGGCCGCACGAATGTCGAGCCCGTCGATGTCGATGAAACCTCCCCCGGCGTCCCTGGCATCGACGATTAGTTCGACACGACCGCTTACCGCAAGGTTGCGCAGTTCGATATGCCCGAGGTGAGGCGTAGCCGGGTCGTTGAAGATGACGCGTTGGTTCGGTGCGGCCAACAGGGTGATGTTACGCACGGCATTGTCGGGGCCGATCTCCAGTCCGTCGCTGTCCTCATCGAAGTGAATGGCGACATCGTGACCTTCGGCGCGCAGGACCTGTCCTGGCGACAGACGGAGGCTTTTGACCCCCTCGAGGCGGGACGTGACGATGATTTCGTCCACGCTGGCATCTCTGACTACCGCTTGTAAACCGGCGGCGCTGGTGACGATGACGCTGTTGATGCTCATGGGGGAGCAGACTCCGTAAAGGCGTAGAGGGAGATTTTCAATCAACTTCCGCCCTGTCACCAATCCCCATGTCAAAAAAGCACCGTATGGCACGGCCGGCGTCGCAGATTGACCACAGCCCGGCTGCACAGCGAATGTTACCCGGCGTGATATTCAACGGCTGTCGACAGTTGCCCCGGTGTCGGGTTAGGGAAGGGCTGGAGAAAACATGGACTGTTGCTCGAATTTTGGAATCCATTTAGATAGCAACGGAGCATGATGAATCCTTCTTATGAATCGATACGCAGGCGCGAACCATCATGGCCATCTCTGTCAAGAACCTGATCAACACGTTCAATACCCACTCTTGTTCAACAGAATCACACCACAATGAGAGTGCGCTTGCCCGTCGCCAGCCGTGTGTTGCAAATACGAGTACCACACCCAGTCGCAAAAACCTGGGACCCAAGCCGGTGGTGTCCCCAAAGCCTAAACAGCTCACTGAACTCAAGGGGGTCATCGGCAAACCTGCAGTACCTCCCAAACCTGCGGTATCTCCCCGACACGCGATATCTACCGCGCCCGCTGATCAACTTAAAACAGCGCGAAAAGAAGAAACAAAGAAGCCGGATGCACGCCCTGCCGAGTCAAGTACAACGCTTTCAAGCAAGAAATTAAACTACCTTGGCGATGCGTTAGAAAAAGGCGTCGGCCATTTGCTTTATGCCGAAGACATCAAATCTGCACTCCAAAAATATTCGGCAAAGTATAATATAATCATGGAATTCAATGGTTTTTTCGAAAAAGTCGACTCGTATGAAAGAGTGTATTCTAGCTTGGCCGATAGTTTTTACGAAACAAACACCTTTGGTACTGCGCGTGATATCAACTACGTGGCCTATGTTTTTGATAATGGTACTACCAAGGCGTTAGAAAAATTTATTACAAAAGATGAACTTTATGCGTTGGCCGATAAATATACAAATGATCAGGATCTTAGTAATGTATTGGCTGATATCGATGGTGTGAAAGAAATCGTTGAGAAACTGCATTACGATTATTTTGGTAAAAAATTCAGCAGAAATCTCAGTCACGCAGAAGCCATTGACGAATTGAACGAGCTTGCCCGTAAGGCAGCAGGAAAGCCCGCCGGCTATTTGTATATGCGGGGAAGGCAGCAGACAACCGACCATACGGAAGGTGTTATCGTTGATCGGAACAAGGTGCAATATTCCGTTGTGCCATACCTGAGTAGTGTTTGCTGTGACTTCACTGCGGCAGGTAAAGAAAAAGATGAAAATTTCGAATTCTATAAATCTGATGTGAATATATTTATTACCGGAGAAAAAGTGCCTGAATTTTATCCACTGGCTTCGGGAACAGAGTGCGCTTCGTTGAGTTTGGCCACACTCAAGGAGTATCTGAAAAATGATGCGAAGCAGTGGTATGACTACACATTGAAAGTGGATTTCGGGAATGGCCACAAGTTCTTGCTGCCGAGTCCGCAGGTGTTACGTTACTCGCAAGGTGGCGGTTATCCTGAAATGGTTGCTGCTATGGTGGGGGGCGGCAAGATTAACAATGAAGTCAGTTACAATGGCAAGCTCTATAGTGTTGAAACGCTGGCGGGCTTGTTGGACAAGGGGGCGACCATCACCAACCAGCATGGCGATAAGCTGGATCAAGCCGGTCTGGAGGAATTCTGTGCACACTGGAATCTGGCGTATGGCCCAAGCATGGCCAAGCGCGAGAAAATGACCGCCGAGGTGAAAGGGAAGACGAGGAATGTCTTTTTGAGCTACAAGAGTCATGAATACTGGCGACAAAGTAGTGGAGCGGGGGAGGAAAAAGCGAGTCATTGACCATGCAATGACGTTGTGTGGCCAGTGTCACAGCCCCCCTCAGTTGAAAATACGGATGACTGAGTTCATGCCGTCCAAACGCCTGACAGGTCAGTGGTTTGGACGGCGTTTTCATTATCCGGGAGCGCCATGGTCGTTTTTTGCATTCATCGTGTTTCCAATCGGATTACGCTGTCCCCTGCACCACACTTTTCTGGATTAAGCCTAAGCCCGGTGCCCGCGCTCCGGCGCGTTCAAGCCATGCCGGTGTTATCCGCAATCTGCCCCGACTGTCCTGCCGTGTTCCCGGTTGCCCGGCGTGCAATTCAAGGTGGGGAAGGAATCAAGACGGAGGCAGCGACAGTTTTCGTACCTCGGTCGCGGCTGGCAGCAGCGTAGTGCCATCCCTGGCTTTCGGCGTCATAGGCGGAATGGGCTCGCCGGTACGCTTGTCGAGCAGGGTCGAATGCGGCTCGCTGCGCCCGAACAGGTGCTGTTCACCCCATTGTCGCAGCGCGACCACAACGGGAAACAGGCTTTCACCTTTGGGCGTCAGTATGTACTCCTGATAGGCCGTGCCATCCGAGGCCGCCTGCGTTTTCAGAATGCCAGCTTCTACCAACTTGTGCAGGCGGTCGGACAGGATATTGCGAGCCACGCCAAGACTGCGCTGGAAATCACCGAAGCGGTGCGTGCCGTCAAAGGCATCACGTACGACGAGCAGCGACCAGCGATCCCCGATGAGATCGACTGAGCGCGCAACGGGACACGGTTCGTGGTTCATGCGTTTGCGGGGAGGCATGGCATTTCCTGACAGGCTGAGAGTGAGATGGATTATGGTTGCATTTTAAAACTACATGGCCTAGCATTCAATCGGTTTTGTTTTGAAACTAGATTGAATGGATATCACTGCATGAAGGCTTCTTCCCTATCGACGGCTTTACCGCGCAGTCTGGTGTGGCTGTTCGCTACGGCCAGCGGTTTGAGCGTGGCGAACGTCTATTACGCGCAGCCCTTGCTGGACGCACTGGCGCGGGATTTCGGCATTCGTCATGCGGCTGTCGGCAGCGTGGTCACGGCCACCCAGACCGGCTGCGCGTTGGCCTTGTTGCTGTTGGTGCCGTTGGGCGACCGGATGGATCGCCGTCGCCTGATGGCCGTGCAACTGCTGGCACTGGCGGCGGTGCTGGCTGCGGTCGGGATGGCACAGTCTGCACCGGTCCTGCTGGCGGGCATGCTCGGCGTGGGGTTGTTGGGCACAGCGATGACGCAAGGGTTGATCGCCTATGTGGCCAGCGCAGCCGCGCCTCATGAGCAAGGGCGGGTCGTCGGCGCCGCACAAGGCGGTGTGTTTATCGGCTTGCTGCTGGCACGGGTGTTCGCCGGTGGCGTCAGCGACCTAGCGGGTTGGCGTGGTGTTTACTTCTCGGCTGCCGTACTGATGTTGGCGATAGCTCTGCCATTGTGGCGGTGGTTGCCGGTTTTGCCCCCGGCTCCGGGCCGGACGATGAGCTACCCGCGCCTGATCGTCTCCATGCTGACGTTGCTGCGACAGGAAAAGGTGCTACAGGTGCGTGGGGTGTTGGCGCTGCTGATGTTCGCCACGTTCAACATTTTCTGGAGTGCACTGGTGCTACCGTTGAGCGCACCGCCTTATGACTTTTCGCATACCGTCATCGGCGCCTTCGGGCTGGTCGGCGTGATCGGCGCACTGGCCGCTGCCCGTGCCGGACAATGGGCCGACCGAGGATATGGCCAGCGCACCACTGCGGCGGCGCTTGCGATGCTGTTACTGGCATGGTGGCCGTTGTCGATGATGGGATGGTCGCTCTGGGCATTAGTGATCGGCATCGTGCTGCTTGATCTGGGCGGCCAGGCGCTGCACGTCACCAACCAGAGTCTGATCTTCCGCACCCGCCCCGAAGCGCGTAGCCGGCTAGTCGGTCTTTATATGCTGTTTTATGCACTCGGAAGCGGGCTTGGTGCGATCGGTACCACCTTCACCTATGCCCACGCCGGCTGGCCGGGCGTATGCCTGCTGGGTGCTGCAGTCAGCCTGTCGGCGCTACTGTTCTGGTGGATGACCCGAAGCGGTATGCCTGTTTCAATTCAGCAGGTTTGACCGCACCGGGAGAGTCGGGAATGGATGAACTCCCTCGCCACGTTGTTCAGGGCGGGGAGGGGGCGAGACGGGTCAGTTCACCGGACATTGCCGAATACAGTCCGGCCAGTTGGCTGTCGCACTGTGCGGCCTCCAGTGTCAGGGTAAGTATTACGCTATCGGCCTCATACTGTGGATTCCCTGCGGGAATGTCGGCTTGCCGGCACAGGTGACGCAGACGCGATTCACGGGCGGGTGGGCAACTCACCCGGATATCGACCCGGGGCACCACCTCGACCAGTTCTGCCTTGAGCAGCGCTTCGCCCAGAGCCTGGCTATAGGCCCGCACCAGTCCTCCCGCGCCCAGTTTGATTCCGCCAAAATAACGCACGACCACGGCAAGCACATTGCCGATGTCTTTGTGGCGCAACACGTTGTACATGGGTTTGGCCGCAGTGCCGGAGGGTTCGCCGTCGTCATCGAGCATCGAATCGGATGACGTCAGCAACACGGCACAGACATGGCGTGCATCCGGAAAACGTTGGCGGATCTGCGCGAGATGGCGCTGGGCTTCCTGACGGTCGGTGACCGGGATGACCAACGCGATGAAACGGCTTTTGCGAACCTCGGTTTCGGCTTCGACCGGGTGAAGCACTTGCTGCATGGTACGACCTTCATGACCGACAAGCCGGAATGGTACCCTGCTTGCCCGCTCTGTGCCATGGGCCGGCTTGCAGGTATGATTGGCGCATGACACATCAATTCCACGAATTTACCGTGCCGGCACTCGACGCTGGCGATCTGCCACTCTCCAACTATGCCGGCAAGGTGGTGCTGGTGGTGAATACCGCCAGCCAATGTGGTTTCACCAAACAGTTTGCCGGACTTGAGGCGCTCTACCAGCGCTACAAGGAACAGGGACTGGTGGTGATCGGCTTTCCCTGCAACCAGTTCGGCCGGCAGGACCCCGGCACGGCCAGCGAGATCGGCGCGTTTTGCCAGCGTAATTACGGGGTAAGTTTTCCGATGGCGGCCAAGGTCGAGGTGAATGGTCCGGATACTGCACCGCTATGGCGTTACCTCAAGCAGCAACGGCCGGGTTGCTTGTGGCTTGGGCGCATTCACTGGAACTTCACCAAATTTCTGATCGACCGCCAGGGGCGGGTGGTGTCGCGCCATGCGCCATTCATCAAACCCGAACAGTTGACCGCACGCATCAAAGCCTTGCTGGCCAAACGGGGATGATGACGGGTTGACGATGTTGATGTGCTAGGGCAACTTAGTGGGTAATTCCGAAAACATAGCGGAAATATCTACAAGGAGAACTGTCCAGCATGTTGCTCTCATTACCCGGCAAGGCGCTATTGCCTCTGGTCGCCAGCTTTGCCTTCCTGTTTTCCGGTGTTGTCCACGCCGATCTTGCCTACCAAAACCCGGTGGCCGAACTCAAGGCGATTGTCGATGCGCCACGTTCCCCGCGCCTGCTGATCGGCCCGCATAAAAAAACCTTGTTGCAGGTCACCCGGCCGGGTTTGCCTTCCATCACCGATGTTGCCCAGCCTGAACTGAAACTGGCCGGTTTGCGCATCAATCCGCTGATGCGCGCCGCCAGCCGCTTTGATTTTGGCGTGGCGCTGACCCTGCAGAACATTGACAGTGGTCAGCAGCGCCGAGTCAGCGGCTTGCCGGCCGGTGCCCGTATCGCCGATGCACTGTGGTCGCCGGATGAGCGCTCGGTCGCGTTTAGTGTCTGGGGGAAGGGCGGGGTGGAGTTGTGGTTGCTGGATGTCGCCAGTGCCAAGGCGCACCGTTTGCTGGAGTCGCCACTGAATGCGACGACTGACCGGGGCTTCGTCTGGGTTGGTGCGACTGGCAAACTGTTGGTCAAAACCCTGGTAGCCGGTCAGGAAGCCGCGCCGAAAGCGTCGGTGATCCCCGCCGGGCCGAACGTCCAGGAAAGTATCGGCGGCAAGGTTTCTCAAAGCCGCACCTATCCTGACTTGCTTAAAACCCCTGCCGACGATGCCATGCTGGACTGGCAATTGCTGAGCCAGTTGCGTGTGGTCAGCCTGGATGGTACGTCCAAAGCGTTGGGCAAGCCGGGGCATTTTGTCGGGGCGGTGGCCTCTCCCGACGGTAATTATGTGTTGAGCACAGAGTTGCATCGTCCTTACTCGCGACTGGTCCAGTTCGATCGCTTTCCGCGTCGTATCGAGGTCCGCGATATGAGCGGCAAACCGGTCTATACCGTGATTGACCGTCCCTTGCTGGAGCGTATGCCCTCGGGCAACGATGCGGTCTATGCCGGGCCGCGCGAGATTAGCTGGCGCAGCGATGCTCCAGCGACCTTGTTCTGGGCCGAAGCGCTGGACGGTGGCGATCCGGCGCGCGATGTGAAAGATCGCGATGCCTTGTTCCTGTTGCCTGCCCCGTTCACACAGTCTCCGAAGCGCCTGCAGACGCTGACTACCCGCTTTGCCGATATTGTCTGGGGGCGTAATGATCTGGCGCTGGTCAGTGAATTCTGGTGGAAAACTCGTGACCTGAAGGTATGGCGGGTTCGTCCCGGCTCGCCGGAAGCCGCCGCAGAGCTGCTGCAGCAGCGCAAGTCGGAAGATGTCTACAGTGATCCGGGTACGCCGGCGACCACCAATAACCGCTGGGGAGAACCGGTGCTGCTAACCAGCCGTGACGGTCAATCCATTTACCTTGCCGGCGACGGCGCCAGCCCGGAAGGCAAGCGGCCTTTCCTGGATCGCTATGCGCTGGATACGCGCAAGACGACACGGTTGTGGCGTTCCGAGGCACCGTGGTTCGAAGAACCGGTGAGCGTGCTGGATGAAGAGGCGCGGAGCATGCTGTACTGGCGCGAGTCGCAGGACACCCCGCCCAATCTGTACCGGCGTGAATTGGCGCGCCCGGACAGTGTGACGGCGCTGACGCATATCCAGAACCCCACTCCCCAGTTCAAGGGGGTGCAAAAGCAATTGCTGCGTTACCGTCGTGCCGATGGTGTCGATCTGACGGCGACGCTGTATCTGCCGGCCGGCTATGATGCCAGGCGCGACGGACCGTTGCCGATGCTGATGTGGGCCTATCCGCAAGAGTTCAAGAGTGCGGCGGCGGCCGGCCAATTGAACGAATCGCCGTATCGGTTCAACTTCATCAGCTACTGGGGGCCGCAGCCCTTCCTGGCGCGGGGCTTTGCAGTACTGGACAATCCGGCCATGCCGATTGTCGGGGAAGGCACGCAGGAACCCAACGACAGCTATCTTGCCCAACTGAAAATGAATGCCGAAGCGGCCGTCAAGGAAGTGACCCGTCTGGGGGTGGCCGATCCGGAGCGCATTGCCGTGGGCGGGCATTCCTATGGTTCATTCATGACGGCCAATCTGTTGGCGCACACCCGGCTGTTCCGTGCCGGCATTGCCCGGTCCGGCGCTTTCAATCGGACCCTGACGCCGTTTGGCTTTCAATCGGAAGACCGTAATTTCTGGGAGGCCAAAGCGGTCTATCAGGCCATGTCGCCATTCAATTACGCTGATCAGATCAAAGATGCACTGCTGATGATCCATGGCGAAATGGACAACAACCCCGGTACCTTCCCGATCCAGAGCGAGCGGCTTTATCAGGCACTGCAAGGTCTGGGGGGGACGTCCCGTCTGGTGATGCTGCCCAATGAGAGCCATGGGTATCGGGCCCGCGAGTCGATCCTGCATATGCTGTGGGAAGAAGACCGCTGGCTGGATACCTATGTCCGCAAGGCTTCGCCACGCGACGCGGCAAGCCGCTAAGTGTGCAGCGCCTGTCCCGATCGGACAGGCGCTTTTTCCTGGGGCCGGTCGTTTACGCCTGCAGGGTGAACGAATAGCCCAGTCTTGGCAGATGCAAGGCCAGCTTGCCGGCGGCCGGGCTGATCCATTCCAGATGCAGACTGTCGGCGTCGATGGCCAGCAGGGTGCCTTGCAGGGTTTCCACGCCATTGCTGTCGGCGCGTACGCTCAGGTGTGTTCCCGGTACGGGGTCGCCGCCCATGGCCGCTCCGGCGGTGAACGGTCGCGGTTCGGCGTCGCGTGCGATGGAGATGGCGTCATGGGCGCCCAGTTCATGCCGTGTGCCATGCCCCGTTGCCGCAACCCGTTCCATCCAGTCGGCCATGCGCGGATGGGTGCCGGTGCGAATCAGTTCCGGTGCGGTTTTGTCGAGAAACCACAGGCAATGGTAGAGGGCATAGTCGTGGTAACGAACCGCATCACCGTGCAAGAAGCGGCCTTGTGCCAGCACCCCGTGTTCCAGCCAGTCCAGATAGCGTGCCAACGTTGCGCGGGTCGAAAGCAATTCCTGCTGTGCCTGACGGGCATCACGCATCTCTTCTTTGGCCATCGCGGCGCGGTCGGCAAGAAACGCCGCCGGCAACTGGTCGGCATGCTGTCCGATCGAGAGCTTGACGACCGCCCAGAACAACACGGAATCCGCCCAGGAAACCAGCAGGTCAAGATCGGGACGCGGGGCACCGAATAGCGACGGGCGGTCCGGATAGCGCTGCTCCAGCACCCGGGCGATCCAGGCCGAGTCGATATGAATATCGGCGCCACATTGCAGCACCGGCAGGCGGCGGTAGCCCCCGGTCAGGGCTTGTAGTTCATCTTTGGGCAGCATCATCGGTTGCAGGACCGACTGCCATTCCAACTGCTTGTGTCCCAGCATCAGACGAATTTTTTCACAATAGGGCGATGCATCGTAGTGATGCACTATCAGCATGTCTTTCATTTAGTTGACCGGTCGTCTAGTTGTTAGCTTGCTAATAAAATCGCAGGATAAAACCTGACTGTCAAGTGTTCAGGCAGTCAGGGCACCAGCAATCGGTGGCGTCGGGGTCAAACGGTCGTGGCGGTACGGTGGCGCACCAGCAGGGTTCGCCCGTGGCACTGCCGCAGGAGAAGGTTGCCCCGCACCGGGTACAGGTTTTTCGGGAGAGGGCGGGCCAGACGAGAGTGTCCAGACCCAGCCGCCGGCGTACCGCCAGTTTGTCCGCGTCGCTCAGCGCCGACCAGCGCACAATTTCATCCAGTGTCCGGCCACAACCGGTGCAGCATTGACCGCTGTCATCGAGTTGGCAGAGTTGTTTGCAGGGGGAGGGTATTGTCATGCAAGCACTTTCGACGCGCTGTTCTGTCCACGACCCGCAGTATAACGAGACAGACCGGCGTAGTGAACCTCATAGAAGTCTCGTGCCTTGCGACGGCTGATAGAATGGCCAGTTAAATGTCATAAATGTATCGATTACATTGATGTTCCATTGTAATCGACAAGGTACTGATGATGGCCCGCTCCATCCCGCTTTCCAGCCGGATCGTCTTCCCCGGGAAACTGACGCCTGACGAACGGCAGCGATTGATTGACGAGTTGTATGAGGTTCACGACACGATTTTTGCCGGAGAAGATAAAACCGTCTTTGCCCACAGCATCATGCCGCCCGATGCCAGTGACGGCTGCATGCTGCTGCATGCGGAACCCGGCGGCCGTCTGGTGGGCTATTGCTGCCTGCACCTGTTCCTGCATCGCCATGACGGCCGCAAGGTCAAGGTACTGCGCGGGCAGTTCGGTCTGCTCAAGGATTATCGGGGTAGCCACCGCAATGTGTCCTTTCTGTTCTACCGGACCTTGCGCTTCTGGCTGGCCCCCCCTTGGTGCCCGACCTACCTGCTCGAGGCGATGATTCATCCTTCCAGTTATTTATTGATGCATCACTATGTGCGCACCATGTGGCCGGCACCCGGGCCGCGGGTGCAGCGTAGGCTGGCGGAGTTGGTCGACAGTCTGAAAGGTTACACGGGCTATCCCGCCGTGGCCTGCGCGCCGGTCGTCGTGGTGGCGACCGGGGCCTCGACGCGGGAAACCACCCACGATACCGCGTATTGGCAAGGATGTGACAAGCTGGCCGTGCAATATTTTTTGAAACACAATCCGGGCTACCGGGAGGGGCATGGTTTGCTGGCGATCGCGACGGTGTCGATCTCCAATTTTGCGCATGCCGTGCTCCGTATCGGCCGGGTGATGTGGCGACGTCGTTTCCGGTCCCGGGGCGCCACCACCGTCACCGCCAACCGCTAGGCTCCCTTAGTTCTCCAGTCCCTTCCCGACCGGCTGGCGATAGGCGAGCCCGGCCGGAACCAGTCCCGCCAGCAGCCCGGCCAGCATGACGGCGCCGACATGGAGCAGTTCCGTGCGGTCCAGCGTGACCGGCAACTGCAGACCGGTGCCGTGTGCCAGCCACTGTGCCAGCAGACTCGCCCCGGCGAGCCCCAGTCCCAGACCGGCCAACGCGCCCAGTACGATGATGACCGCCACCTCGATCCAGATCAGTGCCAGTACATAGCGACGTGGCGCACCCAGGGCACGTACCACGGCCAGGGACTGCCGCCGGGCGGCCAGCGAAGCGATGATGGCCAACAGGGCCGCCAGCAACACCATCCCTTGCACGCCGGTGACCATCAGGGTTAATAGCGTGCGCAGGTCACCAAGCGTGCCGTACAAGGTCGTGAGTACCTCGGCAGGAAACACCGCCGTATCGGTTGGGCTTCTGAGCGATTGGCGCAGCCGGTAGGCATCCGCGACCGAATGCGGTTTCACCACGATGGCCGGCAAGGGAAACGCCGTGCCGGCAGTCCAGGGCGGACCAATCCGGCGGTTCACGTCAAGCGGGGAGGTCTCGTCGTGCTCCTCATGTTCCTCATGCTCCTCATGGTCATGCCCGGCACCGCTGTCGTCATGGTGCAGGTGATGCACGGCCCAGACGGCTTCGACCGGGACCAGAATGGCCGAGTCCCACGGGGTGCCGGTCGGTGGCAAACGGCCGGTGACGGTAAACCGTACGCCTTTGTGTTCGTGGGCTTCGATACGGTTTTCATCCGGGGTGCCGTGTTGCGGTTGCAGGGTCGCGCCGATGGCGTAGGGGGTGGCACTTCCCACCACGGCTTCGTTGATGCGCTGAAACCCCTTGCCTCTGGCGAGCGTGCCGAAGCTGTTGACCAGCTGCGCAGAGGTCCCGATGACCGGATGCCCCTGATGGTAGTCGCCGAAGGCGAGCGGAGCGGCCATGTCTACGCCCGGGGCCGACTGGGCCTTGAGCAGGGTGCTGGCCGGCATCAGGTCCAGGGCGGCAGGTTGCAGGTAAACCCCGGTCAAGACCAGCTGGGTGGTACTGCCCTTGGCGCCCAGCAGGATCGGAAAACGGTCCGCTGCGCGCGCACTGGCGTGCCGGACACTACGCTCCAGCGTGGAAATGGCGACACCCAGCGCCATGGCGCAGGCAATCAACACGATCAGGGCGCTGACTGACAGGCGGTTGCGCCACAATTGGGATACGGCAAGGCCGAACGGATTCATGACAGGCTTCCTCCGGCGAGAGACAGACGGCGATCCATCATGCCGGCAAGTAGGGTGTCGTGGGTGGCAAGCAGCAGGGTGGTGTCGTGGTCGCGGCACAGACTGCACAACAGTTGCATGGCGGTTTTGGCGTGAGCACCGTCCAGACTGGCGGTCGGCTCGTCGGCCAGCAGCACGGCCGGACGAAACAGCAAGGCCCGTGCCATGGCGACCCGCTGCATTTGGCCGCGTGACAGGCTGTCGGCACTCTGGCTGGCCCGGACACCGACGTCTTCCAGCAGGGTCAGGGCATGTTCCCGCAAGGCGCTTTTGTCGGGCACCCGGCCGAAGCTGGCCGGCAACAGCACGTTGTCCAGTGCGGACATGCCGCCGAACAAATGGAATTGCTGAAACACCAGACCGACGGTTTGCCAGCGCCAACGATCGACGCGGCTGTCTTTCCAGTCACTGATGGTGTCGTCGAACCAGCGAATGCTGCCACGGTTTGGCCGGGTAATGCCGGCCAGCACGTGAAGCAAGGTGGTCTTGCCGCATCCTGAAGGACCGAGCAGGGCGATATGTTCGCCACGTGCCACCGTGAGCGAATCGATATCCAGTACGGTGAGCCGGCCACCTTCTTCCAGAGGGTAGGACAGGCGCAGGTCGGTGGCGTGGAGTGCCGCAGGCAAGTGCTGAGTCATTGCGTTACATTTCCCGCCATTCGGCCTGAGTGAGACGGACCAGACTGACAAAGCCGGTTTCCTTGTCGATGCGCGAACCGATCTCGAGGGTGCCGGTCACTTCCACAGGATGGCCTCCCGGTGCCAGCGACCCGGCATTCTTCAGATACACCACGGCGATATCGGCAGGCCAGTCGGCATCCGAGCTGCAGAACGGGCAGACCGATACCGGGGTGCGGGTCAGAACGAAGAAGTTCGCCTCGGCTTTGAGCGGCGGTGCGATGAAGCCGCGCAGCGTGACCCGTTGGCCTTTGAGTTTGAGGATCTGTTCCGAGAAGGTGGTGCCCAGCACGCCGATGCGGGCATACAGCTCGGTAAAGGTGATGCGGGGCGGTGTCGCACCGGCGGGGTTGGCCAGTAATGTGATACCGAGAAACACGGCGGCGATGAATCGGTGTTGCATGGACCTGAACGCTCCAAATGAACGGAGCCGCAAACGCGGCTCCGGTAGTTACGGCAGGCGTTGACGCTTATTTGCGGGTTTTTGCCTTGTTGGCCGCTTTTTCATGTCCCAGACCCAGGGCTTCGACCATGGTGCGGAACACTTCGGTGTTGTCCATGAAGCCATGGATGCGCTCGGAACCCGGGCCCATCGCGGTCAGGACGCCATCGTCGGCGGTATGAGTGCCCGAGTCGGCGCTGCGCGGCAGGTTACCGGTACGCAGAACCGCGCCCGGAACATCCTTGTAGGCTTCGTTGGCAACGTACTGGCCCTTGTCATTCTTCACGGTCGGCGCAAACGGATCCGCCAGCTTCGGATGATAGGTTTCGTAGTAGTCCGGGAAGTTGCCGTAGAACATGGCCAGACGCTTGGAAACATCAACCTTCGGCGGGTAGCCGTTCTTGTCCGGAGCCGGGTAGTTCGGGTAGCCGGCTTCTTCATAGACACCGATCTTGTCGCGCATGTCGACGCCCTTGGCATTGTCGTCGATGGTACCGACCAGCGACAGGCCATGGGTGTGGTCCGGTGTGACCATGATCAGGGTGTCATTGTTCTTGGCGGCAAAGTCCTTGGCGACCTTGACGGCATTGCTCAGCATGATGGTGTCGTAAACGCTGCGCTCCCAGTCCAGCGGATGGCTGGCTTTGTCAATCAGGCCGGCCTCGACCACCAGCACGAAGCCTTCTTTGTTTTTCGAGAGCACTTCGATGGCGGCGCGCGTCATTTCGGTCAGGTCGGGCTGGTCGGGGAACTGTTTGACCGTGCCGCCTTTCAGGTAGAAGCGGTCAAGCGCACCATCCATATTGCCCGGGTTGAACAGGCCGAGCAGCTTGCGGGTATCCGGTTTGACCGCGTTCTTCAGTTCGGTGGCGGTGGTAGCAAAAGCATAGCCATCGGACTTGAACAGGTCGATCAGATTATTGTCATCCTTGCGCTTGGAGCCCGGGGTGGTCTTGGGCAGGAAGTAGGCGCTGCCGCCACCCATCACCACGTCGGCACCTTTGAGGAACAGGGCTTCGGCGATTTCAGGCTTATCGGCGCGGCGACGGGTGTGAGCCACGAAACCGGCCGGAGTCGCGTCTTCCACTTCGGCATCGGTAACGATACCGACCGACATGCCGGTTTTGCGTTTCACCAGCTCGGCGATGGTTTCCACCTTCGGATGATCGAAGTTGCCCTTGGCGCGGGAAGCATACACGCCCAGCGCATTATTGCTGGATTTGTGGCCGGTGGAGTAGGCGCTCATCGAGTTGGCCGAGTCGGTAATGATGGACTCGACGCCGGAGGTGCCGATCAGGGCCATTTGCGGCATGTCGTCGAAGGACAGCTTGCCCTGATATTTACCTTCCTTGATGCCTTGCGACAGGATGCGTGCGGCGGTGCGGTTGGCAACGGTCATGCCGTCACCGACGAACAGAATGACGTTCTTGGCTTTGCGGGCACCGGTGGCATACACGTCCCAGTTGACCTTCATCGACTTGGCGCCGTAGTGGGCGACCACTTCGTATTTACCGGGTTTGGCAAGGCTTGCATTGCGCAGGATATAGCTGGAAGCCGGGCCGTTGTCTTCGTTGGGGAGCAGGGTGGCCTTGCTGCCCAGTACCTTGTCGTAGGGCTGGCCATTGATGGTGATGCTGACCTTGGACGGATCAACCACTTCATCGAACTCGACTTTGAAGTCGAATTTGCCGTCGATGACCATGGCGGCACGGTCGATCGGATAAATGGCCTGGGCGCCTGCATTCACTCCCCACAGCGCCAACAACGCGGCGCAACAACGCTTGACCAGCATGCCTGACTCCTTGATTTGTGCGATATGTCGCGAATGGCAAAGAGTGTAGTCGGGCAATGTTACCAAGCAGCAACAAAATTATTTCAAATAGATTTCATGTGATATTTGGGAGCCAAATGGGTTGTGAGCCTAGAGCGAGCGTTCGAACCCGGTCAGTAGACGGTGCAGTTCTTCCGAGGTTTCCGCCAGAGTGGCCGCGGTGGCTTGCACATGGCCGACCGATGCGGCGTTGCGGGCGGTCATCGAGCCGATGGCTTCCATATTCTGCGTCAGTTCCAGAGAGGCCTGGGACTGCCGGTCCAGCATGCCGGCAATTTCATGCGAACTGTCCGATACCCCCTGACTGGCAAGGCGGACTTCCTCCAGACGCTCGGTGGTCATTTCGATAAGACGCGTGCCGTTATCCACCCGTTCGACCGTGCGGTTCATGGCGGCCAGCGCATCACGGGTCTTGCTGCTGATCGATTCGATCATGGCCGAGATGGTTTGGGTGCTGGTATTGGTGCGTTCGGCCAGTTTGCGCACTTCGTCGGCTACCACGGCAAAACCGCGGCCCATTTCTCCGGCGCGGGCCGCCTCGATGGAGGCATTCAGCGCCAACAGATTGGTTTGTTCGGCAATGCCGCGGATTTCCTGGGTGATACTGTTGATCTCGGCGATGGCGCCGTTCAGTTCATTCAGGTTGTCGCGGGTATCGTGAACCATGTCGACGACACCGCGCGTCGCCTGGGCGGATTCATTCATGCTGGTTGAACTGGCCTCTACACGCTCCCGGGCTTCCGTGGCATGACCGGCACTCTTGCCGGTGGCACCGGAAATGTCGTTGATGGCCTGCGACAAACGATCGATGGCGATGCGGATGGCATCGAGGTCTCCCGAGACCTGTTGCTGGGTCTGCATCAGCTGGCTGACGTCGGTGCTCAACTCGTTGCCCTGTGTCCCGACCTCATTGGCGGCGACTACGATATCGGCGATCACCGAGCGCAGATTGATCTTGAGATTATTAAGGTCCAGCAGCAGTCGCGACAACTCGGCCGGTCCGCGGGTAGCGATAGCGAACCTGAAATTGCCTTCACTGATCAGGCGCACCGCCTTTTCCAGTTCACTCAGCGAACCGCTCAGGCCCTGATGGGCCCACAGCAGCAGCATGATGCCGGCCAGAGCTCCGGTGGCTGCCATGATCCAGCTGGCCGTGCCGGGAGCGGCTGCGGCGCCAAGGGCGCCCAGTACCGGCAGGGCGACCGCCAGTATCATGCGTAGCCTTAACGATGCCGTCACCGGGTGACGGGTGGCCGGGATTGTGGCTTGGCGGGCCCGTACCGAACGATACAGCGCCTCGGCGGCGGCAACGCGGTCACGCGACGGTGCACTGCGCACCGAAATATAACCGCATTGGTGACCCTTTTCGAATAGGGGAGAGACTTGCGCTTCGACCCAGTAGAAATCGCCGTTCTTGCAGCGGTTCTTGACCAGACCGGTCCAGGGCAAGCCCTGTTTGATGGTGACCCATAAATCGGCAAAGGCTTCCGGCGGCATGTCCGGATGGCGGATGATATTATGGTTTTTTCCCAGCAGCTCCTCCCGGGTATAGCCGCTGATCCGGATGAAGGCCGGGTTGGCATAGGTGATGCAGCCTTTCAGGTCCGTGCGGGTGACAATCGGCTTGCCCGGTTCCAGAAATTGTTCAACGTCGGTAACGGGTTGATTATTTTTCATAATGGGGCGATCTCCACCACACGGTCAGACAGCATTTCATGAACGTTTTATAGCTGAAAGTGTGATGGCATGCCGGGGGATTGCCGGGGAGCCCGTACGCAGCTGGGCGCACGGACTCCCCGGGGGTCAGCAGGCGACTAGGTCCCGTTCCTCCAGCAAGGCTTCGGCCGCATTGGATACTTCGGCGGCCGTTCGTGCCAGTGCATGGCTGGCCTCGATGACCTTGCGGATTTTGCCCAACTGGTTGCGCAGGGTACCTGTGTCCAGTTCGCCTTCGGTGATGGCGCGGATCATGGCGGCATTTTTATCGTTGATGTGTTCCAGCCGGATACCGAGTTGATAGCGCAGGCGCAGCAACTCCATCACCGGTTTGGGAATGCGCCGGTCTTGTTCATAACGCGAGCCACCTGACTGGGTGACACCGACAGCCGACCAGAATTCATGCTGGTTGAGATCCAGACGGCGCCGCATCGCCCGCGGGTCGAACGAGATGTCATTTTGACTGGAATGGTTCATGGTAAGGGTCCTCCGTTTCTTGCTGGGTTTGACAATGCTTTTTGCGGCGTGTCCCGGACCGGGTTTTATCACCACAAAAAACATTTCCCGCGAGGTGGAGCAAGCACGAGGATGGAATTAGGACGCCCAAAGGAATAAAAAAGTTCACTGGAATGCGCAAATTTAGGAATCTTCTTATACCCGCACAGGATTAGTCATGTGACAGGTTTAACCTGCCTCTGTGGTCAGGTTACGAAGCCATAGCGTCGTGCGACACTGCCGCCACTTCCCAATGCGAGGTGGGCAGTACGAGGTTGCGTTTCATGAGGTATCCCCCCGGGTTGGCTTGCGGGGGGAGTTTTTTCAGAGGGGCGGTAGCGTGCGCCTCGGAGTGAATCCAGTTCAATAGATTTGGATACACGGTTAATGTGTATTAAGACCTTTGTAGTATTTTAATATCATTATCTTGGTGGTCTGACGATACCTGCATGCATCAGGAACCGCCACGCATGCTTCGTTCGTCGGCCGCTATCCTGTTCTCGGTTCGTTCCGAAAATATCCATCTCGCCAATTGCCGAGTTTGCGTCGCCATCAACAACCCGGTTTGACAAAATGAAACCGGCTTCATTTCATTGCCCCGTTTCATCCTCACCGAAGTCCGCATTTCGTACTGTTATCGGTTTTATGTGACCGGCCAGTTTTACAGGGAAATTAGCCCTCCAAGTGGTATCAAAGGAAAAAAAGGATACGCGGCTTGCTGATTAAGTGGAATGGGACTCCGTGTGGTCGCTAGGGTGGGCGGTTTCTTGGCGCGCAAGAATGACGGGGAGTCTGGAGCACGAACGCTCTGGCAAATGAGTTTTAGCCTTTGTAAAAATAATGAATGCCTAACTGAATCTTTATTGCAATTAGATATGTCAAAGCTTTGAAAATGATCTAGCTGCAAATGATAAAAATCGGGAACAATGTATTGAGACTGAACGATTGCATCAGGGGGTGGGATATTTGACTCTGCGAAAGCATATGTCACTCCGCGAAAAAGAGAGCGTTGTCGAGGTTTTAAATGCCTATTTCATCGATTAAATTAATGCCGGAATTTGACCTGCCAGAAACCATAAACAGGGTGGTGTGTTGTGATCTGGATGAGACGTATATTCCATTTTCAAAGGAGCGCAAAGTTCTCGGCGGCGTACACGAGTTAGAGAGCTACCTTGAAAATCATGCCAAAACACATGGGGTTCTGTTGGGGTGGATAACGGGAACCAATCTTCAATCGGCATTACGTAAAGCCGACGGGTATGTAGCAAGGAGCCCCCACTTCATCTGCTGCAGTTTGGGAACAGAATTCTACTGGGTCCGGGATGGAAGATTGATTGAGCCAGACGCCTGGAAGTCCCGTATCGCCCAGTCCGGATTTCAACAGGCCAGTGTGAATCGGGTTTTGGCAGCTATTCAGGAGCACGGCATCACGTTAGAAAAACAAGCAGATGATTATCAGGGGCCCTATAAAGCCAGCTTCTATTACCCTATCCGTCCAGAAATGGAGGCCGATTTTTCCTGGATTGAACAACTCTGCGCACAATGGCGCATTCGTGTCCTTATTTCCCGCTGTAATCCAGCCGCGGGTGATCCTGCAGATTGTTATGACATGGATTTCATCCCGATCAGTTGTGGTAAAGACCAGGCGGTTCTATTCCTGCGGGAGGAAATGCGCCTACCCCGCAGCGCCATGCTTGCGTTTGGCGATAGTTGTAATGATTTCCCGATGTTCGCGCAGGCCGGTCGGGCCTATCTGGTGGCCAATGCGGATCAAACCGCCATTAGCCGGCACGGTAGCCGTCTTGAGAAACCTTACTGCCACGGCATCCTCAGCGTACTGACAGGAAGCGGATCATGATGGTTGCTAGTGTGAATTGTGGAGGTGGTTTTCAGCGATAGCCGCAAATGCCCATGGTCGGGCTCGCCGTTGAATTCCAGCTGTTCGGGGATTGTCGCAACGGCAAACAACTTCCAGCAACTGAACGTCATGCCGGGTGCTGGAGACCCGTCATGAATCCGGGTCAGAGGTAGCGTGCACCGCGCACCGCCACCGACGGGGGACTGGTGTTGCCCGCGTTGCCGCCATTGCCCAGCCCGCCACCGGGGGTATAGCCGGGAGGCAGGCCGGTCAGGTCGATGAAGGTACCGCCGCCGAGGTTGTTGCTGCCGCTGCCGCTTTGCGCTGCGGTGGAAATTGCTCCATGCAGGCGCGTGCTGCCGCTGGTATTCAGGTGGTCGCCGGCCACCACATCGCCCCAGAGTTCGTTGGCCGACCCCAGCGTGATGGTGCCGCCACTGAACACCCCGTTTTTATACCCTCCCGCCAGAAACTGCAGATTGCCGGCCGTGGTGCTGATGATTGCCTTGGTGCTGCGGTTGCACAGATTGGTCGGGTAGGGGTAGTCCGGGTTGGCGCACACATCGGCATAGTTCGACAGGTTGATGCCGCGGCTTTGGTTGTTGCCTGCCGTGCTGATCGACCCGGTGGCGATCATCGAGTTGAAATAATAGCCGCTGCCGACGCTCAGATTGCCATCGAACCAGGCCACCCCCGGGGCGAGCACCGTGCCCGATCCATTGAACTGCCAGTTGCCACGCGTAGACCCATCCAGACAATTGCCTGCTGACCAGTAGCCGGTACAGTAGCGCGCCACCTGTGCCGCCTCCGGACAGGCGCCACCGGCCGGATTGACACGGCACATCCAGCCGGTGGTGTCCAGAAAGTAGCGACTACCGTCGGTCAGCCCCGAGACCTTGTTGACCGTTACGATGCGATTGCCGGCAGCATCGAAGCTATATACGTAATTGGCCGAACTCTGGTAGCTGTAGGCATCGACCTTGGCGATCTGGGCGGTAATGACTGGACGCGGTGCGACCACCGGAATGGTCACGGCGAGACCGGGAACCCGGGTAAGGTTGATCTGGGGATTGGGGCCAGGCAGGATGGCGCCGCCCAGTTGCCCCGCGGCGACCCGGCCATAACTGTTTTCCCGGTAGTTTTTGGCCACCATGGCGATGCCGCTGATCGTGGCGCCGTTGGAGATGATGCTTGCCGCACTTTTCAGGGTGGTGATGGTGGTGTTGTTGAGGGTGCTGTCCAGTTTGACATTGACGGCCGGCACCGAGCCGTTGGTCAGCGTGACGGCGCCATTGGCGGTAAAGGTGCCGGTGCCGCTCGATCCGCTGTCCATGGTGATGTTGTTGATGACGTTGATGTCGCCTGCCGTCGACCCGCTTGCCAGTATCGCACTGCCGTCGGCATACAGCGTGCCGACCTGGGCCGCACCGGAGAGTGTCACTGAACTGCCAATGGTTTTTTTGCTGGCGGCATCGTAATGGCTGCCGGCTTCGACCAGGTCGGCCTGCACCGAGGCGAGGGTAATATCGCCATTGGCGCATAACCGTTTGAAGCTGCTGCTGCCCCCTGACAGGTTGATGGAACCGGTCGCGCAGATCTGATTGATGCCGTTCACTCCGGTCGTGGTGTTGAAGTCCCCAGCCACGGTGATGTTTACCGGGTCCCCGACGAAGTTGATGCCGCCATTGGCCTGCAGCCCGCCGGTGAAATTGAGCAAATTGCCGCCACTCCCCGGCGTGACCACCCCAGGGGTGATTTCCAGTACTCCCTCCAGCACGGCATTGGCCCCGGTGCTGCTGCCGGTGACCTGTACCGTGACTACCTGCAGGGTCGCGCCACCGGCATCCTTGCGGGTGCCGTAGCCGGTGACTTTGGCCGTGACGGCCGGCAGGTTCAGTGTCAACGGAATGGGCTTGGCGCTACTGGCCGACGCAAACGCGCCGGCATTCTGGGCAATGGTGGTGTTGGCAAGATACTGCCGCACCGCCTCGAGTCCGGTCCAGGCGCGCACCTGGGCCTCGGTCTGGGTGCGGAGCGCCAGACCGGAGGCCTGGCCGCTGCGGGTGTAGCGCATGGCGCCGAGAATCAGCATCGACAGGGCCAGCCCCATCAGGGTGATTAGTGCCACGACGGCGATGCCGCGTTGGTGCTGCGGGAGAGGGCTTCGCATTAGCTGCTCCAGCCAATCAGATTGTTCAGGCAGACGGTATGGGCGACATCGCCGTTCTGGCTGTCCTGTACCAGCAGCGTCGCCTTGAGCGGGGCGCTGGCGGCCGCCGGACCCGAGGCCACCGTGGTGCTGCTATTGTACGGCCAGCAACTGCTGTCGCCGACACTGAAGGTCACGGCGGCCGAACCGGCGCCGACGGCTTTGCCCGAAAGCAGTGGCAGGGCGGTAAAGGTGATGGCGCTCCACGGCGGAGCCAGCGTGCAATCGCGGGTTGATTGCAGCAGCCACACATTGCCGTCAGGACTGGCGAGCAAGCCCTGACAGACCAGACTGCCGTTTTCCTGACTGCGCCACAGCACGGTATTGCCGCTGGGGGCATGGCCGCTTTGCACCGGCTGTGCCGAGGGCGTCAGGGTCGAGTTGCTAGCCAGCGACATGCCGCTCAATACCACCAGATCAGTGCCAGCCTTGCCGGCCGCCGCGCCATTGCCGTCCACCACACCGAAACCGGCGTTTTGCAAGGTGACCCCGGCCGTCATCAAGGCATTGTCCAACTGCGTGTCGCGCGATACCCGGCGGACGGCACCACTTTCGCCATAGTTCTGCTTCACCGTGCCGCGATACAGACTCACCATTGCCATCAGGCTGAGGGTGGCCAGCAACAGACCGATCAGCAGGGAAATCAGCGAAAGTCCGCGTTGGCGTTTCATGGTGACACCGTCGAGATCGTCAAGGTGCCCGGGCCGAACAGCGCGGTGCTTTGCGTCGACAGGGTGATGACCGGCACCGTGGCGGTCGCCGCTCCAACGCCGGTGGCACTGAGACTGACCTGACGGGTCGAGCAGGACACGCTCAAGGGCACGGTTACCCCCGGGGATAGCGTCAATTGTGCCGGCGGGTTGGCACAGACGGTGCCTGGTGTTTGCAGCAAGGCCCGCATCTGGGTCACGGCAAGATGCTGCGCCCGCTGGCTTTTTTGGGCAACCAGCCCGCGGGCCTGGGTGAAGACCAGCCCGAGTCCGAGGACACCCATCACTACGATGGCGACCAACGCTTCGAGCAGCATGTCGCCCCGTTGGGCCTGTTTACTTGAAACGGCAGTTTGCATAGCGGCTATCACCGGCAAGCGTGGTTTCCAGAGCGCTGTCGCAGGCCGTGCTGCCCAGCGCTGCGAGGGCAAGCGGGCGTCCGGCGCTATCCAGCGCATAACAGCGACCGGCACTGACAAACGGGGCTGACGTGCTGCTGGTCAGTGACCAGACTGCCTGAGCGTCCGGGGTCGTCGGGCAACTGGCCGGCAAGGCGTTGCCACGATACAGGTTCAATGCGGTTGGCGTCAGGCACAGCAGGGCCGCGGGTTTGCCCGGGTCGGCCGGCAGGTTGCGCAGCGCCAGACTGCGCGTCATGTCGATGGCAGTGGGCAAGGCACAGTCGGCGGTGTTCTGCTTGCTGCGGCCAAACCATTGGCTGGTCAGCGGCACCAGGGCCACCAGCACCAGTGCGAGCAGCACCAGCGTGATCATCATTTCCACCAGAGTCAGCCCGCGCGGTTTTACTCCCATTGGACCTGGCATCCGCTAGCACTCTTGACATTGCTGCTGTCCAGCTTGACGGTGCACCCCGCCAATGAGGTGTTGGCGATGCCGCTGGCGCTCAGGGTGTAGCCGGTGCTGTCGAAGCTTGCCGTGTAGGTAAAATAGCTTTGTTGCGCCGGTGCCCAACTACTCGGCGAGCCGAACAGTTGCTGGGTTGCGCTGGTCGTGGTGGTGTTGCCGGACGGATACTTGAGGTTCAGCTGGTAATAGCTTTCCATGGCCAGCGTCAGGCTGCTCAGGTCGGCCATCGCGCCGCGGGTACGGGTTTTGGCGATATGGCTGGTGTAGGAGGGTACGGCAATCAGCGCCAGGATGGCCACGATCACCACGACGATCATCAGTTCGATCAACGAAAAACCGTCTTGGCGAGTATGCATTATGTATCCCAAGCGTGTATTAATTTATCTTGTGTCAGTCTACCGTCAGAGTTGAGCCGAGAGAAGCGATCAGGATCAAATTTATGCGGATTTACTCATTGCCATCTTGAGCTTTGACGCAGACCGTGCTCATACTCAGAAGTAAAGAAGACTTAAGGTTATCGGGCTAATGACTGTCATGAAACAAAGGGGCGCGTGCCATGGATAATGCGCGCATGAACCCGGGGGAACACCGGGGTATCGGTCAGACACGCATACTGGGCTACACCTCGCTCGGCGGGGCGCTGGAATACTACAATTTCATCATTTTCGTGTTTTTTGCGAAAGAAATCGGGCAGGTGTTCTTTCCGCCGGGGATTCCGGACTGGTTGCGTGAAGCGCAGGTCTACGGATTATTCGCGGCGGGGTATCTGGCGCGTCCGCTGGGTGGCATGCTCATGGCGCATTTCGGCGATCGTAGCGGGCGTCGCGGCATGTTCGTGCTGAGCGTGCTGTTGATGGCCTTGCCGGCCCTGTTGATGAGCGTGTTGCCGTCCTATGACCATATCGGCATTGC
>JAGLBD010000026.1:38568-42741 GCA_018260425.1 Pseudogulbenkiania sp. | reverse complement strand
ATGTGCGCCCAGCATGGGCGCACTCCTGCGGGTGCAAGTCCCGCCGTAAGTTGATCACAACGAACGAAGTGAAGCGCAACTGCGTGAGGGTAACCGAGCGTGGGAAGGAAGCGTGGAGCATAAACTGCGAGCCGATGAACAAGAACCGGATATGAGGCGCTGCCAAGCAGGGCGAGCGGGCATGCAACCGCAAAGCTCTCGTGATCAAAGCGAAGCGGCGTAGATCCGGCGGTTGTGCAGTGAAGGAGTGCGACTCTTACCTGGGGAGATCCCGCCTCATGCCTGAAAGGGCGACGGTATGAACCGGAGCGGGAAGTCAGCAGCGGCCATAGTAGTAGATGCAGAGCCTGCCCGGTCAGGTCGAGGCGGAAGCGAAGGGCCAAAGGAACAGGAGGGTGAGTCTCCTGATGATCGGAGAAGGATCGTCTCAGATGTTCGCGTAAGCGAAGCTCGCCAACATGGGAAGGAGGGTGAAGCCCGAAAGCCCCCGGCAGCGAGAAACCAACTCTGCCGCCTCAGATCAGATTAGCCTAGGTATCGGGTCGGCGGAACACAAACCCGATAACCTCAACTGTACCAACCGCCCGGTGCGGACCCGCATGCCGGGTGGTGTGGCAGGGGCGCGGTCAATGTTGACCGCCCCCTATGCCGATTCCCCCTCCAAACATCGTTCCGATGCTTCGTTGTCAGCTCTGGTCATTCTTTCGTGTCGCGTGTTTCGATAGATTTTTGCTCATGGGTGTATCCGGCTATAAAGACATTGGCAAAGGGGAGACCGGAACATGGCACGATACGGTTGGGCGATAGCGTTGGCACTGCAGTTCTTTTGGGCCGGAGTGGCCTGCGCGGAGGATGTCGTTATCTCCACGGGAGAGTTTGCCCCGTGGACCGGAGAAAAGCTGCCGGGAGGGGGCTACGTCAACCGGGTGGTCAGGGAGGCCTTCCGCCGGCAGGGCGTCACGGTGAAGTTCAAATACGTCCCTTGGCAGCGGGCGCTGGAAGAGTTGCATTCCGGCACGGTGCAGGCCAGTTCGTTTTGGGCCGACGATCCGGCGCGCATCAAGGACTACATGCTGAGTGCCCCGGTCTCCGAACACCGCGAGCTGCTCTTCCACCGCAAGGACAAGGCATTGAGCAAATGGCGCCGTCTTGCCGACCTTGGCAAGTACCGCTTCGGCGCCACGCGCAGCTATACCTACACCAAAGAGTTTTGGGATCTCGCCAAAAAAGGCACGCTCAAGGTCGAGGTGTCCGCCGATGACGAGAGCAGTATCCGCAAAATGCTCGCCGGACGAATCGATATTTTTCCGATGGACGAGTTTTCGGGCTGGACGCTGCTATCGTCTTCCCTGTTTCCGGTGGGAACCCACGATCTGGTGATGGCCGAGCCAATGGCCTTCAGCGTGCTGTACGGGCACTTGATGGTGCGACGTACCGCTGAAGGCGCCCGGCTCATCAAATTGGTCAATGCCGGGATCGCCAGCATGAAAGCCGATGGTACGCTGGCGACCTTCAAGGATGATCTCTATCGGGGTAGCGGGGCAACGCGCTGAGGCACGTGTTGTCCTTCCTGCTTGCCCAGCAAGGTCAGTACCCCGGCCGGAAAGGTCGAGCGCCACCCCAGGTAGCCGTGGGTCGTTGCGTAGTCGCGATAGCTGACCTGATAGCCTTTCGCCTGCAAGACATCGCGCAGGTGCCGGGTGGTTTCCAGAATGCCGCTCTGGCCATGGCTGGTCTCGAAAACCCCCGCTTCCAGATGAAAGACCACCGGCAATCGGGCTGTCTTGACGTATTGGCGGGTCAGCCACTCTCCTTCTTCATCGTCTTTTCCCTCTCCCCACCAGAACGAGCCTGATTGGCTATACACCTTGCCAAACCATTCCGGGTGCGTCAGACCGGCATAGGCGGCGGCCAGCCCGCCATAGCTTGCGCCGGCCACCACGGTATTGGCCGGTATGGCATGCACGCCTTGCTGTTTGGCCCACGGCATCAGCTCTTCGGCAAGGAAGCGGGCAAACGCCGGATTGGGGGGGAGTTCGCTCGCACGGGCGGCCGGGCTCGGGTTACTGATCAGGATGGCGGCGGTGGGCGGAATCTTGCCGGCGGCGATCAGGGCGTCCAGCACCTGGGGCGCAGCAACTTTTTCCAGATAGTCGGCACCATCGAAGATGACCATCAGGGCATTGCCGGCGGCCCCCGGACGATAGCCATGCGGCCGGTAAATCACCACATCGCGGGTATTGCCGAGTACCTGACTGGCAAAGCGCTCGTGGCTCAGTGTGCCGGCCGGGGTGCCGGGCGGGGTGTCCAGCCAGCGCTCATCCGGGGCGTTCGGCAGCCGGATAACCGAGTCGCCGTCATAGCGATCCAGCGGCGTGGCCGGGAAGCTGGCCGTGTTGAGCGGGTCGCGCTGTGCGGTCGCCAGAATGGCGCGTCGTTGTTCCAGTGGCGAGGCATCGAGTTGTGGTACGTCGGGTGCCAGCCGATACCCTAGCAGCGTGCTGTCCGGTACCCGGTAGCTCCGAAACCAGACATCCGAGTGCCCCAGCCGGAACAACGGATCATGGTCGCTGGAAGGAGCGCCGAACAGACGGACGTTGTCCCGGGCATCGCGCCACAGGAAGGTGACCAGCACTTCGTGAGGGCGCAAGGCCGGTACTACGCCTTCCCGTTCTACCATCGGCGTTCCTAGCCGGCGCCGCTCTTCCCAGAAGGAGGCAGTATCTCCGCCAGATGCCAGGGTTGCGCGCAGCGCCTTGAGCGCCGGACTGTCCAGCGTATCGGGGGCGCGTTGGGCCTGTTTCTCGACCACTTTGTCCAGCGTCAGGGTAAACGAACCCGCCACTGACGCTTGCACCTCAAGAAAGCCGGGTGTCGGTGTGTCTGCAACAAACATGAAGTCCTGTCGTTCGGCGCGGCCGTTGGCCAAATGGCGCAACACCTGCTGCCGGTCATCCATCAGCACCAGACGCATGCCATTGCCGGCGATATGCCCTTTGACGAAATCGCCGGCACGAAGCGTCAGCCGGTAACGTTGAGCCTGCTGTTCGCCGAGTTGACCTGACACCGGGTGGGCAGGCAGGAGCCGTTCCGGTGTGGCGGCCATGACCGGCATGGCGCATGCCAGTGAGATCAACGAGCCGAACAGGGTTTGGAGAGACGTTTTTTTCATGAGTTGGCAGCAAAAGGTGGCGCACGGGACGGTCCGTTACGCAGGGTTGTCCGATCAGCTTTCGCCGGGGTGTGCCATGGCAGGCAGGGAGGTCGTGCAGGGGGGAATGCGTGCCAATACCATGTCGACCTCGATGAAAGGCGATTAGTTATCGCAAATGATAATTATTATTATCATATCGACAGGCAGGGGGGATGACAATGGGGGGAGCAGAAAGCGGGCGTTGGAACGCCCTGGGGTATTACGAAGCGGTACTGCCGGACATCTGGCTTTGCAGGTAATTCTGCAGGCCGACAAACCCGATCAGACTCAATTGCTTCTCGAGGAAATGGGCATGGTCCATTTCGGTATCGTCGAGCTGGGTCAGCAGCATGTCCCGGGTGACATAATCGTGGGCTTTTTCACAGGCGGCAATGGCCTTCTTCAGGTCGTGGGCCACGCGGTACTCCACGGCCAGGTCCGAGCGCAGCATGGCTTCCGGATCCTTGCCGATATCCAGTGCATGGCGCTTATCCATACACGGAGTGCCTTCCAGAAACAGGATGCGCTGGATGATGGCGCGGGCATGCTCTTTTTCATGCTCTGATTCGTGCAGGCTCTTTTCACCTAGCCGGGCCAGTCCGAAGTCTGCATACATCTCGCCGTGGATCAAGTACTGATCGACTGCCGCCAATTCGCCGGCCAGCAGCTCGTTGAGGATGTCGATAATCGTGGTGGAACCTTTCATTGCCTTCTCCGCAAAACGTCGTCGCTAACTGCAGTATGGACTCATTCTAGCGCGTGAGCGAGGTCATCGCGAGGCGACGGGAAAATCACCATGCGAATAAGGTGGTTTTCCCGTCAGCAAGGCATCAAGGCAGCAAACGGCGCAGTACGGCCGGCGAGTCACCGAGAATGGCATCCGCCCCCAGCTCGCGGGCGGTCTGCAGATCTTCCGGGGTGTCGATACCGAACATGACGATATGGGTGTTGGCCGCCTTGCGGAAGCACTCGACACTGGC
>JAGLBD010000026.1:7615-38468 GCA_018260425.1 Pseudogulbenkiania sp. | reverse complement strand
TACCGAACATGACGATATGGGTGTTGGCCGCCTTGCGGAAGCACTCGACACTGGCGCGTGTCCACAAGCGGGCAGGAATCTGGGATGAGACGGTACCCAACGTGAAGGTCTCGCCGACGTTGAGGACGCGTTTCAATTCAATGCCGGACCAGGTGCCGGGTGCCGGCGGCTGGCACTGTCCGGACAAGGCCAGCGTGGCGATACGGTTGCGGGTGGCATCGCGATCCTCGAAAACCTGCGCTTGCGGGACGTTGGCCAGTGCCTGGGTGGTGGCTTTCTGGGTGGAGTAGAAGCGGACCCGCTGCCAGGCGCGCTGGGCATCCAGTACGGCGCTGATTGCGTTGATCAACGGTTGTGCCGGTTCGGACTTCAAGTCCAGATAGACCGGCAGATTGGCCGGAATGCGTTTGAGCGCCTCGTCCAGAGTCGGAATGCCGGGGCCCTTGTCGCGGTAGGGTTGCTGGCCATCGGCGGTCTTGAATCGCGTTCCGGCATTGAACAGTGCCAGTGCGTCGGCATTCCAGGACGAGACCGGGCCCTTGGCATTGGTCAAACTGTCCAGGTCGGCGGGGCGGTACAGTACCGCTACACCATCGGCACTCAGTTGCACGCTCAGCCACAGGGCATCGGCATGGTTGGCGATGGCCGTGTCGATGGCGACCAGAGTGTTTTCCGGGGCATCGCCGGTGCCGCCGCGGTGGGCGATCAAGGTCGGACGGGTCGTGCCATGGGTCGGCAGTGTGCTGCAGGCGCTGGCCAGCAGGGCGGAAAGGAGCATCAGGGAAACAGTGTGGAGTCGGCGCATGATGGGTCGAATGACGGGTTGTCGATCCGACAAGGATAAGCGGCTGGTGTGACAGAACGGTGATGCCGGACTGTCCTCGTGGACACAATAATGCATAATGACTTTAAATGAGAATGAATCTCAGTTATAGTTTGCCCTCGACTTTGCACCTAGCCAGCCGCCGCCAGCCAGTGCTCATTATCAGGAGAAACCGACTGTGCAGCGCAAGACACCCATCGCACTGGCCCTCGGCGTGGCATGGGGCCTTATCAGCCCGGCCATGGCCGACCAAACCACTGCCTCTTCCGAACCTGCCGCAACACGCCTTGACGAAGTCACGGTGATTTCAACCCGTACCGAACGGCGTATCGATGACGTACCGGATACGGTGACGACCCTGAGTGCCGAACGTATTCAGCAACGCGGGGCGCGCGACATCAAGGATGTGTTCCGTAACGAGATCGATGTCAGCGTTTTGTCGGCGCCGACCCGGTTCAGTGCGGCCCGTGCCGCGACCGGTCGTGCCGGAACCAATGCCTCGATCAATATCCGCGGGCTGGAAGGGAACCAGGTATTGATCACGGTCGATGGTATCCGGATGCCCACTAGTTTCGAATTCGGCAATATCGCCACCGGGCGTGGCGACTTCATCAATATCAACGGCGTTAAAAACCTTGAAGTGCTGCGCGGTCCGGCGTCGACCCAGTACGGCAGCGATGGTTTGGCCGGTGCCGTGACCTTTACCACCCTTGATCCCGCCGATGTCCTCACTCCCGGTGCGAGGCGTGGCGGATTCGTGCGCGAGTCCTACAGCTCGGTGGACCGTTCGTGGAATACCACGCTGGCCGGTGCGTTCCGCAGTGGAGATTTTCAGGGGATGGCGCTCGGCAGCTACAGTTCCGGCCATGAGGTCGCGACGCATGGCGACAATGGCGCCTCGGACAAAACCCGCACCAAGGCCGACCCGGCGGACTACACCAAAAAATATGGTCTGGGCAAACTCTACTGGTCGGCCAGTCCCGAGCATCTGTTTGGCCTGACCCTGGAAGGTTTGCGGCGCAGTCAGGATACCAATGTGCTGTCGAATGTCGACGTGCCACCGCTGGCGGCATCGAGCGTACAGGGCCTGACGGCGCACGATACCTTGAAGCGCGACCGGGTTTCGCTCAGCTATCGCTATGACAATCCTGATAATGCGTTGCTGCAAAAGGGCGATGTACGGGTGTTCCATCAAACCGCCGACACCCGGCAGGAAACGCTGGAAGACCGCTACACGGCGGCCGATCGGGTGCGCATCGGTACCTATAAGCAGACCGTCACGGGCCTCGCGGCCAATGCCGAGAGTCGCATCGATGGCAAAGTACGCCAGCGTCTCGCCTATGGCATCGACTGGAGTCTGACCCGCGTCAGCGGGCTGCGTGATGGCACAGTGGCCCCGGTGGGCGAATCATTCCCCGGCAAAGTCTTCCCCGATACCGATTACACCCTCGCCGGCGCCTATGTGCAGGACGAGATCGAGCTCGGGTCACTGACCTTGATTCCCGGACTGCGCTTCGACCAGTACCGCTTGCAGCCGAAACAAGAGGGTTACAGCGGGCAGGCCGTCACGCTTGGCGACCATGCCGTGACGCCGCGTTTCGGGGTGATTTGGCATGTCAGCGAGGCTCTGTCGCCGTATGGCCAATGGTCGCGTGGCTTCCGTGCCCCGACACCGGATCAGGTCAACAATAGTTTCGGTAACCCGGTCTACAACTATATGACCGTGGGCAACCCGGATCTGAAGCCGGAAAAAGCCAACAGTATCGAAGTGGGGATTCGTGGCCGCATCGATGGCTGGCGCTACTCTCTGGCCGCCTACGATAATCACTATGATGATTTCATCGAGCAGCAGGTGGTGCGTGGCAAGATGACGCGCCAGGATCCGCTGATCTACCAATACATCAACCTGAAGAAAGCCCATATCAAGGGGGTGGAACTGCGTTCCGACTGGCAGGTGGACACGCGTTGGACGGTCAATGGCGGTCTGGCATGGTCGCGGGGTGATAGTGAGCAAAATGGCGTCAGCGTACCCTTGCTGACCGTTCAGCCGCTACGGGTGGTACTGGGGGCGAACTATGACGCAGGCTGGATCGGCGGGCGCATCAATGTGCAGCACAATGCCGCGAAATCGGCCAATCGTGCGCCGGTGCCGGGAGCGCAGGAAGGCATCAAGAGCTATTATCTGCCATCCGCTTCCACGGTAGTCGACGTTGGAATGTTCTGGAAGCCGCGCAAGGATCTCACCGTGAATGCCACGATCAACAACGTCTTCGATAGCCGCTACTGGTTGTGGTCGAACGTACGTGCGGTGGATGGCAGCAGCACGGTGAAAGATGCCTTCTCCGAGCCGGGTCGTAATGTGCAGCTTTCCGTGCGCTACGATTTCTGAGCGGCTAAGGATTGTCCCGCCGGCTCGCACTGCTGCATAATCGCTGCATTATCCAGCTAGGAATGGGAAAGCGAATGAAAGCGATGCGAGCCATTGCGGCGGGACTGCTTTGCTTCGGCGTGTTGCCGGCGCTGGCACAAAGTGCCGACGAAACGTTGCTGGCCAGCCAGATGGCGTTTCAGGAAGCACAAAGCGCCAGCACCGCCGCCGACCAGCGTTTCAAACAGGCCGAGGAAGCGAAGGCAACGGCAGAAAAGCGTCTTGCCGATGCTCAGGCGGCTCTCGCGCGTGCCAATGAAGAGTTGGCGGCGGCGACGGACACGGTGGCCCGCAGCCGCAGCGTCATGCAAAAAGCCACCGATGACCTGAATGCCGCCTGGAAGCGTAAGGAATCCGGGCAGTAAAGGATCAGTCGTTGACGCCGTAGCGTTCCCGGTAGGCCCTGACCGCGTCCAGATGCAGGCCGAGGTCGGGGTTGCCTTCCAGGAAGCCCAGCAGATCCTTCAGCGTAGCGATGGCGACCACCGGCAGTCCGTACTGGCGCGCGACTTCCTGTACCGCCGACAATTCGCCCTGTCCGCGTTCCATGCGATCCAGTGCAATCGCCACGCCGGCCGGTTCGGCACCGGCGGCACGAATCAGTTCCACCGACTCGCGTACCGACGTGCCCGCCGAGATCACGTCGTCGATGATCAATACGCGACCTTGCAGCGGCGCGCCGACCAGTACACCGCCTTCGCCATGATCCTTGGCTTCCTTGCGGTTATAGGCGAACGGCACGTTGCGGCCGTTTTCTGCCAGGGCCATCGCCGTGGCGGCGGCCAGAATGATGCCTTTGTAGGCCGGCCCGAACAGCATGTCGTAGCCAACGCGACTCTCTTCGATGGCACGGGCGTAAAAGCGCGACAAGGTCAGAGTGGAAAGACCATCATTGAATAATCCGGCATTGAAGAAATAGGGCGAGGTGCGGCCTGCCTTGGTAATGAATTCACCAAAACGCAGAACCTGCCTGTCCAGTGCAAAACGGATAAAATCCTGTCGGAAATCGTTCATCGAGTCCATTCCTCGTTCATCAACTGTTTGATTGCCAGTAAAAAACGCTGGCAAGAATACCACGGGAGCCACCCTTGCTTCGAATCGTATCTGCCAATCTGAACGGAATCCGTTCTGCCGACAAGAAAGGCTTTCTGGCATGGATGACCGCCACGGCGCCGGACATTGTCTGTGTTCAGGAGTTGAAAGCCCAACTGGATGACCTGTCTGCCGACCAACGTGCGCCGGAAGGATATCAGGGCTATTTTCATGCGGCCGTGAAAAAAGGCTATAGCGGCGTCGGCATCTTTACCCGCAAGACCCCGGACACTGTCGTGGTGGGGCTGGGCATTCCGGAGATCGATGACGAGGGGCGCTATTTGCAGCTCGATTTCGGCAACGTGTCGGTGGTCTCGGTTTACCTGCCCTCCGGCTCCAGCAGCGAAGAGCGTCAGCAGGCCAAGTTTTCGTTCATGGCGCATTTCATGCCGCATCTGGAAGCCCTGGCGACGTCGGGACGCGAGGTGGTGATTTGCGGCGACTGGAATATCGCTCACCACGAAATCGACCTGAAAAACTGGAAAGGCAATCTGAAGAATTCCGGCTTTTTGCCCGAGGAGCGGGCGTGGATGACCGATCTGCTGAGTCGGGTCGGCTGGGTCGATGTATGGCGTACCCTCTATCCCGATGCGCCGGGCTACACCTGGTGGAGCAATCGTGGTCAGGCCTACGCCAAGGATGTGGGCTGGCGCATTGACTACCATATTGTCACGCCGGGTATGGCGGCCAGTGCGCGTGCTTCCTCGGTCTACAAGGACGAAAAGTTTTCAGATCACGCGCCGCTGACCGTCGACTACGACATTACCCTGTAAGAGCATCAACCCGGTGCGTTGCCGCTAGCAACCGGTCGTGCCGGGTCGCTGCACCATTCGCTCCACGAGCCCGGATAGAGCCGGCTGCCAGTCAGACCGGCATATTCCATGGCCAGCAGGTTGTGGCAGGCGGTGACCCCCGATCCGCACTGGTGCACGATCTGCTGCGGGCTCCACTGTCCTGCCAGTGCCAGCCATTCCTCGCGCAATAGTTCCGGTCGCTTGAAGTGCTGGCTGTCGGCCAAATTGCCGGTAAAGAACCGGTTCAGCGCGCCGGGGATATGCCCTCCAACGGGGTCCAGTGTTTCGCCTTCACCGGCATAGCGCGTGGCGGCACGGGCATCGACGATCACGAAGTCGGTACGGGTCAGGTTGTCGACGACGTCGCCGACGTCCACCGTGCCAAGCTGCGACTGACGCCGCGGGAAAACCGTCGGGTGAGGCACGGGCACTTCGGTCGTCAGCGTCCCGCCAGCCGTGACCCAGGCCGTCATTCCACCATCCAGTACCGCAACGTTGTCATGGCCGAGCCAGCGCAACAGGGCCCAGGCGCGTGCCGCATAGCGGCCATCGACATCGTCATAGGCCACCACCGGGGTGTCAGGACCGATACCGGCTGCACCGAACCGTTCGGCGAGGCGTGTCGGGTCAGGGAAGGGGTGACGTCCGTTCTTCCCGGTTTTTTGACCGCTCAACACCGTATCCAGATCCATATAGTTTGCCCCGGGGAGATGCCCCTGCTGCCAGGCCTGCGCTCCCCAACCGGGGTCTTCCAGACGAAAGCGGCAATCCAGTAACACCACCTCGGGCATCAGGCTTTTCAGCGTGTCGACATCAATCAGGGTTCGCAACATATCACGGCTCCATCAGGGCGTCCCGCAAGCGCCGGGCGAGATCGGGAAAGGTTTTTTCAGTTGGGCTACGGCGCGCTTCTGCCCAGATCGGCGCTGGAAAGTGTGGATCATCGCCAAACCGGGGAATCACGTGCCAGTGCAGATGAGGAACCATATTGCCCAAGGTGGCGAGATTAATCTTGTCCGGCGACATCACCTTGCGTACGGCGCGCTCGGTCCGCAACACCCAGTCGAACAGCAAGGCGGCGTCCTCGCGGCTCAGGTCGGTCATTTCCTTGACATGGTCGCGCCAGATCACCCGGCAAAATCCCGGATAGCCGGGTTCATCGACGAGGATAACCCGCAATGTGTCGTTTTCATGAAGGAGTTCACCGGCGGGGCTGTCGCACAATTCGCATTTCGTCATGATTTTGGTGGTTTTCTTGATTATGCTGTCAGAAACCGCTTGTTTTTCCGAAACTTTGGAGAAGTTGGCAGCGGTCGGGTACACTAGAAGGGTTATCATAGTACAGGAAGAACCTTGTGAGTCTTACCAGCCATTTCGTGATTATCTTTATACTCATCCTGACCAGCGGCTTTTTCTCCATCTCGGAGATTGCGCTGTGCTCGGCCCGCAAGTTGAAATTGCGGCAACTGGAGGAGGAGGGAAATCGCAACGCAGCAAAAGTGCTGGCCCTGCAAGACAAACCCGGAAAGTTCTTCACTGTCGTTCAGATCGGTCTTAACGGCGTCGCCATTCTCGGCGGTATTCTTGGCGAAGCCGCGCTCACACCCTATTTCGAAGCCTTCTTCAATAATTGGTTCCAGGGCAGCTGGGTCCACAATCTCAGTTTTACACTGTCCTTCATTTTTGTGACCTCGCTGTTCGTCATCTTTGCCGACGTGACCCCGAAGCGCATGGCCCTGCTGGCGCCCGAGCGTATCGCGCTGGTGGTCATCAAACCGATGTTGTTTTGTCTGGTGCTGTTCAGCCCCATCGTCTTTGTGTTCAATGGGGTAACCAACTGGGTGTTCCATCTGTTCGACTTGCCGCAATCGCGTGCCGAAGACATCACCTCCGATGATATCTTCGCCATGATGGATGCGGGGGCTGAAGCCGGGGTACTGCAGCGTCAGGAACATCATCTGATCGAAAACGTTTTCGAACTCGAGAACCGTAACGTTCCTTCGTCGATGACCACCCGGGAAAACCTGGTCTACTTCACGCTGCAGGAGAGTGAAGACTCCATGCGCAAGAAGATGGCCGAGTCGCCGCATTCCAAGTTTCTGGTGTGCGATGGCAGCCTGGAGAAGCTGGTCGGGTATGTCGATGCCAAGGATATCCTCAAGTGCCTGCTGAAGGGCGAGTCTATTAGTCTGGAAAAGGGCTTGATCCGTCCGGTGATGATCATTCCGGACAGCCTGACCTTGTCCGAGCTGCTCGAGCGGTTCAAGGCGTCGCGTGAAGACTTCGCCGTGGTGCTCAACGAGTACGCGCTGGTAGTGGGTATCGTGACGCTGAACGACGTGATGAATACGGTGATGGGTGACCTGGTCAGCCAATATCAGGAAGAGCAGATCGTTGCCCGCGACGAAAACTCCTGGCTGGTGGATGGCCTGACCCCGCTGCAGGACGTCGGTCGCGTGCTGGATATCGAAGAGTTCCCGGAGGATGCCGGCTATGAAACCATGGCGGGTTTCATGATGTATATGCTGCGCAAGATTCCGAAGAGAACCGATTTCGTCGAATTCTCGGGTTACAAATTCGAGGTAGTGGACATCGACAACTACAAAGTCGATCAACTGCTGGTGACGCGTATGCCCAAGCCGGAAAAAAGTGACGACGACAAGCAGGGATGAGCTGATCCATTGCGCGGCAAACCTTGCCCTTCAGGGCGGGGAAGGATGGCGCGCATAGCCTAGCTGTCCGACGGATGTTGAAATGGTCTCTGATTCAATCAATCAGGGGCCATTTCTTTTATGTCCCTATCTGCATGGCGAGCGTCAAGTACAGATCGTTACACATCCTTACATTCGCCTCACAGACTGCGGCAACGGGCAGGCCTAGGATGAGTTCAAGGAAGCGCGGTCTTTAAGCCGATGCTTCATGATTGTTATCTTACTTCAACTGATTGTGGAGTGTTTGAACATGAAAAAGATCGCTGCCCTTGTACTCGCCGCTGCCTTTGGTCTGACTTCTGCTGCCGGCTTTGCCGCTGACGCTTCGGCGCCTGCTGCTCCGGCTGCCAAGCATCATGCCGTGAAGAAACATCATAAAGCGGCTGCCAAACCGGCCTCCGCTGCCGAGCAAAAAGCCCAGGCTGAAGACGCTTCCGCACCGGCCAAGAAAGCCCACGCCGCTAAAAAACATCACAAGGCTGCTGCCAAGCCGGCCTCCGCTGCAGAGCAAAAAGCCCAGGCCGAAGAGGCCTCCGCTCCGGCCAAGAAAGCCCACGCAGCTAAAAAACATCACAAGGCTGCTGCCAAGCCGGCCTCCGCTGCCGAGCAAAAGGCCCAGGCCGAAGAGGCCTCCGCACCGGCCATGGCTCACCATGCTAAAAAGCATCACGCCAAGAAACACCACAAACCCGCTGCCAAGAAAGCCGCTTCTGCTGAATAAGGCGTCTATGTCAGGGGAGCGTTCCCTGATGTTCGGTCAGTGTAAAAACAGCCTCCGGAGTACGAACCGGAGGCTGTTTTTTTTCATTTAGCGTGCCGTCTGGCGCCAGAGGAATTGACTGCGGTAAACACCAGGCAAGGCATTGGCGTCTTCGGAAAAGTTGGTGAATTTCAAGCTTATCGCCTTGGGGTAGCGTGCCTTGTGGCCGGGATAGGCCACCGACTCAAGCTCGCCGTGGTCGGTTTTCCAGTGTTGGCTTACCTCGGCGCTGCACTTCGCCACGACCGTGACAGATCCGAATTTACGCAATGGTCCCGGTGGTGCCGACAGGCAAAAGCCTGGTCTTGCCTCACTGTAGAAGCGGCCATCACGGCTTTTCCACCAGGACTGTGCGAGGCTTCCCGAACACTTCGCCATGAATACCCTGGTGTTCCCGGCATCGTCCGGGTTGATGGACAGGCACCGCTCGCCGTTTTCTGCCGTCATCGTGCCCGCCTCTTGGCGTTGTGTCGCGGCAGTCGGGTAGAGCTGTGCGGCGGCATCGATATCCATCCGGGACAACTGCTCCGGACGACTGAGACTGGCGTAGCGCTTGCCCGGTCCGGCCAGACTTTCCCAGTCGGTGTTGGGCTCGAACAGCATGACCGCCATGTCGAGAGTGGGCGACATGCCGCTCGCAGGCGGAGAGGAGAGGTAGGCCTTGTGCTCGGCAATGGAGGCGGCACGCCCGGCCTGACGACTGGTGTGGCTCAGGCCAATCGAGTGACCCAGCAGGTGCAGCAGACTTGACGGGGTGTTCAGGCAGGCACCGGTTACCCGGACGGGTTGTTCTCCGCCGGTTTTGCCGAGGCGCGAGGAACACTGGGCCGTATCTGCGATGAACGTAAGGTAATCCGGCTCGGTGGTCCGTGCGACAAAATTGATACCGGTTTGGCGCTTGAATAAGGCCATTGCCTGTTTGATGGCGTTCTGGCCGTCCTCGGTAATGCTGGCATTAATCTGGTAGGGCACCGTGGCATTGCTCCAGTAGCGGCTGTCTGCGGCGGCTTCTTGTGCCGGGGTGCGGGCTTCGGGGACGGCTTCCGGGGAGGCGTATCCATTGGCGCGGATATCATTCCATTCGCCAATATCGATATCGTAGACAAGCGCCCGGCCTTGGCTGATGGTGACTTCGCGATTGGCGCCAGCGTCCTTGTTGTAGGCCATACCGGTTTGTGGCAGCTCGGTCGCCTGTGACACGCAGGGGGTCAGGGTGGCTAACAACACCGCAAGCAATGGGGTTGGACGGCTAAGGTTCATGGTGGGACTCCGATGGAAATGTTGAATAAAAGGCACGTTTATTTAACGGATTTGACGGGTGAAGAACGCCAGAAAATGTCGTAGTTGACCCCCATGTCATGGTTGGTTTCCATTTCATGGTCGGTCGTGATGGTCAGGTTATCCAGCAGATCATCCCGGGCAGCGGTAAGCAGATTCTTGTGGTAGGCCAGTCGGCGATTGCCGTTTGTATCGCGCAGTGTCAGCTGGTCCGTGGCCGTCTTTGTCCAGGTTTCCCGTGTGCTGCTGAAGCATGGATCAATCACGTTGGCATCGACCTCGTTGCCATTCCAGCCCAGGCAATAGCCTGGCATGGTCTTGCTGCGCACTTGGCCGTTGCGGGCCATTAACCAGACCTGCGCGGCGGAGCCATTGCATTGCCGTAAATGTGCAAAGGAATACTGGCTATGTTCATCGGGGGGGCCTTCAGCGGTCAGACACCAGTTGCCCTGTCCGGTCTTGATCTGGCCCGGCACGGGCAACTTTGTCGCGGCGACCGGATACAGCCGCTTGATCGCTTCGACATCGACTGGCGAGAGTCGGTCGGGTCGGTTGAGCCCGGTTTCACCCTTCATGCTTGCCTGATCGCTATTCGGATCGACCCGCATGACGGACAGGTCGGTCCCCTTGGCTGACTTGAGCTGTTGCCCTGAAAGTTCGGCATGTGTCGTGCTGTCGTGAGTCAAGCCAACCGTGTGGCCCAGCAAGTGCAAGATGCTGGCCGGGGTCTTGAAGCACTGGTCGGTGAGGGAAATGGCTTGTTTATCGGCGACCAGATAAGGGGAGTGGCGGTTTTTATTCATGCCGACTTCGGCGCTGCAAAAGGTTTTGCTGGAATGAATGAGCAGGGTGTCGGCTTTGGAGGTACGGAGCACATCCTCCTCGAACAGGATGCCGGTCTGCTCATGGAAGGTTTCCATGGCCTGTCTGACGGCCTGTTGCTGCGCTTTGCCGAGGCCCGTTTCAAACACAAAGGGAATCCGGCCGCCGCGCCACAGGCGGTGGCCAACCTCTTCACCCTTGATTTTACGGCGCGGAGGTTTTACCTCGAGTGGCTCCATGCCACTGGCTCTAAATTCATCTAACGCGTATTCATCGCCTAGATACATATCCCCGACATAGCCCTTGCCGTCCCTGACCGTGACGGGGAGGGTTCGGCCGTCATAGGTGAGGATGACTTCGTGTTTAACCTCGGTCGGTAACGCGGCTGCGCTAGCGGTGAATCCCGTTGCGCAGAGAACCGCAACAAATATGAGGGAATGTTTCATGGTGTCTGGAACCGTATTTGAGTCGCAAGTGTGAACGACATGGTAAATACGCGGGTAGCGATCGGTTAATCAGACGGAGGTGCGGGGGAGGCTGGAAAATTCTGTTAATGCGTGAAGGGGGTGTACTACGGCGCAAGCGGCGTGGAGGGAAATACCGGGCGTTGTGCAACGCCCGGTCGGGGATTAGTCAGCGGCGGGGGCTTGGGTAACGCTGACCCACTGTTCGCCAAGCAGGGCGGCAAGGCGGCTGACCTGAATGCGGATGGCGGTGTGGATGCCGCCGGCGGCCGGCATGACTTCATCCCATTGCTGCAGCGAGGTATCCAGATAGACCTGCAGCGGGGTGGCGAGCCCGAAGGGACTCACCCCGCCCACCGGATGTCCGGTGAGCGCTTCCACCTGTGCCGCATCCAGCATCTTGCCTTTGCCGAAGGTTTTCTTGAAGGCCTGATTATCGATCCGCGAGTCCCCGCTGGTGACCAGCATGAACACTTCGCCGTCACTCTTGCGGAAGGCCAGCGTCTTGGCGATGCGGCCAGGCGCCACGCCATGGGCGCGGGCCGCCAATTCAACGGTCGCGGTACTGGTTTCCAGCTCGATGATCGGAATATCCAGTCCACGTTCGGCAAATTCACGACGTACCGATTCGATACTCATCAGGACTCCTGTTTATAGCAAGACGCGTTCAATTCCGCCGTTGCGGGCCATTTCCACGTACTCCGGCATCCAGTTTTCTCCCAGCAGGTGGCGGGCCAGCTCCACCACGATATAGTCGGCTTCCGTACCGGTATCGTTGCTGTAGCGGGACAAACCCTGCAGACAGGACGGGCAGGAGGTGAGGATCTTCACCGGCTGTTGGCTGTCGGCGCCGAGACGTGCCAGTCCTTTGTTGATTTCCTCCTCCTTGCGGAACCGTACCTGAGTGGCGATGTCCGGACGGCTGGCGGCAAAGGTGCCCGACTCGCCGCAGCAGCGGTCATTGAGGTCAACGTTGCCACCCATCAGTTCATTCACCACCTTGATCGGCTGGTAGGCCTTCATCGGGGTGTGGCACGGGTCGTGGTAGAGGTATTTCCGACCGTTGACGCCCTCGAGAGAGATGCCCTTTTCCATCAGGAACTCATGGATGTCGATAATGCGGCAGCCCGGGAAAATGTCTTCGAAGCGGTAGCCGAGCAACTGGTCGTAGCAGGTACCGCAGCTGACCACCACGGTCTTGATGTCGAGGTAGTTCAGGGTGTTGGCGACCCGGTGGAACAGCACCCGGTTTTCCGTGGTGATTTCCTCGCCTTTGTCGGCATGGCCGGCCGAGGTCTGCGGGTAGCCGCAGCACAGGTAGCCCGGTGGCAGGACCGTTTGTACCCCGGCATGCCACAACATGGCCTGGGTCGCGAGACCCACCTGACTGAACAGCCGTTCCGATCCGCAGCCCGGGAAATAGAACACCGCTTCGGCATCGACGGCAGCCGGCGGACGGATGACCGGCACCACCGAGGCATCTTCCAGATCCAGCAAGGCCCGGGCGGTTTTCTTGGGTAGACCGCCCGGCATCGGTTTGTTGATGAAATGAATGACCTGCGCCTTGATGGGCGGTTTGACCACGGTGGAGGGGGGCGCCTTGGTTTGGCTGCCGATCAAGCCGAAACGCCGCGCCAGACTGTGTGCGGTGCGCTGGGCTTTGTAACCCCACTGGATCATGCCGGTACGCATTGCCTTGATGGTGGCGGGGTCCTTGGCGGTCAGGAAGGCCATGCCCAATGCCGTACCCGGACTGAAGCGGGCATTGCCGGTCTTGCGCAGGAAATTGCGCATGGCGACCGAAACGTTACCGAAGTCGATGTTGACCGGACAGGGGTTCACGCAGCGGTGACATACCGTGCAGTGATCGGCGACATCGGCCAGTTCGTCGAAATGCTTGAGACTGACGCCACGGCGGGTCTGTTCTTCATAGAGAAACGCTTCGGTCAACAGACCGACACCCAGAATCTTGTTGCGCGGCGAGTAGAGCAGGTTGGCACGGGGCACATGCGTCGAGCAGACCGGTTTGCACTTGCCGCAGCGCAGGCAGTCCTTGACCGATTCGGCGATCTGGCCGATGTCGGATTGTTCGAGGATCAGCGACTCGACACCCAGCAAGGCGAACGAGGGGGTGTAGGCTCGTTCCAGATTGGCGCCCGGCAGTAATTTGCCACGATTGAAGTGACCATTCGGATCCACTTCGGCCTTGTAGGCGACAAAGGGCGCGATCTCCTGTTCATCGAGGAACTCGAACTTGGTGATGCCGATGCCGTGTTCGCCCGAAATCACGCCATTGAGCGAACGGGCCAATTCCATGATGCGGACAACGGCTCGGTGAGCGGTCGCCAGCATGGCCGGATTGTCCGAGTTGACCGGAATATTGGTGTGAACGTTGCCATCGCCGGCATGCATGTGCAGGGCGACAAATACCCGGCCGCGCAGCACCTTCTGGTGAATGTTGCGCACCGCCGTGACGATGGGGGCATCGGTCTTGCCGGCAAACAGCTTTTCCAGGGTATCTTGCAGCTCGTTTTTCCAGCTGACCCGCAGCTGCATGTCGCGCATGGCCAGAAACACCGTTTCCGGTTGGGCCGAAGGCACTTCCCGCGGGGCATCGGGCCACAGGGCCAGATAGTCGGAGAAGGGGGTATCCAGATGATCCAGCAGCCATTGCCAGCGTTCCCGTACCGCGGCAATGGCGCTGAGCGCCTGATCGCGGCGGTCGCCGATCAATTCTTCGGCCGAGACAGAACTGCCGGCGGTGTCGACGGGCAGGCGTCCGTGGAAGTAGTCCGTCAGGGTGTCGGCCAGATCAATCTTGTTGGCGATCGACAACTCGATGTTGATCCGCTCGATCCCGTCGGAGTAGTCCCCCAGCCTTGGCAGCGGAATGACCACGTCTTCGTTGATCTTGAAGGCGTTGGTATGGCGGGCGATGGCGGCGGTGCGCGAGCGGTCCAGCCAGAATTTCTTGCGTGTTTCGGCGGTGACGGCAATAAAACCTTCCCCGGTCCTCGCATTGGCCAACCGGACCACATGGCTCGCCGCTTCGCCAACGGCGGTTTCATCGTCCGAAACGATATCGGCCAGCAGCACCATTTTAGGGCGGCCACGCGATTTGGCCTTGGTGGCATACCCGACTGCGCGGACATAGCGCCAGTCCAGATGCTCCAGCCCCGCCAGTTTCACCGCACCGTGGGCATCAAGATAGTCCTTGATCTCGACAATGGCCGGAGTGGCTTGTGCTACCGTCCCGAAAAACTCCAGGCAGACAGTGCGAATATGGGCCGGCATGCGGTGCAGCACGAAGCGGGCACTGGTGATAATGCCGTCGCAGCCCTCTTTCTGTACACCCGGCAAACCGGCGAGGAATTTGTCGGTGACATCCTTGCCAAGGCCGACCTTGCGGAAGCGGCTGCCGGGTACGATCAGTTCGCGGCTGTCCAGTACCGTCGCGCCATCGTCGGCAAGCCGGCTGATGCGGAAGGTAACCTGTGCCTCGTCGTGAATCTTGCCGAAGTTGTGGCCGATGCGTTCGATGAACTGCCAGTTGCCATCCGGGTCCACCATTTTCCAGCTGGCCAGATTGTCCAGCGTGGTGCCCCACAGCACGGCTTTCTTGCCGCCGGCATTCATGGCGACGTTGCCGCCGATACAGGAGGCCTCTGCCGAGGTCGGGTCGACGGCGAAGACCAGCCCTGCGGCCGATGCCGCTTCGCTGACTCGTGCCGTCACCACGCCGGCGCCGCACTGGATGGTGGCATGGCGACCGGTGAGACCGGGCAGTTCGATATGCTCCACACCCAGGTGGCGATCCAGTTTTTCGGTGTTGATTACGGCCGACATGCGATCCAGCGGCACGGCGCCGCCGGTATAGCCGGTACCGCCGCCGCGGGGAATGATCGTCAGACCGAGTTCGATACAGGCTTTGACCAGTGGTGCGATTTCGGCTTCGCTGTCCGGGCAGAGAACGACAAAAGGATATTCGACGCGCCAGTCGGTGGCATCGGTGACATGCGATACCCGGGCCAGTCCATCGAAGAGAATGTTGTCGCGGCGGGTAAGTTTGCCCAGCCGGCGCAAGACTTTCTGGCGCAGGGCACGGGTTTCTTCAAACTGACAGGCAAACTGCTCTACCGCACCGCGGGCCGCTGCCAGCATGTGGCCCACCTTGTCGTTGCCGTCACGACGCTTTTCGATTTCCGTCAGGCGATGCTGCATGGCCGAAACCAGCAAGGAGAGGCGTTTGGGGTTATCCAGCAGGTCATCGACCAGATACGGGTTGCGGTCCACGACCCAGATATCGCCTAGGACTTCGAACAGCATTCGCGCAGAACGCCCGGTACGGCGTTCGCCACGCAACTCGTCCAGCAGTGCCCAGAGATCATTGCCCAATAACCGGATAACGATTTCCCGGTCGGTGAACGAAGTGTAGTTATAGGGGATCTCGCGGACCCGTTCCTGATGATCGATACTTGTCATTGCCCGGTGCTCGTATTTTTTTTGGAGTCAGGCTGAAAGTGTATCCCAATTGTTGCGATGCGGAAATGCTGACGCCAATAGGGTTATTCACCAAAAACTTGTTTTACATGAAGCTTTTAGCCGGCAACAGGACGGGTTTTTCGTCGATCACGCCGATAACTTGATGGCCAATTCCACCGCTTCGAACAGGCTGCCCGGATTGGCCTTGCCGGTTCCGGCCAGTTCCAGCGCCGTGCCGTGGTCGACCGAGGTCCGCAGGATGGGCAGGCCGAGGGTGATATTGATGCCGGTACCAAACGAGGCATGCTTGAGTACCGGTAAGCCCTGGTCATGGTACATCGCCAGCACGGCATCCCCGCGTGCCAGCGTCTCCTTGCCGAACAGGGTGTCGGCGGGAAGCGGGCCTTCCAGATTCATGCCTTCCGCTCGCAGCTTGGCCAGTACCGGTTCGATGACATCGATTTCTTCCCTGCCGAGATAGCCGCCCTCTCCGGCATGGGGGTTGAGACCGGCCACCTGGATTAACGGAGTTGCAATCCGGAAGCGTTGCCGCAAATCGTGATCCAGTATGCGCAAGGTCGTGGTCAGGCTTTCGGCGGTAATGGCATCGGCGACATCGCGTAGCGGGAGGTGGGTTGTGGCCAGAGCGACCCGCATGCCGCTACCGGCCAGCATCATGACCACGCGCGAGGTGCCGGTACGCTCCGCGAGATATTCCGTGTGACCGGTAAACGGAATGCCGGCATCGTTGATGACGCCTTTGTGTACCGGGGCGGTAACCATGGCGGCAAACTCGCCGCCGAGGCAGCCGTCAATGGCCCTGTCCAGGGTTGCGAGCACATAGCGGCCGTTGGCCGGGTCGAGTTGTCCGGGGATGGCCTCGGTCTCGAGCGGAATATGCAGCACCTCCAGTACACCCGGCGCCGGTGTCGCTGCCGCTTGGTAGTCGGCAAAGGTGATAGCGAGTCCCAGGCGGCGTGCCCGGTCCTGCAAAAGATGGCGGTCGGCGATGACTACCGGGCGACAGGCCGGGTAGGTGCCGGCAAGGGCGAGAACGATATCCGGGCCGATGCCGGCGGGTTCGCCGGCGGTGATGGCCAATACGGGCAGAGTCATGAGGGGTGTCCTGCAAAAAGGGGCCTTGCGGCCCCTTGTGTCATTTGTCGTCCAGATGATCTTCGATGTAGGCGCTGTCGCGGAGTTGACGCACCCAGTCGATATAGGTCTGTTCGGCCTTGCGCGCCCGGATCTGCTGGCGGGCCTGGGCCTTTTCTCGTTCTCCCGACACGTCCTGGGTGCGCTTGGCTTCGACCACGATCAAGTGCCAGCCAAACGGGGAGCGAATCGGTTCGGACACAGTGTTGAGCGGCAGGGCCATCATGGCCTTTTCAAACTCGGGCACCGTATCGCCCGGATTCAACCAGCCCAGATCGCCACCCTTCACATTGCTGCCGTCTTCGGAGAACTGCTTCGCCATGTCGGCAAAGCTGGCGCCTTTGGCGAGGCGGTCACGAATTTGGGCGACGCGATTGCGAGCATCGGTGTCCGAGGTGATCTCGTTGGTCCGGACCAGAATATGGCGGGCATGGAACTGCTCGACCATCACCGGGCCCTTGCTGGTGCGCTTGTCTTCCAGCTGGAAAATGAAGAAGCCTTGCTGGGTGCGGATCACATTGGTGTGCTGACCGGGTTTCATGCTTTCCAGCATCGACACGAAGTCCGGCGGAAGCCCGTTGGAGGGCCGCCAGCCCAACTCGCCGCCTTTGAGAGCATTGGGAGCATCGGAATAGGTGGCGGCAACCTTGCCGAAGGCTTGTCCGGCATTCAATTCGGCCAGCGCCTTGTCGGCCTTGCGGGCACGCTCTTCATTGACTTTGCCGTCGGCTCGTTCCGGGACGCTGACCAGAATGCTGGCCAGACGGTATTCGGCATTGTTGGCGTGCTGGGCACTCTTGAGGACTTGTTCGACTTCGGTGTCGCTGACATTGGTCCGGTTGTCGACCTCGCTCTCGCGGATACGGGAGAGCAGGATTTCACGGCGGATATCGGCACGGAAGGTGTCCCAGCTTTCTCCATCGCGGACGAGGCGTGCCTTGAGACCGGCAACATCGGTGCGATTTTGCTGGGCGAGCGACTTGATGGCCTGATCGATGTCATTGTCGTCAATAACGATGTTGTTATTGCTGGCGAATTGCAGTTGCACCTCCTCGGTGATCATTTGATCCAGCACCTGATGTGCCAGAACCTGATCATCGGGTGCCGCGATCTTCTGTTCCTGCAACGAGCGGCGCGCCTGCTTGATGCGTGCCTTGAGATCTTGCTCGGTAATTACGCTCTTGTTGATGACGGCAACGATTCTGTCGACGCTGACGACCTGAGGGGCCGATTCGGCACGGACGGCCGGGATCTGCAGCAGCGCCGTGGCGACCATCAGGGATAAGAGAGTCTTTTTCATGTTTACTGTTCCAGGGTATTGGTTCGGGTGTAGCCCGGAATGGCCAGGCGCAGGGTATCCATCGGGTTGTTACCCAAACCGCCGAGGCCCTTCAATTCGAGTTGCACGAAGAACGCGGTACGCGTCGTGACCAGATCGGTCACATAACGTTGGCCGACCAGACGCAAGGACCAGCAGCCCTGGTTGTATTCCAGACCGGCCAATTGTTCGAGGTTCTTGCGGTCGCGCAGCGAGTAGTTGTTGCGTGCCACAGCATACCAGTCTCGTGCTATCGGCCACTGTACGGCAAGGTCGACCTGACGAAGATAGTCGTAGGTCGTGGAAGTCACCTGTTCATGACGTCCGTAGCGATAGCGCAGGCTGACCACCTTGCCCGGCTGCGGCTGGTACGTCAGGCTGGCATTGTAGCGTTGGGTCTTGCCGAGGTCATTGTTGTACTGGTAACTGCTGTCCAGTCGCAACGCCCGGGTCAGCGAGCCGCCGATGGTGGCCAGAATGTCGGAGCCGGCCTTTTTGCGCTGTGTTTCACTGCCATCCAGCGAGATATCGTCATTGCGGAAGTAGAAACGCTGACCGACCGCGACACGCAGGGTTTCAAGGCCAGTGTCCTGATTGAGGAAACTGGAGCTCAGCGCGGCCGACACCTGATTGGCGCCGTTGATACGGTCCCAGCCGGAGAAGCGGTTTTCCGTGAACAGCTGGGCAAAACCGATATCGTTTTCCGAACTGTCGAAATTGGGTAGTTGGCTCTGTTTCTTGGTCGGAATGTTGACGTAGTACAGCCGTGGTTCCAGTGTCTGGGTATAGCTGTCGCCGAACAGACGGGTATCGCGGTCGAAATACAGTCCGCTATCCACGGAAAGGATAGGCAGCGTGCGGGTTTCGTTGTGCGATGGACTGGTCTGGAATTTGGTCAGGTCATAGGAGGTGTAGTTGACCCCCAGTTTCGGTCGCAGGAAGCCCCAGGTGCGACTGAAATTCCAGCTGACGCTCGGGTAGGTCATCAGGCGCGTCCCCTCCTGTTGGGTAGGATGGGAAAACTGGGTCAACTCGCTGGTCAGGTTGGCCGAGAAGCCTTCCGGCAGCTTTTGGTCGGCCACGAAGGTAATCTGCGGCAGACGCGCATACGGCGGGGTCACCGGATTGTACGGGTCCTGCAGCGTCTGGTAGCGCTGCACCTTGATTTGGGCATTGGCCCGGCCATCCGTCCAGTTCATTGCGTAATTGGCCCAGGCTTCACGCAACAGGTTGACGTTGGAAGCAATCGACTGACGGTCGCCGAAGTCGCGGAAGTAATTGTCGTCCGACACTTTGGTGGCGGTATAGCCCATCGTCAGCTGCGGGGTGATGGTTTGCAGGTGACTGCCGGACCAGACGTAACGGTATTGATGAGTGACTTGATCGCTCGGCAACTGGTCGGTGCTCAGCGTGCCGGAGTAGCTTGGTTCAAGATAGCGGAACTGGGCACCGACACCGGTGCCGCGTTTGGTATTGAAATGCGGCGTCAGGGTCAGGTCGTAATTGGGCGCCAGATTGAAGTAATAGGGGATGGACAGCTCACCGCCATTACTGCCGGTCTTGAAGGTCGGTACCAGAAATCCGGACTTGCGTTTGCTGGTCAACGGGAAGTCGATCCATGGCGTATAGCCGATGGGGACGCCCATGAACACAAGTGTGGCATTTCTTGCCACACCCACATTGCTGGTGTAGTCCAGATCCAGCGTCGACGAACGCAGATACCAGTCTTCATCGTTCGGCCCGCAGGTGGTGGCATGCGATTGGCGGATCAGATACTGATCCGGGCCGGTGAACTCGACTTCGTTCCCCTTGCCGCGCAGGCTCAAGCCTTTCTGGCGCGCACTGAACACCGGCAATTTGGCGGTGCCGGTATGCGTGTCCAGATAGTAATCGAGCATTTTGCCGTCGATCTGCTCATTGGGTTTGAGCAGGCGAAAATCGTCGCCGGCCTTTAGCCTGTTGGTTTCCTGCTGGTAATCCAGCCACTGCGACAGGACGGTCTGGTCATCGCGGGTCGTGACGACATTGCCGCGAGCCTTGAGCTCGACGTCCATCTGTCCATCGACATGGTCCGCGGTGAGGAGAACTTGTCCGGGCGCCTTGACGGGTGGTTTGACGGCCTCTTCCGGCTGGTCTGCCCGGGCCGTTTGCAGGGTAAATGCGGTGGCCAGTGCCAGCGCGATCGGAGTCATTTGAGTTCTGTGCATGCACAAAGCCATATCTTGGGTGCAATCAGCGGTATAAAATCGCACAATTCTATCAGCACCGCAATGAACAGAAACATGCAAAGACTTGAAGATTTGAAGGCGTGGCTGGCAAAACGCCATCCGGGCGAGGAAATCACCGTGGAGTTTGCGGCGGCGGATGCCGATTTTCGCCGTTATTTCCGGGCTGTTTTCGCCGATGGGTCTACCCGCATCGTGATGGATGCGCCCCCCGAAAAAATGGATACCCGTCCTTATGTCCATGCTCGCGAAGTATTTTCGATGATCAACGTACCGGTCATTCATGGCCATGATGCCGAACTGGGTTTCATGGAGCTGGAAGACCTGGGCAAAGTCACCTTTCTGGCCGCCCTGCAGCATGACGATAGCGAACCGACTCGTCGCGCCCTGATGCTCGAAGCCATCGACACGCTGGTCGAGATGCAGAAGGGTAGCCAGCCCGGCGTCTTGCCGGAGTACGACGAGGCCTTGCTCAAGCGGGAGTTGCAACTGTTTCCCGACTGGTTTGCCGCCAAGGAACTGAAGAAACCTTTCACCTATGCCCAACGTCAGCTGTGGGACAAAGGTTGTGCGGTCTTGCTGGAGTCGGTGCTGGCCCAGTCCCGGGTGTATGTGCATCGCGACTTTATCGTGCGCAATCTGATGCTGACGCCTGGCCGTCCGGGGGTGCTGGACTTCCAGGACGCGGTGTATGGCCCGGTGAGTTATGACCTGGTGTCGTTGTTGCGGGACGCCTTCATCGGTTTTGACGAGGAATTCGTCATCGACATGGTGGTGCGCTATTGGGAAAAAGCCCGAGCCGCCGGCATTCCGGTTCCGGCCAGCATCGATGATTTTTATCGTGATGTGGAGTGGATGGGGGTACAGCGCCACCTCAAGGTTGCCGGTATTTTCTGCCGGTTGTGGCATCGCGACGGCAAGGACAAGTATCTGCCCGAAGTCCCGCGTTTCATTGCCTACCTGAAACAGACCACCCGCCGCTATGGCGAGCTTGCACCGTTCTATGAACTGTTGCTGCAGCTTGTCGGTGACGATGAGGTGCAAACCGGGTTCACCTTCTGATGAAAGCCATGATTCTGGCGGCCGGTCGCGGCGAGCGCATGCGGCCGTTGACTGACCATACCCCGAAACCCTTGCTGGAGGCCGGGGGAGAGTCCTTGATCGGCTGGCATATCCGCCGCTTGGCCGCTTGCGGAATTACCGAGCTGGTCATCAATCACGCCTGGCTGGGGGATGTGCTGGAAGCGGCGCTGGGACACGGTGAGCGTTATGGCGTCTCGATTGCCTGGTCGCGCGAAGGGCAGCCGCTGGAGACGGCTGGCGGGATTGCCAACGCGTTGTCTTTGCTGGGCAACGCCCCCTTTGTGCTGGTGAACGGTGATGTGCTGGCCGATATCGATTTTGCCGGACTGTGCGAACGCGCCCGGCAACTCGATGGCGTGCAAACGCTGGCGCATCTGGTCATGGTGCCGAATCCCGACTGGCGCGAGCAGGGCGACTTCGATCTGGACGATCACGACCGGCTGGTGCCGGGTCACGGGCTGACCTATGCCGGTGCTGCCGCCTACCATCCGGCGCTGTTTGCCGATCTGGCTGCGCAGCAACCGGTGCCGTTCATGCCGATGCTGCCCCTGTTTCGTCAGGCCATGGCGGAGCAGCAGATCACCGGCCAGGTGCATCGTGGCGTCTGGATGGATGTCGGGACGCCGCAGCGGCTTGCCGAAGCCGATGCGCTGGCCAGTCAATGGCCACGATGATGAGCCGCCGGCGTATTCTCGGTATCGACCCCGGATCGCGGGTGACCGGCTTCGGGGTGATCGATGTGGTGGGACAGCAGCGCTTGTATGTGTCGTCCGGCTGCATCCGTACCCCGCAAGGTGCGTCGCTGGCCGATCGTATCAAGGTCATCGTCGAGCATTTGTTCGAGGTGATCGATACCTATCAGCCGGATGAGGCGGCCGTCGAGCAGGTGTTCGTCAATGTCAATCCGGCCGCGACCCTGATGCTGGGGCAGGCACGGGGCGCCGCGGTGACGGCCTTGGTGATCCGCTCCCTGCCGGTGGCGGAATACACGGCCTTGCAGGTCAAGCAGTCGGTCGTCGGGCATGGCAAGGCCCCCAAGGAGCAAGTGCAGGCGATGATAGTGCGCCTGTTGTCCTTGTCGGGAACGCCACAGTCGGATGCCGCCGATGCCCTGGCCGTCGCCCTGGCCCATGCCAATCACAGTCACTCTGCCGTGGCGGCCTTTACCCGACAGGGATTGCGTATCAAGGGCGGCCGTCTGGCATGAGTCATTTTTGCAACACACTGGCACCGGGTGCCGAGGAATATCAATGATTGGTCGCTTGAGCGGAAAACTGATCGAAAAGCTGCCGCCGCAAGTCGTGGTGGATGTGAACGGGGTCGGGTATGAGGTCGATGTCCCCATGACGACCTTTTACCTGTTGCCTGCACTGGGCGAGGCAACGGTGTTGTATACCCATCAGGTGGTGCGGGAGGATGCCCATCTGCTGTTCGGTTTTGCATCGCGGGACGAGCGGGAAACCTTCCGGCAGTTGATCAAAGTGACCGGGATCGGTGCGCGCATTGCGCTGGCCATCCTGTCGGGCATGACGGCCGATGAGTTGGCCATGGCCATTGCTTCCGAAGACATCAAGCGCTTGTCGTCGGTGCCGGGCATCGGCAAGAAGACGGCCGAGCGGCTGGTGCTGGAACTGCGTGGCAAACTGGTGACCCAAGGGGTGGCTGCCGTACCGGGTGGTTTGCCGTTTGTGGCCACACCGGATGAGCGCAGCGATATCACCAATGCCTTGCTGGCATTGGGGTACAACGAGAAAGAAGCGGCCGCGGCGATGAAGAGCCTACCGGCGGATATTACGGTCAGCGAAGGGATTCGACTCGCACTCAAGGGCCTGGTTCGTTGAACCGGGTGTACCATTGACCGTTCATACAGCCCGTCAGGGCGGGTAACTCATGATTCAGACCGACAACCTCACCGGGTCTACCCCGGAACGCCTGGTGACCCAGCAAAGCCTTTCCAATCAGGAAGAGGCGCTGGAACGTGCCTTGCGCCCCAAATTGCTCGACGAGTATGTCGGGCAGGCCAAGGCACGCGAGCAGCTGGAAATTTTCATTGAAGCGGCGCGCAAGCGCGGTGAAGCGCTTGATCATGTGCTGTTGTTCGGCCCGCCGGGCCTGGGTAAAACGACGCTTGCCCATATCGTGGCCCGTGAAATGGGGGTCAATTTGCGGCAGACCTCGGGGCCGGTGCTAGAGCGTGCCGGCGACCTGGCGGCGCTGTTGACCAATCTCGAGCCGCACGATGTGCTGTTTATCGATGAAATTCACCGTTTGAGTCCGGTGGTCGAGGAAATTCTCTATCCGGCACTGGAGGATTACCAGATCGATATCATGATCGGCGAGGGACCGGCGGCCCGTTCGGTGAAGCTCGACTTGCCGCCGTTTACCTTGATCGGTGCGACCACCCGTGCCGGGATGTTGACCAATCCCCTGCGCGATCGTTTCGGCATTGTGGCGCGGCTGGAGTTCTACACGGCGGAAGAACTGACCCGTATCGTGCAGCGCTCCGCTGGCTTGTTGAATGTCACGCTGGCCGGCAATGGCGCGTTTGAAGTGGCAAGGCGCAGCCGTGGTACGCCACGGATTGCCAACCGGTTGTTGCGCCGGGTGCGTGATTATGCCGAAGTCCGCTCGGACGGAACGGTGACCGAGTCGGTGGCCGATGCCGCCTTGTCGATGCTGGATGTCGACCCGGCTGGCCTGGATGTGATGGACCGCAAGTTGTTGTCGGCCATTATTGAAAAGTTTGCCGGGGGGCCGGTTGGTCTCGACAACGTCGCGGCGGCGATCGGGGAAAGTGCCGACACCATCGAAGATGTCATCGAACCGTTTTTGATCCAGCAGGGTTATCTGCAGCGCACCCCGCGCGGTCGGATGGCGACACCGCTGGCATTCACCCATTTCGGCTTGCCTGCCGAGAAATGACAAGGAAAACATCATGTTCTACCTGCTGCTTGTTGTGACGTTGCTGGTGTCTGCCGGTATCTCGTTTGCCGTTACCCGCTTCTTCGGTAAATCCATCGGACACATCCTCGACAAACTGGTTGGCGACGAGCTGGCTTTTGTCTGGCGTCAGTATCTGGTGTTCGCCGTGATGGTGGTGGGGGTGTCGGGCGGGGTGCGTTTGTGGGAGCTGGAAAAGTATACGGCGACCAAGTCTGATAGCGCCCCGGTGGATTTGACCGCCGCGCGCTGGACGCTGGAAATCTACCGGACCGGTATCGAAACGCTGCAGTCGGTGGCTTGGGTGATGTTGCTGTTTTTCCTGGCGGCCTTGATCGGCATGGTGATCAAGCGTGCCTATGAAGCGCGGATCAACGCAAAAGACTCCTCCGGCGAGTAAGCGTTTTCGCTCGGGATCCTCTGTCACCAACGGCTGCCGATGTGCAGCCGTTGGTGTCTCTGGCTCAGTGCAGTTTGAGCGCCGGTCGCGCAACGCGACGCAGTTTGTCGCCGATGAACAGCAGGATGGCCAGCAGCCAGCCATGCACCTCGGCTTGATGCAGGCGGTAGAGCGAGGTGTAGAACAGCTTGGCGCTGCGACCCTCGACATGGTAGTCACGCTTGGGGCCCACCAGCGCGGCGAGGTCGCCCACCGCGGTGTGTTTGCCCAGCGAAACCAGCATACCCTGCGGTTTGAACACAAACGGTTTGCCGGTTTTGCCGGTGATGCCGCGGGTCAGTTCATCGGCCAGCCAGCGCGCCTGCTGGTGGGCCACCTGGGCGGTGGCGGGCAAGCGCCGTTCGCTGTCGCCCTCCGGTGTCGAAGCGCAATCGCCGATGGCGTAAATGCGTGTCTGGCCGAGGCAGCGTAACCCGCCATCCACCTCCAGTTGATTCAAGCGGTTGACCGTCAGGCCGGCAAGCTCCGCCAGCCAGGCCGGTGCCTTGATCCCGGCAGCCCACACGGTGATGTCGGCGGCCAGCGTTCGGCCATCCTTGAGTTCAACATGGTCTGCTCCAACCCGCGCCACGCTGCTGTCGGTCAACACGCTAATGCCTTTGGCGGTCAATTGATCGGCGGCATAACTGGACAATGCCGGTTTTGCCGCGGCCAGCAGGCGTCCGGACGCTTCGATGACCGTAATGGCGACGCGTTCGGGAGGAAGCCTTGCACCGTAGGCATGCAGTTCGCACAGGGTATGGTTGAGTTCGGCGGCCAGCTCCACGCCGGTGGCACCGCCGCCGACAATGGCAATCGACAGGGTGCGTTGGCGGGCCGGGTCACTGCTGCAGCGAAACACGTTTTCCAGCAGCCGTATCCGCAAGCGGTTGGCATCGTCCGGGGTGTTGAGGGGTTGTGCGTACTCGGCCACTCCGGGGGTGCCGAAGTCATTGGAGCCCGCGCCGACGGCCATGACCAACCAGTCATAGGGGATATCGCGTGCCGGACTCAGGCAACTGCCATCCCGGCTGTGGATCGGGGCAAGGCGGACGGTCTGGCGCGCCGGATCGATCCCTTCCATATAGCCGTATTCAAATTCATAGCCATTGCGATAGCCATGGGCAAAATAGTTGACCTCGTCTTCCCCGGTGTTGAGAGCCCCGGTGGCGACTTCGTGCAGCAAGGGCTTCCAGACGTGGGTGGGGGCGCCGTCCACCAGCGTAACACTGGCCCGATGGTGTTTGCCTAGAGAACGTCCCAGGCGGGTCGCCAGTTCCAATCCTCCCGCTCCCCCGCCGACAATGACAATGCGGGGTACTGCCGAGCTGCGACTCAACATGGCTTGCTCCTTCATGGATTGTACGGTCTGCCCATGGCCACCGTAGCAAGCCATCATGCCAAATCGCACCCTGACCGGTAAATGGGTTTATCTCGTCGGGCGAGCAAAGAAAAACGGCCACCTTCAGGCAGCCGTTTTCGGGAAATGGGTCAGGGTTTATCAGCTTCCGACCTTGAGATCCGTCCAGATACGGTTCAATTCGCGGCGTGACTTCACGTCCATGTCCTTCAGCAGGATCAGTTTCTGGCGTGACGGGTCGGCCATGATGACCTTGTTGGCTTTGACGTCCGGCTTCAGGAACGCGGTCGCTGCGTTGTTGGGGTTGACCGAGCCGATCACGTTCGAGACATCGGCGGCATTCTTGCCATCCAGCATGAAGTTGATGAACTGGTTGGCCAGCGCCGGGTTCTTGGCATCTTTCAGCACCACCAGATTGTCGAGGCCAAGGATATTGCCTTCTTTCTGCGTTTCATAACCGATGGTAAACGGGCGTTTCGCCAATTTGGCATCGTTCATCGCCTGGAAGAAGTCGTTGCAGTAGCCCAGCACCAGCCAGATATTGCCGACGGTCAGTTCCTTGATATAGGACTGATTGTTGAAGGCTGCCCAATAGGGTTTGGCTTTGCGGATCGCATCCGCGGCAGCTTTCCAGTCGGCCGGGTTGGTGGTGTTCGGGTCTTTGCCCAGATACATCAGAGCGGCACCCATCAGCTCGCGCTGGGAGTCGAGTACCGTGACCTTGCCTTTGATCTTGGCCAGGTACTTCGGGTCGAAGACCGCTGCCCAGCTATTGGTCGGAATGCCCAGCGAACGGATTTTCTCGGTGTTGTAGCCAAGGCCGGTGATGCTGGCCAGCAACGGTGCACCCAACTGGTTACCCGGATCAAACGGCGCATTGAGTTGCAGGAACGCCGGTTTCACGTTCTTGTAGTTGGCAATGCGGGCTTTGTCCAGCGGCTGGAGTTTGCCTTGTTTGTTCAGCGTTTGCATGGCGTAGGTGGTCGGAACCACCATGTCGTAGCCTTTGGCGCCGGCGGCCAGTTTGGCCAACATCTCTTCGTTGTCGCCGTAATAATCCTCGACAACCTTGCAATGGCACGTTTGCTCGAAGCGTTTGATCGTGTCAGGGGCGATCTCGTTGTTCCAGTTGAAAATGCGCAACACATTATCGGCATGGGCCGATGCTGCAGCCAGAACCATGAGAGCGGCAATCGCATAGTGTTTCATAACACCATTATTCCTCTAGTGCGGGAGAACAAAACCCCTGTCGCGATCACGAAACAGGGGCAGTAAAAAAACCGGTTTGAAACGTCGAATCGTTGGCTAGTGCGCTGCCCCGACCATATTGTCGCGGTGAATCAATTCAGCTTCCACCAGATAACCCAGTACGCTTTCGATGTCACGGGTAGCCTTGCCCAAAATCTGCCGGGCTTCATCCGAGCTATAGTTGACCAGACCGCGCGCCACTTCCTGTCCGGAAGGGTCCAGACAGGCAACCGCTTCGCCGCGCAGAAAATCGCCCTCGACCGCCGTCACGCCGACCGGCAGCAAGCTGGTGCCGCGCTCGTGAATGGCGCGTGCTGCACCGGCGTCGAGATGCAGGGCTCCGCTCAGCTTGAGGTGATCCGCCAGCCATTGCTTGCGGGCCGCCAGACGGCTGGTGGCCGCCGCCAGTTGGGTGCCGATGCATTCGCCGTCGGCCAGCCGGGAGAGCACCTGAGGCTCGCGACCGCAGGCGATCACGGTGGCGGCCCCACTGTGCGCGGCGCGCTTGGCGGCCAGAATCTTGGTCAGCATGCCGCCGGTGCCCACAGCGCTGCCTGCACCGCCTGCCATGGCTTCAAGGGCGCTGTCGCCAGCTGCGCCGAACTGGATCAACCGGGCCTGCGGATCCTTGCGCGGGTCGGCACTGAACAAGCCTTGCTGATCGGTCAGGATGATCAGGGCATCGGCTTCGATCAGGTTGGTGACCAGTGCGCCCAAGGTGTCGTTATCGCCGAGGCGAATTTCGTCGGTCACTACCGTGTCGTTTTCGTTGATGATCGGCACCACGTTCAGATTGAGCAGGGTGGTCAATGTCGAACGGGCATTCAGGTAGCGGGTACGGTCAGCCAGATCTTCATGCGTCAGCAGGATTTGTGCCGTGCCGAGTCCATGCTGCCGGAAGGCGCTTTCATAGGCCTGACACAGTCCCATTTGCCCTACGGCAGCAGCAGCCTGCAATTCATGCACCGCGCGGGGGCGGTTGGCCCAGCCCAGCCGCTGGCATCCCTCGGCAATCGCGCCGCTGGACACCAATACGACCTGTTTACCACGACGTTTGAGCTCGGCGATCTCGGTCGCCCAGCGATGCAGGGCGGCCATGTCCAGCCCGCGTCCGTTGTCGGTGACCAGACTGGAACCGACTTTAACGACCAGCCTGTTGGCATCATGAATCAGCGAATGCATGCAAAAAATCTCGAAAATGGACTGCAATTATATAAGGGGTCCAGCGTAGGGGGGGAGCATCGATTTGAGTCAGGTCAAGCTTTGCTCACGAACCACACCTCATTTTGCCGGAAACTGGATATGCTGTTTGCGTTGTTGTCTCAAGGCAACGCAATACCTTGGCCGGACAGTGAACCGGCATGGCGCTCGAGTGCGTCCAGTGATTTCCAGCTGGCTTCGGCCAGTTGTTCCATCTGTGCCGCCTCGATGCAATAAGGCGGCATGAAGTAGACGGTGTTGCCGATGGGCCGGACCAGACAACCGTAGCCGAGCATTTTCTGGAAGAACGCCAGGCCGAATCCGGCTTGCGGGTGTTCGATGTCGAAGGCCCAGATCATGCCGGTGTGACGGAAATGGCGAATGCCCGGGCGATCTTGCAGTGGCGCGAGATAGCGGGAGAATTCGGCGGCACGTTCGGCGTTGCGGGCAATCACCTCGTCGTCCCGGAAAATGTCCAGCACGGTCAGGGCGGCACGGCAGGCGAGGGCGTTGCCGGTATAGCTATGCGAATGCAGGAAGCCTCTGGCGACATCGTCGTCATAGAAGGCCGCGTAGATATCGTCGGTGGTCAACACGCAGGACAGCGGCAGGAAACCACCGGTAATGCCTTTGGACAGGCACAGAAAATCAGCTTTGATGCCGGCCTGTTCGCAGGCAAACAGCGTACCGGTGCGACCAAAGCCCACGGCGATTTCATCGGCGATGAGGTGGACCTGATAGCGGTCGGCAAGCCGTCGTACTTCGGCAAGGTAGCGCGGCGAGTACATGGCCATGCCGGCGGCACCTTGCACCAGGGGTTCGAGTACGATGGCGGCAATACTGTCGGCATGCTTGGCCAGGACGTTTTCCAGCGAGGCCGCCGCACGCAGTGCCACATCCTCCGCTGTCTCACCGGGAGCGGCATTGCGGTTGTCGGGGGTGGGAACCCGCAGGTTCTGGCGCAGCAATGGCTCGTAAGTCGCAGAGAACAAGGGGACGTCGGTGACCGATAAGGCGCCGGCCGTTTCACCGTGATAACTGTTTTCCAGGCTGATGAAGCGGTTCTTGGCGGGTTTGCCCAGATTGCTCCAGTAGTGAAAACTCATTTTCATGGCGATTTCGGTGGCGCTGGCGCCATCGGAAGCGTAAAAAGCATGACCCAGCCCGGTCAGTTCGGACAGCCGCTCCGAGAGTTCGACCACCGGGGCATGGGTAAAACCGGCCAGAATGGCATGTTCCAGCGTATCGAGCTGGGATGCGAGCGCCGCCTTGATGCGGGGTTCGCCATGGCCGAACAGATTGACCCACCATGAGCTGACGGCATCGATATAGCGGTTGCCTTCGAAGTCGGTCAGCCAGATGCCTTTCGCCTCGCGTACCGGGATGATCGGCAGGGTTTCATGGCGTTTCATCTGGGTGCACGGGTGCCAGACGGCGGCGCGGCTGCGTTCGAGCCAGTGTTGGTTTGACATGGTGGCTAACCTGAAAATCGGATCAGGGAATGCTAACACACACCAAGGCACTGCCGGGACCGTGCGACCCGAGGTTCCGCAACCACGCACGGGGGGGTATCATCGTACTAGAGGCCGTGGTTGCCATGATGCGCAAGTAAATGAATGAGACGAGACAGGACCGGAGCATGAATCGGTCGTGTTTCAGTATTGAATACCGAACAGTAACCGTCTTTCAATGGAGATGACATGCAAAAGCAACTGCAAAAGGGTTTCACCCTTATCGAACTGATGATCGTGATCGCGATCGTGGGCCTGCTGGCCACGTTGGCGGTACCGCGCTACATGGATTACACCAAGCGCGCCAAGTTGGCTGAAGCGTTGGCAGCGTTGGATGCGGCCAAACTTCCTGTTGCCGAATATTACATGACAAACGGCAAAATGCCGGGCTCTATGACCTTGTCGACACAATCGTCGACGTACGTTGCCAGCGTTGCATACGCTAATAAAAGCGACACGGAAGGTTACGTTACTGTCACTCTGCAGGGTGATAGCAGTTTTAGCGGCAAAATGATCTCTCTGCACGGTACCGTAGCGAGTAACAATGTTGGCTGGACATGTGTCAGCGGTGACTCCGCCGGAAAAACTCCAGTGGATGCCGCATATCTCCCGTCTTCCTGCACAACCCCTTAATCGCTTGATCGCATGCTCTGAAAGGCGCCCTATGGCGCCTTTTTGTCTGTCTGCCGGGCGGAATACTGTCATTTCTGCGTTGCCGTT
>JAGLBD010000026.1:0-7515 GCA_018260425.1 Pseudogulbenkiania sp. | reverse complement strand
TGCGTTCCCGCGAGCAGATTGGCAAACCGGTGTTCATGGCCTGGACGGTGTGGATGGCGGTCATGCTGGCCTATGCCGGCTCCCGTACCATCCTGCTGTATGTCATTGCCACGGCCATGCTGGCAGTGCTGTGGAACCTGCGCATGCGCCGTGATGAGTCGCGCCGGCTGCTCAAGGCCGCCTTGCTGGCCAGTGCCGCGATCCTGCTGGTGCAATTCGCGCTGCCGATGATTAATCATCTGGTGTCATCGCTGCTGCATGCCGATGTCGGTGTTGCCAGCGGTGTCGAGCGGCTGGCGGCCAACGGCGACGATATGGCCTCGCGGCGCTTTGCCGAGATGCATAAAGCCTGGCTGGTGTTCCGCGCCCATCCGTGGTGGGGGGTAGGCTGGTCTCAATTTGCTGCGCAAAGCGTGATGTTGCAGACCTTGCCGCAGTTCTCCAGTGCCGGTTTCAACAGTGGCTTGTTTACCAACGCGCATAATCTGGTGCTGCAATTGCTGGCAGAGATGGGCGGGGTGGGTACGGTGTTGGCTCTGCTCGGTTTTGTCTGGGTGATTTTCCCATTCCTGTCTGAGCGTGCCGAAGTTGAGGGATTCCTGCCGCTGGCCTGCCTGGCGGTCAGCTTTATCCACAGCATGCTTGAATACCCGCTGTGGTATCTGTATTTCCTGGCGATGGCCGTGGTGTTCGCCGCCTTGGCGCCGCATCGCGGCATGCCCTTGGGCAAGATCGGCAAAGTGTTGATGGCGGCCTTGCTGCTGGCCTTGTTCTCGCTGGTGGTGAGGTCCTATCAGCCTTACAAGGCCTTGGTCAATCTCTATACGCCGACCGAACATCCGGTGCAGGATGCCAAACGGACGGAGGAGCTGATCAAGATCATCGAAGATCGCCCGCTGTACGCCTATCACGCCCTGTATACGCTGGACAACTATCTGCAAGGCGTTCCGGAAAACCTCTCAAGTCGTCGCCAGTGGGTCGATTTGATGGCGGCGATTCGTCCCTATCCCGATGTTCTGCTGAAAAAAGCCCAGCTGGAGGCCTTGGCCGGAGAGCAGGAAAAGGCCCATGCCACATTGGGCTTGGCGCTGGCCTCGTTCCCGACCTATGCCCATTCGTTTGTGGAGGATCTGCGCGACGGCCCTGCCGCGTTCAAGCCGCTCGAGCAGCAGGCTCATGAAGCCTGGCTGAGGCTCCCGGAAAAGTATCGCAAGCTGACTGCAGAGTGAGTCATACAACGCCTGGTTTCGACCAGGCGTTTTTTATGAGACGGTGATCTGCTCCAGTGTCGTGCTCAGCAGCAGGATCAAGTGAGCGAGACTGAAATGCGGGTAAACCCGGTCGGCCTCTCCGTTCTCCACCATTTGGCGGATGGTGTCTTGCCACAAGGTCGCGCGACTGTGGGTCGAGTGAGCGATCAATTGCAGTGTCGGGCTATGATGCAGGGCATCGTGCAAGGAGAAGCGTTGATCGGCTGAAAGCTTGCTGAGCAAGTGTTTCAACAATACCGGATCGGGCGTGGTGCGCTGCGACCGCGACGTCATCATCAACGCCGAACGGAACACCTCCAGCTCATGATGAACGGCCGGAGCAATGGTGTTGGATGCCGGGTTCTCCGATTGCAGCACAAGCAATAATTTGTGCAGGGAAATCGAAGCCAGACCGGTCACGAGATCGGTGAACTGGGTATCAGCTTGTGTGTCTACGCGAGTGTCCATGTGACTTCCTCCAGGAAAGAGCACATGGTACTCAGCAAGGTTTTTTCACCACATCGGAGAAGTCCGAAACCCAGACAAAGAAAAAGGCTCCACGCGGGAGCCTTTTCATGGTGATGCAGCGAGGATGTCAGTCGACGTTCGCGGTGCCCTCGATCAGGGCAGCCTTCATGCGTGTCAATGCCTTGGCCTCGATCTGGCGGATACGCTCGGCAGAAACACCAAACTCGGCCGCCAGTTCGTGCAGGGTCGAGCCACCATCATCGGCTAGCCAGCGTGCTTCGATGATGCGGCGACTGCGCGGATCCAGCACGGACAGGGCACTTTCCAGTCCTTCGGTCTGCAGTGTGTCGAAGGCACGACGTTCCAGCATGCGGGTCGGTTCGGCTTCGGCATCGGCCAGCCAGTCGATCGGAGCAAAACCTTCGTCATCGCCGTCGTCGGCGATCAGGGCAATATCCTGGCCGGTGAGGCGGGTTTCCATTTCCAGCACTTCTTCGCGCTTCACGCCAAGGTCATCGGCAATGGCCTGGGCTTCCTTGTCGGTCAGCGCGGCGAAACTCCGCTTCATGCTGCGCAAATTGAAGAACAACTTGCGTTGCGGCTTGGTCGTGGCAATGCGCACCAAACGCCAGTTGCGCAGAATAAATTCGTGAATTTCGGCCTTGATCCAGTGCACGGCGAACGAGAACAGACGGACGCCGCGATTCGGTTCGAACCGCTTCACCGCTTTCATCAGGCCGATATTGCCTTCCTGAATCAGGTCGGCCTGCTGCAGGCCATAACCGTTATAGCCACGTGCAATCGATACCACGACGCGAAGATGGGACATGACCAGCTTGCGGGCCGCTTCCAGATCACTTTCCTCCTGGTGGCGGGTGGCAAGCTCGTTTTCTTCCTCGGCAGTCAGCATCGGCACGCTGTTCACAGCCTGAATGTACTGTTCCAGGCTACCGCTGGATGACGGGACGGGCAAAGTAAACGTGGCGTTCATGTATCAAACTACCTCCTTGGTGGGTGGAGTTATCTTAGCACTCGTGTTAGTCGAGTGCCAGATGAGAAAGTTTCCTCTCCGGCAGTATTTTTCTATCGGACCGGTAAAAGGAAACTATCCGGTTTGGCGCTCTCAACGTTCAGCGTGGCTCCAGCTGGCGCAGATGGTGGCCGGTGGCCAGACGTGCGCCGAACATGGCGAGGAAGGCCGCCAACCCGATTACCGCCAGCACTTCCGGGGCATTCAACGAGATGAGGTTGACCCGCTCGTTATAGAGCATGGCAAATTCGGTAATGGCCGGATTGGCCATGGCCACCAGCCAGCAGGTCAGCCCCCAGGCAATCAAGGCCGCCAGCACGCCTTGCCAGAACGCATGATAAAGGAAAGGACGCCGGATAAAGCTGTCTGTGGCGCCAATCAACTTGGCGACTTCAATTTCGTCGCGTCGCGCCAGAATCTGCATGCGAATGGTGTTGTGGGTGATCAGGATCAGGGCAATGCCGAGAATGGTGGCCAGAAACACCGTCAGCTTGCGGGCGAGGTCGACCATGCCGTACAGGCGTTTGGCCCAGCTGGCGTCGAACTGGGCGGTCTCGACCATGGGCAGACCGGACAACTCTTTCTGCAGCATTTCCAGCTCGTGCGGTTCGATCGTGGCCGGGGTGACGATGAAGGCGTCCGGCAGCGGATTGCTCTCCAGTCCGTCCGCCAGGCCGCTCAGGCCGTTGCGGTTTTCCATATCCTTGAGGGCTTGCTGCCGGCTGACAAACCGGTAGCCTTTGATACGGGGGTGTTTACGCAGGGTGCTGTTCACCGCAGCCAGATCGGCATCTTCTGCCGACATTTCCATGAACAGGGTGATTTGCGGCGTGGCGCTCAACCGGCCTACCCAGTCCTGCAGGCTGTTGACGCAGAGGTAGAGCGACAGCGGCAGGGCCAGTGCAACCGACAGCATGACCAGATTGAGCAGGCTGCCGAAGGGTTGGCGCAGGATACGGGTGAAGGCATTCGAGGCACTTTGCCAGTGCAGATAGAAAAAATGTTTCATGAGGCGAACTGTCCTTCCCGGAGGCGGATGATGCGTCGGCCGTAATCTTCCATCAGGGTTTCATCGTGCGCCGAGATCAGCACGGTGGCACCGACCTGATGAAACGACTTGAACAACTCCATGATATCGAGCGCATAGGCACGGTCGAGGTTGGCGGACGGTTCGTCGGCCAGCAGGATGGTCGGGCGATGCACGACGGCGCGGGCAATGCACAGCCGCTGCTGCTCGCCGCCGGACAAGCGTACCGGCATCATCTTTTCTTTTCCCAGCAAACCGACCTTGTCGAGGGCGGCCCGTACCCGTTTGGCAGCATCGCGCCGGTCGAAGCCGATAATGTCCAGCGGCAGCATGACATTATCGAACACCGTCCGGTCGTAGAGGATTTTGTGATCCTGAAACACCAGACCAATATGTTGCCGCACGAACGACAGCTGACTGGAGCGCAATTTGCTGAGGTTCTGGTTGTTGACCAGTACGCTGCCGCTGGTAGCCCGTTCAATGCCGGCGATCAGTTTAAGCAAGGTGGACTTGCCGGCGCCGGAATGACCGGCCAGAAATACCATTTCTCCGCTTTCAATCGAGAAAGACAAATTCTTCAGGGCTTCATTGCCACCGGGGTAGCGTTTGGTCACCTGATCAAACTGGATCATGTCGGCATCTTCCTTGGTAAGCGTGTCAGTCGAACAGCGCGTCGACGTAGTTCTTGGCATCGAACGGGCGCAGGTCATCGATGCCTTCGCCAACACCAATGAAACGCAATGGCACCGGACGTTGCTTGGCAATGGCGGCGATGACGCCACCTTTGGCGGTTCCGTCCAGTTTGGTCAGGATCAAACCGGTCAGTCCGAGAGCGTCATCGAAAACCTTGACCTGATTAATGGCGTTCTGGCCGATGTTGGCATCCAGAACCAGTACGATTTCATGAGGGGCATCGGGGAGCGCCTTCTGGATAACCCGTTTGACCTTCTTGATCTCTTCCATCAAATGCAATTGCGTCGGCAGTCGGCCCGCGGTATCCGCCAGCACGATATCAATGCCACGCGCTTCAGCGGCCTTGATGGCATCGAAGCATACCGCGGCAGCATCGCCACCTTGCTGGGCAATCACCGTAACATTGTTGCGCTCGCCCCAGGCCATCAATTGTTCGCGGGCGGCGGCGCGGAAGGTGTCACCGGCGGCCAGCAGCACGCTCTTGCCTTGCGACTGGAAATACTTGGCCAGTTTACCGATCGAAGTGGTTTTACCGGCGCCATTGACGCCCGCCATCATAATGACGAAAGGCTTGCGGCCGGCGGTGTCGAGGGGCTTCTCCAGCGGTGCAATCAGTTCGGTGAGTGAATCCTTCAGCGCGCCCTTGAGCTCGGAGGCGTCTTTGAGTCCGCGCAGCGAGACGCGTTCACGGACATCCGCGAGCAGGTGAACCGTCGCATCGACACCCATGTCGGCCGTCAGCAGTACCGTCTCCAGCTCTTCATACAGCTCTTCGTCGATCTTGCCGCCGCCAAACAAACCGGCAAGTTGTTTGCCGAGGCGGTCGCGGGTTTTGGATAAACCGGCTTTGAGGCGTTGCGTCCAGCTCATGGACTTGAGCGAAACCGGCTCCTCGTTAACAGCAAGCTCTTCAACGGGAGCAATACTTTCCGTCGGGGCGGGTTCAACGTGTTCCGGTGTGGGCTCGACACGCGGATGATCCTCGGGCAGCGCGGCCGGAGCCGCAGCTTCCGGCAGGGTTTCGATAGCGGTAGCGCCGGAAGGCTCGACCGGTGCGGTGTCCGTTGCGCCAGCTTCATTTACGTCAGTGGCGGGCGTATCGGAAACTTTGGGTTTTTTCTTGAAGAAACTGAACATGCGTAACCTGAGCAAGCCAAAAAGGGATAAATAGGGGAAATTGTATCCTTAAATCGCGTAACGGACAGGGGAGAGTTGCAGGCATCGGTGGCCAGCGATGAATTAAAGCCGATTTGGGTCAGCTGCGGCGGGAGGGACAAGACGTTAGCGACTGCAGCCTATATATAGAGAATAAGGGGGTGGTGACCCGTTCGGGATCCGGTCGATAAGTGTATGATGTCAAATTGCGCAATGAAAATAAGAGCTTGGCGTTGCCGCAACGAGACACTGACAAGGAAATTGACGCTAGTTGAGGCAACAAGGCGTTGATCGCGGTAAACTCTGCCCCTTGATTTTTCAGACGCTATCATGAGTCAGCAACGTAATAAAGTCAGAATCATCGCCGGCGACTACCGGCGACGTTTGTTGCCCTTCCCCGAGTCGGAGGGCTTGCGTCCCACCCCGGACCGCGTCAGAGAGACCCTGTTCAATTGGTTGGGGCAAGAGTTGGCCGGGCGCCGTTGTCTGGATGCCTTTTCCGGAAGCGGGGCGCTGGGCTTCGAGGCGGCTTCCCGTCACGCCCGTCAGGTCGTGATGCTGGAAAAGTCGCGCAAGGTGGCCGATTCGCTGCGTGCCAACAAGATGCTGTTGAATGCAGCGGCGGTAGAAGTGGTTGCCATTGATGCGTTGATGTACCTGAAGTCGGCCCGGCAGCAGTTTGATGTGATCTTTCTCGATCCTCCTTATGATTCAACGCTGCTGGCCGAGGCCTTGCCATTGGCGGCCGGCTTGCTGACGGCTGAAGGCGTTGTCTACTTCGAAGCGCGCAACTGGCCCGAGCTTGCCGGCTGGGAAGTGCTGCGACAAGACAAGGCCGGGCTGGTGCATTACGGTCTGGTGCGACCCGAAGGGCGTGCTGCCGGTGATGACGCGTTGACGGTGGCCGGATAGCGCGGGACACACTGAACATATAACGGGGCGATGTTGCGACCAGTCGACCCGGGTGACACAATCAATACCAAGGCAAATAAGCAAAGGACTATTCAGTATGGCTTTGATGATTACCGATGAATGCATCAACTGCGATGTATGCGAGCCGGAGTGCCCGAATAACGCCATCTCCCAGGGTGAAGAGATCTATGAGATCAACCCTGACTTGTGTACGCAGTGCGTCGGACACTACGACGAACCGCAATGCCAGCAAGTCTGTCCGGTGGACTGTATCCCCCTTGATCCGTCCCACAAGGAAGACCAGGATCAGCTTTATCAAAAATATCTGAAGATTTCTGCGAAACCGTGAAATCCGTAAGGTATTGATGAAAAAGGAAACGCCCGGCAATAGTCGGGCGTTTTGCATTTTTCGACTAAATTTATTCACTTTTTTCGTGTTGAGGGTGTTGACACCTTTTGGGGTGTTCTATAAGATTCGGGTCTCTTTCAGGAGGGATTCCCGAGCGGTCAAAGGGATCAGACTGTAAATCTGACGGCTCAGCCTTCGAAGGTTCGAATCCTTCTCCCTCCACCAGAATTTAAAAAGCGTCTTGGCGGCTGCGGTGTAGTGAGCCGAAGTCGTGAGAGGCGGGTGTAGCTCAATGGTAGAGCAGAAGCCTTCCAAGCTTACGACGAGGGTTCGATTCCCTTCACCCGCTCCAGAACGTTAAATAGCCTGTTTAGGGCCCATGTAGCTCAGGGGTAGAGCACTCCCTTGGTAAGGGAGAGGTCGGCAGTTCAATTCTGCCCATGGGCACCATCGCTTAACTTTTGTTTCGGATTCAGGGAATTTGCCATGGCTAAGGAAAAGTTCGAGCGGACAAAACCGCACGTAAACGTCGGCACCATTGGTCACGTTGACCATGGTAAAACCACGCTGACGGCTGCTATCACCACCATTCTGTCCAAGAAGTTCGGTGGCGAAGCCAAAGACTACTCGC
>JAGLBD010000241.1 GCA_018260425.1 Pseudogulbenkiania sp. | reverse complement strand
GCAGGATTGGCTGGCCCTGCAGGACATTCATCATTTCAACCGCCTGCTGGTCAACCATGGACAAACCCGGCGCAGCGCCTTCGCACTGGCGCCCAACCGGCTGGCCGAGCCGCTGGTCATCCCCGCATTGCGGCAGGTGCTGGAACAGGCCGCGACAACCGAGACACCGATAATGCTATTCACCGGCAATCGCGGCATGGTGCAGATCCACTCGGGCCGGATCCCCTCCATCACCGACCGGGAGGGTTGGCTGAATCTGTTCTCGGCCGATTTCACCTTGCATCTGGATCCGTCCGGGATCGACAGCGTCTGGCGGGTCCGCCGCCCGACCCGCGACGGCATCATTACCGCCATCGAAGCCTTTGACGCACACGGCACCTCCTTGCTGACGCTGTTCGGCGTACGACGCGAAGGCGAGCGGGAAGATCCCGACTGGCGACTACTGTGCGAAACCCAAACCACACTGGATTTCCATCATGCGGCATAAACTCCTTACGGCACTGCTGGTGCTGGGGGCCAGCCTGCCAGCTGCCGCAGAGCGCATTGTCACCCTGACCCCGGACGTCGCCGACATTGTCGTGGCACTGGGCGCGGCCGGCGAGGTGGTGGGTCGCAACTCGGCCTCGCACCAAAGCGAACTGGCCCATGCCACCCCGATCGGCTTGTCGCGGGCGCTGAACCCCGAGCCGGTGGCACGCCTCAAACCCACGCTGGTACTTGGCAGTCAGATGGCCCAACCCGCCACGCTATTCGACACACTGGAGAAACTCGGCGTGCGAGCCTATCGCATCGGCAACCGCGATGATGGTAGTGATTACGCGCAAAGCATCACCCGAATCGGGCAATTGCTGGGCAAACCCGCCGAAAGCGCCCGTTTGTCAACCCGGTGGCAGGAACAGATGAAGCCTCAGCCTCCCTTGGCCACCCGCTACCTGCTAAGCTACGACGGCAAGCTGGTAGCCGGACGCAATACGGCGGCCGATACCCTGATCCGGGCGGCAGGCGGCATCAACGCCG
>JAGLBD010000240.1 GCA_018260425.1 Pseudogulbenkiania sp. | reverse complement strand
CGGCGTTGATGCCGCCTGCCGCCCGGATCAGGGTATCGGCCGCCGTATTGCGTCCTGCTACCAGTTTGCCGTCGTAGCTCAGCAGGTAGCGGGTGCTCATGGGGGGCTGAGGCTTCATCTGTTCTTGCCAGCGGGCCGACAAGCGGGCGCTTTCGGCGGATTTGCCCAGCAATTGCCCGATCCGGGTGATGCTTTGGGGGTAATCACTGCCATCATCGCGGTTGCCGATGCGATAGGCGCGTACGCCGAGTTTCTCCAGCGTGTCGAACAGTGTGGCGGGTTGGGCCATCTGGCTGCCGAGTACCAGCGTGGGTTTGAGGCGTGCCACCGGCTCGGGGTTCAGCGCCCGCGACAAGCCGATCGGGGTGGCATGGGCCAGTTCGCTTTGGTGCGAGGCCGAGTTGCGACCCACCACCTCGCCGGCCGCGCCCAGTGCCACGACAATGTCGGCGACGTCCGGGGTCAGGGTGACGATGCGCTCCGCGGCGGCTGGCAGGCTGGCTCCCAGTGTCAGTAGTGCAGTGAGGAGTTTATGCCGCATGATGAAAATCCAGTGTGGTTTGGGTTTCGCACAGCAGTCGCCAGTCGGGATCTTCCCGCTCGCCTTCGCGACGTACGCCGAACAGGGTCAGCACGGTGGTGCCGTGTGCGTCAAAGGCTTCTATGGCGGTAATGATGCCGTCGCAGGTCGGGCGACGGACCCGCCAGACGCTGTCGATCCCGGACGGATCCAGATGCAGGGTGAAATCGGCCGAGAACAGATTCAGCCAACCCTCCCGGTCAGTGATGGGGGGAATCCGGCCGGAGTGGATCTGTACCATGCCGCGATTGCCGGTGAAAATCATGATTGGCGTCGCGGTTGTCGCGGCCTGTTCCAGCACCTGGCGCAAGGCGGGTATGGCCAGCGGCTCGGCCAGCCGGTTGGGTGCCAGTGCGAAGGCGCTGCGCCGGGTTTGTCCATAGTTGACCAGCAGGCGGTTGAAATGATGAATGTCCTGCAGGGCCAGCCAATCCTGC
>JAGLBD010000239.1 GCA_018260425.1 Pseudogulbenkiania sp. | reverse complement strand
TTCGAGAAGATCAGCACACCCTCGCCGAGGTTTACCGGAAAAATCTGGTCCGGTTGTTGCCGGTTGAACAGGATGTTCTGGGCGATGATGGCGGCGGCCACGCCTTGATCATGGCCACTCAACACCATGCCGCCCGCGGCCTTGTTCGGCCCAATGGCGAAATCCCAGAAACCGAATACCGGCCGCGGGCTGTTCGCCGCCGTCCATTGAATGACTTGCCGGTCGGGAACCACATTGCCCGCTCCGTCGCGCAAGGCCTGATACAGGCCGACCCACACCGCCTGATAAGTGGCCGGTGCAGATTTGATTTTTTGTTGCCAGTCGGCGTAGTTGGTGGCCATCACCAGATCGACGTCCACATCGCCAAAGCGCATGCTGTCCAGACCGCCAAACATTTCGTCGCGAATGACCTGCGAGGTCAAGTCGTTGTCGAATAGCACCAGCGCCCGCTTCAGTGTGGGAATCAGTGATTTCATTAACAGGATGTTGCGGCGGATCAATGGCCTCTCCAGCACCCCGGTCACATTGGCATGGTTGCCGGTCAGATAGCTGCGCGGATTCTGGTTGATGCCCAGATAGACCACCGGCAAACGGCTGCCCGCCAGCCGGGCACCGACCAGCTTAAGCGCGGCATCGTCGCCGGTAATGACCAGGTCGGGCTTTTCGGTAGCGATCAGCCGCAGGGCCGCTTCGGCACGGGCGGCATGCTGGGCCTTGGGCAGGCGCTTGGTGTCCATCTGGAAAAAGGTGAGTTGGGCCTTGTCGCGCAGCACATCCTGCAGCGCCATGCGATAGTCGCGGGACCAGTCATACTCGGCATGGTAGCTGTCGACAACCATGATGCGTTTCAGCCCCGTTGCCCAGAGACACGGCACAAGGAGTAGCAGAAAGACACCGGCGGTCAGCCTTTGCATCATGGATCGTCTCCTGGCGGTATCCGTGGTGGAGGGTTGCTACATGTCGGTCTATGATATTTGCAATTTAACGTATGGTGTAGCGCGGTCAAGGGGTTTCGCCA
>JAGLBD010000238.1 GCA_018260425.1 Pseudogulbenkiania sp. | reverse complement strand
TCAAACACGATGGCTGCGTAAGCTGACGCGACAACTACTTTGACAAACTCCGGTTTAAGGCAAGGAAGTATCTACTGCACTCGGGGCGATTCATTCCAATAATAAAAGGCTGGCATCCACCTATGGGATGCCAGCCTATATTTTAGCGATTGCTGCGCGACACCTGGCAGCCAAGCTCACACATGAAGAAACTTATAGCCGGGTGCCGCACCCTACAATTTCACCGGACGGACATGCAGTTCAAGTATCAAGAGAAATATCATCCCAATCTACGGCTGAGAACATCCACTCCAACGCCCTGCGTCTTTCCACTATCACATGAGGAGGCACCTTCCCTGGAACCACCCCTCCACCGATCCGAGCATGACTAACCCCCCAATGCAAGCAGTAAGCTAAATCAAGTGCAGAAACCATATCGCCGACGGGAAGTAGTCTTGCTTTTTCACGGAAGCGCCGAGTTGATTCCAACACTTTGAAATCGGGAAACACAGAAACCAAGTGGTGAGGACTGGCCACGGAGAAATCCAGATTTGGCAAATAGCCAAGGCTCCATGCAAAGGCGCACAAGCCTTCAACTTGAACTTGGAACATCTTACTCAACGGAGAGTTTGAGTGAACAAATTCCGACTCCAAGCCTGACAGACTGCTGATTAGGTTTTCCTTTTCCAGCCACGACGATGCCTTATTACGCGGGAAGCCATACGAAACAGCGACTACAACAGAGAGCACCAAGGCTCGATCAACAATTTCCTCCACAGGGCGAATCACCAGCGCCTCATCAAGGACCGGCAAAATATCTGCACGAGAAAACCCCAATCTTTCGGAATCCGCTAACGACTTACTTCTGATTTCAAAATAATTCATCTCACTGCCCATAGCAGGGCTTCCGCACTCGCCGTGCGTAAATGAATTAGCTCTTTAAATCCAATAGAGCATGCGTTCCGCGTTGCCTTTTCAGAACATTTATTTCGCGTCCAATTCACTTTTTGCCTCCTCGACTGTCAAACCGTGAACCCTGCCG
>JAGLBD010000237.1 GCA_018260425.1 Pseudogulbenkiania sp. | reverse complement strand
GTGACCGCATCCGTTCAGGAGAACAGACATGGCGGAAGGCAACAAAGCAGTGGATCCGGCAGCCGCAGGCAAGGCAGGCAAAGCCGCCAACCGGGTGCACTTGAACATCAAGACGGCCGATGTCAAAAGCATCAAGGTGGTCGACACCGACATTGTCGTGACGCTGAAGAACGGCAAGGTGCTGTATGTGCGCGACGGGGCGGTGAAGAGTCTGGTCGATCCGGACTTCGCCATTGCGCTGGATGACCGGGTGTTGCGTGGCGTGGACATCATCAACAATCAGGGTGCGCTGTCGATCAACGGCATCTCCACCACCGGAGTGGGCGAGGGGACGGCGGCGGTGCCGGCCACGACGGAGACCGCGGCATTGGCCGGCGGCGGTACCGGTACCGGAACCGGCGCAGCGGCTGCGGCTGCGGCACCGGCGGCAGCCACCGGGTTCTGGTCGTTCCTGAACGGCATCCCGCCGAGCGTCGGGGCACTGGGTGCGCTAGGCATGATAGGCGCCGCCGCGGCCGGTGGCGGCGGAGGCGGTGGAGGCAGCAGTGGTGGCGGAACGGTGACACCTCCCACTCCCCCGACGCCTCCAACGCCCCCGGCGGAGAGCAAGGTCAAGCTGGCGCTGGCGACGGACAGCGGGATTTCTGCGACCGACGGCATCAGCCGGGTGTCGACGGTGACGGTCAGCGGTCTGGATAGCGGCGCGCTCTGGCAGTACAGCCTGGATGGCGGCAAGAGCTGGCTGGCGGGGCAAGGCAACCAGATCACCGGTCTGGCCGGGGAAGGGACGCATCAGGTTCAGGTCCGGGAAGTGGACAGTGCCGGCAAGGTGATTGCCAACACCGATGCGACACTCAAGTTCGTGCTCGACACGGTGGCGCCGAGCCTGTCCAGTGCGGACGGTGCGGTGATCTACGGCACGGCGACGCCGGCGGCGGCCGGCAGCGGGGTGGCGGTGTTCGGTAGCCACAATGTGTTTACCGTCACGGACGCCAGCAATGCGATGGGCACGGTCAAGCTGACGCTGATCA
>JAGLBD010000236.1 GCA_018260425.1 Pseudogulbenkiania sp. | reverse complement strand
GAATCAGCGGGAGGTCGTCGATGGGGAACCAGCGGGCATCGACGATTTCTCCGGGCTGGGGCACGATGTCGCCACTCAGGTAGTGTGCGGTAAAGGCCAGCATCAGCGAATGGGGAAACGGCCATTGTTGCGAGCCGGCATAGCGTAGCGAGTCGATTCTGACACCGACCTCTTCGAAGGTCTCGCGATGGACGCATTGTTCGATGGTTTCGCCCGGTTCGACGAAGCCGGCCAGTGCGCTATACATGCCCTCGGCGAAGTGGGGTGCCCGGGCCAGCAAAATCTCGCGGCCGCGGGTGATGGTGACCATCATTGCCGGGGAAATGCGCGGATAGTACACCGCGCTGCAACTCGGGCAGCCTTTGCCGCTGTCGTGGCGGTGAGGGATCAGCGGGCTTGCGCACGCCGAGCAGAAGCGGTGGCTGCGTTCGAAGTGGATCAACTGCCAGGCACGGCCAAGGGCCTGTTGCAGCGGGCGCGGTGCATTCAGCAGGGTTTGCCGCAACGGCAGCCACTCCGCCCCGGGCGGGTCATCGCCGACCAGCTCGGCTGTACGGCAATCACGGTCGCCCAGTGAGGCGACCCGGTGCTCCAGTGTCAGTGCGACGGCGGGGCGCTGTTCCGGCAGCCGGCCGCCCAGATGCAGAATCCGGTCTTTGTTCCAGATGATCCAGAGCGCCGGTCCTTCGCTCGGGGCCGGCGTTTCGAGAGAAAATAGCATGGTGTGGCCAGAGACAAGTCAGACCGTTAGTGTAGCGCCAGTCAGGCTTTCAGCATACATCCACATCATGCTCTGTCGGTGAGCCACCTCGGCCAGCGAGCCGGTTTCCCGGTAGATGTCACGCAAAGTATGGCTATCGGTCTTGCGGGTCAGGGCCTTCTCGCGCAGCGCCTTGAGCCACGGTTTGACGCCCAGTGCCTCTGCCGCGTCCTGCAACTCTCCCAGCGTGGCCAGCAAGTCCTCCAGCAACAAGGTCTGTCCTGCGGTGCCGGGGTTGACCACCACACCGTCAAAACCGAAGCGGCAGGCCTGGAACCGGTTGT
>JAGLBD010000235.1 GCA_018260425.1 Pseudogulbenkiania sp. | reverse complement strand
GAATCAGCGGGAGGTCGTCGATGGGGAACCAGCGGGCATCGACGATTTCTCCGGGTTGGGGAACGATGTCGCCACTCAGGTAGTTTGCGGTAAAGGCCAGCATCAGCGAATGGGGAAACGGCCATTGCTGTGATCCGGCATAGCGCAGGGAGTCGATTTTGACGCCGACCTCTTCAAAGGTCTCGCGATGGACGCACTGTTCAATGGTTTCCCCCGGCTCGACGAAACCTGCCAGTGCGCTGTACATGCCCTCGGCGAAGTGTGGCGCCCGGGCCAGTAAAATCTCGCGGCCACGGGTGATGGTGACCATCATCGCCGGGGAGATGCGCGGATAATACACCGCGCCGCAACTCGGGCAGCCTTTGCCGCTGTCGTGGTGGTGCGGGATCAGCGGACTCGCGCACGCCGAGCAGAAGCGGTGGCTGCGCTCGAAGTGGATCAATTGCCAGGCGCGGCCAAGGGCCTGTTGCAGCGGGCGCGGCGCATTCAGCAGGGTTTGCCGCAACGGCAGCCACTCCGCCCCGGACGGGGCATCGCCGACCAGTTCGGCCGTACGGCAATCACGGTCGCCCAGCGAGGCTACCCGGTGCTCCAGTGTCAGGGCGATGGCGGGGCGCTGTTCCGGCAGCCGGCCGTCCAGATGCAGAATACGGTCTTTGTTCCAGATGATCCAGAGCGTCGGTCCTTCGCTCGGGGCCGGCGTTTCGAGAGAAAATAACATGGTGTCGCCAGAGACAAGTCAGGCTGCTAGTGTAGCGCCAGTCAGGCTCTCAGCATACATCCACATCATGCTTTGTCGGTGAGCCACCTCGGCCAGCGAGCCGGTTTCCCGGTAGATGTCACGCAAGGTATGGCTATCGGTCTTGCGCGTCAGGGCCTTCTCGCGCAGCGCCTTGAGCCACGGTTTGACACCCAGCGCCTCGGCAGCGTCCTGCAGCTCTCCCAGCGTGGCCAGCAAGTCCTCCAGCAACAAGGTCTGTCCAGCTGTTCCGGGGTTGACCACCACACCGTCAAAACCGAAGCGGCAGGCCTGGAACCGGTTGT
>JAGLBD010000074.1 GCA_018260425.1 Pseudogulbenkiania sp. | reverse complement strand
AGAACACTGCCCTTTCACGGCGGCGGCCGGGGTTCGATTCCCCGTGGGGACGCCAGTTTTGCACCCGTAGCTCAGTTGGATAGAGTATCTGGCTACGAACCAGAGGGTCGGGCGTTCGAATCGCTCCGGGTGCGCCAGATGTCCCTATAGTTTAGCGGTTAGAACACTGCCCTTTCACGGCGGCGGCCGGGGTTCGATTCCCCGTGGGGACGCCAGGATTCAGAAAAAAGCCAAGCACTCCGGTGTCTTGGCTTTTTTCATTTTCACTCCAGTCAATGACGCAAGCATTGCAAGGCTTGCGTTCCAGCAGCGATGTGCACACAATGGATACAATATTTTTCTGAATCCAGTGGAGTGCATGATGTCCGTTTCACCGCGTCTCGCCCGACTTAAAACCGCCATGGCTGCAGCAGGGGTCGATGCCTGCCTGATCCCTTCTTCCGACCCGCATTTGTCCGAGTATCTCCCGGAACGCTATCAGGGTCGCCAATGGTTGTCGGGCTTCAACGGCTCGGTCGCCACACTGGTTGTCACCGCCGACTTTGCCGGACTGTGGGTGGATAGCCGCTATTGGGTACAGGCCGAATCTGAGTTGGCCGGTAGTGGCATAGCTCTCATGAAAATCCAGACGCTGGCAAGCCCGGGCGGACATCTGGACTGGTTGTCCAGCCACTTGCATACCGGCCAGACACTGGCCGTGGACGGGGATAGTCTTGGTCTGGCACAGGCACGGGCACTGGAAGCCGCGCTCAAACGGGCCGGCGCAACACTGCGCACCGATATCGACCTGCTGGAACAGGTCTGGGACGACCGCCCGGCACTGCCTGCCGCCCCGGTTTACACCCACCAGCCTCCGCACGCCACCGTGGCACGCGCCACCCGTCTTGCCGAACTTCGCCAGGCGATTGCCGCCACGGGTGCTGACTGGCATTTCCTGTCGACGCTCGACGACATCGCCTGGTCGTTCAATCTGCGTGGCTCCGATGTCAATTACAACCCCGTATTCCTTGCCCATGCCCTGATCGGCCCGAACGAGGCCATCTTGTTTGTCGCCTCCGGCAAGATCGATAGCGCCCTGAATGCCGAGTTGGCGCGCGACGGGGTACGCGTGCTTCCTTATGACACCACCAAAGCCGAGCTGGCACGCCTGCCGCAAAATAGCCGTGTACTGATCGACCCCAAACGCATCACGCTCGGCTTCCGTCAGGCATTTGCCGCCGGAACGACGATCATCGAACACATCAACCCTTCGACTTTGATGAAGTCACGCAAGTCCGAAGCGGAAATCGCCCACGTCCGTCAAGCCATGGAGCAAGATGGCGCGGCCTTGTGCGAGTTCTTCGCCTGGTTCGAATCGGCGGTCAATCGTGAAGCCATTACCGAACTGACCATCGACGAAAAGATTACCGCGGCACGCGCACGTCGTCCGGGGTTTGTCTCGGCCAGCTTCGGCACCATTGCCGGCTTCCGCCAGAACGGCGCCCTGCCCCACTACCATGCCACCTTGCAAAGCCACAGCGAGATCGCCGGCAACGGCCTGTTGCTGATCGACTCGGGTGGACAGTATCTGGGCGGCACCACCGACATTACCCGGGTGGTGGCAGTGGGCGAGATTTCCGCCGCTGAACAACGTGATTTCACGCTGGTACTGAAAGGCGTCATCCAGCTGTCCAGCGCCCATTTCCCGCGTGGCACACTGTCGCCGATGCTGGATGCACTGGCCCGGGCACCGCTGTGGCAGGCCAATCTGGATTTTGGTCACGGCACCGGCCACGGCGTCGGCTATTTCATGAATGTCCATGAAGGCCCGCAAAGTATTTCGCGCGCCATTCCCGATGCCAGCATGGCGATGGAAAGCGGCATGATCACCTCGATCGAACCGGGTATTTACCGTACCGGCCAGTGGGGTATCCGTATCGAAAACCTGGTCGCGAACACCGATGCCGGCGCGAACGAGTTCGGCGATTTTCTGCGCTTCGAAACCTTGACCCTGTGCCCGATTGACCGGCGCTGCATCGACCTCGCGCTGCTGGCGCCTCATGAACTGGCCTGGCTGAACGACTACCACGCCACGGTCCGCGAGCGCTTGCTGCCGCTGGTGGACGGCGCAGCCCGCGACTGGCTGATCAAGGCGACTGAAGCACTCTGACCCGGAGCGGCGGCGCGGCTAGCCACGAGGCCAGGACCAGCGCCGCCACCGAGGCCCACAGGGCAGGAACCAGTTGCCCGGTCCATTTCACCGAGACACCGGCAACCAGTGGCCCGGCCAATTGTCCCAGCGCATAGACCGAGGTCAGCAATGCCGGGATGCGCGCACTGAAGTCCGGTGCCTCCTCTCTGCCGGCTTCTATCGCCAGCGCGACAATGCCCATGAAGGCGCCCCCCGCCAATATGGCCAGCACCAGCACTCCCGACAGACCCGGCAGCACACACGCCGCCGCCACCCCGAGAGCCTGAATGCCCAGCAGCAGGGCCAGTCTCGCTCTGGCGCTCTGCCACTGGCTGGCGCGCATGCAGCCCCACAGACCCAGCGTGGCGGCCATGCCGAATACCAGCCAGACCGCAACTGACCACAGCCCTTGCGGCAGGAGTTTTGCTGCCATCTGCGACAGGAAGGTGGCCGGAATGATGTAGCCAAAGCCGGCCAGCCCGTAGGCCACGAGAATGGCACGAAACCCTGACTGGCGAGGTATGCCCCCACGATGCAGCGTCGCCCTCTCCAAGCGTGCAGGAAGTGTCGGCCACGCCCAGACACTCAACACCGCGGCAAACGCACCATACACCCACCAGCCGCCAGCCGCAGAACCGTGCATCGCCCGCACCACCATGGCCAGCGCACCACTCAGCGCGATACCCAGTCCGGTTCCGGTGAAAACGGCCAGACTCAATGCCGGACGCCCTGCGCGGGCCAACTCGGTGGCACTCCAGGTCGAGACCATGATCAGCACCCAGGCACTGGATACCCCCAGAACGAAGCGCAGCACCGCCTGCCACCACCACGGCCCGGTCAGGCCCGACAGCACGGTCAGCACCACCACCAGCACCAGACCGGTCTTGAGCTTGCCGGCCCCGTGGCGACGGGTTGCCAGGGCATCCAGGGCCCCGACGAGATAACCCAGATAGTTGGCGGCGGCAACCCAGGCCGCCTGCGCAAGATCCAGCTGCCGTTCGGCAAGCATCAAGGGTAATTGCGGGGTCAAGGCAAACCGGCCGATCCCCATCGCCACCATCAGGCACAGGGAACCGCACAGCGCGATTCGGACAACGTTAGGCATGCACCACCTCAAACACTGAGTGAAGTCCCCATCATAGCTGGCCATGGCATTGCCAAATAGTGAATAATAGTCACAGACTCATTCACGAATACAGAAAATGGATTTCACGCAACTGCGCATACTGCAGGCGGTGGCCGACTACGGATCGATCAGTCTGGCAGCGAAACACTTGCACCGGGTTCCCTCCAACCTCACCACCCGTCTCAAGCAGCTGGAGGAAGAACTGGGGGTTGCCTTGCTGATCCGCAAGCATCCCCGTGTCAGTCTTTCGGCACATGGCCGGCAGTTGCTGGGCTATGCACAACGGATTCTGGCATTGGAAGAACAGGCCCGCCGCGCGTTGGCGGGTGAAAAACCGGCAGGGTCGCTACGATTGGGTTCGATGGAGTGCACGGCGGCGGTGTTGTTGCCCGGCGCACTGGCCCGCTACCATCGCCAGCACCCCGAGGTGGAGATATCCTTACAAACCGGCACTTCGGCCGAGTTGTATCAGGGCGTTCTCAACGGCAAACTCGGTGCTGCGCTGGTGGATGGCCCGGTCGGCTACGACAGCCTGTCGGCCAGGGCGGTGTTCCACGACGAGTTGGTCTGGATCACCGCGAAGGATGCGCCGACGGTACGCACCCCGGAGGACCTTGCAGGCAGTACCGTGTTTACTTTCCGACCCGGTTGTTCCTACCGCGACCGGATGGAAAACTGGTTTGCCGCCGCGTTGCGTCGCCCGCATGCGCTCAGGGAAATTCATTCCTACCACGCGATGCTGGGCTGTGTCGCGTCGGGGGCGGGTGCAGCGATCATGCCGCGTTCGGTGATCGAGACCCTGCCTGGCAATGACAGCGTGTCCTGCCATCGGATAGCGGAAGAACACGCCCGTGTCACGACCTGGCTGGTCTGGCGCAAAGAGGGAGGCAGCCCGGCCATCGAGGCGCTGGGCGACCTGTTGCAGCAAGAGTGATTAGATGTGGTAGCTGGTGCGGGTCATGAGTTTGGCGGTCAGCTTCATCAGACCGCGTACCGGCAAGGGCAAACGTGCCGCACCCAGATCATGGGCCATGTCGGCATGACGGATTTCGTCATCGCGCATTTGGGTCACGATGGCACGGCTTTTGAGATCCTGCTCCGGCAACGAGGACAGGTGGCTATCCAGATGGGCCTCGACCTGATGCTCGGTCTCCTCGAGAAAGCCCAGATTCCACTTGTCGCCCAGCACCCCGGCCGTCACGCCCATGGCCAGCGAACCGGCATACCAGAGCGGATTGAGCAGACTGACCCGCCCGCCCAACTCGCGGATGCGTTGTTCGGTCCAGGCCAGATGCTCGACTTCTTCAAACGCCGCTTCGCGCAGTGCTTCACGGGCCGCCGGATCACGCGCGGTCAGCGCCTGGCCCTGATACAGCGCTTGTGCGCAGACTTCCCCGCAATGATTGACGCGCATCAGGCCGAGGGCATGACGCTTTTCGCTATCGCTCATTCCGGCGTCTTCCATACCGGCATCCGGATGGGCGCGGAGACTGGTGGCAGGGGCAAACAGGGTACGCAGACCCTTGTCGAATTCAATGATGACTGTGTCCAGCATGGGATGACCCGATCCTCTCGTGACGTCTTTGCCGGGATTATACCCGTCGGTGAAGAATCCCGCATCGCACGCATGCCATCAGGTATAATCTCCGGGATAACATCCGATTCAACCGCCTTACAGAAAGGGATTCTGCAGATGAACCTCGACCGTATCGCTCCCGGCAAGGACATGCCGAACGATTTCAACGTCGTAATCGAAATCTCCGCCAACAGCGCACCGATCAAATACGAATTCGACAAGGATTCCGGCGCCATTTTCGTTGACCGTTTCATGGGCACCTCCATGTTCTACCCGGCCAACTATGGTTTCGTTCCCCAGACCCTCGCCGGCGACGGCGACCCGGTCGACGTACTGGTGGTCACCCCGTTCGCACTGCCTCCGGGCGTTGTCGTACGCTGTCGTGCCCTGGGGATGATCAAAATGGAAGACGAGTCGGGCATCGACGCCAAACTGGTTGCCGTACCGGTTGAAAAGCTCTGCCCGATGTACAAGTCGATCCAGAAACTGGAAGACCTGCCGGAACTGCTGCGCAACCAGATGGTGCACTTCTTCGAGCACTACAAGGATCTGGAAAAAGGCAAGTGGGTCAAGGTTCAAGGCTGGGGCACGCTGGAAGATGCCACCCGCGAACTGCTCGAAGGCATCGAGAGCCACAACAAGCAAGCCTGATTACCACTCGGCAATCATCGCAAACGGGAGCTTCGGCTCCCGTTTTTCATGGTCTTGACCACGCTTCGCCCATCCCCACACTCCCCATGCGGATTTTGCTTTTGCCGCGTTCCCCGACTACGTTGAATCAGGGGAAATCAAACAAGGGGGAAAACACGATGCTGAGTTCATGGAGCGTACGACAAAAATTATTGTTGGGTTTTGGTATGGTGATCGTGGTGTTGATCATCGCCGTGCTGATAGGTGCCATGAAAATGGCCACCATGCAGGAACGGCTGGAAGACATTACCGAAAACCGCTACCCAAAAACCCAGATGGCCAACCAGATCATTCAATATGCGCTGGACAATGGCCGCCAGATCCGAGGGTCGCTGTTAACCAACGATACCAACGAGACAGAAAAGTTCCTGTCCAAAATTGACGCCAACCGCGCCGCCTTGCAAAAGGTCTTTACCGATTTCGAGGCCCAGTTGAGTGGCGAGGATGGCAAACAACGTTTCAACGAGGTCAAGGCCGCTGCCGTTGCTCTGGAACCGCACTATGCGACCATTTTCAAATTTAGCCGGATGAACACCGAAGAGGGCATGAACAAAGGGCGGGACTTCTTGACCTCCACCTTCACCCCGGCCAATAACGCGCTGGTCGATGCCACCCGGAAACTGATCAGCTATCAGGATGAACAGATGGTCGAGGCCCGCAACAATGCGATCTCCGCCTCCCATGCCGCGCAGTTGATGCAGTTCATCCTGCTGGCCGTCGGCATCGCCATATCACTGGGCGTCGCCTTCTTCATCGCCGGTCTGATCGGCAAACCGCTGACCCAGGCCGTGCAGCTGGCCAGCGATATTCGCGAAGGCAACCTGTCGGGTACCGAAACGCCTCCGCCCCGCTCAAAAGATGAAAGCCTGACGGTGCAACGCGACCTGATCCTGATGCGTGACAGCCTGCGTGATCTGGTACGCACCATCCACACCAATGCCACCAGCGTCTCCGATTCGGCACACGAGCTCTCCGGCATGGCGCAGCACGTCGCCATCAGTGCCCAGCGCCAGTCCGAGAACACCACCGAAGCCGCTGCCACGCTCGAACAACTGACCGTCAGCATCAATCATGTCGCCGACAATGCCGATGACGCCTCGCACAAAGCCCGTGCCGCCGGCCAGAGCGCCGCACGCGGCGGCTCGGAGGTCAGCCAGTCCACTACCCAGATCCGCCGGGTATCCGAGCAGGTGGGCGAAACGGCCAACCGGGTCGAGGAATTGACCGGCCAGGTGCAGGAAATCGGCCAGATCGTCACGGTGATCCGCGATGTCGCCGACCAAACCAATTTGCTCGCCCTCAATGCCGCCATCGAAGCGGCACGGGCCGGTGAAATGGGACGGGGCTTTGCGGTGGTGGCCGATGAAGTACGCAAACTGGCAGAACGCACCACACTGTCGGCTCAGGAAATCACCCAGAAAATCTCCAGCATCCAGCGTGGGTCGCAAATTGCCGTCGAGAGCATGCGTACCAGCATAGACGGAGTCAATCAGGTTTCCGGCACGGCCGATCTGGCCTCGCGCTCCATGGCGGATATCGAAGCCGGTTCGGGGGAAATCGTCGCCAGCATTGCCTCGATCAGTTCGGCACTGTCGGAACAACGCACCGCCAGTATCGACCTGTCCCAACGGATGGAAAATGTCGCACAGCTGTCGGAATCGAACAGTGCCACGGTCGAAGAGTTGGCCACCACGTCGGAAGAATTGCAGGCACTGGCGCAAAATTTGCAGAAACAGGTCAGTCAGTTCCGTCTCTAGGTCGGATACAATAGTGGCTCGCCCCTCCGACATCGTGAGCCGCTTTGGAACTCATCACTGCAGGTTGCAATCCGGCATTGGGCTGGTTCGCCAGCCGTCTGTCGCGCCAAGGTCACACGGTCACTCCGCTTGAGAGTGTGCCGCCTGCCCTTGCGCAGGCCTGCGCGCCCGGGGAAGTTTCCTGCCTGCTGACCGACCGGCTGCTTTTGGCTCTGGCGCCGTCCCGACCGGCGGCGCAGGCACTTGACCGGTTCTGCCGGCAACGCGATCTGGCGTTTGCCGAACTGACCGGCCCCTGGCAATCCTTCGGCAGTGAATCCGGTTTCATTCTGATGACCGGAATGGATACCCCCCCGCCTCCAGCCTGCCAGACGATTCTGGATGCGCTCTCGCCACTGCCGGGCAGTTGGCTGCGTACCGGCCCGGTGGGCAGCGCCGGCTATACCGCCACCCTGCTCGACAGCCTGGTCTTCAGTTGCACATTGGCCAGCCAGGCCACCTGGGCCATCCCCGGCGAAGCGATCCGCACTCCGGACTGGGAAGAATTCCTGATCCGCCAACGACGTCTGGCCGATCAGTTGCTCGCGCTCTCGCTCGACTACCTCGGCACGGCGGCCGACCAGCCACTCGACACTCAGGCGCTGTTGGCCGACTTCGCCAAACCACCCCATCAACAAGCCCATTTTGCCGATACGCTGGCACGCATCATGGTGCTGGCCTTACGCCATGGACACGCTGTGGACGAGCTGTTCGGTACCCTCGGCACCTTCTATCGCCGCAACGCACAGTGAGCGCTGCAATGAAAAACGCCTGCCGGTGAGGGCAGGCGTTTCGTGCATCAGGTCGAACGATGCGAATCAGGCAGAAGCTGTCGTTGTCTTCTTGGCACGGCTAACGGCGGCGGAAGCAGCCTTGGCCGAGTTGGTCGCGGCTTCAACACCGGCTTCTGCGATCTCTGCGCCAACTTTCTTGGCGGTTTTGGAGACGCTCTCGAAGGCGGCGCTGGAGGAGTTAACCAGGGTCTTCAGTGCGGAAACGGCAATGTCGGAACCGGCCGGAGCGTTTTTCGACAGACGGTCGATCGAAGTCAGCAAGGCTTTGTTGGTTTCCGAAACCTGCTCTTCAACGAAGGCAGCCAGTTCATTTTGGGTCACGACTGCAGCGTCATAGACATTGCGGGCCACAGAGAACGCCTGGTCGATGGACGGTTGGGCCAGACCAGACTGGAACTCGGCGAAAGCCTTGACGTCCTTGACATCGGACAGGGCTTTGAAGGTTTGAGCCTGATCGGCAAGAATCTTGCGGGTCAGGTCGAGATGCAGGTTGGCGAAGCGCTCTGCGCTGGCCAGCACGATCGAAGACAGGCGAACAGCTTTGTCGAATTGCGCCTGCCCCAGGGAAGAAAACTCTTGGGTGTTGGTAAACATTGTTTGAAACTCCATGAATGCGTTTGACAACTCAGCAACAACAGAACAAAACCGGCTGCGGAACACTCATGTTGCACCGCAACAAGCTCAATGTAATCAAATTCACCGCCCGGGTCAAGTGCTGCACAGCAACATTCTTCCCTTAAGCGGTTATTTTGTTTGGATTTTTACCACAAACCAATTCATATATCATGACAAATTCGTGATATTCATTCTGCCAATGGCATGCCCCGCACCGCGGCAACGCAACATATTTTTACCAACACCTCAAACAAGCGTAACGGATTCGATTGAAACCCCCTGTGCAAACCGATACACTCGCCTCATAGAAGAAATCTATTTGATGGCACACCATGAGCCAGACGGCAAACCTGTTTGAAATCAAGTCCGCCAGCCTTGACCTGCTGGCGTTGCTGCCTCGCCACAGCGAGGTGGAAACCCTGGTCGAAGCGGTACGCCAACGCTTCGCCAACCGACCGGCCGAGGCCCAGTCCGAGCCTTTCGTGCTGGATCTGGAATTGCTGGACAATCCGGCAGCACTGGACATCGAGAGTCTGGTGTCCCGCCTCGCGCGTCACGGCATCCGCATCATCGGCCTGCGCCATCCGGATACGGCACTGGCGACGCTTGCCGAACGTCATGCGCTGGCCTGGCTGCCGGCAGGACCGGCACGTGCGCCGGCCCCCGTGGCGGAAACGGTCGAAGAAGCCAGCCCCGTGGCGGCACAGCCTCCGGCCGGCGAAGCCCCGCTGCAATTGCCCATGATCATCGACCGTCCGGTACGGACCGGTCAGCAGATCTATGCGCGCGGCACCGATCTGGTAGTGCTGGCCATGGTCAGCGCCGGTGCCGAAATCATCGCCGACGGCAGCATCCATGTGTATGCGCCACTGCGCGGCCGGGCATTGGCCGGCGCACGGGGCAATACCTCGGCACGCATTTTTACCCGCAGCATGGAAGCCGAACTGGTCTCCATCGCCGGGGTGTATCGAACCATCGAGCAGACACTTCCCGACAGCATTCTGGGCAAATCGATCCAGATCTATCTGGAAAACGAAAAGATCGTAATGAGTTCGCTCGGTGAATAACCGTCTATCAGCAACACGCTAACTAGTTATCAAGGGAGCCAACGTGGCAAAAATCATCGTCGTGACGTCGGGCAAGGGTGGCGTAGGCAAAACCACCACCAGTGCCAGCTTCGCCTCGGGTCTCGCCCTGCGCGGCCACAAAACGGCCGTAATCGACTTCGATGTCGGTTTGCGCAATCTGGACCTGATCATGGGCTGCGAACGCCGCGTGGTCTATGACCTGATCAATGTGGTGAACAAGGAAGCCACCCTGAATCAGGCGCTGATCAAGGACAAGAACTGCGACAACCTGTACATCATGCCGGCCTCGCAAACCCGCGACAAAGATGCCCTGACCCAGGAAGGCGTTGAAACCGTCCTCAAGGATATGGTCGACATGGGCTTCGAGTACATTGTCTGCGACTCGCCCGCCGGTATCGAAAAAGGGGCCTTGATGGCGCTGTATTTCGCCGATGAAGCGGTGATCGTGACCAACCCGGAAGTGTCCTCGGTGCGTGACTCCGACCGTATTCTGGGCATTCTGGCCTCCAAGTCGCGCCGTGCCCAGGAAGGTCGCGAACCGGTTCGCGAACACCTGCTGATCACCCGCTATTCGCCGCAGCGCGTCGAAAAAGGCGAAATGCTGTCGGTCGACGACGTCAAGGAAATCCTGCGCGTACCGCTGATCGGCGTGATCCCGGAGTCCCAGTCGGTGCTGCAGGCCTCCAATTCCGGTACCCCGGCCATCCACCTCAAAGGGTCGGATGTCGCCGACGCCTACACCGATGTCGTGGCACGGTTCCTGGGTGAAGACTGCCCGATGCGCTTCCTCGATGCGCCGAAGGTAGGCTTGCTGAAACGTCTGTTCGGGGGTTGATGATGTCTCTTATCGAACGTCTTTTCGGCAAACGCCAGAAATCGGCTTCCATTGCCCGTGAACGGTTGCAAATCATCCTCGCGCACGAACGCGACGGACGTACCACCGCCCCGGATTACCTGCCGGCCCTGCAACGCGAATTGATGGAAGTCATTTCCAAATACGTTGCCGTCCATCAGGAAGACATCAAGGTTCATCTGGAACGTCAGGACAACTTCGAAGTGCTGGAAGTGAATATCGTCCTGCCGGAACACAAGCGCTAAACCGCCATGACGCTGACCGAACTGCGTTATATCGTTGCAGTGGCCAGAGAAAAACACTTTGGCCGTGCCGCCCAGAGTTGCTTTGTCAGCCAGCCGACCTTGTCCATTGCCATTAAAAAGCTGGAGGACGAGCTGGCGGTGACTCTTTTCGAACGCGGTGGCCCCGAAGTGGCCGTCACCGAGATCGGCGAAAGAGTCATCGAACAGGCCCAGCGCGTGCTGGAAGAAGCCGATGCCATCAAACGACTGGCTGGCGAACACCAGAACGAGCTGGCGGGTCCGTTGAAGCTGGGCGTGATCTTCACCATCAGTCCGTATTTATTGCCGCGCCTGATTCCCGCCCTGCGGATTCTGGCACCGGAAATGCCGCTGATCATCGAAGAAAACTATACGGCCCGTCTGGCGGAAATGCTCAAGCGTGGTGAAGTGGATGCCATCATTGTTGCCGACCCTTTCGAAGAGGCCGGCACGGTGGCGTGCGAGTTGTACGATGAGCCGTTTGTCGTCGCGACCCCCAAAGGTCACCGCTGGGAAAGCCGCGAGCACATCGACCCGGCAGAGCTGTCCAGCGAGAGCGTGCTGCTGCTGACCCAGGGCAACTGCTTCCGGGATCAGGTATTGCAGGCCTGCAGCGAGCTATCGCCCCGCAACGTGCCTTCCGGGGGATTGGCGTCGACTTTGCAAGGCAGTTCCCTCAATACCATTCGCCACATGGTGGCCAGTGGCATGGGCGTCACCGTGATGCCGGCCACCTCGGTGAGCCGGATGGATGAACCGCTGCTGTCCATTGTGCCGTTTGCCGAACCCGCGCCGCAACGCCGGGTACTGCTGGTGACGCGCAAGCAGTATTTCCGTCGCAAAGCCATCAGCACCTTGCAACAAGCGGTATTCCGCTCTGGTTTGCCGGGCGTGACCATGCTGGACGAGGGATGCTGATGCACGATCACCGCATTGCCATGGAGGCGTTTTTTCATGCCTACATGGCATTCACGGCAAAACCCGACGAGATTCTCGCTGAGCGCGGTCTGGCACGCGTGCATCACCGCATTCTGTTTTTCATCGGCCACTATCCGGGCCTCAGCGTCAAGGACCTGCTCGGTCACCTCTGTGTGACCAAGCAGGCCGTCAATACGCCCTTGCGGCAATTGACCGGACTTGGCTTAATGACCAGCCAGACCGCCTGGCACGACAAACGGGTCAAACAGTTATTCCTCACCGAAGCCGGGAAAACACTGGAGGCCAGTTTGTATGGTGCCCAGGTCGATTTTCTGGAACGCTCGTTCAAGGACTGTGACCCACGGCAGGTGGAAGGCTGGCTTGCGGTGAACCGCAGCATGGCGCGCGACCGGCAACCCGGTTGAGGTTGCCCGGACGGCTTAACTGATTTTCTGGTAGCTCACTTCGAGGATTTCGATATCCTCATCGCCATCCGGCCCGCGGAACAGCACACTATCCCCTTCCCGGGCCTTGATCAGACAGCGCGCGATCGGCGATATCCAGCTGATATGACCTTGGGTCAGATCGATCTCGTCAACGCCGACAATCGACAGGCGTTGTTCCGTGCCATCGCCTCGTTCGATCAGCACCGTCGCCGAAAAGAAAATCTGGTCGGTCGCTTCACGCAGTTCCGGGTCCACCACTTCAGCGATTTCCAGACGCTTGGTCAAGAAACGTATCCGCCGGTCAATTTCTCTCAGGCGGCGCTTGCCGTAGAGATAGTCGCCGTTCTCGGAACGGTCGCCATTGCTGGCCGCCCAATTCACCACCTGAACGATCTCGGGACGTTCACGATGGACCAGATGGTATAACTCGTCCTTCAGACGCCGCCAGCCACCGGGAGTGATGTAATTCTTGGTCGAGGCCGGCAACTTGCGTTCGGCTGGCAGGTCATCGTCTGCCTCGTCATCATTTTCTCGGGTAAACGCTTTACTCATGAGCCGTGACATTCCACATTAAAAAAGCCTCCGCCTGCCGTAAGGCAAACGAAGGCTTGTGTCGATCCGCTGACGTGATCAGTTACGGCCGCGGCCCGGAATGCCCAGACCTGCCCACTTCATCACGGAAGCAACTTCCACTTCGTTCAGTTCATAATATTGCCCGCGCTTGAGGCGTGGAGGCAAGGCGATATTACCGAAGCGAACCCGCATCAGGCGGCTGACCTGCAGATTGAAGAACTCGAACATGCGACGCACTTCACGGTTACGGCCTTCCTTGATCACGACGCGGTACCAGTGGTTGGCACCTTCACCGCCTTGATCAACGATCCGTTCGAAGCGCGCCGGACCATCTTCCAGTTCGATTTCGCGGGTCAGTTCCTTGCGCTGCTCGGTTTCCAGCTCACCCAGCACACGCACGGCGTACTCGCGCTCCACTTCGAAGCTCGGGTGCATCATGCGGTTGGCCAGTTCACCGCTGGTGGTCAAAATCAACAGACCACTGGTGTTCACGTCCAGACGACCGACGGCGATCCAGCGGCTGCTCTTGGCTTGCGGCAGACGTTCAAAGATGGTCACACGACCTTCCGGATCGTCGCGGGTCACCATTTCACCCTCGGTTTTGTGATACAGGATCACGCGGGGCAGGCGGTCAGCCCATTTGAGTTTGATCGCATGGCCCTTGGCGACAACGCGGTCTTGCGGACCCACGCGGTCACCCAAGGTCGCTTTCTTGCCATTGATGGTCACCAGACCGGCTTCGATCCAGTCCTCCATTTCACGACGGGAACCGCAACCGGAGTTGGCCAATGCCTTCTGCAGGCGGACCGATTCGATGTTGTCGGTATCCAGCCGGGTTTCGCGCAGGCGACGGTTCTGATCCTGAACCTTTTGGTTCGGCTCACGAACGATCATCTTTTTGGCGCGGGGAACCTTGGGAGCCATATCGCGGTTGAAGCGGCGCGGTTCGCCACCTTCACGGTTGAACTGGCGCGGTTCGCCGTCACGCGGGCGGCGTTGTTCGCCACCTTCGCGGTTGAACTGACGCGGTTCACCGTCACGCACG
>JAGLBD010000234.1 GCA_018260425.1 Pseudogulbenkiania sp. | reverse complement strand
CCAAACGGTAGAAGTCCGGACCGTTAAAGCTGGCAAAGGCCTCCAGCCGGTCAAGTTTCCCCACCGCATCGAAGGCTTCGGCGTAGAGCTCAATGGCCGCATTGGCGGTATACATACCGGCACAGCCACAGGCGGCTTCCTTGGCCTGCCGGGCATGCGGCGCACTGTCGGTGCCAAGGAAGAAACGCGGGGAACCTGAGGTCGCAGCAGCCAGCAGCGCCTTGCGATGTTCTTCGCGCTTCAGCACCGGCAAACAATAGTGATGCGGGCGAATGCCGCCGGTGAACAAGGCATTGCGGTTCATCAACAGGTGATGGGCGGTGATGGTCGCGGCCACATTGTTTCCGGCGGCGGCGACATACTCGGCCGCCTGCCGCGTGGTGATATGTTCGAACACCACACGCAACGCCGGCAACCGTGCCAGCAAGGGCTCGAATACCGTCTCGATGAAGACCGCTTCACGATCGAATACGTCGACCGCCGGGTCGGTCACCTCGCCATGCACCAGCAAGGGCAGCCCGGCAGCCGCCATGGCTTCCAGCGCCGGCATGGCCCTATCGATGGAGGTTACCCCGGCATCCGAGTTGGTGGTCGCCCCGGCCGGATACAATTTGAATGCGTGGACAAAGTCGCTGTCTGCCGCACGACGGACCTCATCCGGCGAGGTCTTATCGGTGAGGTACAGCGTCATCAGCGGTTCGAAGGCGCTGCCCGCCGGCCGCGCCGCCAGAATGCGTTCGCGGTAGGCTGCTGCAGCCTCCACCGTGGTGACCGGCGGCTTCAGGTTCGGCATCACGATGGCGCGGCCCATCTGACGGCAGGTATCCGGCAGGACAGCGGCCATGGCGTCTCCATCACGCAGGTGAAGGTGCCAGTCATCGGGGCGGGTCATCGTCAGGGTGGTTTGGGTCATGGCAGCTCTCTCACTTGCGTTTCAGAACCATGCGGAACTTGCCGTCCTCGCGCACAGTCGATTCCAGCAGCCCGTTGCCGGTCTGGCGACAAAAGGCTTCAAAGTCTTTCGGCGCGCCGGGATCGGTGGCGATCACCTCCAGCACTGCCCCGCTCG
>JAGLBD010000233.1 GCA_018260425.1 Pseudogulbenkiania sp. | reverse complement strand
CCAAACGGTAGAAGTCCGGACCGTTAAAGCTGGCAAAGGCCTCCAGCCGGTCAAGCTTGCCCACCGAATCGAAGGCTTCGGCATACAGTTCGATAGCCGCATTGGCGGTATACATGCCGGCACAGCCACAGGCGGCTTCCTTGGCTTGCCGGGCATGCGGCGCACTGTCGGTACCGAGGAAAAACCGTGGGGAACCGGAGGTTGCGGCAGCCAGCAGCGCCTTGCGATGTTCTTCGCGCTTCAGCACCGGCAAACAATAATGATGCGGACGAATACCGCCGGTGAACAAGGCATTGCGGTTCATCAGCAGGTGATGGGCGGTGATGGTCGCGGCCACATTATTCCCGGCAGCGGCGACATACTCGGCCGCCTGCCGCGTGGTGATATGTTCGAACACCACGCGCAACGCCGGCAACCTTGCCAGCAACGGTTCGAAAACCTTCTCGATGAAGACCGCTTCGCGATCGAACACGTCGACCGCCGGGTCGGTCACCTCGCCGTGCACCAGCAAAGGCACCCCGGCGGCAGCCATGGCTTCCAGCGCCGGCATGGCCTTGTCGATTGAGGTCACTCCGGCGTCCGAGTTGGTGGTCGCCCCGGCCGGGTACAGCTTGAACGCGTGCACAAAGTCGCTATCCGCGGCACGGCGGACCTCTTCCGGCGAGGTCTTGTCGGTGAGGTACAGCGTCATCAGCGGTTCGAAGGCGCTGCCGGCCGGACGCGCCGCCAGAATACGCTCGCGGTAGGCCGCAGCGGCCTCCACCGTGGTGACGGGCGGCTTCAGGTTCGGCATCACGATGGCGCGGCCCATCTGGCGGCAGGTATCCGGCAAGACGGCAGCCATGGCCTCGCCATCGCGCAGGTGAAGGTGCCAGTCATCGGGGCGGGTTATCGTCAGGGTGGTCTGGGTCATGGCAGTACTCTCACTTGCGTTTCAGAACCATGCGGAACTTGCCGTCTTCGCGCACAGTTGATTCAAGCAGCCCGTTGCCGGTCTGGCGACAAAAGGCTTCGAAGTCTTTCGGCGCGCCGGGATCGGTGGCGATCACCTCCAGCACTGCCCCGCTCG
>JAGLBD010000232.1 GCA_018260425.1 Pseudogulbenkiania sp. | reverse complement strand
TGCAGGTTCAACTGCAGCAGGTCTGCGAGCGGATGACGGTCATGGTGGTGGAGGGGTGAGGTAGGGGGTCCGCGGACTTTATGATACTTTTCGGCGAGGCTGAGTGAAAACGTCAAAGGGATTATGATGTCTGCAGCTCCAAGCCAAGGATTGCGCCATGACACGGTTTATTCAGGGAGATTGCAGGTCACAGACGGCATTGCTGCCCACGCTGCTCGATGACTACATTGCAGAAGATAACCCAGTGCGTATCGTCGATGCCTTTGTCGAGCAACTCAACCTGCACGAGCTTGGGTTTGCCGGCACTGACCCCAAGGTCACCGGGCGACCGTCTTACCATCCCGCTATCCTGCTCAAGCTGTACATCTAGGGTTACCTCAACCGCACCCCATCCAGCCGCCGTCTTGAACGTGAAGCACACCGCAACATCGAGTTGATGTGGCTGCTGGGACGGCTTGCCCCCGACTTCAAAACGGATGCAGGAAATCGACCACTGTATTGAGCGTTATCTCAGCGCACTGGAAACAGCAGATCGGCAGCCAGCAGAAATAGCGGAAGCGCGAGCCTTGCGAATTCAGCAGATGATTGCCACCCTGAAAAAGAGCATGGAAAGACTGAAGCAGATTCAGGCTCAGTTAGCGCAAGAGCCCTCTGTACAGATTTCCTTGATCGATCTGGATGCCCGTATCATGGCGACCGGCGCGAGCCGTGGGCTGGTGGGATATAACGTGCAGACGGCTGTTGATATCCGGTACCAACTCATCGTTACCCTTGAAGTTACCAATAGTGGCAGTGATCGCCGTCAATTGGCCAAAATAGCCAAGCAGGCCAAAGACGCGATGCAGGTCAGCCATCTCGAGGCCATAGCTGACCGTGGTTACTACCATGGCGAAGAAGCATGGGCCTGTGTCGATGCAGGGATAGTACCTCTATTTTCAAAGCCAATGACATCGCCAGCCAAAGCCGAGGGGCGATTCGATAAAGAAGACTTCCTGTTTGATTCAGCTGCAGGTGAATAGTAAGCACCCGGGCAAGACCGTCTTGCCCGGGGCGATGATTTGCTGAAGACTGTT
>JAGLBD010000231.1 GCA_018260425.1 Pseudogulbenkiania sp. | reverse complement strand
ACACCGGCGCCGACGGTACGGCCACCTTCGCGGATGGCGAAACGCAGACCTTCTTCCATGGCGATCGGGGCGATCAGCTCAACGGCGAAGGTAACGTTGTCACCCGGCATAACCATTTCAACGCCCTCTTCCAGAGTCACTGCGCCAGTCACGTCAGTGGTACGGAAGTAGAACTGCGGACGGTAGCCCTGGAAGAACGGGGTGTGACGACCACCTTCTTCTTTGGACAGGATGTACACGCTGCCAGTGAACTTGGTGTGCGGGGTGATGGAACCCGGCTTCGCCAGAACCTGACCACGCTCTACGTCTTCACGCTTGGTACCGCGCAGCAGTACGCCTACGTTGTCGCCTGCCTGACCTTGGTCCAGCAGCTTGCGGAACATTTCAACGCCGGTGCAAGTGGTCTTGACGGTGGCTTTGATACCAACGATCTCGATTTCTTCACCAACTTTAACGATACCGCGCTCAACACGACCGGTAACAACAGTACCACGACCCGAGATCGAGAACACGTCTTCGATCGGCAGCAGGAACGGCTTGTCAACAGCGCGCTCCGGAGTCGGGATGTAGCTGTCCAGTGCGTCGGCCAGACGGAAGATTGCCGGTTCGCCGATTTCGGACTGGTCGCCTTCCAGCGCTTTCAGTGCCGAACCCTTGATGATAGGCAGATCGTCGCCCGGGAAGTCGTAGGAGCTCAGCAGATCGCGAACTTCCATTTCGACCAGTTCCAGCAACTCTTCGTCATCAACCATGTCGCACTTGTTCAGGAACACGATGATGAACGGTACACCCACCTGGCGGGCCAGCAGGATGTGTTCACGGGTTTGCGGCATCGGACCGTCAGCGGCCGAGCAAACCAGGATCGCGCCGTCCATCTGGGCAGCACCGGTAATCATGTTCTTAACGTAGTCAGCGTGACCCGGGCAGTCTACGTGAGCGTAGTGACGTGCTTCGGTTTCGTATTCTACGTGTGCGGTATTAATGGTAATACCACGTGCCTTTTCTTCCGGCGCGCTGTCGATCTGCGAGTAGTCTTTGGCTTCGCCACCGAACTTCTTGGACAGAATGGTGGTGATAGC
>JAGLBD010000230.1 GCA_018260425.1 Pseudogulbenkiania sp. | reverse complement strand
AGGTCCAGGTCAAACCGGTGACCGTGGCGGTGCCCAGCAGCGCCGTACCATCGAACACCTGCAGCACCTGACCACTGCCCAGCGCACTGTCCAGCGTGCCGGCAATCACCGGCAGCGCATCGTCTATCGTCGTATCGCCGCCAAAGCTGCCGGTGCCCGAACCGTGCAGACCCTGCGCGTCGGTCACCCCGGTCACCGTCACCAGCTGCGTCGGGGTCTGTGCTGTCACTACCGTGAGAATGACACGGGAGTCCATCTTGCCGACATGCGTCGTACTGTCTTCCAGACGCACCACCAGCTCATGGTTGCCTGCGGCATAGGCACTGCCCGGGGTAAAACTCCAGCTCGTCCCCGCCACGGTCGCGACCCCTAGCCGCGTCGATCCGTCATAAACCGCAAGGTCCTCATTGCTCCCCAGCGGGGTCGATAGCACTCCGCTCAACACAGCATGGTCATCAGTTGCGGTATATAGGCTGGCGGCAAAGGTCAGCGGCACCCAAGCGACACTGGTCGCCGGAGTGATGCCATAGAGCACCGCCTGGCTGGTCGGGGCCTGATTGAAGGTGGTCGCCGCGATGCCGCCCGACATATCGGATGCCGACACATAGAGATACGAATTGTCGGAATGTTCCATATTGGCACGCGGGTAAAACACGATGGAGTCGATCGCATAAGCTGCGCCCAGATCGATTTGCACCCATGAATTGCTGACGACCGAGCCGATGTACGAACCGGACCCTGCACTGCTTGAGTGATTAGCGTTGAAGTTATTATCGTTGACCCCCGCCCAGCCATCCGCCGGGTAATACGGCGCAGTACCGGTCACGGTGACGGTATTGGGGTTGTTGGCCTGCAACGCAATGTTCACGCCGCCCGAGAATATCTGCAGCTCATTGATGTCCAATGTCTGTCCGTGACGCACCATCACATAGCGCACCAGCTCCGTCGCGCTCCCCCCCGCCCCCGGCACCACGGTCACCGCCGACAAGGTCTGCTCGTTCACCACATAAGCGGCACTGGCCGCTCCCACCTGCCCGGTGGACGGGTTGGCCACCTGCACGCTGAAACTGTGTTGCCCCTGTGCCAAGGCCGCCTGC
>JAGLBD010000229.1 GCA_018260425.1 Pseudogulbenkiania sp. | reverse complement strand
AAAATGCAGGGAAAGAAAGAGAGAGAGGCAGACAGAATTGCAGAGAAAGAGAGAGAGAGGAATTGAGAGAGAACTGCAGAGAAATGAAGAAAAAAAGAGAGAGAGAGAGGAGACAGAAATGCAGAGAAAGAGAGCGAACAGAAATGCAGAGAGAGAGAGAGAGAGAGAGAGAGAGGGAAACAGAAATGCAGAGAGAGAGAGAGAGTGTGGGAAACAGAATTGCAAAGAATGAGGGAGAGAGAGAACTGCAGAAAAAGAGAGAGAAAGAAATGAAGAGAAAGAAAAAGAGAATGAGAGGGAGAGAGAAATAAAGAGAAAGAAAGAGAGAGAGACAGAAATGCAGAGAAAGAGTGAGAGATAGAAATGAAGAGAGTATTGCGAGAAAGAGAGAGAGAGAGAGAGAGAGAGAGAGAGAGAGAGAGAAATTAAGAGAAAGAAAGAAAAAATTTTTTTTGTCTCCTCTGGGGTTTTGCTAGCTTCTGCTGTTGACCAAGAGGGTTCGATCACCTTCAGAAATAGATTTGACTGAAAAATGATTGAAGTCGTTCTCCTTCGCCATTTTCTTTCGCCCAAAAACCGGATTCTCTTTGGTTTGACTCCCTTGCCACCCTTTGAGAACTATTGTTTCGCCAATTGTTCTTTGATCGACTTCCTTTCCCTCCGAGAACCACCCAGGGAGGCGAAAAGCATTTAATTTAGTTTCTAACGAACCGGAAACAGGAACGATTTTTATATTAGAAGAGAATATAAGGATGGGGGGAGAAATAGAGGAAGAAAGAAAGAGAGAGAGAGGAAGAGAGATAGAGAGAAAGAGAGGGAGAGAGGTAGCAAGATAGAGAGAATGAGAGAAAGAAGAGAGATAAATGAAGGAGAGAGCGAGAGAGAGAGAGAAAGAAAGAGGAAGAGAGGTAGAATGAAAGAGAGAAAAAGAGAGAGAAAGAGAGGTACAATGAAAAAGAAAGAGAGAGAAAGAGGTAGAGTGAAAGAGAGAGAGAGAGAAAGAAAGAGGTAGAATGAAAAAGAGAGAGGGAGAGAAAGAGGTAGAGTGAAAGAGAAAGAGAGAGAGAGAGAGAGAGAGAGGTAGAATGACAGAGAGAGAGAGAGAGAAAGA
>JAGLBD010000228.1 GCA_018260425.1 Pseudogulbenkiania sp. | reverse complement strand
AGCGGCGTCAGCCAGATCAATCTGACCAATGATCAGGTCTGCAAGGTGTTCTCCAACCAAGCCGACAACTGGGGCAAGATCCTTGGTAACGGTGATACCACCCCGATTCGAGTGGTGTACCGCAGCGACTCCAGCGGTACCACCGAGCTGTTGGCCAACTTCCTCACCGCCGCTTGCTCGGGCTACGGTTTTGCCAAGTCCAATACCTTCACGACCGTGGTAGCGGGCGCCGTCTCCGGTGGCCTGCCGTCCCACTGGGTTGCGGCCAATGGCAGCTCTGGCGTGGAATCGGCTCTGGCGGTCGATGGCAGCTTCTCCTATCTGAGCCCCAGCTTCACTTTCCCGCCCAACGATGCCAGCAAGGTTGCCAAGATCAATGGCCTGCTGCCGACCAACGTAAGCCTGCCCGATACCGTGCTGCCGCCTACGGGTAGCACCGGGAATAGCGATGCCAAGAACCCGCTGAACTGGGTGCCGGGGTATAAGCTTCCGGTAGCCACGGGTTCGAAAGCCCGTTACCCGATCTATGGCACGACCAATCTGCTGCTCAATCAGTGCTATGCGGATGGTGTGGGTGCCGGCAGCGTCGGCGCCGCGGTGAAGGACTTCGTGGTCAAGCTCAACAACGGCAGCTACGACAGCCAGATCAACGCTCATCAGTTCATCAAATTGCCGGCGAACTGGATCAAGGCCATCAAGACAACGTTTATCGATGGCGATAACAACGGCCTGAACATCGGCAACACCTCGGTGTGCAACGGCACGGGTCGCCCGTCTTGAGCACAGCCCTTTGACCAGACCGGCGGGGGGTGACCCCTGCCGGTTGTGAACCGGGCCGCCGGATACCCAGGTATCCGGACGGCCTTTTGGCATAGTCGTACTTGTACCGGCCGGATGGCCTGCCAGACCTCGCCGGTTGCGTCAAGCGGGAGCACGAAAGCGACGTCGGTGAGTGCGCCAGTTCGTGTTTCGAGTTTCGTGTCTCAACCTTCTTGATTGCGATTAGGAGCCATTGGATGAAATCCGTTAACTTCAACGTAAAAATGGTAGTAGCCGTGGTTGCCGCCGGTCTGTTGGCAGGTGCCGCGTCGGCGCAAACCGTTCAGGGTGGG
>JAGLBD010000227.1 GCA_018260425.1 Pseudogulbenkiania sp. | reverse complement strand
AGGGAGTTAAAATGTCGTCGAACACGTGCAAATTTACATCAGGACCAATAATCGTGGTAAAAGAAAGAATTTCTCACCGCCTTCTAATAACTTCCTGCCGCTAAAAAAATTTTTTTTTTTTTTTAATTTATTCTTCATCGATTTCCCCAAAGAAAAAATCAAATCAATGGCTTTTGATACTGGTCACAACCAAAATGGTTTTCAAACCTTTAAACCTCTTCACTTTTCTTTGCCGCAGTGAAGATCGTGGCATCAGTCATTGCGATGACACTCTCGTTGCTGCCACGATCCTTTCTCCCCGTCGTTATTGGTCACAACCAAAACGGTTTTGAAAACCTTTAAACCTCTTCACTATTCCTTGCCGCAATAAAGGTCGTGGCATCTGTCATGGCGATGACTCTCTCTTGCTGCCACGATCCTTTCTCTCCATCATTATTGGTCACAACCAAAACGTTGTTGTGTTATTTAAAGTTCTTCACTTTTCTTTACCGCAGTAAAGGTCGTGGCATCAGTCATTGCGATGACACTCTCGTTTCTGCCACGATCTTTTCTCTCCGTCGCTATTGGTCACAAACAAAACGATTTTCAAAGCTTTAAACCTCTTCACTTTTCTTTGCTGCAGTAAAGATCGTGGCATCTGTCATTGCGATGATCTCTCTTGCTGCCACTATTCTTTCTCTCCGTCGTTACAGATCGTCCCCCACGAGAATCGACCCAGAATCATCGACTCCGTGAAACATCGCTTGGCCTTTAATTTGCTAAAGGCACACTTCATTTGCCGCTACCGCAAATAAAAAAAAAAGTTATGAATCCCTTAATTGCAAGTTATGAAAAAAAAATTTTTCCATTTTTTCGTTTCACTTTCTTCGATTTGCGAATTCAGCTTGCAGAAAAATTTCCCGTGTAAGCCCGTGTGCAAACGTCACAAACGCTGTTTTCAGGCGATTTTTCACAAATTTCAAGTTAAGTAATCAAATCGGCCCTTGACTGCCTCATTTCCTCAAAAAAACTTTAATTCACGGATCCGATTTCATTATTATTATTATTATTATTTTCTTCTGCAAGTTTTTGGGTTTTGAAACCGTGTTGTAGACTGCCTAGCAGAAGATCCGT
>JAGLBD010000226.1 GCA_018260425.1 Pseudogulbenkiania sp. | reverse complement strand
TGACCTCGACCTTCAAAAACCTGAAGGGTTACCCGGTAGAAACACTGGACGATCCTGAAGTCGTTGCCTTGAAGAATGGTTATCAGAGCGCCTTCAGTCATTATCTGGCCGGCTATGTCTATGAGTCGCTCGGTGAGAAGTCGCTGGCCGCACCGGGCTACCGCAAAGCCATTGAGCTGCGTCCCAATGTTTCCGTACTCGAGCAAGGCCTGAAAGAGCTGGACAGCCGCATGAACGGCAAGTCCCGTAAAGGTGGCGGCACCGACGTGCTGTTTGTGGTCGAAAGCGGTTTCATTCCCGGCCGCACTTCGATGACCATTCCGTTGCCGGTCTTCGCCGGTGGTCAGTTCATCCTTACCCAGATTGCCTTCCCGGTCATCCGTCCGTCCAACTCCTATCTGCCGGCCAATCTTTCGGTCAATGGCAAACCGGTGCAACTGGCAACCATTTCCAACCTTGACGCCATGGCACGTCGTGCCTTGCGCGACGAAATGCCGGGGATCATTGTCCGTAGTACGGTACGAGCGGTTGCGAAGGGTTTTGCTCAGAAAGAACTGAATGATAAGCTTGGCGTTGTTGGCGGTCTGGCCGGCATTGCCGCGACCGCACTGACAGAACAAGCTGATGAACGTTCATGGCGCACCTTGCCGGCCTATATTTCGGTAGCACGCACCACCTTGAAAAAAGGTGACTATACCGTCACCGTTCCGTCGCCCAATGGACCGGTCAATGTCACCATTTCGGTTCCCGACTCGGCTCGTTACCTCATTGTGCCGCTGCGTCTGGTTGGCCAGCAGGTCGTGAAGTCGTAACGCAGTGAGGTTTTCTTTGGAGAAAAGCATGATTTTCCGTTCACTCGGACGAGCCGCCCTGATCGCGGCTCTGTCCCTCGGTGCTACCACCGTCGCTCAGGCTGACGGACTGGAAAGCAAGATTGAGCAATTGGGGCAACTGGACAACATCAAGGTCGAGGCCATTCGTGTCGTCAAACGTAATGACTTCCTGAATATTCAGGCCGAGTTGTCCAATGGTTCCAGCTCCAATCAAACGCTGTTTTATCGTTTCAAATGGCTGGATGGCAGCGGTTTCCAAACCGGTGGTGAAGAGGGTTGGA
>JAGLBD010000225.1 GCA_018260425.1 Pseudogulbenkiania sp. | reverse complement strand
AAGAAGAAGAGGACGAAGAAGAAAAGAAGAAAGAAAAAGAGGAAGAAGAAGAAGATGAAGAAGAGAAAGAAGAGGAAGAAGAGAAAGAAGAGAAAGAAGAGGAAGAAGAGAAAGAAGAGGAAGAAGAGAAAGAAGAGGAAGAAGAGGAAGAAGAGAAAGAAGAGGAAGAAGAGAAAGAAGAGAAAGAGAAAGAAGAGGAAGAAGAGAAAGAGAAAGAAGAGGAAGAAGAAGAGAAAGAGAAAGAGAAAGAAGAGGAAGAAGAAGTAAAGAAGAAGAGGAGAAAGAAGAAGAAGAAGAGGACGAAGAAGAAAAGAAGAAAGAAAAAGAGGAAGAAGAAGAAGATGAAGAAGAGAAAGAAGAGGAAGAAGAGAAAGAAGAGAAAGAAGAGGAAGAAGAGAAAGAAGAGGAAGAAGAGAAAGAAGAGGAAGAAGAGGAAGAAGAGAAAGAAGAGGAAGAAGAGAAAGAAGAGAAAGAGAAAGAAGAGGAAGAAGAGAAAGAGAAAGAAGAGGAAGAAGAAGAAAAGGAAAAAGAAAAGGAGAAGAGGAGAAAGAAGAAGAAGAGGAAGAAGAGAAAGACAAAGAAGAGGAAGAAGAAGAAAAAAAAAAGAAAGAAGAAGAAGAAGAAAAAGAAGAAGAAAAGGAAGAAGAAGAGGAAGAAGAAGAAGAAGAAAAAAAGAAAGAAGAAGAAAAGGAAGAAGAAAAGGAAGAAGAAAAGGAAGAAGAAGAGGAAGAAGAACAAGAAGAGGAAGAAGAAAAGAAGAAAGAAGAAGAGGAAAAAGAAGAAGAAAAGGAAGAAGAAGAGGAGAAGAGGAAGAAGAAGATGAGGAGGAAGAAAAAGAGGAAGAAGAACAAGAGGAAAAAGAAGAAAAAGAGAAAGAAGAAGAATAAGAGGAAGAAGAAGAAGAAGAAAAGGAAGAAGAAGATGAGGAGGAAGAAGAAGAGGAGAAAGAAGAAGAACAAGAAGAGGAAGAACAAGAAGAGGAAGAAGAATAAGAGGAAGAAGAAAAAAAGAAGATGAGGAAGAAGAAGAAGAAGAGGAAGAAGAAGAAGAAGAGAGAAGATAGACAAAAAATCGAAGACTTTTCCATCTTTTTCATGTGAGCAATGAGGCGAAATCATTT
>JAGLBD010000073.1 GCA_018260425.1 Pseudogulbenkiania sp. | reverse complement strand
CGATAGCCGCGGGCCACACCGGCGCCGCCGATCCACAATTCGCCGGTGACCCAATCCGGGCAGTCGGCTCCCGTCGGGTCGACGACACGGAAGCGCTGGGCGGTCAGTGGCCGGCCGTAGGGGATGCGGTTCCAGTGCGACGGAATCGGTGCGGTGGCATCGCAGAGATTGGACCAGATGGCCGCTTCGGTGGCGCCGCCCAAGGCCAGCAGCCGGGCCGTGGGGGCGCATGCCGCCAGCCGTCCGGGCAGATCCAGACCGACCCAGTCGCCGGACACCAGCGCCAGCCGCAACGGCAGTGGCCGCTGCCGTTCCCCGGCGGCTAGCAGCAGCATGTCCAGCAGCATGGGCACGCTGTTCCACAGCGTGACGTGATAGTGGTCAACCCACTCCAGCCAGCGGCGGGCGTCGCGGCGGGCGTCCTCATCGATCAAGACCAGCGCGCCACCGGCGCCAAGGATGCCGAACAGGTCGTAGACCGACAGGTCGAAGTCGAGCGCCGACACCGCCAGCATCCGGTCGCCGGGTCCGACCCCACAGCGTTGGCAGACGTCGTCGATGGTGTTGCCGGCGGCGCGATGGCTCAGTTCGACGCCCTTGGGTTCGCCGGTGGAACCGGACGTGAAGATCACATAGGCACTGGCGTCAGGATCGTTGGCCAGCGGACCGTCCCAGGGCGGCAGGGTGTCGGCGTCGGCCAGATCAATGCCGTGGGGATAGTCGGCGCAGTGCTCGGCATGCGTCAAGGTCAGCCGGATGCCGGCGCGGGCATGGATGCGGTGTTGGCGGGCCAGCGGCTGGTTCATGCCGATGGGCACATAGCTGCCACCGCAGGCGAGGATGGCGAGCGCGGCGGCGACCTGATCGGGCCCGCGTGGCAAGGTCAGCGCCACCACGTCTCCCGGAGCGATGCCGTGCTGGATCAACACGGCAGCGATGCACCGGGCACGTAGCGCGAGCTGGCCGAAGCGGGTGGTGTGGCCCGAGGCGGCATCGATCAGTGCGATGGCGTCGGGGCGGGCCAGCGCCTGCTCGAACACCGGACCATGCAGCGTGCGGGGCGGCAGCGGCGATCCGCTGGCGTTGACGGCGTCACGCACCGCCCGCTGAGCGGCGGGCAAGGCCGGTGTGACCGGGCGTTGCCAGCTGTCGGGTTGGTCGGCCAACTGCTGCAACAATGCGATATAGGCCTGGAACATCGCGTCCAGCAGGCCGTCGGGGAAGAGCTCTTCTACAGCGTCCCAGGCCAGCAGCAGACCATCGGCGGTTTCGTAGACCTGGTGGTCCAGCCAGACCTGCGGTGTCTGGGAAATCATGTGGCTTAGCCGACCCAGTGCCGATTCGGTCTCCCCGGTCAGCAATGGCATCCCCAGATTGCAGGCAAACACAACCGGTGCGGCGGCGCGGCCGGAGAGGTCACGCAATACCCGTACGGCCGAGTAGGCGCTGTGGGCCATATCGCGATGCAGTTGTTTTTGCACGTTTCGGGCCTGCTGTGCGAAGCCGGCCGCGGGGTCGATTTTCACTTCAAGCAAGAGCAGATTGGTGAAGTCGGCGACTACGTTGGCAAGCTCCTCACCGTGGCGGTCGAAGAGTGGAAGATTAAGCAGGAAATGCGGGTTGGTGCTCCAGCGTGCCAGGATTTGGGCGTAGGCGGTGGCCAGCGCGACGGCGGGCGTGATCCACATTGCGGCGGCGCTGTCGCGCAAGCGCTGCCATTGATCGGGACTCAGCCAGGCTTGCCGACGGACGAAGCGTGGGCGGGCTATCGCTTCCGGCGCGCAGCGCAATGGCAATTCCGGACCGGAAGGCAAACTCTCCAGCCTTTGCTGCCAGTAGTCGCGGGCGATCGTTTCTTGCGCACTGTTGGCACGGGTCTGGCGTAGATAGTGACCGAAGTGCCAGGCTGGAGGTATCGGCGGCAGCGCATCGCCGCGGTACAGCCGTGCCAGATCCCGCAAGAGAATGTTCAGACTCTGCACATCGGCTACCAACAGGTCGACATCGAAGTGCAAGCGCGTGTGATTATCGGGCAGCAGGCAGAGCGCGAGACCGGCGTTTTGGCCGGTGTCGACATTCAGGCGCCGGTGGGAGCGCTCATCGCGCAGGTTCGCCAAAGCGACTGCCAGCTCTTCGGTCGGCCATTCGCGCCAATCAAACACTTCCGCTTCGTTGCGGGCTTCCGCAGGGATGCTTTGCCGACCCCGGGCGTCGAATCGGGCTCGCAGCATGCCGTGACGAGCCAGTAATTCGCGCCAGGCCTGACGAAGCCGGGCCGGATCGATAGTCGCTCCGTCCAGTTCCAGATAGGCGTGACAACCGACGCCGCCCAGTACCTGTTCATCGCCGCGGCCTATCCAATAGGCGTGTTGGACATCGGTCAATTCAAAAGGAGCCGCAGGATCTTCGTCGTGTTCCCGAGGCGTTTGCAAGCCAGGCTCCGGGGTGATGGCGTTAAGCAACGGCCACCATGCACCAAGCCTGGGGTGCTCCATCAATTGCGGAAACGTCACGCTGGCCCCGGAGCGGCGCCAGGCGGCGATCAATTGCATCAGTCGCAACGAGTCTAGACCGGCTTCGATCAGATGGGTCTCGTCGTCAAGCGGCATGGTGGGATCGGGCAACAACGCCTGCACCTGGGCGCGCAGGCTGTCACGGTCGGTGAAGGCTGGGGTCATTGGCTGCGGGCTCCTGCGATCAGAAAATGGCAAACGCTGGCAAGTTTTTCCCGGGTTTCCTCCAGTTCCCGCTCCGGCGTGGACATTTCGACGATGCCGGCACCGGCTTGCGCCCAGACGCGGTTCCCGTCGCGATAGACCGAGCGCAGAACCAGTGCCGCATCCAGCATGCCGTCGCTATCGGCGATCAGCACGCAGCCGCTGTATAAGCCTCGGGGTTTGCCCTCTAGCCTGGCGATGTCCGCGATGGCTTGTCGTTTCGGTATGCCTGAAGCGGTCACGGCGGGGAACAGGGACCGGAAGGCCGACCAGCCATTGCAGCCTTCGGCCAGCGTGCCGATGACACGGGATGCCAGATGCTGCACGCTGCCGCGCAGCGACACGGTCATGAATTCGCGTACGGCAATGCTGTCTGCCTGGCAAACCTGCGACATTTCGTCGGTGGCCAGCTTGACCGATGACGCATGCTCGGCGATTTCCTTGGGATCGTGATACAAGGCGGCGCGCAGTCTGGCTTGCTCATCCGCATCTCGACCCCGTGCCCGCGTACCGGCCAAGGGTTGGGTGGAGACCTTGAGGTCGGCCGATACCTCCACGACGGTTTCCGGGCTGAAGCCGGCGCAGGCGAATCCGGGCCGGCTCAACAGGAAGGAGCGTGCCGGCTGGTTGCCGCGGCGTCCTTTCAGATAGGTGGCCACCAGATCGATAGTCGCGGGAACCGTTACTTCGCGGGACAGAATCACCTTGTGATAGTGCCCGGCGCAGATCTGTCCTACCGCCTCGGTCACCGCCTGCCGGTAGGCAGGGTCGTCGCCTGCCAAATCGAACGGGAGCGGCTGTCCGGTTTCGGTATCGCTATCCTTCGCGTCGGCATCGGCTACCTTGTTTACCCAGACCGCCAGCTCGTGGGCGTGCAGTGTTTTCACTCGTGCCAGGCCTTCACGCAGACGGATCTCGGTGTGCGGGATGATCAGGTGCATCAGTGGCTGGTCTGTCCCGCCCGGCGGCAAACCGTAGAAGTGGCGGGCGAGTTCGAAGGTGGCGGTGCCGTATACACGCCAGTCCGTGATCTCCAGGCTGGCCAAGGCATCGCTCAGTACGTTGACGAAAGACGCGGCGTCTGCAGGCCATTGCTGGCGCGATTCGCTGCGGATGAGCTCGATCTTTTCGGGATGGACAAGAATTTCCGCGGCTGTGCCGATGCCGATGGACCACTCGCCTTCCCGTTCGTAAACCGTGTAAGGCGTGCCGCTCACCTCGCGGGCCAAGGCCGCAGCCAGCTCCAGCGGCGAATGGCGAATGGCGTGGGTTTCTTCCGCGTAGCAGGTGTATTGAGGCTCGCTGGCCAGTTCTGCCAGTTTGCGCTTGTCTATTTTGCCAACGGCAGTCAGCGGCCAGGCTGCGACCCGTAGCCGTTGGTCGGGCCACTTGTGTCGCGGCAGGCCGCGGCTGTGCAGAAAATCATGAATGTCACGCAGGCTGGGCGGAGTGTCGGCGAGGAGGCAGGCGCAACTGCGTTCTCCCAGAGTCGGGTCTGCCACTGAAATCACTGCGACGTCGTGGATGGCGGGTAGCTCCCGCAGGTGGGCTTCGATTTCCGCGGCAGATATTTTTTCGCCGGCGCGGTTGATCAACTCCTTGATCCTGCCTTCCACCACCAGATTGCCGTCGGGGCGGCGTCGCACCAGATCGCCGGTCCGGTAAAAACCATCCTGAGTGAAGGCGGTCGCGTTTACCGTCGGTGCCCGGAAGTAGCCGCGTATCGTGTACGGGCCACGTGTCTGTAGTTCGCCGGCTTCGCCGTCCGGCAGCTCGACACCATCCGCATCGACAATACGGATTTCATCGGCTTCCGATAACGGGCGGCCCTGGGTATTCATCACCACGTCGTCCGGATCGTCTGGTCGGGTGTAGCACAACAGGCCCTCGGCCATACCGAAGACTTGCTGCAAGGTGCAACCTAACCGCTCGCGGACGCGGCGGGCCAGATCGGCATCCAGCCGGGCTCCACCCACTTGCAACAGGCGCAGGCTGGACAGGTCGCCCATTCCCCATTCGTGCGCCTGCAGCCACAACGGCAGCATGGCGGGCACCAATGCCGTCAGGGTGACCCGCTCACGTTCGATCAGTTCGAAAGCCACGTCGCTGCTTGGCGATGCGGCGAACACCACCCGGCCACCCATCGCCAGCGTGCCGATCAGGCCTGGGCAGGCCAGCGGAAAATTGTGCGCGATCGGAAGAGCCGCGAGATAGACGCTGTCCTGATCCAGTCCGCACAGTTTGGCTGACTCAATGGCGTTAAAAGCGTAGTCGGCGTGAGTGCGCGGAATCAGCTTTGGCGTGCCGGTGGTGCCGCCAGACTGGAGTAGCAGGGCGATGCTGTCGGCGGCAGGGTCGGGCAGATCACACGTGTCCACGCTCAGGCTGGATAAGGGGATACCTGCCGTGCCATCCGTGATCAGAAAACGGAGGGCTGGGTGGCGGCTGCGCAAGGTCCGGGCCATCGCGTAATGATCGAAACCCATCCAGCGTTCAGGCACGATGCAGGCCTTGGGCTGAGCCAGCGCACACACGCCGTCCAAATCACCGATGCGTTGCGCCGGCATCGCGAGTAGTGGCAGTGCGCCCAGACGCAACAGCGCGAACAGGGACTCGACGAAGGCCGCGCCATTCGGTAGTTGCAGCAACACGCAGTCACCTGCTCCGATCCCCAATTCCCTCAGACCTGCCGCCAGACGGTTCGCGCGTTCATCGAGTTCGGCAAAGCTCACTCGTCGCTGGCCGTCCACCAGTGCGGTGCGATGGCCGTAACGCATGGCCCATTCCTGTAGATGGCGACCCAACGAGAGGGTCGGCCATGGCGCCGGATGGTGGGCCGGGGCGATGGTGGTCGGCCGAGTTGCGGCATTCGCTTCCACTGCAGTCTCCTTGAGGGCGGTGTTCATAAAAATACAAATGAGAATCATTTCATTGCTGTGTGGGCTCGACCGCCCAAAGAGGGAGAGACCTGCCCGAATCGGGATTTTTGTCGGTCTCCGGCCAGTGCGGAAGTTACCGTTACGGGTCGTGTCATCCCGATTCGGGTAGCGCACCAGATAGTTGGCGACATAAAACTGCAGCACTCACCGATTACCACCCTCGTGGCGCACTGGCGTCACATGAAAGCCGCTGCAGATATGAAAATCGTCATCGACTCATCGTTTTCCAGCTTGCTGTCGCTGCTGGCCGGGTATCGGCTAAGGCTGGCTATCTCCGTGGTGTTGGCTATCGTCGCCGCCGGGCTGGAATTGCTGCCGTACGGAGTGCTGTGCGCCTCCTTCGGTCTGTTGCTGGCAGGTGCCGGCGCCAAAGCGTTTCTGCCGCTATGCCTGGGATTGGCGCTCGCTCTGGCGGGCAAATATGCGCTCTATTCCCTAGCGTATTTCCTCAGTCATGGCACCGCCTATCAGGTACTGATGCAGACCCGGCAACGGCTGGCCCGCAGAATGGCCTGGGCGCCATTGCCGTGGTTGCAGCAATGCGGTTCCGGGGAGTTGAAAAAGTTGCTGATGCAGGATGTGGAAAAGCTGGAGCAGTTCATCGCCCATCATCTGGTGGAGATGGCGGCCGCTCTGGCCGCACCGGTGCTGACGGCAATCGTGCTGGCATGGCTGGACTGGCGGCTGGCTCTGGCGGCGCTGGCTACACTGCCTCTGGCCATTGTGTTCCAGACCATCGCACTGGGAGACCTCGCTGCTCGAATGCGTCTGTATCAACAAGGGATTGCCGATTTGAACAATGCATCGGTCGAGTATCTACGCGGCATCGCCGTGATGCGGGTGTTTCGTCAGGACGCCAACTCGTCGGCACGGATGCGCGGCGCCTTGGCGAGCTACCACGATCTGGTAAAAAGCATGACCCGCCGCACGGTGCCGGGCTGGTCGGTGTTCATGGTGGTGCTCAACGCCAATATCGTCTTTCTGCTGCCGCTGGGCATATGGTTGTTGCAGCGCGGTGAAATTGATCTGCCCAAGCTGCTGCTGGCGGTATTGCTGGGCAACGGCATGCTCAAGCCCTTGTTCAAACTGATGCGTTTTCAGGCGCAGATCCGTGAAATTCTTGACGGGGTGTCCCGCATGCAACCGCTGCTGTCCATGACGTCTCCGGTAAGCCAACCTTATCGCGCGCTGAATGGCGGCGATATCGTGCTCGAGCATGTCGGTTTCCGCTATGGCGAGCGCGCAGTGCTTCGCGACTGCTCGCTGCGGATACCAGAAGGAGGAATGACCGCATTGGTTGGCCCCTCCGGTGCCGGTAAAAGCACGGTGGCGGCACTGCTGGGGGGATTGATCGAGGCGGAAGAGGGGGGCATTCGGGTCGGTGACACCGGCTTGGCGGAGCTCGACGAGGCTCAACGAGCCGCGCTGATCTCGGTGGCATCGCAACACCCCTTCCTGTTTCACGGCAGCCTGCTGGACAACCTGAAACTCGCCAATCCCGATGCCGATGCAGCGGCTTTGAGTCGTGCCTTGCGCATTGCTCAGGTCGAGGAGCTGGTCGACGCCTTGCCCAATGGCATCCATAGCATGGTCGGTGAGCGAGGAGAGGGTTTGTCCGGTGGTGAGCGGCAGCGGATTGCTATCGCCCGAGCCCTGTTGGCAGATAGCCCGATTTTGGTGCTGGACGAGTGCACCGCGTTTGCCGATAGCCGCACCGAACAGTGCTTTTTCCGCCAACTACGCGAGGAATGCCCGGAGAAAACCGTGCTGGTGATCGCGCATCGGCTCTACGCCATCCACGATGCCGATCATATCGTGGTGCTGGACGGTGGCTCGGTTGTCGACGCCGGTTGTCACGACGAATTGCTGGAGCAGTGTGCCCTGTATCGTGAACTGTGGCAGGCCCAGACCCTGAGCGAGCGTTGGGTCCTGGCCGAGCCTGAGTCGGGTGATTCTGGCGTAAAGGAGACAAGCCATGTTTGATTTTTTGAACGCGTGCCGCCGAGTGGTTTCAGCCAGTGGAGGCGACGTCGCGCAGATACGGTCGGGAATGGCTTTGCGCGCGTTGGAACGGATCTGCGCCATCGCGCCGTATTTTCTGGCCTGGCTGTGGTTGTCCCAGCCCGCCGGCCAGACTCTTTCATGGTGGAGTGCCGCGCTGTGGCTGAGCGCGATTTTGCTGGCGCAGGTGGTTTGCTCCTATTTGGGGCAGTTGTACTGTTTCCTGGGTAGCTACGCGATGGTTATGGCTTACCGACGGCGTCTGATCGACCATCTCTGGCGACTGCCGCTGGGCGCACTCGGACGCAAGCGGCTGGGTGAGTGGGTGTCTGCGCTGACGGATGATGTGAAGCGGGTCGAGGATGCCTTCACCCATTTGGCGGCAGAACTGTTGGCTGCCCTGGTGGCCCCGGTGCTGTGTGCGGCGGCGTTGTGCTGGGTGGATTGGCGGTTGGGCATCCTGTTGGTCGTTGCCGCGCCGTTGGGCATGTTGGCGCTGGTCGCCGCCGACCGTTTCTTTCTGACCAGCGGCGCACGTAAACAGGCACTCTTTGCGGAAGCCAGTGGCGTGGTGGTGGAATACGCCGGCGGCTTGGCGACACTGAAACTCTTCAATCGTACCGAGACTTGGCTTCGCGGGCTGGATGCTCGTTTTGATCAGTTGCGACAGCAAAGCATGGGTGCTGAGGCATGGGGGGGCGGCTCGATCCAGGCGTACCGGCTGGTGCTGGAAACCAGCCTTTTGCTGGTGATGTTGGGGGCGGCCTATTTGTTGCAAGATAACGATCTGCCGACTCCGGTCTGGTTGTTGTTCGTGCTGTTGGCCTACAAAGTACTGGACCCCTTGCTTGAGGCTGCCGCGTTCTGGGTGGAGTTGAAGCTGATGGTATTAAGCGAGTCCCGATTGCAGACCATTCTGGACGAGCCGGAACAGACCGAGGGCAGCTCGGGGGTTGACCCCGTTGGGTGCGGACTGGCCTTCGATCAGGTCGGGTTCGGCTATGGCGAGGCTGCCGTGCTGCATGATGTGTCGTTCGTGGCGGAAGAGGGGAAAGTCACCGCGATCGTCGGGCCTTCCGGTTCGGGCAAGACCACCGCGCTCAATCTGCTGGCACGCCTCTACGATCCGTGGCGTGGCCGGGTGACTCTGGGCGGATGCGATTTGCGCGAATTGAGCTTCGATCAGCTGTATCGCCGGCTCGGCTTCGTGTTCCAGGACGTGCAGCTGTTCGATGGCAGCATTCTGGACAACGTCCGGATCGGTAAGCCGGACGCCTCCGACGAGGAGGTGCGGGAAGCCTGCCGCCAGGCATGCTGCGAACCATTCATCACGCGTCTGCCGGATGGCGACGCGACACGGATCGGTGAAAACGGTCAGCAGTTGTCGGGTGGCGAACGCCAGCGCGTGTCCATCGCCCGGGCATTACTGAAAAATGCGCCGGTGCTGCTACTGGACGAGGCGACGGCCTCGGTGGATCCCCAATCCCAGTATTGGGTGCAGCAGGCCTTGGCCCGGTTGATGGCGGGCCGCACCGTGGTTGTCATCGCTCACCGATTACAAACGGTGCGCCATGCCGACCGGATCATCGTGCTGGAAGACGGCGAGGTCAGGGAAAGCGGAAACCACACCGAGCTGGTCGATGCCGATGGACTGTACGCGGAGCTGTGGCGTCGGCAGGCCCGCCTGTTTGAGCCGGTGGGTGCCTGAGCCTTGGGCATCAGATGGGCTCGGCTCGTCGTGCCTCGCTGGGCAACATGCCGAATTCTTTGCGGAAAGCGCTGCTGAAATGGCTGATATTGCTGTAGCCAAGGCAGGAGGCGGTTTCCGTTACGCTGAGATTCTGCAGTAACTTCAATGCTTTCGACATCCGCTCTTTCTGGAACAGTGCATAGATGCTGCTGCCGAACAGGGTTTTGAAGCCCTGTTTCAGCTTGCACTGGTTCAGCCCTGTTGCGCGGGACAGTTGTTCTATCGTCGGGGGCTTGCTCAAATCGTTTAACAGGCGTTCGCGGGCCTCCAGTAGTTGGCGCCGCTCGCGAGACGGTATGCCGTCGGCGGGTGCGACAGCGCCCTGCAGCGACCTGACTTGCCAGGCGAGGAATTCAAGCGCGGCCGAATGCAACAGCAGACGGTCATTATTCGGTCCCAGCAGGCAGGCCAGTCGGTGGGCTGCCACACGGGTCTCTTTGCTGCAGCGCCGCTGTAGCAAACGTCCGTGTAAGCCGTCGCCGAAGCCCAGACTGTCCGGGTCGGATTGCGTCAGCTCGGCCAGTAATTGTGGCGTGATGCGTAGTTCGATATTGCAGCAATCCGCACTGCAGCCGAGCAGGAAACGTTGGCCTGGTGCATAGGAACTGAGGGTTTTGTCGCAATCCAGCTCCATGCAGCCCCCTTCATGGCGAATATGTATCGAGCCGCGCAGCAGGCAGTTGAAATGAATGCTGCCGTCGTCGTCGGTGCTGGCCAACAGCTCCTGCCGGCGGTCGAACTGAGCACGGGAAACGGTTAGCCCCTCTGTCAGCCGGATGGTTTGCACGCGAATTCCGTGCCGTGATGGTTCAGGTGGGTCAAGCGCGAAGAAGTCGCCCGAACTCAGCTCATTCATGCAGTCTCTCCCTATTTTCCGGTTAAGTCATATTGACTGGGACGGGGTAAATCTTATGTCAAAAAGTTAATGATATTCAATCTCATTTATTGAGTGTACCTGAAACTGTTTTCTTTACGATGCACTGTCGTGTGCGAGAAAACTACTGTTACGGATGGTCGTGTCCCGATTCGGGTAGTGTGCTAAATGCAATCAATTATCATTTGGCTCATTAACTGATAAGGACTTGCCCATGCGCCGCGATTGTTCTCCCTTCCGACCTCGTTCTGCTTCCTGGCTTTGCTGCTTGCTTGGCACCTCCGGCTTGCTACCGGTTTCTGCTCTGGCCAATCCTGTGGTTGAAACGCTGCCAGCGGTTCAGGTCACCGCACCGGTAGGTCGGTCGCAAAGTGCTGCTTTGTCATCCGAAACCTCGCTAGACGGTCAGGAACTGGCTTTGCGCCAGCTTGACACGCTGGGGGATGTGGCAGAGCGTCAGCCCAATATGAACATCAGCACCTATACCCGGAGTAGCCCGGTACTGCTGATTCGGGGTCTGGGTCTGGATGCCGACGAGTCCGACAGTGTCAGCATCCCGGTGATGCTTGATGGCGTGCCTCTGAATGGTCTGGTGCTCAATCAGCTATTCGATCTGGAGCAGGTCAGGCTCTTGAAAGGACCGCAAACCTTGTATGGTCCGAATGGCATGGGCGGGTTGGTGATACTGCACTCGCGTGATCCGGGCAAAACCGCTGGCGGCAGCATCGATATGGAGCTGGGTAGTCAGGCCCGGCGCAAACTGACACTGTCCGGCGATCTTCCGGTAAATGAAAACACCTTCCTGCGTCTGGCGGCCGGGGCAGAGAACAGCGATGGGTCGACCCGTAACACCACCGTGCCGGGAGGCAATACTGCCGGGTGGCGCAATCGCTTTGCCCATCTGAAACTGCTGCGAGAAGTGGCGGCCGGAGAGGAGTGGCGCTTTAGCCTGTTCCGCAGTGACTCCCGTGGCGGCAACGACTATTTTGCCACCGAGCAGCTTGCCGCCCGGCATGAGTCGAACGCGAACGAGAGCGGCGTGGACGATACGGCCTTTACGCTGGCTTCGCTGGAGTATCGACGTGAGCTGGAGAGCGGCACCCGCTTGTCCGTTACGGTGGGGGCCAACCAGCACGACTGGCATTACTGGCTGCCGCAATCGTTGTTCCAGGCCCGCACCGGCTTCGACCTGAAGGGCTGGCAATGGAATGGCGACGTTCGTTTGAATGGCGGACAGGGCGAGACGGATTGGACTCTGGGCGCCTTTGTTGCGCAAAGCGGGAAGGATGCGCCGTATCTGTTCGACAGCAGTCCCTATTTCTCCAGCCATTCTCAGGCCGATATTCGTGCGGCCCAGTATGCCCTGTACGGCGAGTTGGGCTGGAGTTTTGCGCCGCATTGGCGAGTCGCACCGGGGCTGCGATTGCAATATGACAATCAAAGCATGAACTGGAGCAGCATCACCTCTGGCCTGTATGCGCCGGCCTCCGGTACCAGCTCGTCCAAGTCCGACATTAGCCATGGCGTCGCATTGCCGAGAATGACTTTGGAGTACACGGCCAATGATGGACAGTCCGCCTGGCTGACGCTGGCGCGCGGCTATGAATCACCGGGTTTCAACAAGTACGGAAGCGCTGGCACCGCCGAGCAGCCCTATCTGCCCGCCACCGCCAATCATCTCGAGCTGGGGTATAAACGGCGTGGTGCCGATAACGGTTGGGAAGTCGGCGTGGTAGGCTTCGCCACCCAATTGCGTGATATGCAGGCGGTCACGACGGATAGCCATGGCGCGACTATCACGGCCAATGTGCCACGCGCGCACAGCCGCGGCATTGAATTGACCGGCAGTTGGCGTCCGTTGAACTCGCTCAAGCTATCCGCCTCGGCGGGGTGGGTCGACGCCCGTTACGACGACTACCACGTCAATGGCGTTGACTACGGCGGGAAATTCTTCTCCACCACTCCCAAGCGCACCGGTCGACTGGCCGTGGCCTGGCAGCCAACGGAACAGTGGGAGCTGGGTACGTCCTTGTCGCATAGCTCCTCATCCGCGCTTTATCCAAACAGTCAGGTCGTCAGTCCTGCCCATAATCTGGTCGATGCGCACCTGAATTGGCGAGGCCGCCATTGGCGGGCCGGTGTCTACGGCAAAAATCTGGGTGACGCCGTCTATTACACCCGGGCGGTTTCCAGTGGCGCTGTCGTGGTGGGTGCGCCGCGCAGTTACGGCATCAAAGTCGGAGTGGATTTCTGATGAGAGCGTCACTTGCCAATGTCGCTTCGACCAAGACGGAGGCGGCGGTCGCTGACCGGCCGCTTTATCTCGCCCTGGCGGCCATGTACATCGCTCAGGGCTTGCCGATCGGGTTCGCCTTCAACGCCATGGGCACGTTGATCCGGGAAAATGGTCACGATCTGGCAATGGTCGGCATGGCGGGCCTGGCCTTCCTGCCCTGGGCGCTGAAGTTTCTCTGGGCAGGCGTGGTCGACAATGCCTGCCGGCGCTGGGGCATGGCCCGTATCGCATTGCTGCTGCAGGCATTGACCATTGCCGGCTTTCTCGGTCTGGCACTCCTGTCTCCGCGCACCCAGCTTGGCGGTGTGCTGGCGGTGCTGGTCTGGCTTAATCTGCTGTGCGCCACCCAGGACATCGTTACCAATGCCTGCGCGGTCGTGCGGCTGCAAGGCCGCAGGGCCGGCATAGCCAACGCCATTCAGGTGGCAGGGTTTTTGCTGGGCATGCTGGCCGGCGGCGGTGGAGTGCTGCTGCTGTATGCCCGGTTTGGCTGGGTCATCTCCATGGTGTTGCTGGCGGCCGTGATGGCGGCGATCTACCTGCTGTTGGCCAGTCACCGCAGCTGGGGAGAGACGGGGGGCCGGGAGGTTTCGCCCGACAAGGCGAGATTGCGGGATATCTGGAAGCGGGAGGATATTGGCTGGGCTATCTTGCTGGCGCTCAGCTTCAAGACCGCCAGTTCGGCACTGCCGACCTTGGTTCAGCCCTGGCTGTTGGATAGTGGTTTCGGGGTGGCACGCATCGGCACCTTGCAGTTGAGCAACACGCTGGCGACCGCGGCGGGGGCGCTGCTGCTGGGTATGCCACTGGTACGCAGGCTGGGCTGCCGTCGTGCGGTGCTTGTCGGACTGGCGCTCGCTGCGTTAGGGCAAGGCAGTGCGAGCGTGCTGAATGTCTGGTCCCACTTCCCGGTGTGGGCTCCCTTTGTCTGGTTCGGGGTGCAAAGCCTGTTGGAAGGTGCAATGTATGTGACCCTCTGGTCGCTGTTCATGAACTGGGCCTCGCCCCGCCGGCCTGGTGTCGACTATACGGCAATGCAGTGTTGCGAAAGTCTGGGCAGCACGATAGCCATTGGCGCGATTGCCCCGCTGGCCGGCCTGTTCGGCTATGTCCATGCATTTGCCGGCCTCTGGCTGCTGTCCTGGCTGCTATGCGCTATCGCGGTCGTGTGTCTGTCCAGAGTGCAGCTTTGCGCGGACTAAGCCCCGTTCTGGCAAAGACAGCAGACACAGAGGTGGATCTCTGGCTCGTGCCCTTGGCGGAGCTGACTCACGAGGCCAGGGTATTTCACGAGCAGCAGTTGGCGGATAACGAACTGGCTCGCGCGCAGCGCTATGGTGCGCATAATGCGCGCGATCAGTTCGTTGCCGCACGCGCACTGCTGAGAAGCCGCTTGTCCTACTACGCGAACGTGCCGATTTCGACGTGGACGTTCGAGACGAACCCGTTTGGCCGCCCCTATATTGCCGCGCCAGTTGATCAGCGGCACATTCGATTCAGCATTGCCCATACGCACGATCTGGTGGTGTGCGCGATAGCCTCCGGGTACGAAATCGGTGTGGATATCGAGAATGTTACCCGGGAGCTAGATGCCGTCAGTCTCGCCAGGGCATTCTTCGCACCACCGGAGGCCGAGGCGATCCTAAGCATCTCCCCTGACCGTGTCCGGTTTGCATTCTTTACCTACTGGACGCTCAAAGAGGCCTACATCAAGGCGCGTGGCATGGGCATGTCACTGCCCCTTGATGCCTTCTGGTTCGAGCTTGGCAAGCAACCAACACTCACGTGTGACGCACGGTGCCAGGACTCCCCCGCGCGCTGGCAATTTTTTTCCGGGCGG